>CAZCUW010000014.1:0-62299 GCA_964502035.1 uncultured Sphingopyxis sp. | reverse complement strand
GGGGTGGAGGGGCCGCGACGGTGCGTCATGGCGCGAGGTTTCGACCCCTCCGTCACCCCTGCGGGCTGCCACCTCCCCGTTCCGGGGAGGATCAGGAAATGGCCGCTCCCCACCCCAAAACCGCCATCCGCCGCTCAAAAAAACGCTGTCCTACATTATTCCGCTGTGCCAGCCTTCATCTCGGCTCTTTCAATTTACAGGCAAAAGCGGTCGCCGCCCCGGTTCCGGATGCGGCCAAGAACCGGCCGCCCTCAGTCCGCCGAACACGGCAAATCGGGCGCTGCACGAGGCTGAACTTTCCTGAACTTTGGCATGATGACCCGTCGCACGCGCCGACCGGATCGCAGCCCCGGCCCGGGATAACCAAACACGGCAATGGCTGCTCCCCACCCCAAAAGCCCACACCGATCAACCCTACCTTGCCATGCCGCCCCCAATCACTAAGCAGGGTCCGATGCCCGCCGCCGCCCCCAAACCCGCGAACAGCAACAGCAACAGCGCCAGCCCCGCCGCGACGCCGATGATGGCGCAATATTGGGCGCTGAAGGCGCAGGCGGGCGACTGTCTGCTGTTCTACCGCATGGGCGATTTCTTCGAACTGTTCTTTGACGATGCCAAGGCCGCGGCGGCGACCCTCGACATCGCGCTGACCGCGCGCGGCGAACATGACGGGCAGCCGGTGGCGATGTGCGGGGTGCCGGTGCACGCCGCCGAATCCTATCTCGCGCGGCTGATCCGCGCCGGGCATCGCGTCGCGATCGCCGAACAGGTCGAAACCCCCGCCGAGGCGAAGGCGCGCGGCGGGTCGAAAGCGCTGGTGGCGCGCGCGATCGTGCGTTTCGTCACCGCCGGCACGCTGACCGAGGAAAGCCTGCTCGAAGGGCGCAGCGCCAACCGCCTCGCCGCGCTCGCCGAGGTCGGCAGCGCGGGCGAGGTGGCGATCGCCGCCGCCGATATTTCGACCGGGCGGTTCGAAGTCGTCGCGGTGCGGCCCGAGGCGGTCGATGCCGAACTAGCGCGGCTCGCGCCGTCCGAACTGCTGGTCGGTGAGGGAGCGGGCGAACTGCCCATCTCGTCGGCGCGCCAGGTCGTGCGCCGTCCTGCCGCCGAGTTTTCCAGCACCGCGGCGCAAAAGCGGCTCGAAACCTTCTTTGGCGTCCAGACGCTTGATGGTTTTGGCGCCTTTTCGCGCGGCGAGATCGCGGCGATGGGCGCGCTCGTCGCCTATCTCGACCATGTCGGCACCGGCCAGCCGACCTTCCTCCAGCCGCCAGTGCGCCATCTCGCCTCGGGGCGCATGGCGATCGACGCCGCGACGCGCGAAAGCCTCGAACTCGTCCGCACGATGACGGGGACGCGCGACGGCAGCCTGCTCGGCACCATCGACCGCACCGTCACCGCCGCGGGCGCGCGGCTGCTCGCCGACGATCTCGCCAGCCCGCTGACCGACAAGGCCGCGATCCTCGACCGGCTCGACCTCGTCGATGGTCTCGCGCGCGATGCGCTGTGGCGCGGCGAACTGCGCGCCGCCTTGCGCGCGCTGCCCGACGCCGGACGGGCGCTCGGCCGCCTCGTCGCCGGGCGTGGCGGGCCGCGCGATCTGGCGCAGCTGCGCGATGCCCTCGGCGGCGCACGGCTCTTGCGCGAACGTCTCGCGCGCCGCCCCGACCTGCCACCCTTGCTCGCGCGCCTGCTCCCCGCCCTCGACGGCCACGGCGCGCTGGTCGACGAACTCAGCCGCGCGCTCACCGAAACCCCGCCGGTCGATGCGGCGCAGGGTGGCTATATCGCCGAGGGTTATGACCATGCGCTCGACGCGCTGCGCGAAACCGCGCGCGATGGGCGCAAAGCGATCGCCGCGCTCGAAGCTGGCTATCGCGACCGCACCGGCATCGCCTCGCTCAAGATCCGCCACAATGGCGTGCTCGGCTATCATGTCGAGGTGCCCGCCAAACATGCCGACGCGCTGATGCTCCCCGAATCGGGCTTTACCCACCGCCAGACGCTGGCGGGCGTCGTGCGCTTCAATTCGTCTGACCTCCACGAAGCGGCGAGCCGAGTAACGCAGGCGGGGGTCCATGCGGTCGCCGCCGAAGCCGCGCATCTCGAGTCGCTCACCGAAGCCGCAACTGCGCGCCGCGAACAAATCGCCACCAGCTGCGACGTCCTCGCACGCATCGACGTCGCCGCGGCGCTCGCCGACCATGCGATGAGCCACAATTGGTGCCGCCCCGACCTTGTCGACACGCCGTGCCTCGACGTCACCGGCGGCCGCCATCCGGTGGTCGAGGCCGCGCTGGCGAAAGCGGGCGAGCGCTTCGTCCCCAATGATGTGTCGTTGTCGGAGGCCGACCGATTGTGGCTCGTCACCGGCCCGAACATGGGCGGTAAATCGACTTTCCTGCGCCAGAATGCGCTGATTATCGTCCTCGCGCAGGCGGGCGGCTTCGTCCCCGCCGCCGCGGCGCGGCTTGGCCTCGTCGACAAATTGTTCAGCCGCGTCGGCGCCAGCGACAATCTGGCGCGCGGGCGCTCGACCTTCATGGTCGAGATGGTCGAGACCGCGGCGATCCTCGCGCAGGCGACCCCGCAAAGTTTCGTCATCCTCGACGAGGTCGGGCGCGGCACCTCGACCTACGACGGGCTCGCGCTCGCCTGGTCGGTGGTCGAGGCGGTGCACGAGGTGAACAAGTGCCGCTGCCTGTTCGCGACCCATTATCACGAGCTGACCCGCCTCGCCGAAACGCTCGATGCGCTGTCGCTCCACCACGTCCGCGCCCGCGAATGGCAGGGCGACCTGGTCCTGCTCCACGAACTTGCCAAGGGGCCCGCCGACCGCAGCTACGGCCTCGCCGTCGCGCGCCTTGCCGGCGTCCCCGCGGGCGTCGTCAAGCGCGCCGAGGCGGTGCTGGCAAAGCTCGAAGCGGGACGCGAGGCGACCGGCGGCCTCGCCGCGGGGCTCGATGACCTGCCGCTGTTCGCCGCGACCCTCGCCGCCGCGCCGGTGGCGGCGAAGGACGCGCTCCGCGACGCACTGGGCCAGATCGACCCCGACGCGCTCGCCCCGCGCGAGGCGCTCGACGCGCTTTATGCGCTCAAGCGGCTGCTGGCGGACGAGGCATGAGCGACCTGTTCGACAATCTTGACCAGCGCCGCGCGATCATCGATCGCCGCGCGCTGGCCGACCAGCTCGACGAGATTGCGGCGGCCACCCCAGACAGCGCGGCGCGCCGCCGCGCGATGGTCGCGCTGCTCAAGACCGCGCTCGACGACGCGCGGGCCGAGATCGACCGCCGCCTGCGCGCGCGCCCGTCGGCGGGGCGCGTCGCGGCGAGCGCCACCGCCTTCCTGATCGACCAGATCGTCCGGCTCAGCCACGACTTCACCGTCGATCATCTCTATCCCTCGGCGAACCGCTCGGCGGGCGAGCGCCTCACGCTGATCGCGGTCGGCGGCTATGGCCGCGGCGAAATGGCGCCGCACAGCGACATCGACATCGGCTTCCTCACCCCGTTCAAACAGACCAGCTGGACCGAACAGGTGATCGAGGCGCAGCTTTATACGCTGTGGGATCTGGGGCTGAAGGTCGGCCACTCCTCGCGCTCGCTCGACGAGATGGTGCGCGCCGCCAAGGACGATCTCACCATCCGTACCGCGCTCCTCGAAGGCCGCTTCATCTGGGGCGACCGCGCGCTCTATGATCAGGCGTCGGCGCGCTTCGATGCCGAGGTTGTCGCCGGCAATGCGCGGGCGTTTGTCGCCGAAAAGCTCGCCGAGCGCGACGAGCGCCACAAGCGCATGGGCGATTCGCGTTATGTCGTCGAACCCAATGTGAAGGAGGGCAAGGGCGGGCTCCGCGATCTCCACACCCTGTTCTGGATCGGCAAGTTCATCCACCGCGTCCGCACCGTTCCCGAGCTGGTCGACGCCGGATTGCTCAGCGCGCGCGAGCTCAGGCAATTCGAGCGCGCCGAAAATTTCCTGCTCGCCGTCCGCTGCCATCTCCACACGCTGTCGGGGCGCGCCGAGGACCGGTTGACCTTTGATTTCCAGCGCGAGATCGCGGCGCGGATGCAATTCGCCGACCGCCCGGGCAAAAGCGCGGTCGAGCGGTTCATGCAGCTCTATTTCCTCCACGCCAAAAGCGTCGGCGACGTCACCGGCACCTTCCTCGCGCATCTCGACGACCAGATGGCGGCGCGGGGGCGGCGCTTCCTGCCGACGATCCGGCGGCGTCCGGGCAAACTCAATGGCTTTGTGCTCGACCGCGGCCGCCTCGCGCTGCCCGGCGACGATTTTTTTCAGGCCGACCCGGTGCGGCTGATCGAAATTTTTGCGCTCGCCGACAAACATGGCCTCGAAATCCATCCGCAGGCGATGCGTCAGGCGCGCCACGACGCCAAGCTGATCGACGCGCGCGGGGTGCGCCGCATTGCCAAGGCGAACGCGCTGTTCCTCGACGTGCTGACGTCGCCGCGCGATCCCGAAACGGTGCTGCGCTGGATGAACGAGGCGGGGGTGTTCGGCCGCTTCGTTCCCGATTTCGGCCGCGTCGTCGCGCAGATGCAGTTCGACATGTATCATCACTACACCGTCGACGAACATACCATCCGCGCCATCGGGCTGCTCGCCGACATCGAACAGAACCGGCTGGAGGGCGACCATCCGCTGTCGACGTCGATCATGGGCCAGATCCATTCGCGCCGCGTCCTCTATTGCGCGGTGCTGCTCCACGACATCGCCAAGGGACGCGGCGGCGACCATAGCGTGCTCGGCGCCGAACTGGCGCTACGTGTCTGCCCGCGGCTGGGGCTGACCGCGGCCGAGACCGAGACCGTCTCGTGGCTGGTGCGCTATCATCTGTTGATGTCGGCGACCGCGTTCAAACGCGACCTCGCCGATTTCAAGACGATCCTCGATTTCGCCGGCCAGGTGCAAAGCCCCGAGCGGCTGCGCCTGCTGCTCGTGCTGACCGTCGTCGATATTCGCGCCGTCGGGCCGGGGGTGTGGAACAGCTGGAAACGGCAATTGCTCACCGAGCTCTACGACGCCGCCGAAGAAGTGCTGCGGCTCGGCCACAAACAGCGCGGCCGCGAACAGCGGATCGCGAGCAAGAAGGACGCGGTCGCGGCGCAATTCGGCTTCGATCGCAAGACGTTCGACAAGGTCGCAAAACGCTTGCCCGAAAGCTATTGGATCGCCGAACCCGTCGAAGTCATCGCCGCCAATCTGGTCCACATCCGGCAAGCGGGCGACGCGCCGCTGCACATCGCCGCGGTCCCCGACGATGATCGCGGCGCGACGCTGGTGATGGTGCTCGCCGCCGACCATCCGGGGCTGTTTTATCGCATCGCGGGGGGCATCCATCTCGCCGGCGGCAACATCATCGACGCGCGCATCCACACCACCCGCGACGGCCTCGCGCTCGACAATTTCCTCGTCCAGGATCCGCTCGGCCGCCCGTTTGCCGAGGCGGGGCAGATCGGCCGGCTGACTCGCGCGATCGAGGATGCGCTCGCCAACCGCCACAAATTGCTCCCCAAACTCGAAGCCCGCGCGCTGCCGCGCACCCGCGCCGAAGCCTTCCGCATCGCCCCCAATGTCTTTGTCGACAACAAGGCATCGAACCGCTTCACGGTGATCGAAGTCAACGCGCAGGACCGCCCCGCGCTGCTCAACCAACTTGCCTATGCGCTGTTCCAGTCGAAAGTGACGGTCCACTCGGCGCATGTCGCGACCTATGGCGAACGCGCGGTCGATACTTTCTATGTCACCGACCTGATCGGCGACAAGATCGACAGCGCGGCGCGGGTGAAGTCGCTGGAGAAACGCCTGCTCGAGGCGGCGACGAGCCAGAGCGAGGAAGCGGTGGCGGCTTAGAAATCGAAGCCTTGCTGCACCGGACGGGCGGCTGCCGGGCCAGCCGTCACGCCTTCGAGTTCGAGCATCCGCGCCTTGGACAGCGAGCCGCCGGGCGCCGAGAAACCGCCGATCTTGCCGCCCGCAGCCGTGACCCGGTGACAGGGGATGATCAGCGGCACGGGATTCGTCGCCATCGCCTGTCCGACGGCGCGCGCATATTCGGGTCCGGCGTCAAGCGCATGGGCGATGGCGCCATAGGTGGTCGTCTCGCCCCAGCCGAGCTTGCGCACCTGCTCGTACACTCGTGCGAAGAAGGGAGGCTGTTCACCCAGATTGATCCGCACGTCGAAAAAATCGACCGGCTCTCCCGCGAAATACCGAATCGTTGCATCAATGACGGCCTGTATCTCGGCCGATGGGTCCGCGGGCATCGCATCGGGCAGGCGGCGCAAGAGGGCGCGTTCGGTTTCGGGCGCGGTCGGCGCCGGCAGGCGCAGGACCGTGACGCGGCCGTCATGCCAGCCGATGGCCGCGATGCCCGCGGCGGTTTCGAAAAGCTGATAATGCTTGTCGTCGGCCATGACCCATTCTCCACCTGCGTGGATATAGGGCAGCTTTTCGCCGAAACCATATTGCCGGTTACGGACCGTTCTGGCTGGTAACGACGGTTACCCCCGCAGCACCGCCCCAACCTTCGCCGCCGCCGCGACCACCTTGTCGGCGATCGCCTTCAACTCGGCATCGGTGAAGCTCTTTTCCACCGGCTGCAATTCGACCTCGACTGCCAGGCTCACTTGCCCTTCGGGCACGCCCTGCCCGGTAAAGCGGTCGAACAGGCGGGCATCGGTGATCGCCGCCTTGTCGGCGCCGCGGATCGCGCGGACCAGGTCGGCGGCGGTCAGGCTGGTCGGCGCCAGGAACGCGAAGTCGCGGCGCACCGATTGCAGCGCGGGCGGGGTAAAGGCCGCGCGCGCCGGGCCGCTCGCGCGCTTTGCCGGGATCGCATCGAGGAAAATCTGCACCGCCATCACCGGACCATCGACGTCAAAATGGCGGGTCAGCAGCGGGTGGAGCGCGCCGAACTCGGCAAGCACCGCTTTGGGGCCGAGGCGCAGCGTCGCCGACTGGCCGGGGTGCCAGATGCTGCCCTCGGCGACCGCTTCCATCACCTGCAACCGGTAGGCGGGAGCGCCCGCGGCCTCAAGCAGCGCCAGCGCCGCGGCCTTGGCGTCGAACGCGTCGAACGGTGCCGCCTTGCCCGCCTGCCAGCCGCGCGCGCGCTTGTCGCCCGCCATCAGGATCGCCAGCGTCGGATGCTCGGCGCCCGTCAGATAGCGCCGTCCGATTTCGAACAGGCGGATGCTGCCCGCGCCGCGATTCTGGTTGCGCTGCGCCGCGGCGAGCAGGCCGGGGAGCAGTGACGGCCGCATGACCTTCAAATCTTCGCTGATCGGATTGGCGAGCGACCAGTCGCCGCCGCCGAACGGCGCCGCGTCGCGGTCGCTGATGAACGACCAGGTGACCGCCTCATTGAACCCGGCTGCCGCCGCGGCGCGCCGCAGGCGCCGTTCGAGCAGCTGTTCGGGGGTCGCGGTCGGTTTCGCGACGCCATCGCTGCGCGGCAACGCCACCGACGCGATCGCGTCGAACCCGGTGATGCGCGTGACTTCCTCGACCAGATCGGGGGCGCCGTCGATGTCGCGGCGCCAGCTCGGCACCGCGACCTGCCAGCGGCCGCCCTGTTCACGCACCGAAAAGCCGAGCGCGGTGAGGATTTCCTGCTGCCGCTCGGGCGCGATCGCGATGCCGCCGAGCGTCGCCGACAGCGTGGGGTCGTAATCGACCGTCTTCACGTCGGCGGGCGGGGTTCCGGCGCGGGCGACCGCCGAGGGGGTGCCGCCGCAGATCGCCAGCACATGCGCGGTGACGATCGCGGTCGCGTCATCCAAAAACGCCGGATCGACTCCGCGTTCGAAGCGGCTGCGCGCGTCGCTGGTGAGCGCCAGCGCCTGCCCGGTCAGCGCGATGCGTTCGGGGGTGAAATAGGCGATTTCGAGCAGCACGTCGGTGGTCGTCTCGCTGCACCCGCTGTGCTCGCCGCCCATGATGCCGGCGATGTCGTGGACGCCCTTGTCGTCGGCGATCACGGTCATCGTGTCGGTCAGGGTATATTGCTTGCCGTTCAATGCGTTGACGGTCTCGCCCGCTTTGGCGCGGCGCGCGACGAGTGGCCCGGTCAGCCTGGCGCGGTCATAGATATGGCTGGGGCGGCCGAGGTCGAACATCACATAGTTGCTGATATCGACGAGCGCCGAGATCGAGCGCTGGCCGACCGCTTCCAACCGGCGGCGCATCCATTCGGGGGCGGCGGCGTTGGCGACGCCTGAAATCGTGCGGCCATAGAAAGCGGGGCATCCTTCGCGATCGTCGGTGCGGATTTCGGTCGCAGGCGCGCCCGCGCCGGCGATCGTCGGGACGGCGAGCGGCTTCAGCGTGCCCAGCCCGGCGGCGGCGAGGTCGCGCGCGATGCCGCGCACGCCCATGCAATCCTGCCGGTTCGGGGTGATCGAAACGTCGATCACCGGATCGCCCGCGCCGCTGTAATCGGCAAAGCTGGTGCCGATCGGCGCGTCCTCGGGAAGCTCGATAACCCCGTCATGATCGTCGCCCAGTTCGAGCTCGCGCGACGAGCACATCATGCCGTTCGATTCGACTCCGCGGACCGCCGCGACCTTCAGCTCCATGCCGTTCGCGGGCACCACCGCGCCGGGCAGGCCGAGCACGCCGACCAGCCCCGCGCGCGCATTGGGCGCGCCGCACACGACGGTCAGCGGTGCACCGCCGTCACCGGTGTCGACGGTGAGCACCTGCAATTTGTCGGCTTGCGGATGCTTCTCGGCGGTCAAGACTTTCGCGACGCGAAAGCCCTTGAGCTTGTCGGCCGGATTCTCGACGCCTTCGACTTCGTGGCCGATGCGGTTGAGCGTATCGACGACGTCGGTGACGCTCGCCGATGTTTCCAGATGCTCTTTGAGCCAGTCGAGGGTGATCTTCATGCCGAAATCCCCCCGCTGAGCGTGGGCACCGACAGCGCGCCGAATCCGTAATGCGCCAGCCAGCGCAGGTCACCGTCGAAGAAGGCGCGCAAATCGTCCATCCCATATTTGAGCATCGCGAGCCGGTCGACCCCGACCCCGAAGGCAAAGCCCTGCCATTCGTCGGGATCGAGCCCGCAATTGGCGATGACGCGGCGGCTGACCATGCCGCTGCCCAGCAGTTCCATCCACGCATGGCCATCATCGTCGCCATGTCCGCCGACGATACGGCGGCCCTTTTCTTGGCGATAGCCGACATCGACCTCGGCCGAGGGTTCGGTGAAGGGGAAATAGCTCGGGCGCAGCCGCAGCACGATGTCGTCGCGTTCAAAATAGGCCTTGAGGAAGGTTTCGAGCGTCCATTTCAGATGCCCCATATGGATGCCGCGGTCGATGACGAGACCTTCGACCTGGTGGAACATCGGCGTGTGCGTCGCGTCGCTGTCGCTGCGATAGACGCGGCCGGGCGCGATGATGCGGATCGGCGGTTCCTGCGCCATCATCGTGCGGATCTGCACCGGCGAGGTGTGGGTGCGCAGCAGCATCGCGCGGCCCTCGGCGTCGGTGTCGGGGAAGTAGAAGGTGTCGTGCATCGCGCGCGCCGGATGCGTCTCGGGAATATTGAGCGCGGTGAAATTGCGCCAGTCGTCCTCGATCTCGGGACCGGTGGCGACGGCAAAGCCCATGTCGGCGAAGATTTCGGCAAGCTCGTCCATCACCTGACTGACCGGATGGACACTGCCCTTCGGCGCGGTATCGGCGGGCAGCGACATGTCGATCCGCTCGTTGACCAGACGGGCGTCGAGTACCGCGCTTTCGAGCGCCGTCTTACGGCTGGCGATGGCGGCATTTGCTTCACGCTGATAGCCGTTGAACAACGGTCCAAACCAGGAGCGTTCGTCTTGGGTCATTTGACCCAGTTTTTTCATCAGCAGGGTAATTTCACCATTTTTGCCGAGAAACTGGACGCGCAATGCTTCAAGCGCGTCCAATGTCTCGGCGTGGTCAATCGCCAAAATAGCCTGATTGATGTCGAACACTAATCATCTTCCTTCGTCATTCCGGCGCAGGCGGGAATCCATTACCTACCCGGTCGACACCGCCCTATCTTGCGGATCCCGGCTTGCGCGAGAATGACGAACAAGAAACCGGGTCGGTGCTGAACAGTGAGAGCTAAAATCAAGCCGCCGCTTGCACCGAACGCAATGGGTGGGTCAACCCCCGGGCTTGTGCAGCCCCTGCACCGCGGCGCCCGCTGCGGCGGCGCGGGCTTTGGCCGCGGCGCCCAGGATCGGCTTGGGCCGCGCGGCATAGTCGCGTGGGCTCATCCCCATGAATTTGGCAAAGTCGCGGGTGAATTGTGCCTGGTCGTAATAATGATGATCCATCGTGTCGATCCACGCCATCGACGGATCGAGCATGAAGCGCGCCAGCGAGCGCAGGAAACGCTGGCGCCGCAGCAACAGCTTGGGCGAAAAGCCGAAGGCGCGGTGACTGAGTCGTTCGATCGAGCGTTCGGACAGCCCCAACTTGGCCGACAGGTCGGCGACGGTCGCCAGATCGTCATCGACGAGCGCGCGATGCGCCGCCAGGATCGCCGGGTCGTCGGGCGGCGCGCGATCGAGCAGGGCGCAGAAATGGGCGTCGATCATCGCCGCGGCGGCTTCGATGTCGTTCACCCCGCGCAACGCCTCGCCGAGCGGGGCGAACGCGGCAAAGGCGGGGTGCGCGGCGCCGTCGCAAAACCGGTCGGCCAGATCGTCGGCGGGCAGCGGAATGAATTTCGCCCAGCCCAGCGGCACGACGCCGATCCCCCAGACGCGCATATTGCCCGCTGCAAAATAGGTGGCCGTGCTCGTCGGGCCGGTAGCGATGAAGCGCGGCGTGGCGATGACCGGCGCGCCGCCCACCGACGCCAGCGGCACCTCGCCTTCGACAAAGCGCAAATTGGCCCATTCGGGATGCAGATAATCATCGACGCGGCTGCCCGCCGGCACCGCGACCTCGGTCAGATAGATCGTGCTGAGATAGGGGCGCAGCGCCGCCGACACCGCGAAAAAACGGGTGGCGATTCGAACGTCGGCCATATCCGGCGCAGAAACGGTGCTTTCTGGCATCGACCGTCTTCTAACGGGCATTAACGACGAAAAACAATATTTTGACGCGATTACGTGTCGGGTTTTTACAATTTTCTGCGCCGTCGCTGCTGCATAGTTGCGTCGCTGGCTCCGGGGGGGAGCGAGCACGAGGACAAAATTGGCGCTGGCGGGACCGCAGGACTGATTTTTCGAGCTTCGTCCCGGCCGGTAGCTTTCTGCGACCCACGGCTTTTCGGAACGGGCGGGGGGGCGATGGTTTCCACTGGAACCATTGTCGAAGCGGCGCGGAGCGAGAGCTTCGCGCCGCTTCTTCGTTCGGGGGGCGGATGTCCGCTTTGGGGCGCGAAGCTGCCATTGCCGTTTTCGATTATTCCGGGCTGGGGGCGCAGAGCGGGGTCGGCGCATGGACAGGCCATCATGCCAAAGTTCAGGAAAGTTCAGCCTATTGCAGCGCGGAAGTTGTCGCGCTCGACGGACAGATGGCGCCCGGCTTTTTTTGCCGCATCCGAAATCCGGGCGGCGACCGCGTTTACTTACAAATACTTACAAATTGAAAGAGCTGGCACCAAGGCTGGCATAGCGGAATAATGTAGGACAGCGTTTTTTTGAGCGGCGGATGGCCGCTTTGGGGTGGCGAACTGACCGTCTGCTCCCCGGCGAAAGCCGGGGCCCAGGGCGTTCGAGAGCAAGCATAGCGTGGTGACGCTCCGGGCCCCGGCCTTCGCCGGGGAACGGCAATTTTCGGTTGCTAGCGGACATCCCAGCCAGCGATGCCCCAACGAAAAGGGCGGCCCCGCCGGGACCGCCCTTGTTTCTTGTTGCCTGGCTGAAAAGCGTCAGGCTGCCTTGGGCAGCGCCGCTTTCGCCTGGGCGATGATCGTCCCGAAGACAGTGCCTTCGTTCATCGCCAGGTCGGCCATGACCTTGCGGTCGAGCTCGATCCCGGCCAGCTTCACGCCGTGCATGAACTGCGAATAGGTCAGACCTTCGGCGCGAACCGCGGCGTTGATGCGCTGGATCCACAGGCCGCGGAAGTTGCGCTTCTTAACCTTGCGGTCGCGATAGGCATATTGGCCGGCCTTTTCGACCGCCTGCTTGGCGATACGAATGGTGTTCTTGCGACGGCCATAAAAGCCCTTCGCCTGTTCCAATACGCGTTTGTGCTTGGCGCGCGTGGTGACGCCGCGTTTGATGCGTGACATGCCTTAGCGCTCCTTACTTCAGGCCGTAGGGCGCCCAGAGGCGCACATGGGCCACATCCGAATCGCTCAGCACGCTGGTGCCGCGGTTGGTGCGGATATATTTCGAATTGTGCGAAATCAGGCGGTGACGCTTGCCGGCAACGCCGTGCTTCACTTTGCCCGAGGCGGTGAATTTGAAGCGTTTCTTCACACCGCTCTTGGTCTTCATTTTGGGCATTTTGGTCTCCTTTGGAAGTCCGTTTGCGTATCGACCTGGCAGCCCTTGTCGCCAGCCGACACAATCGGAAGCGGGGCGCTTAGGGGGATTCGCCCGGAAATGCAAGCGTTGCGGGAACAGGAGGCCCGCCGCCGTTTCAATGGTGGCAGGCCAGCGCCTCGATCACATCCTCGAGCCGCGCCGGGTCCCCGAGCGCGATGACATGGCCCGCACTTTCGGCGTTCAGCGGGTCGCCGTTCCAGTCGCACATCGTCCCGCCCGCACCCTCGACGATGGGGACGAGCGCCGCAAAATCGTGCAGCTTCAGCCCCGCCTCGACGACCAGATCGACATGGCCGCTGGCGAGCAGGCCGTAATTGTAACAATCGCCGCCAAAGATCAGGCGCTTGTGCGCGGTCTGCGCGGCGAGCGCCATGAAATGTTCAGCGTCATGATCGGCAAAATATTGCGGCCCGGTGGTGGCGAGCGTCGCATCGGCGAGGGCGCGGCAAGTGCGGGTGCGGGCGGGCTGGCCGCCGAACAGCGTCGGCTGACCCAGCGCCCCAACCCAGCGTTCGCCGCTGATCGGCTGGTCGATGATGCCCAGGATCGGCCAGCCGTCCTGGAGCAGCGCGATCAGGGTGCCGAAAATCGGCCGCCCCGCCATGAAGCTGACGGTGCCGTCGATCGGGTCGAGCACCCACTGCCGCGCCGCATCGGGACGCTCGGCGCCATATTCCTCGCCGATGATCCCGTCGCGCGGCGCCTCGGCGTCGAGGATCCTGCGCATCGCGGCTTCGGCAGCCCGGTCGGCTTCGGTGACCGGCGAGGCATCGTCCTTGGCTTCATGGGCAAAGGCGGCGCGGAACAGCGGGCGGATCGCGGCGCCGGCCGCGTCGGCAAGGGCGTTGGCGAACGCGAGGTCAGAGGTGATCGACACGCCTTGCGTCAATCGAACAGCGACGAGACGCTCGATTCGTCGGCGATGCGCTTGATCGCCTCGCCAAGCAGCGGCGCGACGGTCAGCGCGCGGACCTTGGCGCTGTCGTTGACCGCATCGGTCGGCTGGATCGAATCGGTGATGACCAATTCGGTGAGCTCGCTCGCCTCGACGCGCGCGACCGCGCCGCCCGACAGCACGCCATGGGTGCAATAAGCGACAACGCCTTCGGCGCCCGCGGCCTTCAGCGCCGCCGCGGCGTTGCACAGCGTGCCCGCCGAATCGACGATATCGTCGATCAGGATGCAGAAGCGCCCCTTCACGTCGCCGATGATGTTCATCACTTCGGATTCGCCGGCGCGTTCACGGCGTTTGTCGACGATCGACAGCGGCGCGTTGTCGAGCCGCTTGGCGAGCGCGCGGGCGCGCACGACGCCGCCGACGTCGGGCGATACGACCATCAGATTCTTGCCCGCGAACCGCGCCTGAATGTCGGCGCTCATCACCGGCGCGGCGTAAAGATTGTCGGTCGGGATGTCGAAAAAGCCCTGGATCTGCCCGGCGTGCAGGTCGATCGCGAGCACGCGGTCGGCGCCCGAGGTGGTGATCAGATTGGCCACCAGCTTGGCGGATATCGGCGTGCGCGGGCCAGGTTTGCGGTCCTGGCGGGCATAGCCGAAATAGGGCACAACGGCGGTGATGCGCTTCGCCGAGGCGCGGCGCAGCGCGTCGGTGATAATCAGCAATTCCATCAGATTGTCGTTGGCGGGGAAGTTCGTCGGCTGGACGATGAAGACATCCTGACCGCGAACATTTTCATGGATTTCGACGAAGACTTCTTCGTCGGCAAAGCGGCGCACGCTGGTGTCGGTCAGCGGCAGTTCCAGATAGTCCGCGATCGCGCGGGCGAGGGGGAGGTTGCTGTTGCCGGAGATGAGTTTCATGGGGTGCGCGGCCCTTTCGCGGCGGATAGGATTGCGCGCCCCTTAGCCAGCGGGGGGCGATAGGGGAAGGGTCAAGTTCAACCTTTGGCCGCGTCCCGCGCCGCTGGGTCATTGCAATCGCGGCCGCCGGGGGTAAGGCTCGGCGGTATGACCGACGCCGCCGACAAGCTCACCATCGTCCTGGCCCAGATGACGCAGGCGGTCGGCGACCTGGCCGCCAATGCCGAAGCGATGCGCAGCGTGCGGGCGCGGTACCGGGATGCCGACCTGATCCTCTACCCCGAATTGCAGCTGATCGGCTATCCGCCCGAGGATCTGGTGCTGAAACCCGCGCTCGCCGAGCGGGCCGCGACCCTGCTCGCCGAACTGGCTGCCGATACCGCCGACGGTGGCCCGGCGATGCTTGTCGGTTCGGTCGAGCGGGAAGGCGACAGCCTCTATAATATCGTCGCGCTGCTCGACGGCGGCCGGATCGTCGCGACGCGAAGGAAGCATGAACTCCCCAATTACGGCACCTTCGACGAAAAGCGCGTTTTCGCGCCGGGTCCGCTCCCCGACATCGTCGAATGGCGCGGGATTCGGCTCGGGCTGCCGATCTGCGAGGATGGCTGGTTGCCCAAAGTGTCGCGGCATCTGGCCGATCAAGGCGCCGAACTGCTGATCTCGGTCAACGGCAGCCCGTATGAAATCGACAAGGACGAGCGGCGGCTGAGCCAGGTGTTCGCGGGCCGTGTTGCCGAAACCGGCCTGCCGCTGATCTTTCTCAACCGCATCGGCGGGCAGGACGAACTTGTGTTCGATGGCTGTTCGTTCGTGCTGAACGCCGATGGCGCGACGGCGCACCGCCTGACCGACTGGGAGGCCGAGGAGCGGGTGACGCGCTGGGTCAAAGGCACCGACGGCTGGATTTGCGAGACCGGCGCGATCGCCGAGTGGGAGGCGCACCCTGCCGACATTTACAGCGCGATGATCGTCAGCTTGCGCGACTATGTGACACGCAACCGCTTTCCCGGCGTCGTGCTCGGGCTGTCGGGCGGCATCGATTCGGCGATTTGTGCCGCGATCGCCGCCGACGCGCTTGGCGCCGACCGGGTGTGGTGCGTGATGATGCCCAGCCGCTTCACCAGCCAGGCGAGCCTCGACGATGCCGCGGGCTGCGCCGCGCTGATCGGCTGCAAGCTCGACACCATCTCGATCGTCCCCGCGGTCGAGGCGTTCGACACGATGCTGTCGGGCAGCTTTGCCGATGTCGAGGTCGATATCACCGAGGAAAATGTCCAGTCGCGCATCCGCGGCGTGACCCTGATGGCGCTCAGCAACAAATTCGGCCCGATGCTGCTGACCACGGGCAACAAGAGCGAGATGAGCGTCGGTTATGCGACGATCTATGGCGACATGGCGGGCGGCTATAATCCGCTGAAAGATGCCTATAAGATGACGGTGTTCGCCGTCGCCAAGTGGCGCAATGACAATGTGCCACGGCTGTCGCTTAACCCGGTGGCGCCGGTGATGCCCGAGACCATCATCACCAAGCCGCCGAGCGCCGAACTGCGCCCCGACCAGAAGGACGAGGACAATCTGCCGCCCTATGCCGACCTCGACCGCATGTTGCACATGCTGGTCGAGGAGGAAGCGAGCGTCGACGATGTCGTGGCGCGGTATGGGTTCGACCGCGATGCGGTGGTGCGGATCGAACGTTTGCTGATGCTTGCCGAATATAAGCGGCGCCAGGCCCCGCCGGGGGTCAAGCTGTCGACGCGCAACTTCGGCCGCGACCGCCGCTATCCGATCACCCATGGCTTCCGCACCGGCTGACCGCGCACCGCGGGTACCGGTACGTCGGCGCGGCTTCGTCGCTCCACCGCGGGCCGTTAGGCTTCGCCGATCGGAAACTTGCGATGAGGGGGAATGGAAGATGGGGTTGCTGGGAGCCAAGGCGCCGCCGCACCGGGCCGAACGCGTGGTCGATATTCTGCGGATCACCGTCGCGCTGTTGATTTTGATCCACGGGCTGTTCCGCCTCGTCGCCGGCGGCGTGGTGCCCTTTGGCATCTGGCTGGAAAGCCAGGGTTTTCCATGGGGCTATGGCTGGGCGATGGCGGTCACGTTGTACGAACTGGTCGGCCCGGTGCTGATCCTGACCCGCCGCTGGACCAGCTTTGCCGCGCTCGGTCATGCCGCTATCCTGACGCTCGGCATGATTCTGGTCCATCTGCCTTTCGGCTGGTTTGTCGTTGGCGGCGGGCGCAACGGGATGGAATATAGTGTGATCCTGATCGTCTCGCTGCTCGCCCTCGCCTGGGCCTATTGGCCGGCGCGCCGCGCGTCGTCCGCAGTGGAGACATGATCATTTGGCGAACTGGCTGACCGGGATCGGATATGCGCTGTCGATCGTCAGCGTCGCGCTGCTGGCCTGGGTCGCCTGGCCCGCGCCCGATGAGGACCGCGCATTGGTCGGGGCAGTGATTGCTGGCGCGGCGCTTTCGGTGATCGGCATGGCGCTGCGCTGGGCCGCGCATATCGTGATGAACCGCAAGATCGCGGAAGACGACTGACGGCGGCCCATTATGCGGTTATAGGCGCGGCCATGACTGTCGTGACCCGCTTTGCCCCCTCGCCGACCGGCACCCTGCATGTCGGCAATGTCCGCACCGCGCTCCACAATTTTCTGTGGGCGCGCAAATGTGGCGGGCGCTTCCTGCTGCGGATCGACGACACCGACCTTGAACGGTCGAAAGAGGATTATGTCGATGCGATCCGCGCCGACCTTGCGTGGCTCGGCTTCGATGTTGATGGTGAGGAACGCCAGTCGGCGCGGTTCGCGCTGTACGAGGCCGAATTTGCCAAATTGCAGGCCGCGGGCCGCGTCTACGCCTGTTACGAAACCCCTGAAGAACTCGACATCCGGCGCAAGATCTTGCTCTCGCGCGGGCTGCCGCCGGTTTATGAGCGCAAAGCCGCGGACGTGCCGGTGCCCGCGGGCGTGGCGCCGCACTGGCGCTTCCGCCTCGACCATGATGCTGCGATCGAATGGACCGATCTGGTTCGTGGTGATCAGCATTTCGATCCAAAAACCATGTCCGATCCGGTGGTCCGGCGTGCCGACGGCAGCTGGCTCTATCTGCTGCCCAGCGTCATCGACGACATCGCGATGGGCATCACCCATGTCGTGCGCGGCGAGGATCATGTGTCGAACACCGCGACGCAGATCCAGATGTTCGCCGCGCTGGGCGCCGCCCCGCCGCGTTTCGCGCATGAGGCGTTGCTCGTCGGGACCGAGGGCAAATTGTCGAAGCGGCTCGGCTCGCTGGGCATGGCCAGCCTGCGCGACGCCGGGATCGAGCCGATTGCGCTCGCGGCGCTGCTCGCGCGGCTTGGCACCAGCGATCCGGTCGAGCCGGTGACCAGCCTGACGCCGCTGATCGACCATATCGACTTTGCGCGCTTCGGCCGCGCCCCGGCGCGGTTCGACGAGGCCGAACTGGCGCTGCTCAACCAGAAGATTTTGCACCACACCGAGTATGCAGCGGTCGCCGATCGCTTGCCTGCCGCGATCACCGCGGCGCGCTGGCATGCGATTCGCCCGAACCTGATGACGGTGGCGGAGGCAGCCGATTGGCTGCCGGTGTTCGACGGGCCACTGGCGCCGCCGCCGATCGACGATGCCGACCGGCCGGTGCTGGCCGCCGCTGCCGCCGCGGCGCCCGCGATCGATTGGAGCGCCGACCCCTGGCACGCGCTGACCGCCGCGGTGAAGGCGGCGACGGGGGCCAAGGGTCGCGCGCTGTTCCTGCCGCTGCGCCGCGCGCTGACGGCGCGCGACCATGGCCCCGACATGGCCGAATTATTGCCGCTGATCGCCAAGGATCAGGCCGTGGTGCGGCTGGCTGCCGACTGAACGATCCATCGTCGAGAAGCGCCGCCGCCCTTGCCTACCATCCCGCTTGACAAAAAGAGTAATGATATATTATCACTTAATCCTGGCTTGGCCCATAGCGGTGGTCGAAACACGGCAGGGCCGGGTCTGACCGGCAAGGAGAGATGCCATGACCCTGATACCCTTGATTTCGGCCATCATGACCGCGCCCGAGAGGGCCACTGCGCCCGCGGGCGCAGCAACCCTTTCACCCCGCAACAGCTATGGCAGCGACCACGGCCGCCACCCGGTCGCGGCGCTCCTCGCCGTCGGCCTGCCCGCGGTGCTGGTTGTCGCAGTGGCGCTGTCGCCGATGATCGTGGAGACGCCGCCGAAGTCCGAACCGATGCAAGGCACGTTGATCGAACTGACCAAACCGCTTGATCCGCCGCCGCCCCGGCCGACCGAGGAGGTGCAGCCGACCGAGAAGACTGCCTCGGCGACCGACGCCGTCAAACCCGTCGTCGATACCAATTCGCTGAGCGACAACCGGGTCGACGAAGGGCCGGTCGTCGTCGATCTTCGCCCGATCGATCCCGGCCCCCCGGCGCGCCCCGCTGATCCGCCGCCCGCGCCCAGGCTGGTGTTCGCCGAACTCGACCCGCGCTACGCCGGGGCGTTCCAGCCCGACTATCCGGCGAGCGAGCAGCGGCGCGAGATCGAGGGGGTCGCCAAAGTCCGTGTCCTGATCGGCACCGACGGGCGGGTGAAGGCGGTCGAACTGGTCAGCACCGACAGCCCGGGCTTTTTTGCCGAAACCAAGCGCCGCGCGCTCGCCAAATGGCGCTTCACCCCCGCAACGCGCGGCGGCGTGGCCGAGGAAAGCTGGAAGGTGATGACGGTGCGTTTCGAGATCAAGGCCGCTTAGGCACCCAGCGATAGCCTTCGCGGGCGGATGGCTGCGCGCCATCCGCCCGCTCTTTTGCTTGACAGAAGCGCCGAATCCGGTCAGAGGCGCGCGGATATTGGGGGCGGCGCCTCGTGCGCGGCCCCTGAGCTTTTTCACACCAACGTCGGGGCCTTAGTCCCGCCGCATCCCCCGGACCTCCGGCGGATGTGCAGATATTTCGAGGAACAGGGCCATGGCCAAGCCGACGACCGTCAAGATCAAGCTGGTGAGCACCGCCGACACGGGCTTTTTCTATGTGACGAAAAAGAATCCGCGCACGATGACCGAAAAAATGTCGGTGCGCAAATATGACCCGCGCGTGCGCAAGCATGTCGAGTTCAAGGAATCGAAGATCAAGTGAGGCATTGTCCCGTTCAGCGACGCTGAACGGGATGGCGATGCGTCATCGCGGCGAAAGCCGGATCGAAGGGCGGCCATTTGCGCCGCCCTTTTTCGTGCGTGGACGCTGGCTCCTTTGGGGTGGAAGCGGTCACCTTCCTTCGTCATCCCGGGCTTGATCCGGGATCCCGCTTCTTGAGGCGATCACGGACGTTCGCTCAAAGCGGAACCCCGAAACAAACCGGCTCCATCGCCTGTGGACCGCGGTGATCGACGCGTCCGCTGCCATGGTCGCGATCCGCTATGCGGCACCGTGGAGTGAACCGGGCGCCCCGCGCCGCGCTGAGGACAAGCGTCGCTGCAACGCCTGACGCCGCGCGCCGTCGCGGCCAAGGTGCGCGGCGGCCCGCGATTTTCGACCAGCATCAAAGGGCGGCCATCGGTGCCGCCCTTTTTTTGGGGCGCGCGCGTTCTGGGGCCGCTTTGGGTTGGGAAGCGGCCCTACGCCCTCCTCGTCGCCCCCGCGAAGGCGGGGGCCGCCATCGGCCTTTTCCTGCCTAGCCGCGTAAACCGCCAGCGGCCCCCGCCTTCGCGGGGGCGACGACTAGTTTCGGTCGCTACCCGCCGCTTGCCCGCTCAGGCAAACACCCCGACGCTCTCGATGAACTTGATCACCGAAATCGGTTTCGACACATAGGCTTCGGCGCCCGCGGCGCGGATCTGTTCCTCGTCGCCTTTGCCGGCATAGGCGGTGACCGCCATGATCGGCACCGCGCGCAGCGTCAGGTCGGCCTTCATCTGGCCGATCAGCTCGAGTCCGCTGACATGCGGCAGCTGGATATCCATGATGATCAGGTCGGGCGCCACGTCGCGCGCCTTGGCCAGCGCATCGCGGCCGTCGCGCACCGGGTGCGCGGTATAGCCATGGGCGTTGAGCAGGTCGCAGAACAGGCGCAGGTTCAGCTCATTATCCTCGACGACCAATATCGTCTTGCCCATGATATTTCGCTTCCCCACCTTGCATCCGCGGCCCGTTTAGGCGAATCGGCCGCACGACACAATTGCCTCCCTTTGAAGGGAAAAATGCTTTGCACGACGACGACGCGGCTTTGGCGCTTCAGGCGCTCGGCTGGATCTTGAGCGACGAACCGCGCGCCGAGCGACTGCTCGGGCTGACCGGCCTCGCGCCCGACGAGCTTCGCGCCTCGCTGGGTGAACAAGCGACGCTCGCAGCGATCCTGTCGTTTCTGACGAGCCATGAAAATGATCTTGTCGCCTGCGCCGATGCGTTGCAGGTGCCGCCTGCCGCCATCGCCGCGGCGTCGCAGCGACTCGAAGGAATGCGTCAATGAACCGCCCGCTCGTCATCACCGATTGCGACGAGGTGCTGATGCACATGGTCGTCCCCTTTGCCGAATGGGTCGACGCCGAACATGGCGTATTGTTCCGCATCGAGGACGCCAGCTTTGCCGGGGCGCTGAAACGCAAGGAATGCGGCACGCCGCTAGAGGCGGCCGAAGTGTGGCCGCTGCTCGACGCCTTTTTCCGCGGCGAGATGGCGCGGCAATATCCGATTCCGGGCGCGCTTGCCGCGATGGCGGCGATCGCCGGGCAGGCCGACATCGTCGTGCTGACCAACGTCGGCCCCGACCATCAGCAGGCGCGGATCGACCAGCTGGCAAGCCATGATTTCCACGCCCCGGTGATCGGCAGCCGCGGCGGCAAGGGTGAACCGGTGCGCCGCCTGATCGAACAATATCGGCCCTCGGTTGCGATCTTCATCGACGATCTGGCCGGGCATCATCATTCGGTGGCGGAGGTCGCGCCCGATGTGTGGCGGCTCCACCTGGTCGGCGAGCCCGCGATCGCCGACAAGATCGCGCCGTCGCCTTATGCCCATGCCCGCATCGACAACTGGGCGGCGGCGCAGGACTGGATCCTCGCGCGCCTCGCCGAAAATATCCCCGCCCCCGCCCCCCAAACGGCGTAAGAAGGAACCATCATGGATATTATCGCAAAGCTCGCCGAACTCGGCCTCGAACTGCCCAAGGCGGCGGCGCCCGTTGCCGCCTATGTCCCCGTCGTCGAACAGGACGGCCTGCTCTATGTCAGCGGCCAGCTGCCGTTCCGCGACGGCCAGGTCGTGACCGGGCGCCTTGGCGACGACATGGATGTCGCGGGCGGACAGGACGCGGCACAGCGCGTCGCGCTGATGCTCGTCGCCCAGATCGGGCAGGCGCTCGGCGGCGACTGGTCGCGCGTCGCGCGTGTCGTCAAGCTCGGGGTGTTCGTCAACAGCGCACCCAGCTTCACCGATCAGGCGAAGGTCGCCAATGGCGCGTCGGAACTGTTCGAGGCGCTGTTCGGGGACGCGGGCCGCCACGCGCGCGCCGCGGTCGGCGTCGCGGTGCTGCCGCTGGGCGCCGCGGTCGAGGCCGATGCGATCGTCGCGGTGCGCCCGGCATAAATCATGGCCGAGGCCGACCCGCCGACGCGGACGATCGCGCTTGGAACCGGCGTCGCCGAAGTCGATGCCGCGGCCTGGGACGCGCTGCACGACGGCGACAATCCGTTTGTCGGCCACGCGTTCCTGTCGCTGCTCGAGGAATCGGGCAGCGTCGGGCCGGGAACGGGCTGGCAAGCGGCGCCCTTGCTCGTCGAAGACGAGGCGGGCGGGCTGCTCGCCGCCGCGCCCGCCTATCTGAAATCGCACAGCCAGGGCGAATATGTCTTTGACCAGGGCTGGGCCGATGCGTGGACGCGGGCGGGGGGCGATTATTATCCCAAGCTCCAGATCGCGGCGCCCTTTACCCCGGTGCCGGGGCCGCGGCTGCTGGCGCCCAACAGCGATGACGCGCGGCTGTTGATCCGCGCCGCCGAAACGGTGGTTCGGCAGAACGGGCTGTCGTCGGCGCACGCGACCTTTGTCGCGCCCGACCAGATGCCGTTGTTTGAAGCGGCGGGGTGGCTGGTGCGCCGCGATATCCAGTTCCATTTCGCCAATGCGGGCTATGCCAGCTTCGACGATTTCCTCGCCACGCTGACCTCGGCCAAGCGCAAGCAGCTGCGCAAGGAGCGCGCCCGCGCTGTGCACGGTCTGCGGATCGAGGAATTGACCGGCGCTGCGATCCGCCCCGAGCATTGGGACGCGATGTGGCTCTTCTATCAGGACACCGGTGCGCGCAAATGGGGGCAGCCCTATCTGACGCGCGCAGCCTTCGACCTGATTGGCGAACGGATGGCCGAGCAGGTCATCCTGCTGCTTGCCTATGATGGCGAGCAAGCCGTGGCGGGGGCGTTGCATTTCGTCGGCGCCGATACGCTTTATGGGCGCTATTGGGGATGCCTGACCGAGATCCCCTATCTGCATTTTGAACTTTGCTATTACCGCGCGATCGATATCGCGATCGCGCGCGGGCTGGCGCGCGTCGAGGCGGGCGCGCAGGGCGGGCACAAGCTGGCGCGCGGCTATGGCCCGGTCGCGACCTGGTCGGCGCATTTCATAGCCGATCCCGGGTTCCGCCGCGCGGTGGCCGATTTTCTGGACCAGGAGCGGCAGGCGGAAGACGTCGAAATGGCGTGGCTGGAAGGGCATATGCCGTTCCGGCGGGCGGATTAGACGTCCGCTATTTCGTCACCCGGCATAACGGGAAAGAGATTACGCCGCGAACCGCCGCGCGGCCGGACGGCGGGCGGTTTCGTCGAGCCACGCGCGCGCCTGGCGCTGGGCTTCGGCGATTTCATCGCGGCTCATTTCATCGGACAGGTCGGCGCGGCATTGCTGGCCTTCCTTGTTGCCGCCGAGCGCGGCAAGGTTGAACCATTTATGCGCCTGGATCAGGTCGACATCGACCCCGCCGGTGCCGGTCGAAAAAGCGATGCCCAGGTCGAAATAGGCATTGGCGTCGCCGCGTGCGGCATCGAGCAAGCGGCTTTCGATCAGATACGCTGCGGACTTCAGACTGTTGGCCATAAAAACCCCCTGTCGCCTCCCCCCACAGGAGGCTTCGGGGTCCAACCTTGCGGCTTATGGTCAACAAAGCGTTAACGCACGCGGCAGTTTCTTGTGGATAGGGCGTTGAAATGGCTGGATTCAGCCGTTTCTGATCGGCGTCATTCCACCGGATAATTGTCGATGAGCCGCGTTTTGCCGATCCGCGCGGCGGCGAGCAGTCGTGCCGGGGCGCGCCAGACGGTCAGTCTTTCCAGGCTGTCGGCGTCGGCGAGCGCGATATAGTCGACGCTGTCGAACCCGCCCGCGACGATCGCCGCTTCGGCTTTGGCGAGCGTTTCGTACATGTCGTCGCCGTTCGCCAGCGCGGCGGATGCGGTCTTGAGCGCTGTCGGAAAGGCGACCGCTGCGCTGCGCTGCTCGGCGGAGAGATAGGCGTTGCGCGACGACAGCGCGAGGCCATCGGCATCGCGTGCGATCGGCGCCCCCAATATGTCGAGCCCGAAATCAAGATCGCGTGCCATGCGGCGGATGATCGCGAGTTGCTGCCAGTCCTTTTCGCCGAAAATCGCGATGTCCGGGCGGACCTGATTGAACAATTTGGCGACGACGGTCGCGACCCCGTCGAAATGGCCGGGCCGCGCGGCGCCGCAATAATCGGCGCCGAGTTCGGCGACCTCGATATGGGTGCTGTGGCCGCCCGGATACATCACCGCGACATCGGGCGCCCACAGCAGTCCGACGCCTTCCTCGACCAGCAGCGCGGCATCGCGCGCTTCGTCGCGGGGGTAGGCGGCGAAATCCTCATTGGGGCCGAACTGGGTCGGGTTGACAAAGATCGACACGATCAAATGGTCGGCGACGCGCCGCGCCATGCGGACCAGCGACAGATGGCCGTCGTGCAGCGCCCCCATCGTCGGCACCAAAGCGACGCTCTTGCCCCCCTGCTTCAGTGCCGCAACGGCACGGTCCAGCATCGCGATGTCACGGATGATTTGCACGCTCGGTCGCCCTTCGATATTGGCGCGACTGTATCACTTCGCGCGTCGGCCGCCCATGCCGCGCCAACTGGAAAATCGCAACGGCCCATGACGACTATAGCGACGAAGCCCGCCCCGCACCGCATCATCTTTGCCAATGAGAAGGGCGGCACGGGCAAATCGACCTGCGCCGTGCATTTTGCGGTCGCGCTGGCGAGCCAGGGCTGGAAGGTCGCCGGGCTCGACCTCGACCCGCGCCAGCGCACCTTCCACCGCTATCTCGAGAATCGCGTCGGCACCGCAACGCGCCGCGCCATCGAGCTGCCGATGCCGCATTTTGAAGTGTTCGAGGGCACCACGGTCGACGAGCTCGACGCGCAGGTCGCGCGGCTGGCCGCCGATTGCGACTATTTCGTCGCCGACACCCCGGGCCGCGACGATGTGTTTGCGCGCCATCTGGCGATGACCGCCGACACGCTGGTCACCCCGATCAACGACAGCTTCATCGATTTCGACCTGATCGGCCAGGTCGATCCCGAAACCTTTCAGGTCACCCGCCCCAGCTTTTATTCCGAACTGATCTGGGACACCCGCAAGGCGCGCGCCAAGACCGACGGGCGGACGATCGACTGGATCATCCTGCGCAACCGGCTCCAGCATGTCGATGCGCACAATATGCGCCGCGTCGGCGAGGCGCTGAGCCAGCTGTCGCGCCGCGTCGGCTTTCGCGTCATCCCCGGCCTCGGCGAGCGCGTCATCTATCGCGAGTTGTTCCCCGCCGGGCTCACCCTGCTCGACAAGGCGCATCTCGGCGGCATGGGCATCGGCCATGTCGTCGCGCGGCAGGAACTGCGCGAGGCGATGGGCGGGCTGAACCTGCCGACACGCGAGCGCTTTCATCCCGACGGCGACCTCTTCGCCGCCGCCTGACCCTCAGTCTTCCCCCAGACAGGACCATCCGATGACCCATATCTTCCATCCCACGATGCTGCGCGAATATGACATCCGCGGCGTCGTCGGCGACACGTTGTCCGCCGCCGACGCCTATGCGATCGGCCGCAGCTTTGCGACGCTGGTCGCGCGCGCCGGGGGCAGCCGGGTCGCGGTGGGCTATGACGGACGGCTGTCGTCGCCGATGCTGTGCGAGGCGCTGGTCGCCGGGGTCAACGCCGCGGGCGTTGACGCGCTGAACGTCGGGCTGGGACCGACCCCGATGCTCTATTATGCCGCCTCAACCGAAGAGGTGGACGGCGGCATACAGATAACCGGCAGCCACAATCCCCCCGACTATAACGGTTTCAAATTTGTGATGCAGGGGCGGCCGTTCTATGGCGCCGATATTCTGCGGATCGGCGAAATGGCCGCCGCGGGGGATTGGGAGGCGGGCGAAGGCACGGCGCAAAGCATCGACATCGTCGACGCCTATGTCGACCGGCTGGTCGAAGGGTTCAGCGGCGGCGCTTTCCGCGTCGGCTGGGACGCCGGCAACGGCGCCGCCGGCACCGTCATCGAGAAGCTGACCGCGAAACTTCCGGGCGAGCATCATCTGTTGTTTACCGACATCGACGGCCATTTTCCGAACCACCATCCCGATCCCACCGAGGAAAAGAATCTGGCCGACCTGAAGGCGCTGGTCGCCGACAAGCGCCTCGATTTTGGCGTCGCTTTCGACGGAGATGGCGATCGCATCGGTGCGATCGACGGCGAGGGGCGGGTGATCTGGGGCGATCAGCTGCTGCAAATCTACGCCGCCGCGCTGCTCCCCGATCGGCCCGGCGCGACGATCATCGCCGACGTCAAGGCCAGCCAGGCGCTGTTCGACCGCGTCGCCGAACTGGGCGGGACACCGCTGATGTGGAAGACCGGCCACAGCCTGATCAAGGCCAAGATGAAGGAGGTCGGCAGCCCGCTGGCCGGTGAGATGAGCGGCCATGTCTTCTTCGCCGATCGCTATTATGGCTATGACGACGCGCCCTATGCCGCGGTGCGGCTGATCGAGGCGGCGACCAAGCTGGGGCAGAGCGTCACCGCGCTGCGCGGGGCGATGGCGCCGATGGTCAACACCCCCGAGCTGCGCTTCCAGGTCGATGAGGTCCGCAAATTCGCCATTGTGGACGAAGTTCTCGCGCGGCTGACCGCGGCGGGGGCCAAGGTCGATCGCACCGACGGTGCGCGGGTGCTGACGGGCGACGGCTGGTGGCTGCTGCGCGCGTCGAACACCCAGGACGTGCTGGTGGCGCGCGCCGAGGCGACCGACGAGGCGGCGCTGGCGCGGCTGCTCGCCGCGATCGACGAACAGCTCGCGCTGTCCGGGATCGTCCGGGGGCCGCAGGCGGGGCATTGAGCCGCGTTCGGGATAAGGGGTCCACCCCAATCCGCTTGTCCTGAGCTTGTCGAAGGACCGTTCTTTTCTTTGACGTCGAGAAACGAAGGGGACGTCGAGAAACGAAGGGCGGCGCTTCGACAAGCTCAGCGCGAACGGAATGGAGTTCAGCTCATTCTGCCTTGCAAAAATCTTGCCAGATTGACCTTGGCGGCGCTCCTCGGGTAACGCCCGCACAGGACTTGCTCAGGAAGCGATGTGGAAATGACCGACGACGAAGCGACCCCGGCAACGCTGCCCGCCGACGCCGACCATGGCGTCGCCGAGCACCAGGCGCATGCCCGCGAAGATGCCGCGGCGGGGAACGGTCTGGCGGTCATTTCGATCGCCAAAAGCTATGACAAGCGCACCGTTCTGTCCGACGTGTCGCTGTCGGTCGGCAAGGGCGAGGTTGTCGGGCTGCTCGGCCCGAACGGCGCGGGCAAGACGACCTGCTTCTATTCGATCATGGGGTTGGTCAAGCCCGACGCCGGGCGCATCATGCTCGACGGATCGGACATCACCGCGCTGCCGATGTACCGCCGCGCGATCCTGGGGCTGGGCTATTTGCCGCAGGAAACGTCGATCTTTCGCGGCATGACGGTGGCGCAGAACATCGGCGCGGTGCTCGAACTCAGCGAGCCCGACAAGGTGTCGCGCGAACGGCGGCTCGAAGAATTGCTCGAAGAATTCGGCCTGACCCGGCTGCGCGATTCGGCGGCAATGGCGCTGTCGGGCGGTGAACGCCGCCGCGCCGAAATTGCCCGCGCGCTCGCCGCCAACCCGTCGATCATGCTGCTCGACGAACCCTTTGCGGGCATCGATCCCTTGTCGATCAGCGACATCCGCGACCTGGTCGCCGATTTGAAGACGCGCGGCATCGGGGTGCTGATCACCGACCATAATGTCCGCGAAACGCTCGACCTCGTCGATCGCGCCTGCATCATCTATGATGGCAAGGTGCTGCTCGCGGGTTCGCCCGAGGAACTCGTCGCCGATCCCGAAGTGCGCCGGCTGTATCTTGGCGAGGGCTTCTCGCTGTGAGGGGCGGGAGCCGTACCGATGTCGGATGAGCTGCCTTCCACTTCCGTTTGTGTCGAGCGAAGCCGAGACACGCCGAGTTCGCGCGCGACTTCACGTGTCTCGACTTCCGGCTTCGCCGGAAGTTTATCCCGAGCGCCTGCCAAGGCAGTCGAGGGGCTCGACACGAACGGGAAAGTAAGCAGGTAATTCCCGATGGCGTTGGGTCCGCGCCTCGATCTCCGCCAGTCGCAATCGCTGGTGATGACGCCGCAGCTGCAGCAAGCGATCAAGCTGCTGGCGCTGTCGAACCTCGAACTCGAAGCCTATCTGGCCGAAGCGCTCGAGGGCAATCCGCTGCTCGATACGGCGTCGACGGACAGCGATGGCAGTGTCGGCGACCCGGGTGACGCGCCGGGCAGCGAGGGGCCCGCGGCAGAGGCGGCATCGCTCGATGCCGACCAGGCACTGGCGTCGGACAGCGGCACCGCCAACGATCTCGACGTCGATCTGGCCGCCGAAAGTTTCCACCACGACAGCGCGAGTGACAGCGTCGGCCTGTCGGGCGCCGACAGCGACGGCATCGATTTCGACAGCTTCGCGGGCGAAGATGAAACGCTCCACGACCATCTGATCGCCCAGGTCGGCGAACGCTTCAGCGGGCTGGAGGCGATGGTCGCGCAGCAGCTGGTCGCGCTGATCGACGAGACAGGATATTTGCGCGCCGACCTGGCCGAGGTCGCGCAGCGACTGGGCGTGCCGCTCGCGCTGGTCGAAGCGGTGCTCGCGGGGGTGCAATGTTTCGACCCGTCGGGGGTCGGCGGGCGCGACCTCGCCGAATGTATCGCGATTCAGGCGCGCGAGGCCGACCGCTATGATCCGGCGATGGCGACGATGATCGCGCACCTCGATCTGGTCGCCAAAGGCGCCTTTCCACAGCTCAAGCGGATCTGCGGCGTCGACGACGAGGATCTGGCCGACATGATTCGCGAATTGCGGGGTTATGATCCGAAACCCGGACTGAAATTTGGCGGCGATGCGTCGCAGGCGGTCGTGCCCGACCTGTATATCCGCCGCACTGCAGCGGGCTGGGCGGTCGAGATCAACGGCGGGACGTTGCCGCGGCTGCTCGTCAACCGCCGCTATTATACCGAACTCGCCAAGGGCGCCGCGGCCACGAGCAAGGCGTGGCTGTCGGAGCAGCTGGCGGGGGCGAACTGGCTGGTCCGCGCGCTCGACCAGCGCCAGCGGACGATCGTCAAGGTCGCGAGCGAGATCGTGAAGCAGCAGGAAGGCTTTTTCCTGCACGGCGTCGCGCATATGCGGCCGCTGACGCTGCGCCAGGTCGCCGAGGAAATCGGCATGCACGAATCGACCGTCAGCCGCGTCACCAGCAACAAATATCTCAGCTGCGCGCGTGGGCTATTCGAGCTCAAATATTTCTTCTCGAGCGGTATTTCCGACACCCAGGGCGACGGCGCGGTGTCGGCCGAGGCGGTGAAGAGCCGAATCAAGGCGATGATCGAGGCCGAAGACGGCAAGGCGATCCTGTCCGACGAGACGATCGCGCAGAAATTGTCGGCCGAGGGCCACGACATCGCGCGCCGCACCGTGGTCAAATATCGCGAGGCGATGGGCTATGGCTCGTCGGTGCAACGGCGGCGGCAAAAGGCGCTGGCGGGGTAAGCACGCCTCCAATCCCGTTCGTGTCGAGCCCCTCGACTGCTTTGGCAGGCGCTCGGGATAAACTTCCGGCTTTGCCGGAAGTCGAGACACCCCTCGCTTGTGCGCGACCGACGGGCCTCTCGACTGCGCTCGATGCGAACGGGAAAGATGGGGATTTTGTGCCGGGGAACGGTTGACTTTTTGCCTCCATCCCCATAGTTGCGCCGCTTCGCGTCAATACGCCAAGATTTACGGACAAGAACCATGAAGATTCGCAACAGCCTGAAGTCGCTGAAGGACCGCCACCGCGATAACCGCGTTATCCGCCGTCGTGGCCGCACCTATGTGATCAACAAGACCAACCGCCGCTTCAAGGCGCGCCAGGGCTGATGCCCCGGCGCGGGGTGTTTTCGCCCCGTTTGCTCTTGATAGACAGCGCAACGCCGTCGGATGCTTCCGGCGGCGCTTTCGCGTGTCCGGAGGTTGCATGATTCGCCGTTGCGTGATCTTCGACGTTGGCCGCGTCCTGTTCGACTGGGATCTGCGCTATCTCTTCGCGAAGCTGATCCCAGACCAGGACGAGCTCGAATGGTTCGTCACCAACGTCGTCACGCCGCAGTGGCATTTCCAGCATGACGCAGGCCGCGCGCTCGCGGCGATGCTGCCCGAGCTCAAGGCCGAGTTTCCCGATCATGCCGCGCTGATCGACGCCTATGCGGCGCGTTTCAACGAGACGATCCCCGGCGCAATGCCGGGCAGCCTCGAACTCGTCGAGCGGCTCGCCGCCGCGGGCGTGCCGCTGTTCGCGATCACCAATTTTGGTCATGAATTCTGGGAAGGCTTCCGCCCGACCCAGCCGATCTTCGATCGCTTCCAGGGCATCATCGTGTCGGGCACCGAGAAACTGATGAAGCCCGACCCGGCCATCTACCGCCTCGCGCTCGACCGCTTTGGCATCGATCCCGCGGGCGCGCTGTTTATCGACGATGTGGCGGCCAATGTCGCGGGCGCCGAAGCGGTCGGGATTGCGGGACATCTGTTCACGGATGCGGCGACATTGGAGCGCGAACTGGCCGCGAGGGCCTATCTGAGCTGACCCCCTCGTCATTCGCGCTTTCGCGGGAATGGCGAGGCTGGAGAGACTATTTCTCGACCCCCAGCTGCGTCAGCACGAACGCAAACTCCTCGGCATCCTCGCGCAGCGCGCCCCAGCGGCCCGACTTGCCCGCATGGCCAGCGCCCATATTGGTGCGGAGCAGCAGTTGGGCGTCGTTGGTGCGGGTTGCGCGGAGCTTCGCGACCCATTTTGCGGGTTCCCAATAGGTTACGCGCGGGTCGTTGAGCCCCGCCGATACCAGCATCGGCGGATAGGCTTTGGCGGTGACATTGTCATACGGGCTGTACGACAGCATATAGTCGAACGCCGCCTTGTCGGTGATCGGATTGCCCCATTCAGGCCATTCGCCCGGGGTCAGCGGCAGCGTTTCGTCGACCATCGTGTTGATGACATCGACGAAGGGCACGCCGGCGAGCACCGCGCCCCACAGCTCGGGCGCCTCATTGTAAACGACTCCCATCACCTGTCCGCCCGCCGAGCGGCCTTCGACCGAAATCTTGCCCGCGCTCGTATATTTGGCGGCGATCAGACCCCTTGCGACGTCGATGAAATCGTTGAAACTATTCTTGCGCGCGGTCGTCTTGCCCGCGAGATACCAGGCGCGGCCCAGATCATCGCCGCCGCGGACGTGCGCGATGGCATAGATCATGCCGCGATCGACGAGACTGAGGCGCGTCGTCGAAAATCCCGGCGGGACGCGATAACCGTAGCTGCCATAGACATAGAGGTGCATCGGCGCGCTGCCGTCGCGCGGGGTGCCCTTTTTGTAGACAAGCGACACCGGCACCGGCGTGCCGTCGCGCGCGGGCATGGTCACCAATTCGGTTACATAATCATCGTGATTATAACCGGAAGGAATTTCCTGCACCTTCAGCGTTTCCAGTTTTTTGCTCGCAACATCGAAATCGAAAACCGTGTCGGGGGTGACCATCGATTCATAGTCGAGGCGCAGTTTGTCCTGATGATATTCGGGGTTGTCGCCGAGGCCCGCGACATAGGTCGCCTCGGGGAATGTAATCCGGCCGGGGGTCAGCGGGGCGTCATAGCGGCGGATATCGACCTGATCGACGCCCTGCTCGCGCGCTTCGAGGACGAAATAGTCGCGGAAGATCGCCAGCCCGGTGATGTAGGTCGCGTCCGAACCGGGGATGAGGGTTGTCCAGTCGCCGGGCTTGTCGAGGCTGGCGGTGGCGACGCGGAAATTGGCGTGGTCGTCGTTGGTATAGATATAGAGCGTCTTTTCGCGGACATCGACGCTGTACTCGCGGCCCTTCTGGCGCGCCGACACGAGCATCGGTTCGGCGCCCGGCTCGTCGGCGGGCAGCAGATAGACCTCGCTCGTCTCGTTATCGCCGGTCGCGATCACGATATAGGTATCGTCGGCGGTCTTGCCGATGCCGACGCCGAAGCCGATGTCGGCTTCCTTGTAGATGCGCACATCCTCGCTCACCGGGGTGCCGAGCCGGTGGACATGGACATTGTCGGTGCGCCAGTTTTCATTGGCGAGACCATAGAGCAAAGCGTCGTTGTTCGCGGTCCATACCAGCGACGACAGCGTGCCGGGGATGACGTCGGGCAGCGCCTTGCCGCTCGCCAGATCGGTAAAGCGCACCTCGAAGCGTTCGGAGCCATTGTCGTCGACCGCATAGGCCATCAGCTGGCCGTTGGGGCTGATCGACACGTCGGACAGGCGGAAATATTCCTTGTCCTTCGCCATCGCGACCTCGTCGAGGATCAGCACTGCGTCGCCGGATCCTGACGCCGGCCGCCGATACCATTTCTTATACTCGGCACCCTCTTCATATTCGACCCAATAGACCCAGTCGCCGTCCTTCTGCGGCACGCTCGAATCGGCTTCCTTGATCCGGCCCTTCATTTCCTGAAACAAGGTTTCGACCAGCGCCGCGTGCGGTTTCATCGCCGCGTCGAAATAGGCATTCTCGGCCTTCACATAGTCGAGCACATCCGGGTCATCGATCGTCGGATAGCTCTGGTCTTTCAGCCAGTGGTACGGATCAGAGAGCTTTTTGCCGTGCAAGACCGTCTCGTGCGGGCGCTTCTCGGCGACCGGGGCGGCGGGCAGGGCAGGGGTCGGGCTGGTCAATGCGGGGTCTTTCTGTTGGGCGAGCAGGGGCGGTGATGCGACAAGCGGGGTGGCAATTACTGCCAGAAACATCCAAATAGCGCGCATCGAAAAATCCCCGACGGTGTCGCCCGAACTGGGCGGGATCGTCCGCGATGTAGGAATAAGGAACGTCTGATGTCCAGCACCATCCATGCAGACCGTCTCACCCGCGTCCGCGCCGCCCTCGCCGCGTGCGGCCTCGACGGCTTTGTCGTGCCGATCAGCGACGAACATATGAGCGAATATGTCGGTGACTATGCGCAGCGCATGGCGTGGCTGACCGGCTTTGGCGGCTCGGCGGGGACGGCGGCGGTGCTGCCGGAAAAGGCCGCGGTGTTTATCGACGGGCGCTATACGGTGCAGGTACGCGATCAGGTCGACGGGTCGCTGTTCGATTATGTCGGGGTGCCGCAGTCGAGCGTTGCCGAATGGCTGGGCGCGAACGTCAGCGCGGGTCAGAAAATTGGCTTCGACCCCTGGCTCCACGGTATCGACTGGGCGCGCGGGCTGGGCAAGGCGCTGGCGGTTAAGGGGGCGCAGCTGGTCGCGGTCGACAAGAACCCGATCGACGCGGCGTGGGACGACCAGCCGGCGCCGAGCGATGCGGTCGTGACCGTTCACGACGTCGCGCTCGCCGGGCAGAGCGCGGCGCAAAAGCGCGAAGTGATCGCCGACTGGCTGAAGGCGAACGGCCTCGACACGACGGTGATGACCGCGCTCGATTCGGTCGCCTGGACCTTCAACATTCGTGGGCAAGACGTCAGCCATACGCCGGTCGGGCTTGCCTTTGCGCTGCTCCACGCCGACGCGACCGCCGACCTGTTCATCGCGCCCGAGAAAATCACCGACGCGGTGCGCGCGCATCTGGGCAACAGCGTGCGCATCCATGATCGCGATGCGTTCGAGGCGGCGCTCGCGGCCCTCAAGGACCAAAAGGTTGCGGTCGATCCCGACCGGGCGGTCGCCGCGATCTTCACCGCACTCGAAGCGGCCGGGGCAAAGATTGCGCGCCACCGCGACCCAGCGGTGCTGCCCAAGGCGATCAAGAACGATGTCGAACTGGGCGGCACGCGCGCCGCGCACGTCCGCGACGGCGTGGCCGTGTCGCGTTTCCTGCAATGGATGGAGGATGTCGCACCGCAGGGCGGGCTCGACGAACTCGGTGCGGCGGCGAAGCTGCGCGCGTTTCGCGACGAAAATGGCGCGCTGGTCGATCTGAGCTTCGACACCATCTCGGCCGCGGGGCCGAACGGCGCGCTGCCGCATTACAAGGTCGACGAGACCACCAACCGCGCGATCGAGACCGGGACGCTCTATCTGGTCGATTCGGGCGGCCAATATGCCGACGGGACGACCGATATCACGCGCACGATCGCGATCGGGGCGCCGACCGCCGAAATGCGCCGCCGCTTCACCCAGGTGCTCAAGGGCCATATCGCGCTCGCCACCGCGCGCTTTCCCCAGGGGACGCGCGGCAGCCAGCTCGACATCCTCGCGCGCCAATATCTGTGGGCCGACGGGGTCGACTACGCGCACGGCACCGGCCACGGCGTCGGCACCTATCTCGCGGTTCACGAAGGGCCGCAGCGCATCGCCAAGCCAGCGGGCGGGCAGGCGGGGACCGAGGAGCCGCTTCATGCCGGGATGATCCTGTCGAACGAACCCGGTTATTACAAGGCGGGCGCGTTCGGCATCCGCATTGAAAATCTGATGATCGTGGTGCCGGTCAGCATCGATGGTGCGGAGGAGGATATGCTGGGGTTCGAGACGATCACCTTTGCCCCGATCGCGAGAGATCTGGTCGAAGCCGCGCTGCTATCGCCCGCCGAGGCCGACTGGCTCGACGCCTATCATGCTGAAGTGCTGGCAAAGCTCGCGCCGGGGATGACCGGCGGCGACCGGGATTGGCTTGCAGCGGCGTGCGCGCCGCTCGACCGCACCCCGACCGCGCTTGCGGCCTGACGCGGCGATGGACAGCCGCAACGGCGATGTGCCGCGCGAGGATTTTCGGGTCCATGAAACGGTCCGCGTGCGCTTCAACGAAATCGACGGCCAGAACATCGTCTTCAACGGCAATTATCTGGTCTATGCCGATATCGGGGTGACCGAATATTTCCGCGCGCTCGGCGAAGGCCAGCCTGGGCCCTATTTTCACCAATATGGTACAGATATTCGCGAGACGCGATGCGAAATTGAATATCATGCCCCGGCGCGGCTGGACGAGCAGATCACCATCGCGGCGCGGGTGAGCCGGTTCGAACGGACAAGTTTTACCGTTCATTGCGCGATTTTTCGGGACAGCGAACGGCTGACCGATATCGCGATCAGCTATGCACATATCGACCTCGACAGCGGCAGCGCAACGCCGCTGCCCGGCAGTTTTATTGCCGAGGTGCGGCGATTCGAAAGGCGGATGCCGCTGCAGGCGTGATTCGCGAATCACCGGGCGGAGCCGGAATCACTCTCTCTCAACCAAAAAGTCGAAAAAAAAGGGCCACCCGAGGGTGGCCCATGAAAGTTTTGGGAGAGGATGCCTAAAAGGCAAGGTCATATTGCAGCGCACAAAAAATTGTGCAACTGCGAAAAGAGCATCTGCAATTGCATTTTTTGCAATCACGAACGTTCTCGGCAATCGTCCGGCGCAATCCTTGCCCCCTCGCAAATTGCCGCAGCTTCGCCTAAATTGGCGACATGGGAATGTTCAACACTGTCGACATCGGCGGCGGCCTGTCGGATTTCTGGGCCTATGTCCGCGAACCGCGCCCGCATCGCTGGGCCAGCTGGGGCGTCGCGGTCGCGCTGCCGCTCGTCATTTTCTATGGCTTTTCCGAACATTTGATCCGCACCGAAGAGCCCAAGGTCGAGATCATTTATTTCGAAAATTGGTCGGCAAACCGCAGCGCGGCCGAAATTCGCGCCGAATGGGTCGCGCGGGCCAAGGAAACGACGCGCGCCAATGCCGAAAAGCGCGCCGAATATCAGCGGCTGGCCGACATGATGGGGGTCGAATATGATTCGGCCGAAGCCGACAAGGTGACCCGCGAAACGCTGGGCGAGGCGGAGGCGGCGGCGGCGAAGCAGAAAAAGCCTGCCCTCGTGCAGCGCTCGACGCTCGCCGAGCGCGCCGCGCGCGGACCGCAATCGCAAGCTGCCGACTGACCGCATGCAACGGTCGCCCGCCGATGCCGACTGGATGGCGGCCGCCATCGCGCTGTCGCGGCGCGGCCGCCCGGCGTCGGCGCCCAATCCCAACGTCGGCTGCCTGATCGTCCAGCCTGCCCCCGCGGAGGCGGGGGGCAAGGTCGTCGCGCGCGGCTGGACCCAACCCGGCGGCCGCCCACATGCCGAGGCGATGGCGCTCGCCGCCGCGGGCGATGCGGCGCGCGGCGCCACCGCTTATGTCAGCCTCGAACCCTGTGCCCACGCCAGCCCGCGCGGACCCTGCTGCACCGACGCGCTGATCGCCGCGGGCATCGCGCGCGTCGTCATCGCGGCGCAGGATCCCGACCCGCGCACCGATGGCCAGGGCATCGCGCGATTACGCGACGCGGGGATCGAGGTTGTCGAAGGCGTGCTGTCCGCTGAGGCGCGCGCTGCGATGGCGCCCTGGTGGACGCGGCAGGGTGCCGGACGTCCGTTCGTCACCCTCAAACTCGCGACCTCGCTCGACGGCTGCATCGCGCGCCCCGACGGGTCGAGCCGCTGGATCACCGGCGACCGCGCCCGCGCGCACGGTCACCTTGAACGCGCGAGCCATCAGGCGATCCTTGTCGGGCGCGGGACGCTCGATGCCGATGCGCCGCGGCTCGATGTGCGACTGGCCGGATTAGCGGATCGCAGCCCGCAGAAGCTGCTGCTGACCTCGGCCAGCGCGCCCGCAGGCTGGACCGCCGTTGCTTCGCCCGATGCGATCAACGATGTCGATTCGGTGCTGGTCGAGGGCGGCGCCGGCGCGGCGTCGGCCTTCCTCGCCGCGGACCGCGTCGACCGGCTGCTCCTCTACCGCGCCCCGATCCTGATCGGCGGCGGCAAGCCGGCGCTCGGCGACATCGGGCTGACCAATCTTGCCGACGCCCATGGCCGCTGGCGCCTGACCGACAGCCGCCCGCTTGGCAGCGACCGACTCGACGTTTACGATCGAGTCAGAAAAGGATAAGCGCTCCCATGTTCACCGGCATTATCACCGACATCGGCACCGTTCGTTCGCGCGAAGATCGCGGCGACACGCGGCTGGTTATCGCCACCCGCTACGACACCGGCACCATCGACCTGGGCGCGTCGATCGCCTGTTCGGGGGCGTGCCTGACCGTGGTCGACAAGGGGCGCGACGGCGACGGCGACTGGTTTGCGATCGATGCCAGCGCCGAAACGCTCGCGCGCACCGCACCCGGAATGTGGGACGCGGGCCGCCGCCTCAACCTCGAACGCGCGCTCAAAGTCGGCGACGAGCTGGGCGGGCATATTGTGACCGGGCATGTCGATGACATCGGTCGCATCGTGTCGGTCGTGCCGGTCGGTGACAGCGTCACGGTTACCGTCGCGGCCCCCGCGTCGCTCGCGCCGCATATTGCGCCCAAGGGCTCGATCACCGTCGATGGCGTATCGCTGACGGTCAACGACGTGACCGACCAGCCGGATGGCGAAGCGTATTTCACGCTCAACATCATCCCGCACACCCAGGAAATGACGACGCTCGACGAAGCCGCGGCGGGGCGCTCGGTCAATCTCGAGATCGACATCCTTGCGCGCTATCTGGCGCGGATGCAGGCGCGGGGGTGATGGCAAACGATGCATCCCGCCCGCCGATTGTATGGTTACGCTACGCAGCGTGGACAGGCGTCGTCATCGCGGCAGCGGTTTTCTATTCTCCGTGGCGCGATTTTGACCTTCAGTCCGCCGTCCTGATCGCCGTTTTGATTCTCTTTGCGATTGCGATCCCTCATGTCGAAGCAACCGAACGCCCGCGGAGAAATTATCTGCGCGTCGGCTTGGGGGTGGCAGCATTTGGGCTGGCCCTGATCGCCATGCCGGTGTTGATGGGCGCCGGGTTGTGGATTGGCTTGATACTCTGGTTCGGCCTATCCGCTACGCTGCTCGCGTGGGTTCATTTTTATGAGCATACCGAGCCGCGCTGACCGCGCCTAGCCCTCGACCCACCCTGCCGCCAGCTCAGGATCCGCCGCTACCATCGACCGGCGCATCGCGAGCCGACCGATCCGCAGCAGCTCGGCCTTGCGCCGCGCCGGGGCCAAGTTGCAGCTCGCCGCCTCGCGCACCACCGCCGCGCCATAGCGGTCGGCGATGATCAGCCCCGATGTCTCGGGACGATAGTCGGGGGTGTCGAGGATCGCAGGGTCGAGCCCAGACGGCAGCGCCCAGTAAAAGCGGTCGCACCAATCGCAATAGTCGGGCCATTTGCCGTCGCCGTGCAGGTCGGCGCGGCTGACCTTGATCTCGACGATGGTGATCTGGCCTTTGGCGTCGATCGCGGTCAGATCGGTGCGCCGCCCGTTGGGCAGCGGCACTTCGGGGATCGCGACCAGCCCTGCCTGCGCAAACAGGCGGCACACGCCGCGCGCGACGTCCGCGGCGGTGGTCAGGTCGCTCGCCATCGCTCAGCTATGCTCAGAAGGGGACGTCGTCGTCCAGATCGTCGTCGAAGGGCGGGCGTCCGCCGCCCGAACCACCGCCGCCCGACGATCCGCCCGAGCCGCCGCCCTGGTTCCAGCCGCCGCCCGAGCCACCGCTCGATCCACCGCCATTGCCCCAGCTGTCGTCGCCGCCACCGCCGCGCGATCCACCGCCGCCGCCACCGGGGGCGCCATCAAGCATGGTCAGCGCGCCGCCGATCCCGGCGATCACCACTTCGGTGGTATATTTGTCGTTGCCGTCGCGGTCCTGCCATTTGCGGGTGCGCAGCGAACCTTCGATATAGACTTTCGAGCCCTTTTTCAGGAAGCGTTCGACGACCCCGACCAACCCTTCGCCGTTGATCACGACATTATGCCATTCGGTGCGCTCCTTGCGCTCGCCGGTCATCCGGTCTTTCCAGTTTTCCGACGTCGCGATGCGGATATTGGCGATCTTGCCGCCGTTCTGGAACGATTTGATTTCGGGATCGGCGCCGAGATTGCCGATCAAAATTACCTTGTTGACGCTGCCAGCCATGCCGCTCCGCTCCGCTTGAATGTTGGAAGGATCAGCCTAGTCCAAAGGCGACGGCTGTCCAGTATGTGATGCCAGCAGCGGCATAGGCGAGCGCGAACAAATAGCCAACCATGAACAGCGGCCATTTCCACCCGTTGGTCTCGCGCCGGGTGATCGCAATCGTCGAAATGCACTGCGGCGCAAACACGAACCAGGCGAGGAAGGCGAGCGCGGTGGCGATGCTCCAACGGCCCTGCAAGCGCTCGCTCAGCGACTGCGTCATCGCTTCCTCGTCATCGCCCGCTTCGATCGCGTTGGCGGTGGCGAGCGCCGACACCGCAACCTCGCGCGCCGCCATCGCGGGGATCAGCGCGAGCGCGATGTCGTGATTGAAGCCGATCGGACGGACGACAACCTCCAGCCCGCTCGCGATGCGGCCGGCGACGCTGTAATCGACCTGGCTTTCTGCGCTGTCCGTCGGCACCTTGGGATAGGAGAGCAGCAGCCACAGCGCGATCGTGGTGACGAAGATGATCGTCCCGGCGCGGCGCAGAAAGATCCACGCGCGTTGCCACAGCGCAATGCCGACGTCGCGCAGCCGCGGCCACTGATAGCGCGGCATTTCCATCATGAAGCCCGCGGCATTGCCCTTGGCGACGGTGCGGCGCAGCACGAGCGCGACGACCAGCGCCCCGACGATGCCCGACAGGTACAGGCCGAACAGCACCAGCCCCTGCAACCCGACCGGCGAGCCGCCGACGTTGGTGTTCGGGATGAAGGCGCCGATGATCAGCGTATAGACGGGCAGCCGCGCCGAACAGGTCATCAGCGGCGCGATCAATATCGTCGTCAGCCGGTCCTTGGCATCGGGGATCGCGCGCGTTGCCATGATGCCGGGGACGGCGCAGGCAAAGCTGGACAGGAGCGGGATGAAGCCGCGCCCCGACAGACCGACCTTGGCCATGACGCCGTCCATCAGGAAGGCGGCGCGGGTCATATAGCCCGACGCTTCGAGCAGCAGAATGAACAGGAACAGGATCAGGATCTGCGGCAGGAAGACGATGACCGACCCGACCCCGCCGAGGATGCCCTCGATAATCAGCCCGCGCAGGAAGCCGTCGGGCAGGGCTGCGGTCACGACCCCTTGCAGCGCCGCAATGCCGCCTTCAATCCAGCCGATCGGCGCTTCCGACCAGGCATAGACCCCCTGGAACATCACGAACATCAGCGCGAGCAGGATCAGGAACCCGGCGATGGGGTGGAGCAGCACTGCATCGACGCGCTGCGTCCAGCGCCGCACCGGGGTTTCGGACAGCGTCGCGGCGCGCGCGATCGCCTTGGCGCGCTGGTGCAGCGCGACGTCGGACGGCGGCGGTGCGGGCTGCGCGGTCGCCTGCGTCTGATGCGACAGGATCGCGCCATCGACCGCCGCGAGCAGGTCGGTCATCCCGCGCTTGCGCACCGCAACCGTCGGCACCACCGGCACGCCGAGTTCGCGCGACAGGATCGCGGGGTCGAGCGTCAGCCCGTCGCGTTCCGCCAGATCGAGCATGTTGAGCGCGACCACCGTCGGCTGCCCCAGCGCGATCAGCTCGAGCGCGAAGCAGAGATGATTGTCGAGATTGGCGGCATCGACGACGACGATCAGCGCGTCGGGGCGCCGTTCGCCCGCCTGCTGGCCCAGCACGACATCGCGCGTCACCGCCTCGTCGGGGCTGGCGGGCGACAGGCTGTAACTGCCGGGCAGGTCGACCAGCGACAGCGGCCGTCCGTCGGCAAAACTGGCATGGCCCGCCTTGCGCTCGACGGTGACGCCCGGATAATTTGCGATCTTTTGCCGCGCACCGGTCAGCGCGTTGAACAGGCTCGATTTGCCGGCATTGGGATTGCCGACCAGCGCGATCGTCGGAATGGCGTTTGTCATATCGCAGTCGGCGCCACTTCGATCATCGCCGCCTGCCGCGCGCGGATGATCACCTGCATCCGCCCGACCGCCAGCGCCAGCGGGTCGCGCGAAAACAGGCTGCCGCGGTGCAGCGGGGTGACCTCGATGCCCTCCATCAGCCCGAATTCGCGCAGCCGTCGGCCTTCGTCGTGCGACATACTGTCCCAATCGATACGGGAAATGCGGACAGCCACGCCGAGCTGGGCGGAATCGAGCTTTGGGTTCATTTGCTAGCGATTATCAATAACAGACGGCTAGCGCCAGCCCCCTCATCGCGCAACCTAACGCCCCGGGTAGCGCAGGCGCCCGACGAAGCGGGCGAGACTGGGGCGCTCCGTGCTGCGCGAGGCGCGGCGATATTTCCAGCTTTCGAAGCGCATCACCTGGTCGATCCGGCGCGCCAGGAAGGCGCGCGTGTCGGCAAAGCCCTCGCTCTCATCGTTCAGAAACACCGCCATCGTCGAAGCATAGACGGCGCCGAGGATTGCGCGCTTGCTGTAATGATTATAGTCGGTCGCGGTATCGCCCGCGAGCCGCCACATCGCATCGGCGCTCCGCCAGCCGAGCTTCGCCGCGAACGGCACGTTGGTCGGCAGCGCCAGCAGCGCCAGCGCGCGGCGTAGCGATTCGCGGTCAGGCGCCAGCAGGTCGACGCGCGTTTCGACCAGGGCGGTGATCCGCTCGCGAATCTTGAGCGTCGCCAGTTTCTCGGCGGGCCATTTCGCCGCCATGCGATCGTCGACGTCGGCGAACCACGCATCGACCATGTCGCGCCCGCCGCCGGGAAAGGCGAGGCGGGCAACATCGGGATCGACCGCGGCGCGCCGTGCAGCGTCGGTCAGTGCCGCGGCGCCGAAACCGTCGAAGGCCGCCGACGACGCGATCAGCGGCGCGAGCGCAGCGCGAATCTCGTCGAGGGTCGGATCGGCAGGGAGGATCGAGGCCATAGGCTTCAGATAGGCGCTGTTCGGCGGCTCGGCAACCGGATCAGCACCAGTGCGGCGCCGACCAGCATGCCGCCGAAAATGTCGACCGGGCCGAGCAGTTCGCCAAACGCCAGCCATCCGGCAAGCGCGGCGACCGCGGGCTGGACGAGCAAGGTCAGCCCGATGACGAGCGGCGAGAAGCGCGGCAGCGACCAGGTCATCAGCCCCTGCCCGATGATCTGGCTGGTCAGCGCGAGCAGGATCAGCGGGGTCCAGTTCTGCGGCATGATCGTCTCGCCCAGCCCGAGCGCGGTGCCGAGCAGGATCGGGACGCAGACGACCGACGAAATGGCGAGCGCGGTCCAGGGTTCGAGTGTCCCGCGCACCCGCTGCATCAGGATGACATAGGCCGTGTAGAGTATCCCCGCGAGCAGGCTGAGCAGGTCGCCGACCAGATAGGCGGGTGACAGCTCGTAACTTTGCCCCATCAGCAGCGCCGATCCGGCAAAGGCGAGCAGGATCGCCAGCGCCTGCCACCCGCGCGGCCAGCGGCGCGCGAGAAAAATGCCCCAGATCACCAGCAGCAGGCTGGCGCAATTGCCGAACAGCGTCGCGTTGGCGACCTTGGTCTGGAGGATGCCTATATGCCACGCGACCAGGTCGAGCGCGAAAAAGACGCCCGCCGCGCTGGCAACGACGATGGCATTTCGCGGCGGCAATCGCCCGCCACTCTCGCGCCATGCCAGCGCGAGCAGGAAGGGCAGCGCGATGGCCATGCGCCAGAAGGCCGAGGCGGTCGGTCCGGTGTCGGCGAGGCGGACGAGCAGTGCGCCGATCGACAGCGAAATATTGCCCGCGAGCAGCGCCAGAAAGGCCCAGCGTCCCACACCGGGCGCCGCTGTGTCTTTCGCGTCGAGGCTTTCGATCTTGGCTGTCATTTAGATTTTCTTTTGATACTGACCATTGTGCAGGCACCGCGGCGTCCATAGCTTTGCGGGCCATAGCGACGCCCCGAACGGTCGTCGCCGGAAATTTGGAACGTGGAGGATTTATGGAGGTATCGCTTTTCGACCCGATCAAGCTGGGCGCCATCGAAGCGCCGAACCGCATCATCATGGCGCCGCTGACCCGCGGCCGCGCCGGTCCGGGATTTGTCCCGACCGCACTCGCGGTCGAATATTATCGCCAGCGCGCCTCGTCAGGCCTGATCATTTCGGAAGCGACGGGCATTTCGCAGGAAGGCCTTGGCTGGCCGTCGGCCCCGGGTCTGTGGACCGACGCGCAGGTCGAAGGGTGGAAGCCGGTGACCGACGCCGTCCATGCCGCCGGCGGGCGTATCGTGGCGCAGCTGTGGCACATGGGCCGCCTGGTCCATTCGGTGTTCAACGACGGCAAGCCGCCGGTTTCGGCCTCGGCGACACAGGGCGAGGGCCGCGCGCATACGCCGGTCGGCCGCCGTGACCTGGAAGTCGCGCGCCCGCTGGAGCTGACCGAGATTCCGCGCCTGATCAATGATTATGTCAAGGCGGCCGAAAATGCCAAAAAGGCCGGATTCGACGGGGTCCAGTTGCACGGCGCCAACGGTTATCTGATCGACCAGTTTCTGCGCGACAACAGCAATTTGCGCGAAGATGATTATGGCGGGTCGGTCGAAAACCGCATCCGGCTGCTGCGCGAAGTGACCGAAGCCTTGATCGGCGTCTGGGGCGCCGACCGCGTCTCGGTGCGGCTGTCGCCCAATGGCAATTCGCAGGGCGTCGATGATAGCAATCCCGAACCCTTGTTTACGGCTGCCGCCTCAGTGCTCGACGCGCTCGGCATCGGTTTCCTCGAGCTGCGCGAACCCGGCCCGGACGGCACCTTCGGCAACACCGACGTCCCCAAACAATCGCCCGCGATCCGCAAGGCGTTCAAAGGTCCGCTGATCCTCAACAGCGACTATGATGTCGCCAAGGCCGAGGCGGCGCTGGCCGATGGTCTTGCCGATGCGATCGCCTTTGGCCGTCCCTATATCGGCAATCCCGATCTGGTCGAACGCATCCAGAGCGGCGCCCCATGGTCGGCCGACAATCCGCAGACCTGGTATTCGGCGGGCGCCGAAGGATACACCGACTATCCGGCGCTGGTGGACGCCTAGGGACAATCGACCGGGCGGCGGCAGCGTCGCCCGGTCAGCCTTTTTCGGCGATCGCCTTGTCGACGATCCCGGCGCCCAGCGGGCCGAGGATATTGCTGCCAAAGCGGAACAGCAGGAAGCCGCCGACGAAAAGCAGCACCGGCTGGATGATCAGCGCGACAACGCCCGCGATCGCCATGACGACGAACAGCGTCACAAAACCCCCGCTCAGCGTCTGTTGCCCCTTCGGACTAAGTTCGATCGTGCGCGGACCTTTCGCGTCCCACCATTTACCGGTGACGATCGTCTTGCGGACACCGCTTTGCGGGGCGGGGCGGCTCGGGATGCGCGCGGGGGTGTTGGCCTTCAGCGTCGGCCGGTCGCCGGGTGCTGGCGACCAGGGCCGCTTGCCCTGCTCGGCGGTTGCGGCGGCCACACGCGGCTTGGCAGGGGTCGCCGGTTGCGGCTGGTTCGGCGCCGGGCGGGCGCTCAGTCCCGATTCGGCGCGCGCCGCGGCCGACAGGTCGGGCGCATTGGCCCGCCGCTCGGGGCGGACCGGTTCGATGCCCAAATTGCGATCGTGAATTTCCATGCGCTCGGCGGCGCTCAGCGGCGTCTGGCCGGTTTCCCTGTCGATCACCACCAGCCGTCCGCCGCGCTCGACGACAGAAAAGCGGCTGGGGGGCGGGCGATCAACCAATGCCGAATTGTTCCTTCAGCGCGAGCATGGCGAGCGCGGCCTTCGCCGCTTCGCCGCCCTTATCCTTGCGCGTCTTGTCGGCGCGCGCAAGCGCCTGTTCGTCATTCTCGACGGTGAGGATGCCGTTGCCGATCGCCAGACCATCGAGGGTCAGCGCCATGATGCCGCGCGCGCTTTCGTTCGACACGACCTCGAAATGATAGGTCTCGCCGCGGATCACGACGCCGAGCGCGACATAGGCATCATAACGGCCGGTGTCGGCGGCGAGCGAGATCGCCGCGGGGATTTCGAGCGCACCGGGGACGGTCACCGTCTCGTGGCTATGCCCCTCAGCCTCAAGCGCGCTGCGTACGCCGTCGAGCAGCATGTCGTTGAGGTGAGAATAAAAGCGGGCTTCGACGATCAGTATATGCGCCATTATGCGGCCTCCCCGGGGATTGAGCGTTCGCCGACGACCGACAGGCCATAGCCCTCCAGCCCGACCAGATTATTGTGTGTGGGGGTCAGCAACTCCATGGCGTGGACCCCCAGATCGGCCAGAATCTGGGCGCCGATACCATAGGTGCGCAGGTCCATCCCCCCCGATGGCGGCGGGATTTCCTCGGCCGCCGCCGATCCGGGCAGCGGGCGCATCAGCATGACGATCACGCCCGAACCGGCCTCCCCGATCGCTTCCATCGAGCGTTGCAGACGCCGCTTTTTCGGGCCCGGACGCCCCATGATGTCGTCGAAGATCGATACCGGGTGCATCCGAACCAGCGTCACGCCGACGGGATCGACCGCGCCCTTTTGCAGCACCAGATTGACGCTGCCATCGATCTTGTTGCGATAGGATTTGAGCCGCCAGTCGCCGCCATAATCCGATTCAAACGGGTCATCCGACACACATTCGACCAGCCGGTCGTTGCGGTGGCGATAGGCAATGAGGTCAGCGATCGTGCCGATCTTCAGCCCGTGACGCCGGGCAAAGGGGATCAGGTCGTCGAGCCGTGCCATCGACCCGTCGTCGTTCATGATCTCGCAGATCACCCCGGACGGGTTGAGCCCGGCGAGCCGCGCGATGTCGACCGAAGCCTCGGTATGCCCGGCGCGCACCAGTACGCCGCCGTCGCGCGCGATCAGCGGAAAGACATGGCCGGGGGTGACGATGTCATCGCGGCCCTTGGCGCCGTCGATCGCGACCGACACGGTGCGCGCGCGGTCGGCGGCCGAAATGCCGGTGGTGACCCCTTCGCGCGCCTCGACCGAGGTGGTGAAGGCGGTTTCGTGGCGGGTGCCGTTCGCGCGGCTCATCAGTTCGAGCCCGAGTTGGTCGACGCGCGCCTTGGTCAGCGTCAGGCAGATCAGGCCGCGGCCGTGGGTTGCCATGAAATTGACCGCATCGGGGGTCGCCATCTGCGCCGGGATGACCAGATCGCCCTCATTCTCGCGATCCTCGTCATCGACCAGGATGAACATCCGGCCGTTGCGCGCCTCGGCGATAATCTCTTCAGGGGTGGCCATCGGCGACAGGTCGCTGCCGTGCGCGAGCCAGTTTTCCAGCTTGCGCAGCGTTTCGGCGGTCGGGTTCCAGCCGGGCGAATCGAGGTCGCGCAGGCTGTTGGCGTGAAGGCCCGCGGCGCGGGCGAGGCCGGAGCGCGACATGGACCCATCATCGACGATGGCGCGAATGCGCTCGATAAGCTGTGTGGACATGGCGATCATATCTCACACTGAAATGTGAATGTCAATCAGGATATCACATTGTGCCGATCAATTGGGGCCAAAGCTCGGCCCCAGTTCGCGCGTCGTTCCATCGGCCTTGGCATCGAGGAGCGTGACGATCTGTCCGGTCCGGTCGTCGCGCTTGGCATAATCGCGCGCCGTCATGCCGGTGGAATGATCGGCTTTGTCGGGATTGGCGCCGCGCCGGACGAGCAGACGGACCATCGCAACATTCTTGGTCTGCACCGCCAGGATCAGCGCGGTTTCGCCGCGCCGGTTGGTCTGGTCCACGGGTGCCTTGGCATCGAGCAATTCGGTGGCGCCATCGGTGAAGTTGAGCAGTGCCGCGTGCATCAGCGGGGTCATGCCTTGCCGGTCGGCAATCGACGGGTCGGCATCTTTGGCGAGCAGAAAGCGCAGCCAGGTGGCGTCGCGGCGCTTGGCAACGATGGCGAGCGCGGTCTCGCCCGATTCGGGATGCCGCGTGTTGATCAGCGCCGCATCATCCTTCAGCGCTTCGGTCGCCTTGGTCCCGTCGCGGGCGTCGACCGCCTGCAAAAAGGCAAAGCCGCCGCGAAACTGCGCCTGTGCGGGACCATGGAGCAGGCCGGTCGCCGCGACGACGGCGAGGAGGAGGATGGCGAGGCGGAACTCCGCGCGTCGGAACATGATCTGGGTGACCCTTGGCAAGAACCGCCGCAACGCTGCGACGACAATGGTTGATTTTCGGCGGCTAGCCGACCAAGGCTGGCCCCATGATGAATATCGCGAATATGGGACAAAAGCTGGTCCGTGCAAGCCTGATCGTCGCTTTCGGCGCGATGCTGGCGGGATGCAATAGCGCCGCCGACGCGCCGCCGGCCACCCCGCCGCTCGAAGGCGCGCGCATCGGTGGCCCCTTCACGCTGACCGACCAGAATGGCAAAACCGTCCGCGATACCGATTTCACGGGCCAGTATCGCCTCGTCTATTTCGGCTACAGCTTCTGCCCCGACATCTGTCCGGTCGATCTGCAAAAGCTGATGCGCGGGCTGGCGCAGTTCGAAAAGTCCGATCCGGCGCGCGGGGCCAAGATCGCGCCGCTGTTCGTCACCGTCGATCCGGGGCGCGATACGCCCGAGGCGCTGAAGCCGTTCGTGGCGCGCTATCATCCGCGCCTGCTCGGCCTGACCGGCACCCCCGAACAGATTGCGACGGTCGCCAAGGCCTATGTCGTCACCTATAACAAGGTCGATGGTTCGGCGCCCGACCGCTATCTGATGGCGCACAGCCAGCTTGCCTTTCTGATGGACCCGGCGGGCAAGCCGCTCGCGCTGCTACCGCTCGACGACCCCGCGACCGACGCCGACGAGGGCGCGCCCGCGGCGGTCGCCGCCGATCTGGCGAAATGGGTCAAGTGACCGGCGGCGCGGCGCCCCGCCCCTTTTGGGAAGCGCCGCTCGCCAGCCTCGATGCCGGCCAGTGGGAGGCCTTGTGCGACGGTTGCGGCAAATGTTGTCTGCACAAGATCGAGGATGAAGATACGGGGCGGATCTATCCGACCAATGTTGCGTGCCGCCTGCTCGACCTTAGCACCGCGCGCTGCGGCGATTACAAGCATCGCCGCCGCCACGTCCCCGATTGCCTGACGTTGACCAAGGCCAAGGTTGCCGACATCGAATGGCTGCCGCAAAGCTGCGCCTATCGCCTGCGCGCCGAGGGCGAGCCGCTGCCGGCCTGGCATTATCTGGTTTGCGGCGATCGCGATGCCGTCCACCGCGCCGGTCAGTCGATCGCCGGCTGGACGGTCAGCGAGGATGTCGCGGGACCGCTGGAAAATCATCTTGTCGAACGCGTGGTTTGATCTGCGGGCCGAGGGGCCGCACATCTGGGTCGCCGACGAGGCGTGGCCGGTGCGTGTCGTCCAGCACGCCCAGTCGCGGCGCTACCGCCTCGTCTTCGACGCCGCGCGCGGCCAGTTGCGGCTGACCGTGCCGCGCCGCACCAATGTCCGCGCCGCGCTGAAATGGGCGAGCGAGCAACAGGCGTGGCTGGCCGAACAGGTGGGCAAGGCGGCGCTGCCAGTGGTCGTCGGACCCGGCGCCTCGCTGCCGTTCCTGGGCATCGATCGCCGGATCGACTGGGCGCCCACCGCGCCACGCGCGATTGCACTCGAACCGGGCGCGCTGCGTGTGGGCGGTCCGGCCGAAACAGTTGGACGCCGGGTCGAACGCTGGCTGAAAGCGCAGGCGCTGGCATTGCTCGATCGCGAAAGCCGCGACATTGCCGCCCGCGCCGGACTGACGGTTGGCCGTGTCGGAGTCGGCGATCCGCGCAGCCGCTGGGGCAGTTGCACCCACGGCGGCGACCTGCGCTATAGCTGGCGGCTGGTGATGGCGCCCGACCATGTCTGGCGCGCGACGGTGGCGCATGAGGTCGCGCATCTCGAGCATATGGACCATGGTCCCGCCTTCCATGCGCTGGTCGACGAACTGCACGACGGCGATGTCGCGGCGGCGCGCAGCTGGCTGCGCCGCGAAGGGCGCGGCCTTCATCGCTACCGTTTCGCCGCCTGAATACCTGTTAGCCGCCGGGATTCCAACCGTAGCCCTGAGCTTGTCGAAGGGCGCATCACCGAGAAGCGCCCTTCGACAAGCTCAGGGCTACGGTTCATCTGGTCAGAACAGTTTCTAATTGAACTCGGCGGGTGGCGGGCGCTGCGTCGGCGCCTTGGTTACCGGCGGCGGCACTTTGGGCGGCGCGCCGTTTTTCGGCGCCGCGTCGGGGTCGCCGGGTCCGCGCCGCCCGGTCTGCTCCTCGATCCATTGCTGGTCGAGCACCGGGCCATCCTCGGGCGCCGGGGCGGGGTCGGCACTTTCGGGCGGCCGCAGGTCATAGGGCAGCTCGATCGGCATGCCATTTTCGTCGACCAGCCCGCCTTCGCCGGGTTCACCCATATAGGCTTCGCCTTCGTCCTCGAGCTGCCATTCGGGGAGCACGACTTCGGTGTCGAACGCCTCGATCGGACGCCGTGCCACCGCGACGCGCATATAATCGGCAAAGGCCTGCGCCGGGGCGCGGCCGCCCTGCAACCCGCCGACCGCCTTGGCATCGTCGCGGCCCATCCACACGCCGGTGGTCAGTCCGCTGGAAAAGCCCAGGAACCAGCCGTCCTTGTTGCTTGTCGTGGTACCGGTCTTGCCCGCGACGGGGCGGCCGATCTGCGCCGCGCGGCCGGTCCCGGTGTTGACCGCGGTTTGCAGCAGGTCGGTGATTCCGGCGGCGACCCAATTGTCGACCAGCACCTGGCCGCGCGTCGCGGGGCGCTGATACAGCAGTCGGCCGTCGGCGGTCGTCACCTTGGTGATGCCGTAAGGCTCGACCGAAATGCCGCCGCGCGACACCGCGGCAAAGGCGGCGGTCATGTCGATCACCCGCACCTCGGCGCTGCCCAGCACCATCGACGGGTGGGTGTTGACCGGGGTGGTGATTCCGAACCGCCGCGCCATATTGGCGACCGACGAAAAGCCGACCTCGTCGCCCAGCTTCGCCGCGACGGTATTGACCGAATAGGCAAAGGCGCTGCGCAGGTCCATCGTCCCGGCAAAGCGCCCCGACGAGTTGCGCGGCGACCAGCCGTTGATTGTCACCGGTTCGTCGACCACCGGATCGTCAACCTTATACCCCGCCTCGAGCGCCGCCATATAGACGAACAGCTTCCACGCCGACCCCGGCTGGCGCAGCGCCTGTGTCGCGCGGTTATAGTTGGAGGTGACATAATCCTTGCCGCCGACCATCGCGCGCACCGCGCCGTCGCGGTCGAGCGACACCAGCGCGCCCTGCACCCCGCCGGGGGTATTCGCCTGGATCGCGGCGGTCGCCGCGCGCTGCATATTGAGGTCGATCGTGGTGTAGACGTCGAGCGCTTCGCTGCCCTCGTCGATCAGCATGTCGAGCTGCGGCAGCGCCCAGTCGCTGAAATAGCGGGCGCTGTTCTGCCCGGTTTCCTGCGCCAGTTTGACATTGGCGGGTTCGGCGCTGTCGGCCTGGCTCTGGGTGATCACCCCGGCGTCGACCATCACGCTCAGCACCACTCCGGCGCGGCCCAGCGCAGCGGATGCGTCGGCGGTCGGCGAATAGCGCGACGGTGCTTTCACCAGCCCCGCGACGACCGCGGCTTCGGACAGCGACATTTCGGTCGCGCTATGCCCGAAAAAGCGGCGCGAGGCGGCATCGATGCCGTAACTGCCGCCGCCGAAATAGACCTTGTTCAGATAGAGTTCGAGGATCTCGTCCTTGGAAAATTTCCATTCGAGCGCGAGCGCGAGGATCATCTCGCGCGCCTTGCGCCGGAAATCATAGCTGTTCGACAGAAAGACGTTGCGCGCCAGCTGCTGGCTGATCGTCGAGGCGCCCTGCAGGCGGCGCCCGCTGCCGCGGTTCTGCACCGCGACCGCGGCGGCGCGCGCCATGCCGACGGGGTCGAGCCCGGGGTGATAGCGAAAGCGCCGATCCTCGACCGCGACCATCGCGTCCTGCATCACCTGCGGCGTTTCGCGCAGGGTCAACCAGCGGCCGTAATTGGGGCCAAGCGACAGGAAGACGGTGCCGTCAGCGGCGCGGACGCGGATCGTCTGCCCCGCAGGCGACTTCTTGAGTTCTTCAAAGCTCGGCATCCGCTGCACGGCAATGCCGACCGCGACCGCCAGCGCGACGAGCGCGACGAGCGTCAGGCCAAGCCCCCAGCGGAAAATTCGCCGCACCCAGACGCGCAAACGCGACGGTTCGCCGGCTGGCGCCGCGCCACCGCGCTTGCCCGAAGATGATGAATTTCCTGACGATGACGGCTCTCGTTCGCGGCGCAAAGCGGTGTAATCCTTCCCTCGCCGCGCCCCTGTCAGCGTCAGCCCTTCATCGCAGCCCCCCGGCGGCGGCTGGTTCAGCCTTCGCCGGTCTGCGCCTCATCCGGCGCGCGACCCTCGAAGTCAAGCGCCGCGCTGTTGATGCAATAGCGCAGCCCGGTCGGTCCGGGACCGTCGGGGAAGACATGGCCGAGATGGCCCTCGCATTTGGCACAGCGTACTTCGGTGCGGATCATGCCGTGGCTGGTGTCGGTCAGCTCCTCGACCGCGCCGCCTTCGGCGGGCGCCGTATAGCTGGGCCAGCCCGAGCCGCTGTCATATTTGGTGCGGCTGTCGAACAGCGGCTCGCCGCAACCGGCACAGCGGTACAGGCCGTCGCCCTTATGATCGGTATATTTGCCGGTGAACGCCCTTTCGGTGCCGCCCTCGCGCAGCACATGATGCGCCATCGGGTCGAGCGCGGCGTCGGGTTTCGGGTCGGTCATGATGGATGTCTCCTTGGCTGCGGCCGATCGTCGACGGCGTCGCGGTTGCCTCCAATATCGGACCGAAGCTGCGGTCCCGCAAGGGGTGGGCCGTTCAGTCGCCCCGGATTCGGGTCGCCTGCGACGCCCAGCGGACCAGCGATGGAAAGGCCGCCGCCAGCGACGTCAAACCGCCCGCTGTGCGCGGGTTTTCGCCCGCGCGCCAGACGGCGCTTGCGATTCCAAAGGGCCGCGTCAGGCGCGCCGCCAGCGCGCGCTGGAACGCGGGCGCTGCGTCACCGCCGCCGCGGCGCCATGCCGCCACCGCCGCATGACCGCTGGCGAGCGCCAGCCCCATGCCCTCTCCCGCCAGGCTGGGAATCACCCCAGCCTGATCGCCGAGCCGGAACAGCCCGGGCGCGGTGTCGGCGGTGCGCCAGCCATAGGGAACATGGCCGATCGCGTCGATGGATTGGGACCAGTCGGCAAACGCCAGCCGCTCGGCCAGCATCGGATGCGCGGCGCCCAAGGCGCGCAGCAGCGCCGCCGGATCGCCGCTCGCGTCGTCAAGGCGCGACTTGTGGGTGGCGAGGCACAGGTTCGCGCTGCCATCCTCCTGCCGCACCAGCCCGGCATAGCCGCGGTCGAACAGATGAAGCTCCACGGCGTCGCCCACCAACCGATCGAGCGCGGCGTGCGGCGGCAGCCGCAGCCGCAGGCCCATCACCGGATCGCGCTGCTGCCAGGGCGCAGGTTCGCGCGGAAAGCCGCGAAACCCGTGTTTGCCCGCGGCGAGGAAGAGCGCGGGAGCGGTGAGCGTTGCGCCATCGCGGGTCTGGACGGCGGCACCGTCGACCGTCGTCGCATATATCCCGCGCTGCATATCGGCCCCCGCCGCGACCGCCGCGGCTTGCAAGACCGTATCGAGACGGCGGCGCGACACCCCCATCGCCGCTTGCGGCAGACGGGTCTCGCTGCACCGCGACCCGGCAAACAGCCGCACCCGCGCGACCTGCTGCCCGCCCAGCGCCGTGCGGTCGATGCCGAGTGCAGCGAGCCGCGCCAGCGAGTGCCAGCTCAGGAATCCGCCGCACAGCGCATCGCCGGTCTCGCGCGTCCGTTCGAGGAGCAGCACCCTCGCGCCCGCGCGCGCCAGCCCGATCGCCGCCGCCGCTCCGGCAGGTCCGGCGCCGATGACGATCGCGTCGGTCACCGGACGCGCTCGACGCACAGCCGATAGGGGAAGCTGCGAAAGATGCGTGTGTCCGCGGCGGTATCGGGCAAGGCGTCGGTGAGCATCGCTTGCCATTCTGAGCGAAGAAAACTGCGCCCGACCGACAGCTGGCCGTCGCGGCGGACGATCGGATCGACCAGCGCAAGCGCCGCGAGCAGCGGATAACCGGCAAAGGGCAGGCGCTGGCGGTGGAGGTCGTTGACCAGCCAGCCGCGCGCCGCCTCGGCGTCCATAAAGCGTAGGAATGCAGCGCGCTCGGCGGCGCTCATATGATGGGTGACCAGGCTGGAGAGGATGATGTCCCACCCCTGCCCCGCCAGATCGCGGTAATCGCCGGTGATCAGCTGGGCGCGACCTTCTAGGCGGGCTTCGGCCACCGGCGCGCTTTTCGGGTTGAGATCGATCCCGGCCAGGTCGAGCGCGACGCCGCGCTTCATCCCCCAGCGGTCGATCCGCGCCAGCATGTCGCCGCTGCCGAAGCCGACGTCGAGGATGCGCCACGGCCGTTCACCGACGCCGCGGTCGCGCACGCGATCGAGAAAGCCCAGCGTCGGCCGCGCCGCCAGCGTCAGCGCGTTGATCCGCGACAGGTCGGCGAGCACCCGCGCGTAGCGGGCGGGCGCCAGCTGGGCCGCGTCCATCTCCTCCTCGGCGTCGATCGGCGCGCGAAGGCTGGCGAAGGGGTTCATGCCGTGAAGCGGATCGCTTCGGCGGCAAGCCCGGGACCGAAAGCGATCGCCAGCCCGTCGCCCTTCGCACCGCGCGCCATCATGTCGGCGAGCACGAACAGGATCGTCGCCGACGACATATTGCCATAGCGCGCGAGCACCGCGCGGCTGTCCGACAGCGCCTCCGTCGGCACGCCGAGCGCATGTTCGACGGCATCGAGCACCGAGCGCCCGCCGGCGTGGACCGCGAGCAGCGGTGGCGGATCGCCCGCCCCGAACAATTGGCCTCGCACCGCGGGCGCCGCCAAGGCATCGCGCAGCCGTCCCGGCACCTCGCCCGACAATTGCATGGCAAAGCCGGTGTCGCCGATGTCCCAGCGGATCAGGTCGGCGCTGTCCTCCAACGCCAGGCTCGCGCCGTCGCCAAGGACGAGGCCCACCGTGTCGGCCGACACGATCGCCGCTGCGGCGCCGTCGCTGAACTGGAGCATCGCGAGCAGCGGCTCGGGCGCGGCGGCCAATTGCAGGTGAAGCGTCGACAGCTCGACACTGACCACCAGCACCACCGATTGCGGCTCTGACCGCACGATATGCCGCGCGGTGCGCAGCGCGGTGACGCCCGCGTAACAGCCCATGAACCCGATCAGCACCCGCTCGACCGTCGCCGCGAGCCCGAGCCGCCGCGCGAGGATCTGGTCAATCCCCGGCGCGACAAAACCGGTGCAGCTGGCGACGACGATATGGGTGACCCGCGCCGCATCGAACGCATCGCCGAGCGCGGCGATCGCCTGCATCGCGAGGTCGGGGGCATGGTCGGCATAAGCGCGCATCCGCGCCGATGTCGGCGGTAGCCCCGGAACGTCGTAAAACCCGCCTGCTGCGACCGGCGACCCGCCCGACGGCGTCGGGGGCAGCACCGACCAGCGATGCCCGATACCCGACCGCGCGGTCATCCGCGAAAAGATCGCGCGCACGCGCTCGTCGGCGAGCCGCGGGGTCGCCCAGTCGATGAAGGCCTGATGGATGTCGTGGCTCGGCACCGCGGTGGCGAGCGCGTTCAGCCGGGGGGACGGCAGGGGTGTGGTCATCGCGCACATGTGGCCGAAAAGCGCAAAACTAGCCAGCGATTAGCGGTGCGGTGGTTTTACGCGCGGTTAACCATAGCGGGGCTATGCGTACAGGGGTGAAGCTGCGCCTTTTCCTCGCCTTTGCGCTGACTTTCGCCGCCGCGCCCGCGGCGGCGGCGCAGTGCCTGCTGTGTGCGCCCGACAAAGCGGGCAGCGTGGCGGCGCGCGAGGCCGAGGTGCCGCTGCGCGTCGAAGTCGAAACCCGGCTCGACATGGGCCGCATCGCGGTCGGTGCGATGGGCGGCGAGGTTGCGGTCGATCCGGTATCGGGCGCGCGCCGTCTCAGCGGCGATGTCGTTGATCTCGGCGGCTTCGCGCTCACCGGGACCGTCACCGTGCGCGGCGCGCCCGGCGCCGAAGTGCGCGTCCTCCTGCCCGCAAGCGTCGACCTGGAGGGCGGCCACGGCCGCACCGCACGGGTCACCGGCCTCGCCACCGACCTGTCGGCGGCGCCGCGGCTCGGCCCCGACGGCCGACTGGTCTTCCGCTTCGGCGGACGATTGCAGATCGCGGGCGCCGACGACGGCGACTATCGCGGCCGGATTCCGGTGACGGTGGAGTATCAATAGGGCGAGAAGAGGCGGCTTTGGGTTGGGGAGCCGCTGATCCCTTGCTCGTCATCCCGGCGAAGGCCGGGTTCTCACCCTATCGGAGAAACGCACCGGCGAGATCCCGGCCTTCGCCGGGATGACGAGTTTGTTGATGGCAGCTTCCGGTCGCTAGCGGTCGATTATCAGCGCGCGCCGAACAGCGCCGTCCCGACGCGCACATGGGTTGCGCCAAGCATCACCGCAGTTTCGTAATCGCCGCTCATGCCCATTGAGCGCCCCGGTAGGCGGTTTCGCTCCGCCAGTTCGTCGAGCAGCGCGAAGAAGGGCGCGGGCTCGATGTCGGCGGGGGGAATGGCCATCAGGCCGTCGATGGTCAGCCCGGCCGCCTTGGCTTCGGCCAGCAGGGCGGGCAAGTCCGAGACCGCGCAGCCGCCCTTCTGCTCCTCGTCGCCGATATTGACCTGCACGAACAGCTGCGGCTGCTTGCCTGCCTTTTCGCAGGCTTTGGCGATCGCCTGCACCAGCGATGATCGATCGACCGAATGGATGGCGTCGAACAGCGCCACGGCTTCGTCGGCCTTGTTCGATTGCAGCTGGCCGATCAGGTGGAGCATGACATCGGGAGTTTCGGCGCGCAGTTCGGGCCATTTCGCCGCGGCTTCCTGCACCCGGTTCTCGCCGAAATGGCGCTGGCCCGCGGCGATCAGCGGGCGGATCGCGGCGGCGTCGTGCGTTTTCGACACCGCGATCAGGCAGATGTCCTCAGCGCGCCGCTGCGCGCGCGTCGCCGCGTCGGCGATCTTCGCCTGCACTTCGCTCAGTCTGTCCGCTGCGTCGCTCATCACTCGTTCCATCCCGGCGCGTTGCGTGCGCCTGCGACGCGCCTATAGGAAGGGCGATGGTCCGACGCCACCCCCTGCCGCAGCAATGGCTGTTCAGCGACGAACGGCTGGCGGTCGGAGTCGTCCGGCTCGCGGCGACGCTGCCGCCGGGCAGCGGCATCGTGCTGCGCCATGACCGCCTGACCCCCGGCGCCCGCTGGCGCCTGTTGCGGCGGCTGATGCGCGTGGGGCGGGTGCGCGGGCTGACGATATTGCTTGCCGGTGCGCCCGAACGCGCGCGGCGCTGGGGCGCCGATGGCGTTCATCTGCGGCAGCATGACGCGCGCCGCGCCGCGCAGGCGCTGCGGCTGGGGCTGCTGCTGATGATGCCGGTCCACAACGCACGCGAGGCGCGCGCCGCGCGCCGTGCGAAAGCCAGCGGCGTCTTCATCTCGCCGCTCTATCCGACACGCTCGCATCCGGATGCCGGGTTCCTAGGTTCAGCCGCGTGGGTGCGGCTGGCGCGCTTGGCGAAAGCGCAAGCCATCGCGCTCGGCGGAATGACCGCGGCACGGGCGCGGCAGCTAAATCGCCGGGCAAGCGGTATTAACCCCGGCTGGGCAGCGATCGATGCGTGGGAGCAAAAGGCTGCGCGGCGCCGGGGAAAGGCTGCATCGCTATTTGGGTCAGAGCGAGTCGAAAATGGCGGCGTTCCGTGACCCGGAGCGCAGCGCACTTAATGTGCGTGAGCACCGGAAGCGCGGAAGGTTGCCATTTGCAGGCCGCTATGACCCAAATAGCGATGCAGCCTAGAAGCGGAACGCGGTTCCGACATAGACCGCCTGGCTGTCACGGCGCGTATCGGTCAGCGGTTCGACGCGGTCGTTGCTGCGATAGCGGACGCCGGCGGTGACATCGATATTCTTGGTCAGGCGATAGCTGCTGACCACGTCGACCGCGGCGGCTTCGCCGGGCGCTGTGATGCGGTCGGTCGCGCCGCTCGGGTCGGCGGGCCGGTTGATCATCCGCGTCGCAAAGCGCGATTTCTTTTCGGCCTGCTCGGGCGCCTTGGCGACCGGCAGGTTGCGCAGGTCGGTACCGCGCGGCAGCGAGGGCGTGACGAACTTCTCGAACCCGACCGAGGCGCCCAGATTATAGGCGACCGGGGTGATGGCGATCGGCGCGGTGCGGCCAGTAGCCAAGGCCGACGTGCGCGCGGCGCTCGATGCGTCGTCGCGGGCGCGAATCACGACGGTGATCGCGCGGTTCTTGCGGCTGTCATCGGTGAGCGCGGGCGTGAAGCTGAAGCTGCGGCGCTGTTCGGCCGACATTTTGGCGTAGCGCGCGATCAGCCGCGGATCGCCCGATGCCGGGGTGAACTGGCCGAGCAGGGTTTCGGACAAAGCGGTGTCACGGATGCGGTCCGACCGCGACATGGCGGCGAGGGCCGGCGGCAAGGCAAGCGAAGCCACCGCCAAAGCGGTGAGACTTCCCTTGAAAAAATGTCGCGATTTCCGCGCCATGTTGCTGCGACTCCAACCCCAATCGAATCCTGAGATAGGACTGCTGCGGCGATATTGCCAGTGAATCCCACCGATTTATCGCACCAGACCCGCTTTTCACCGAAATTGTTGCGCGATCGTCACACCGCATCCCAAATCTGACCAGACTCTGAACCGCGACAAGGCCGAAATTGCCGCGCTTGCGGGGCGGCGGCAAGGGCGATAGAGACGCTCGCAATTCCGTTCTGCGCGGTCCGGTCTTCGTGATCCGGGGGCGCTCAAGAGATAAGGTGTTATCGGCATGTCCCAGCTTTCCGTCCTTGCTTCGCGCGGTCGCCGTTCGGCCGCGTTCGCGCTGCTCGGGCTCGCGGCGCTCGGCCTTTCGGCCTGCGCCAGCAAGGGCCGGCCGCGCGCCGATCTCGCCGCCAGCCAGGTCACGACGATCGGCGTCAACAGCTATTTGTGGCGCGCCTCGCTCGACGCGCTGTCGTTCATGCCTTTGCTCCAGGCCGATTCGTCGGGCGGGGTGATCATCACCGACTGGTATGCGAACCCGGGCAACCCCGGCGAGCGGATGAAGGTGACGGTGTCGATCCTCGATCGCGACCTGCGCGCCGATGCGCTGCGCGTCGCTGCCTCGCGCCAGGTCGCGCAGGGCGGCGCCTGGGTCGATGCGCCGGTGCAGGCGGCGACGGTGCAAAAGCTCGAGGAAATCATCCTCACCCGCGCCCGCGATCTGCGCCGCAGCGCCATCGAGGGTTAAGCAAGCCTCGTCATTGCGAGGAGCCGAAGGCGACGCGGCAATCCAGAGCCTGCGTAAACCGCTCTGGATTGCTTCGCTTCGCTCGCAATGACGGCAGAATTGAAACGGGGTAAGAACGAATGACCCGCGAACCGCGCTTTGGCGCCTTGGCCGCCGATGCTCGCTGGCAAGCGGCGTGGGAGGCGGCGAACAGCTTTGCCACCACCGACTCCAAGACGTCGGATGGGGCCGACAAGCCCAAGGCCTATATCCTCGAGATGTTCCCCTATCCGTCGGGGCGCATCCACATGGGTCACGTCCGCAACTATGCGATGGGCGATGTGCTGGCGCGCTTCAAGCGGATGACCGGGCATGACGTGCTGCACCCGATGGGCTGGGATGCTTTCGGGATGCCGGCCGAAAATGCCGCGATGGAAAAGGGCGTTCATCCCGGCGGCTGGACCCGCGACAATATCGCGTCGATGCGCGGCCAGCTCAAACGGCTCGGCCTGGCGATCGACTGGACCCGCGAACTCGCGACGTGCGAGCCCGATTATTATGGCCAGGAACAGGCCTTGTTCCTCGACCTGTTCGCCGCGGGGCTGGTGACGCGCAAGCACAGCTACGTCAATTGGGATCCGGTCGACATGACCGTGCTCGCCAACGAACAGGTGATCGACGGCCGCGGCTGGCGTTCGGGCGCGCTGGTCGAAAAGAAGAAATTGTCGCAGTGGTTTTTGAAGATCACCGACTTCGCCGAGGAACTGCTCGAAGGCCTCGGCAGCCTCGACAGCTGGCCCGACAAGGTGCGGCTGATGCAGGAAAACTGGATCGGCAAGTCGCAGGGGCTGGAATTCAACTTCCAGCTGGTCGGCGGCGCGGCCGGTTTCGACGTCTTTACGACGCGCCCCGACACGCTCTACGGCGCGAGCTTCGCCGCGATCTCGCCCGATCACCCGATGGCCGAACGCATGGCGCAGGACGCGCCCGAACTCGCCGAATTCATCGCCGAATGCCGTCGCCAGGGCACCTCGGCCGAACAGCTGGAGACCGGTGAAAAACTCGGCTTCGACACCGGCCTGACGGTCGCGCATCCGCTCGACCCGGCGTTGCACCTGCCGGTCTGGGTCGTGAACTATGTGCTGATGGATTATGGCACCGGCGCGATCTTTGGCTGTCCGGCGCACGACCAGCGCGATCTTGATTTCGCGCGCAAATATGGGCTGCCCGTCCACCGCGTGATCGCGGAGCCTGCCCTCGCGAAGGCGGGGGGCGACGAGGTCGCGCAGCATTTCACTGGCGACGAAGCCTATACCGGCCCCGGCAAGCTGGTGAACAGCCATTTCCTCGACGGCATGACGATCGACGAGGCAAAGGCCGCGATCGTGTCGCGGGCCGAGCATGAAGGCTGGGGCAAGGGCACCACCGTGTGGCGCCTGCGCGACTGGGGCGTGTCGCGCCAGCGTTACTGGGGCACCCCGATCCCGTTCATCCACTGCCACGCTTGCGGCACGGTGCCGGTGCCCAAGGAGCAGTTGCCCGTCGTGCTGCCCGACGATGTCGATTTTTCGATCCCCGGCAACCCGCTCGATCGTCACCCGACGTGGAAGCATGTGCGCTGCCCCGAATGCGGCGGCGATGCAGTGCGCGAAACCGACACGCTCGACACCTTTGTCGATTCGTCGTGGTATTTCCTGCGCTTCGCCAGCTCGCCGAGCGACCGGCCGTTCGATCCCGACGTCATTCGCCGCTGGCTGCCCGTCGATCAATATATCGGCGGCGTCGAACATGCGATCCTGCATCTGCTCTATGCGCGTTTCTGGACCCGCGCGCTGCACAAGATGGGGATGATCGATATCGTCGAACCCTTCGCCAGCCTGTTCACGCAGGGCATGGTGACGCATGAGACCTATGAACTCGAGTATCTGGACCAAATTACTGGAGAAAAGAACGGCAAGACGAGCTTTCTTCTCCCAGAAGAAGTCGAGAAGGTCGGCGATAAGGCATACTGGCGCAATCTGAGGAACGAACGCCAAGAGGTCAAAATCGGTCGCGTCATCAAGATGTCGAAGTCGAAGAAGAATGTCGTCGATCCCGACGCGATCCTCGACCAGTACGGCGCCGACGCGGCGCGCTGGTTCATGCTGTCCGACAGCCCGCCCGAGCGCGACCTGCCGTGGAGCGAGGCGGGGATCGAGGGCGCGTGGCGCTTTGTCCAGCGGCTGTGGCGGCTGTTTGGTGATACCGAAAATGTCGGCGACGGAACCGTGGATGCAGGCCTGGCGCGCAAGCTGCATCAGGCGATCGCCGGGGTCGGGGCCGACATCGAATCGCTCGGCTTCAACAAGGCCGTCGCCAAAATCCATGCGCTCGCGAACGAGATCGAGAAAGCCAAACCGTCGGCGACCCGCGCCGAGGCGTGTCTGACGCTGATCCGCCTCGTCGCCCCGATGATGCCGCATCTGGCCGAAGAGGCCTGGGCCGCGCTTCCCGAAGCTCAGCGCACGACCGCGATGATTGCCGATGCCGCATGGCCCGCCGCCGATCCGGCACTGCTCGTCGATGACGAGGTGACAATTGCGATCCAGATGGCGGGCAAGCTGCGCGATACGATGACGCTCGCCAAAGGCCTCGACAAAGACATGGTGGAAGCCGCGGCGCTCGCCCGCCCGCGCATCGCCGAATTGCTCGGCGGCGCGGCGCCGAAGAAGGTGATTGTGGTCCCCGACCGTTTGGTGAATATCGTTCCCTGATGCGCACCCTCCTTACCTCCTCGCTCGTTGCCGCTTCGCTGATGCTCGGCGGCTGCGGGCTACGTCCTTTATATGCCAATGGCAGCCAGGGCGCCGTGGCGCAGGTGCTGGCCGACGTCGACGTCGCGCCGATCGAGGGACATAGCGGCTGGCTGGTCCGCAACGCGCTGCGCGACCGGCTGCAGGCGACGCAGGGCGGGCAAGGCGCGGGCAAGCGGCTGCGGCTCGACGTCCGGCTCGAGGATTCGATCACCGGTTTCGGGGTCCGCGCCGATGACGCGGTGACGCGCGAACGCCGCACGTTGCGCGCCCGTTACCAGCTCGTCGATGCCGCGTCGGGCGAGGTGTTGCTCGACGCGACCGCGGCGCAGGACGCCGGGATCGATGTCGTGGGCAGCGAATATGCGACGATCGCCGCCGAATCGTCGGCGCTCGAACGGCTCGCCTCGGGGATTTCCGACCAGATCGTCGCGCGGCTCGCGGTGTTTGCCGATCGCGGCGGCGGCCGGACATCGGCCCTGCCACCGGCGACGCCCGCGCCCCAATAAGTTTAATCCGCTTTCCCGAGCGAAGACGAGGGATTATGCCGAGCGAAGTCGAGGCGGCACGGTTGCGGTTCTCGCTTCGCTCGAACGAGCCCCTCGTCTTCGCTCGGGGATGCGGGCCAAGTGAGGATTGCCGACGACTCCAATGAAGATGGTCAAGCCCGCCGACCTCGAACGCCAGTCGCGGCTCGATCCCGCGCTCCGCTTCATCCTTCTCACCGGCCCCGACGAAGCGACGATGGAAGCCGTCGCGGGCCATCTGGTCGCGCTGGCGGGCAAGGATGCCGAGCGGCTCGACCTGACGGGAGCGCAAATGGCGCAGGATCCCTCGCTGCTGGCCGCCGAAGCCGTTTCGATGTCGCTCTTTTCGCCGCGCCGGGTCATCCGGATCGAAATCACCGGCAGCGGCGACGACAGCGTGGCGGCGGTCGAGGCGCTGCTCGCCGCCGCATCCGCGATCAATCCGGTGATCGCCACCGGCGCATCGATCACCGCCAAGTCGAAATTGATCAAGCTGGTCGAGGGCTCCGACCATGGCGTCGCCGCGATCTGTTATCAGCCCGACCGCCGCGCGCTGGTCGGGATTGCGATGGCGGCAGCGCAGGACCAGGGACTGCGGCTGGCCAATGCCGAGGCACAATTGCTCGTCGATCTGGTGTCGGGCGACCAGGCGCTGATGCGGCGCGAGATCGAAAAAATGGCGCTTTATCTGGACGCCGCGGCCGACCGCCAGCGGCAGGTCACCGCCGCCGACATCGCCGCGCTGGGCGCCGCGACGCACGAGGAAGATGTCAGCGAGTGCATCAACGT
>CAZCUW010000013.1:0-63706 GCA_964502035.1 uncultured Sphingopyxis sp. | reverse complement strand
GCCACCGTGGACCTGCAGACTGGCGTCGGCGTTCGACCACGCCGCGCGCGCGGCGAGCAGTTTCGCCATCCCCGCTTCGATATCGCAGCGCTTGCCGCTGTCCTTGGCGCGCGCCGCGGCATAGCTGAGCTCGCGCGCGGTGACGAAATCGACCAAGCTCATTGCCAGCTTGTCGGCGACGCGCGGGAAATGGACGATCGCCTGGCCGAATTGCTTGCGGCCCAGCGCATAATTCAGCCCCAGCTCGAGCGCGCGCCGCGCCACCCCGACCGCGCGCGCCGCGGTCTGGATGCGCGCGCCCTCAAACGTCCGCATCAATTGCTTGAACCCTTGCCCCTCCTCGCCGCCGAGCAGCGCGTCGCCAGGCGCGATCATCGCGTCGAACTGAAGCGCATATTCGCGCATCCCGCGATAGCCGAGCACCTCGATTTCGCTGCCGCTCATGCCTTCGGCCGGGAACGGCACCGCCTCGGTCCCGCGCGGTTTGGGGACGAGCAGCATCGACAGGCCCGCATAGCCTTTCGCGTCGGGCAAGGTGCGCGCCAGCAGGGTCATCAGGTCGGAGCGCGCCGCGTGGGTAATCCACGTCTTGGCCCCGTCGATCACCCACGCGCCGGTCGCATCCTGCCGCGCGCGCGTCTGGAGCGAGCCGAGGTCCGATCCGACATCGGGTTCGGTGAACACCGCGGTCGGCAGCACGTCGCCGCTCGCGATCCGCGGCAGCCAGGCCGCCTTTTGCGCGTCGGTGCCGCCCATCGCGATCAGCTCGCCCGCAATCTCCGACCGGGTGCCGAGCGACCCCGCGCCGATCCAGCCGCGCGACAATTCTTCAGTGACGATGCACATCACCAGCTTCGACAGGCCAAGCCCGCCGAACGCTTCGGGGATGCAGACCCCGAAGGTGCCAAGATCGGCCATCGCCTGCACCGTGGCGTCGGGGATCAGGGCGTTGGCGAGGTGCCAGCCATGCGCGTGCGGCACTATCTCGGCATCGGTAAAGCGGCGAAACTGGTCGCGGATCGCGTCGAGGTCGGTATCGTGCAATGTCTCGCTGGGCCAATCGCCGTCGGCGAGCGCCGCTGCAATTTCGGCCCGCAGCGCGGCATGATCTGCATCGATCAGCTCGCTGCACGCATCGGCGAGCACCCGCGCCGCCGCAGCGATCCCCAGGTCGGCGGGCCGGAACATCTCATTCTGCCCCATTGGCAGGCCGCCGACGAGCTGGCCGATCCCCTCGGCGAAGGCGAGCGTCGCAATCTTGGCATCGAGCGGGTTCGCACCCTGACCGGACTCGCGCCACTCCAACACCGCGCCCAGCGCCGCCACCGTCGTCGCGACCCAGGCAAAGCCGTGCGCCGCGCGTTGCTCGCGGTCGATCGGCCGCTGCACCAGCCGCGCGGCAAGCGCCGCCTCGGCCGCCGCGCCATAGGCCGTCGCTGCCCCAAGCGCTGAGCGAAGATCGGTCATGCTCAGACGGCGCGCTCGAAAATCGCCGCGATGCCTTGGCCGCCGCCGATGCACATCGTCTCCAGCCCGTAACGCCCGTCGCGGCGCACCAGCTCGCGCGTCAGATTCGCCAGTATGCGCCCGCCGGTCGCGCCGATCGGATGGCCGAGCGAAATCCCCGAGCCGTTGACGTTGAGCATCTCAAGGCGGCTGTCGTCCTCCGCCCAGCCCCAGCCTTTCAGGCAGGCGAGCACCTGCGGCGCGAACGCCTCGTTCAATTCGACCAGATCGATGTCGCCCCAGCCCAGCCCGGTGCGCGCGAACAGCCGCTCGACCGCGGGAACCGGGCCGATGCCCATCCGGCTGGGGTCGCAGCCCGCCGCCGCCCAGCTGTGAAACCACGCGATCGGTTCGAGCCCGAGTTCGTCGACCTTGTCCTCGGCGACGACCAGGCACGCCGCCGCCGCATCATTCTGCTGGCTGGCGTTGCCCGCGGTCACCACCGCGCCCGGAATATTCTTCGCCTCGATCGCCCGCAGCGCGCCGAGCGATTCGGGGGTCGCATCGGCGCGATACCCCTCGTCATGCGCAAAGATCACCGGATCGCCCTTGCGCTGCGGCACCGCGACCGGAACCAGCTCGTCGTCGAACAGCCCCTTCGCCCACGCCGCCGCGGCGCGCTGATGGCTGCCCGCCGCATAGGCATCGCAGGCCTCACGGCTGATTTCATAATCCTTGGCAAGGTTTTCGGCGGTCTCGATCATCCCGCTGATCACCCCGAAACGTTCGATCGGCTGCGACATCAACCGCCCGCGGGTCAGCCGGTCGTGCAGCGTCAGATTGCCGGCGCGCACCCCCTTGCGAACATCGATGCTGTAATGTTCGACGTTCGACATCGATTCGACCCCGCCCGCAACGACGACGTCGGACATGCCCGTCTGGACCATCATCGCGGCGTTGGCGATCGCCTGCAGCCCCGACCCGCAGCGGCGGTCGAGCTGATAGCCCGGCACTTCCAGCGGCAATCCCGCGGCCAGCCACGACCAATGGCCGATGCTCGGCGCCTCGCCATTGCCATAGCCCTGCGAAAAAACGACATCGTCGACGCGCGCCGGATCGATCGCGGTGCGCTCGATCAGCGCTTTCAGCACCACCGCGCCCAGCTGTCCGGCATCGAGGCTGGCGAGGGCGCCGCCGAATTTGCCGACGGCGGTACGGATCGGGGCAACGATGGCGGCGCGGCGCAGGGTCATGTCATTCTCCAGGTTTCAGGCGATGCCGACGATACCGGCATCGATCAGCCGGGCAATCTCGCCCGACGGCAGCGACAGGCGGTCCGCCAAAATTTCTTCGCTATGCTGACCATTGCGCGGCGCAGCGCGCGGCGGCTGGCGCGTGTCCTGCGGCAATGTCGCAAAGGCGCCGACGGCGGGATAGGTAAAACCGCTAGGGTTGTCCGCGGTACCAAAGATCGGATTGTCCGCAACCAGCGCCGCATCCTGCACCGCGTCCAGCATCGTGCGATAGGGCGAATGGACGATGCCGCCCGCATCGAAGGCGGCGGCCAGATCGGCATGCGCCCGCGCCCCGATCGCCCCCTCGAACAGCGGATAGAGCGCGTCGCGATGGGCAAAGCGCAGGCCATCGTCGGTCGCAAAACACACGCCGCGCGCCGCCTCGACCGCGGCGATCGCATCGCCCAGGTCCAGCGCCGCGACCAGATTGGCCCATTGCCGCGGGGTCACGACCACGATCATCGTCCGCTGGCCATCGGCGGTGACGAAATCGCGTCCGAACAACCCATAAACCGCATTGCCGAGCCGCGGCCGGTTGGCGCCGCTGTAAAGCACCTCGGCTACCCCGCCCAGATTGGCGACGGTGCCGATCGCCACGTCGGACAGCGGCACCCGCACCTCGCCGCCCGCACCCGTCGCGGTCCGGCGCTGGATCGCGGCGAGCAGCGCAAAGGCGGCATAAGCGCCGCTGAGCAGATCCCACGCGGGCAGCACATGGTTGACCGGGTCGGGGCCGGTGCCGGTCAGCATCGGATAACCGACGCTGTTGTTGACCGTGTAATCGAGCGCCGGCGCGCCATCGGCCCAGCCCATCACGCGGACGGTGATCAGGTCGGGGCGTCCCGCCGCCAGCCCGTCGTGCGACAAAAAGCCGCCGACCGGAAAATTGGTGATGAACTGGCCCGTCGCGCGCACCAGCGCCTGCAACAGCTCGCGCCCCTCGGGCCGCGCCAGGTCGAGCGCGACCGATTTCTTGGCGCGGTTGAGGTTTTCCCAGTAGAGCGAATCATTCGCCGCAGTTACCGGCCAGCGGCGAAAATCGGGGCCGCCGCCGATCTGGTCGACCCGGATCACCTCGGCCCCCATCTGCGCGCAATAGAGCCCGGCGGTGGGCGAGGCGACGAAGGACGAGGCTTCGATCACCGACAGGCCGTTCAGCAGGTCGTACATCCGGCGCCGTCTCCCTCCCCCGCATGGCCGAAACCGCCACGCCCGGCCATCTGGCGCACCCCGCGGCGCGAGTCAAACCGGTCGCCCCGCCCGCACCGCCTATCGCGCCCTAGATAATCGGCAGCTCGTTCGTCGACTTGATTTCGGACAGCGCCACCGTCGAGTTGATTTCCTGCACCCCGGGCAGCTTGCTCAGCTTATCAAAGAAAAACGCCTCATAGGCGTCGATGTCCCGCGCGACGATGCGCAGCATGAAATCCATGTTGCCCATCAGGACATAGGCGCCAAGCACTTCGGGAAACGCCGCGATCGCGGCGCTGAACTCGTCCAGATTGGCGCGGCCGTGCGCGTTGAGCTTGACCTGCGCAAAGATGTGCGCGTGCAACCCGACCTTGCGCCGGTCGACCACCGCCACCCGCCCCTTGATATAACCATCGCGTTCGAGCCGGTCGATGCGGCGCCAGCACGGCGAGGGCGACAGGCCGACGCGCTCGGCCAGCTCGGCGGTGGTCAGGCTGGCATCGCGTTGCAGCTCGCGAATGATATTCTTCTCGAACGGATCCAGATCGGTCATTTAAACCTCAATTTTTCGATATCGGCGAAATATTGACCGGAATAACGCCGAAAGATCGAAATATCGAGCAAGATTGACCTCACTCCCTCTGCGATAAGCAATGCGGAACAGGAGGCTATCATGGTTGTGCAATTTTCGGGGCGTTTGCCCGCCCTCGAAACCGTCCGTTTGGAGGACAAGAGCGCCGGACTCGACGGCGTCATCGTCGTCCATTCGACGACGCTGGGGCCGGGCGCCGGCGGCTGTCGCCTGTGGCACTATCCCGATCGCGACCAGGCGTTCACCGACGCCTTCCGCCTCGCCGAAGGCATGAGTTACAAAAATGCAATGGCCGGGCTGCCGTTCGGCGGCGCCAAGGCGGTGCTGCGCCGTCCCGACGGACCGTTCGACCGCGCCGCGCTGTTCCGCGCCTTCGGCCGCGCCGTCGCGGCGCTCGGCGGACGCTATGTCACCGCCGAGGACGTCGGAACGACCGTCGCCGATATGCAAGAGGTCGCGCGCGAGACCCGCCATGTCGCCGGGCTGGCGGCGGTCGGGGCGGCGGCGGGCGGCGATCCGTCGCCCTGGACCGCCGAGGGCGTGTTCGGGGCGATCGAGGCGGGCGCCGCCTTCGCGCTCGGCTCGGACCTCAAGGGGCTCACCGTCGCGGTGCAGGGGACCGGCAATGTCGGCGCCGAACTGTGCCGCCGCCTCGCCGATGCCGGGGCGCGGCTGGTCATCGCCGATGTCGCGCCCGGCCGCCGCGACCGGCTGGCCACGATCCTCGGCGCGCGGGTCGTCGGCGCCGATGCGATCGCGGCGGTCGATGCCGACATCTTCGTTCCCTGTGCGCTGGGCGGCGTGCTCGACGCACCGACCGTCGCGGCGATGCAGGCGCGGCTGGTGTGCGGCGGCGCCAACAACCAGCTCGCGGCGCCCGAGGTCGCAGGCCTGCTGCGCGATCGCGGAATCACCTATGTCCCCGACTATGTCGCCAACGCCGGCGGCATCATCAGCGTTTCGGCCGAATATCTGGGCGAAACCGCCGCCAGCGTCGCCAGCCGGGTCGCGCAGATCGGCCCGCGGGTGACCGCCCTTCTGGAAGATGCATCGCGCCGCGGCCTGTCGCCCGCGCAGGTCGCCGACGAAACCGCCGAACGCCTGATCGCCGCCGCAGGCCGCCTCGCGGCGTGAGGCGGCGGTTCCGGATCATCGCCTGCCCCGACCCGCAAACACTGCCGCGGATCATCGGCGTCTTTGCGCAGCGATCGCTGATCCCGGCGCTGATGTCGGCGCAGCGGCACGGCGAGATGCTGCATATCGAGGCTCATCTCGACGATCTGGACCCCGCGATCGCCGGCATCATCGCCGCCAAACTGGACGAAGCGGTGTTGGTGACCAGCGCCATCTGCGACCCCGCCGATGACGCCGCGCCCGGGGGCGCGTTGCGGACGGCCCGCATGGCGCGCTGACCCGGCGCGGGGGCATGATCCGGGGGAGGGCAAAGTCGCTTGTCATATTTGCGAATTCATTCGCCGCGATGACCGGGCTAGGACGACGCTTGCGGCAAGATCAGCGGCCTATACGGACGGCGGATCAGGCGATGCCTGGCGGGAGATGATGGTGGTAAAATTGTTCGAGCCGATCGCAATCGGGGGATTGTCGCTCGCCAATCGCATCATCATCGCGCCGATGTGCCAATATTCGGCCACCGACGGCCAGATGACCGACTGGCATCTGATGCATCTGGGTCAGCTCGCGTTATCCGGCGCCGGTGCGTTGACGATCGAGGCCACCGCGGTCTTGCCCGACGGACGGATCAGCGACGGCGATGTCGGACTTTACGATGACGCGACCGAAGCGGCGATGGCGCGCGTGCTGACCGCCCTGCGGTCATGGTCGGACATGCCCATCGCGATCCAGCTCGCCCATGCCGGACGCAAGGCGAGCACCGCCAAGCCGTGGGACGGCGGCGCGCAGATCGCCCCCGATGCCGCAAATGGCTGGCAGACACTGGCCCCGTCGGCGCTCCCCTTTCTCGACGCCGACCATGCGCCGGTTGCGCTCGACGCCGCCGGGCTCGCCCGCATCCGCACCGCCTTTGCCGATGCGGCCCGCCGCGCCGCGCGGCTGGGGATCGGCGCGGTCCAGCTGCACGCCGCGCATGGCTATCTGCTCCACCAGTTTCTGTCCCCCCTCTCGAACCGGCGCGACGACGATTATGGCGGCGGCCTCGCCAACCGGATGCGCTTTCCGCTCGAAGTCTTCGACGCGGTGCACGATGCGTTTGGCGGCCACGGCCCGGTGACGGTGCGCGTCTCGGGCACCGACTGGACCCCCGGCGGCTGGTCGATCGACGACACCGTCATTTTCGCCCAGGCGCTTCAGGCGCGCGGCTGCGCCGCAATCAATGTGTCGAGCGGCGGGCTGCATCCGGCCCAGCAGATCGCGCTCGCGCCGGGCTATCAGGTGCCGCTCGCCCGCCGCGTCAAGGACCGGGTCACCATGCCGGTGATCGCGGTCGGGCTGATTACCCACCCGGCGCAGGCCGAAACGATCATCGCGGGCGGCGATGCCGATCTGGTCGCGATCGCGCGCGCCGCGCTCTATGATCCGCGCTGGCCATGGCACGCCGCCGCGGCACTGGGCGCCCAGATCGCGGTGCCGCCGCAATATGAGCGCTGCGAACCGCGCGAGCATCGCGGGCTGTTCATAATCGACCGGGGTTAAACCCCCATCATCCCCGCGGTTGTCGCGCCGTCGATCACATAATCGCTGCCCGAGATAAACGCGGCTTCGTCACTGGCGAGAAAGGCGACCAGCGCGCTGATCTCGTCGAGCTGCGCCATTCGTTTCATCGGTGCCATGCCCTCGAACGCGCCGCGCGCCGCTGCCGGATCGGGCGAACGATCGATAACGCCGCGAATCATGTCGGTTTCGACGACCCCGGGCAGGATCGCATTGACGCGGATCCGATAGCCTTTGCCCGCGCAATGGATCGCTGCCGATTTGACCAGCGCGACGACCGCGGCCTTGGTCACCGAATAGGCGGCATAATTGCCCATTGCGCGCAGCGCGTTCATCGATGAATTGACGATGATCGACCCCGCCGGCCCATCGCCATTGGCCGCCATGGCGCGGATCGCATGCTGGACGGTCAGCATCACCCCGGTCTGGTTGACCGCGACGATGTGGTTCCACGCATCGATGCCGATGTCCTCGACACTGGCATCGCCCGCTTCGGTCCCGGCATTGGCAAAAGCGATGTCGAGGCGGCCAAAGGTCGCCGCCATATCGGCCATCAGCACCGGCCACGCCGCGGCGTCCTCGACCCGGTGGGGGCGGAATAGGGCGCCGGTGTCGGCGGCAATCGCCGCCGCCGCATCGGCATTGGAACCGGTGAACATCACCTTTGCGCCCTCGGCCGCAAAGCGCCGCACCGCCGCCGCACCGATCCCGCTCGTCCCGCCGGTCACCAGCGCAGCCTTGCCGCTCAGCCTCTGCTGCATCACGCCTCTCCTCTCGCTTGCCCTCTTGCCAGTTTCGCTGCGTTCGGGAACCTATCAATACAGCAAGGTGACGGGCGCGCCGCGGCCCCGCATCATAGCGCCATAACAGAAGGAGAGGACCGGCGATGAGCGACAGCGAGCATCCACCCCGCATCGACTGCGTGCTGATTTGCGGCGGCGTCTGGCACGATATGGATTTCGCGCGGCTCGAGCTGCTCAAGCTGCTCGCCGAGGACCCGCGCATCCGCACCCGGGTGTTCGAAAATTACGACAATATCGCCGCGATCGAGGCGGCGGATATCCTGATCACCTACACCTGCGACGTCACGCCGTCGTTGCCGGCGCAGGAGGCGCTCAAGGCCTGGCTCGCCCGCGGCGGGCGCTGGTACGCGCTGCACGGCACCAATTCGATCCTGCGTCTGCTCGATACCGGCGTCTGGGATGCGCCGCGCTGGGCGCCACTGATGATGGATTTGCTCGGATCGCAGTTCATCAGCCATCCGGCGATCGAGCCCTATCTGGTCCGCGTCGCCGACCCCGACCATCCGCTCACCCATGGCATCGAACCGTTCGAGACCACCGACGAGCTCTATCATCTCGAAACCCATGGCGATCTGCACGTGCTGCTCGATACCGAGTGTACCGGGCCGGGCACCGGCTTTGTCGAGGCCGAGGATGCGCCGGGTACCTATCCGGTCTTCTATATCAAGAACCACGGCACGGGCGCTGTCCTCTATCTCACGCTCGGCCATTGCCGCGGCCATTACGACCTGCAACCGATGATGGACTGGTGGCCGACGGTCGACCGCTGCGCATGGGATTTGCCGGTATTTTACGACCTGCTGCGGCGCGGCATCGGTTGGTTGAAGGACCGCGAGAGCGCCTAAGCCACCGCGCGCAGCGTCCGCCGATCCTCGCGGATCAGCCCGGCGGCGCGCAGCGCGAGCGCCATTGCCGGCGCATTGGTGTTGCCGGTGACCGGCGACGGCATCACCGAACAATCGACGACGCGCAGCCCGTCGACGCCTTTGACGCGGAGCCGCGCGTCGGTGACCGCGCGATTGTCGCTGCCCATCCGGCAGGTGCCGACCCCGTGCAGTCCGCAAGTCGCAAGGCGGCGGAAGGCGGCGAGGATTTCGGCGTCGCTCTGCACCGCCGCACCCGGCAGCAGCTCGCGTTCGACCAGCCCGACCAGCGCCGGCTGCGCCATATAGCGGCGCATCGCATGAACCGCGGCGATCGCGGTGCGCTCATCCTCGCGGGTCGATAGCCAGTTCGGCGTGATGGTCGGCGGCGCCTCGCTGCCGGGCCCGGCGATCAATATGCTGCCCTCGCTCGTCAGGCGGAGGAGCTGGCCATAGATCGTCATCCCCGGCTTGCGGTCGATGCTGCTGAGCGGCACCGGATGCTTGTCGTCGCCGAGCGCAAAGGTGTAGCCGCCCAGATAGAGCTGCAAATCGGGACGCATGTCGCGGCTGGTCAGGTTCAGGAACGCGCCGACCTCGAACGGCCCCGTCGCCATGATCCCGCCGCGGGTCAGCACATATTGCGCCATCGCGCGCGCCAGTCCCATCCCGTAGAAGCTGCGGTTGCTGCCGACGTCGCGCGCCAGGCGGTGCGGCATGCTGAACCCGAGATGCTCGCGCAGCCGCCCGCCGACGTCGGGCGCGTCGATCAGCGGCTCGACCCCGGCGGCGCGCAGCACCGCGGCGGGGCCGATGCCCGACCGCTGGAGCAGCAGCGGGCTTTCCAGCGTGCCGCCCGACACGATCACCTCGCCGGCGCAATCGAAACGCTGCGGCTGGCCCGCAACGCTGGCCTCGACGCCGCTAACGCGCCCGCCTTCGACGATCAGCCGCTCGGCCATCGCGTGGGTGACGATGTGCAGGTTCGCGCGCTTCTTGGCGCGCGCCAGAAAGGCCGTCGCCGCGCTTTCACGCCGCCCGCGGCGGACATTATGCGCGTAAAAACCGACGCGGTCCGATGTCGCGGCGTTGAGGTCGTCGACGGGCCGCAGCCCCATCTCGGTCCCCGCCTGCACCATCGTTTCGGCGAGCGGATAGCTGTGGATTTTCGGCGCCACCCCGACCGGCCCGCCCGCGCCGCGCATCGCGCTCGCGCCCAGCCCATGATCCTCCAGCTTGCGAAAGGCGTCGGTCATCGCCTCGCCGTTCCAGCCGGTGCAGCCCAGTTTTTCCCATTCGTCATAGTCGGCGGGCTCGCCGCGGCTCCAGATCATGCCGTTGACCGCCGACGATCCGCCCAGCCCCTTGCCGCGGATCCACACCTCGCCCGGCGCGCTGCCGTCGCCGCGCGGCTGCGCCACGCCATAGGCCCAGATATGGTCGGGATTGGTGACCAGCTTGGCGACTCCCTTGGGGATCGCGACCCAGCGGCTGTCGTTGCGCCCGCCCGCTTCGAGCAGCAGCACGCGGACGTGCGGGTCGGCGCTCAGCTTCTCGGCGAGCACGCAGCCCGCCGACCCCGCGCCCACGATGATATAGTCCCAGTCCGTCGTCATGCGGCCTCTCCTGTCCCGGCATGACCTTGGAACCGTCGGCGCCGTCCCCGCACCTAGCGCAATAAATAGTCCCCTCGGCCTCCGCCCGGCATGATAGTGGGCAAAGGAAATAAAGGAGGATGCGATGGCAGAAGCAAGCGAGCGGATCGCCGGCAAGACGGCGTTTGTCACCGGCGGCGCGTCGGGGCTGGGGCTCGACATCGTCCGCCGCTTTGTTGCCGAGGGCGCGCAAGTCGTGATCGCCGACATCGACACCGCCGCGGGCGAAGTGCTCGCGGCCGAGCTCGGCCAGCGTTTCGTCAAACTCGACGTGTCGCAGGAGGCCGAATGGCTCGCCGCGCTCGCTACCTGCGACCACATCGACATTCTGGTCAACAATGCCGGGATCACCACCCATGGCTCGATCGAGGATCTGACGCTCGCCGCCTTTCGCCACGAATTTTCGGTCGACGTCGACGGCGTCTTCCTCGGCTGCAAGCACATCATCCCCAAGATGAAGGATCGCGGCGGGTCGGTGATCAACATGTCATCGATGTGCGGGGTGCGCGCGCAGGGCGATCTCGCCGCCTATAATGCCGCCAAGGCCGCGGTCACCCACCTCACCAAATCGGTCGCGCTGCATTATGCGCGCAAGGGCTATGGCATCCGCTGCAATTCGGTGCATCCCGGCGCGATCCACACCCCGATCCTCGACAAGGTGATGGCGCAGGTCGCCGACGGCCAGGCGCTGTACGACAGCTGGGTCGCGACGCACCCGGTCGGACGGCTGGGCAAACCCGAAGAGATTTCAGCGATCGTCCTCTATCTCGCCTCCGACGAATCGGCCTTTGCCACCGGGGCCGAATTCCGCATCGACGGCGGCAGTTCGCTCTGATGGCGGGGCGCCTGGACGGCCGCGTGGCGCTGGTGACCGGCGCCGGATCGGGGATCGGTCTGGCGACCGCGCAGCGGCTGGCCGCCGACGGCGCGCGGGTGTTGACCGTCGACCGCGCCGGCAATGTCGACATCGTCGCCGACGTGACCGAGCCCGGAATCAACGCGCAGTTGGTGGCAGCGGCCGAGGCCCGCTTCGGCGGGCTCGACATCATCGTCGCCTGCGCCGGGATCACCGGGATGCAGCCGCTCGACGGGCATAGCGACGAATTTTTCGACACGATGATGGCGGTGAACGTCACCGCGGTGTTCCGCCTGATGCGCGACGCGCTGCCGCTGCTCAAACGATCGCCGCACGGGCGGATCATCCTGATCGGATCGGTGATGTCGAGCTTTGGCGAAGCCGGGATGACCGCATACAGCGCGTCGAAACACGCCGTTCTGGGAATGACCAGATCGGTCGCGGCCGAAGTCGGCGCGTTCGGGATCACCGCCAATTGCATCCAGCCCGGCGCGATCGACACTCCGATGACCGCGCCCGCCTTCACCGCCATGCCCGCATTCAAACAGCATTGGGTTGAAAAGGCGGCGCTTGGACGGCTCGGCCAGCCCGAAGACATCGCTGACGTCGCCGCCTTTCTGGCGTCGGACGATGCGCGATTCATGTCCGGTCATGGGCTTTTCGTCGACGGCGGCGCAACACAACGCCAATAGATTCAAGCATATGGGCGCCGCTACGGCGTGCCTGATATTTTTGATGATTGTTCAATCGGGGCATAAAGCGGACCTTGCCCTCTAACGTGACCGGCGAGCCTATGCGCCAGCGCGAGAGGGAGGAAATCCGATGTCCACGCATGCCCGAATGCTGCCCGCCGTCCTGGCCACCGTGTCGCTCGCGGCGCTGGCGATCGCCAGCCCCGCCGCCGCGCAGGACGCACCCGCTGCCGAAGAGGGCGGCATCCGCGAAATCGTCGTCACCGCGCAAAAGCGCGAGGAAAGCGCGCAGTCGGTGCCGGTCGCGATCACCGCCCTGGACGCCGAGGCGCTCGATACCGGCATGGTGCAGGATATTCGCGATGTCGCGGGACGCGTGCCCAGCCTGGTCATCGACAGCGTTTCGGCCGGTCCCAGCGCCGCCGCAATTTCGATCCGCGGCATTTCGTTCGAGGACATCGAGAAAAGTTTTGATCCGACCGTCGGCGTTGTCGTCGATGGCGTGTTCATCGGCACCAACACCGGCCAGCTGCTCGACAGCTTCGACCTCGAAAGCCTGCAGGTGCTGCGCGGTCCGCAAGGAACGCTGTTCGGCCGCAACACGATCGGCGGCGTGATCGAGGTCAAGCGCAGCACCCCGACCGAAGAGTTCAGCGCCAAGGGCCGCTTTTCCTATGCCCGGTTCGATACCAAAAGCGCGCGCCTGGTCGTCAACAGCGGCAAGCTGGGCGATTTCATCGCGATCAAGGCGTTCGGCTATTATGACAAGACCGACGGCTTTGTCCGCAACCTCAGCACCGGCGGCCGCGACGGAAAATATGAAACGCTGACCGGCGGGGTTACCGCGCTGATCGAACCGAGCGACGCCTTTTCGCTTGAACTGACGTATGAACATAGCCGCGAGCGCGGTGAGACGGTTTCGATCCCGACATCTTCGAGTCTCGACCTCATCTGTCTGGCCGCAGGCGTTCCCGGATTTTCGCCCGTTGCCGAGTGCAACCGGTTTGCGCTGCCCGATCGCGGCATGAACGGGACATATCAATTGGCACCGCACGATGTCACGAACGACACCGACGCGCTGACCGGAAACCTCACCTGGGCGCTCGGCGACAATCTCACCCTCTATTCGGTGACCGGCTATCGTACCAATGACGAGAATGTGGCGCAGGATTTCGATGGCAGTTCGGCCGACTTTTTTGCCACCCGGCGGCTCCAGAAATTCGAACAATTCAGCCAGGAATTGCGCGTCCTCGCTGAAATCAGCGATGCGGTAAACCTGCTGGTTGGCGGATATTATTACACCAGCAATTACCAGCTCGACCAATTCACCCGGCTGGGTCCGGTGCCCTCGCAAAGTCCTGCCGGGGCGACGTTACGCGCCTACACCGACAACAAGGCCACCTCCTATGCCGGGTTCGCCGATGCGCAATTCACGCTGAGCGACAAATTCAAACTGTCGGTCGGCGGGCGCTATACCCGCGACAAAAAGCAAACCTTCAACAATTACGGCCAGGTCGTCGGGCTGGTCGAGCTGAGCCAGCCGACCTTTGATGGCCGGTCATGCGTCGGCGTGACGGGCGTCTTTGGGCCGGGGCCGCTGGCGGGGCTGCCGACTTACGGTCCGGCGAACAATTGTTCGGGCGAGGCGTCGTTCGGCAAATTCACCTGGCGCGCCAACGCGACCTATGAAATCGGCGACAACAAGATTGTCTACGGCTCCTATTCGACCGGTTTCCGGTCGGGCGGTTTCAACGGACGCGCGGCGTCGCCAACCTCGCTTGGCCCCTATTTCCCGGAAACCGTCGATGCGTTCGAAATCGGCCTGAAGGCCGATTGGCTCGATCGCACCTTGCGCACCAACATCGCCCTGTTCCACACCAAATATGACAACAAGCAGGAAGAGGTGGTTCAGCCGTCACCGCCGGGATCGGCCCAGCCGCAGGAAACGGTCGTCGGCAACGCCGCCTCGGCGACGATTACCGGCGCCGAACTGGAACTGATCATCCAGCCGTCCGACGAACTGAACTTCACCGCATCGGCAAGCTATCTTGACGCCGAATATGGCACGTTTCTCAAGGATTTGAACGGCGACAATATCGGCGACGATGTGTCGACGCTGACCTTGCGCCGCGCCCCGAAATACCAGATCTCGGCGGGAGCCAATTATTCGAAGGAAATGGGTTCGGGGCGTTTCGATGCGAATCTGCTGCTGCGCTTCCAAAGCAAGACGGCGACCTGCATCACCGCCAACCGGCCGATCGTGTTCGGTGCAGTGACCAATGATTTCCGCTGCTTCACCAAGGATCGTGAAAATCTGTCGGGGCAAATGTCGTACACCTTCCTGACCGGTAGCGGGGAAGTCAGCGTCGCAGTCTTTGGTCGCAATCTCACCAATGTCCGCGACATCGGCAGCACCCTGCCGGTCGCCGGTCTCTTCACCTTCTCCGGCGCGATCGAGCCGCGGACCTATGGTGTCGAACTCGGCTTCAAATTCTAGCGCACAGGGGTGATCGGCTGATGGCCAAGGCATTTTTCGATCACCCCTATCTGTCGGGGCATCATCAACCGGTGCGGTTCGAGGCGACCGCCCCCGACCTGATCGTCGAGGGCGAAATTCCCGACGATCTGGTCGGGGTTTTCTATCGCAACGGCCCCGAACCGCTCTATCCGACGCGCGAGGGCGACTATCACTGGTTCGACGGCGACGGCATGGTCTATGCCTTTCATATCGAGGGCGGCCGCGCCGCGATGCTCAACCGCTGGGTCCGCACCGAGAAATTCGAGCTGGAAAGGGCGGCGGGGCAGCGATTGTTCGGAATGTTCGGCAATCCGATGACCGCCGACCCGGCGGTGGCGGGCAAGCGTTACAACACCGCGAACACCAATATCATCGTCCATGGCGGCAAATTGCTCGCGCTGATGGAGGGCGCCCCCGCGGTCGAACTCGATCCGCGCACCCTCGATACGCTGGGCGAGGAACATTATGGCGGGACGATCACCACGACCTTTTCGGCGCACCCCAAAATCGACTATGCGACGGGCGAGCTGATCAACCTGGGCGCGATGATCAATGGCCCGATGGGGGCGCCGCAAATCCGTTATGACGTGATCGACGCCAGCGGCCGGGTGACCAAGGCCGAGCTGATCGACATGCCGCACAACGCGCTGATGCACACCTTCTTCCTGACCGAAAACTGGGTGGTGTTTCCGGTCATCCCGATCGATGCCGACCTTGGCCGCTTCATGAAGGGCGGGCCGATGACCGCGTGGGTCAACGGCCGCCCGACAAAATTCGCGATCATGCCGCGCGACGGATCGGCGAGCGACGTGCGCTGGTTCGACTATGAACCGCGCCACATGTTCCACGAACTCAATGTGTGGGAAGCCGATGGCAAGATCATCGCCGATGTCGCCGCCGCCAACGGCACCGCCTTGTTCCCCGACGAAACCGGGGTCAGACAGACCCACGGCGACACCCAGCAGAGCCTGCGCCGCTGGACGATCGACCCGTCGGGCGAAGGCAGCTGGCTCAAGGAAGAAACCCTCAACGACCGCGACATTCAATTCCCGCGCCCCGACGACCGGTTCATGACGCGCGCCTCGCGCCACAGCTTTGCCAACATCAACCTCAACAGCCGCGACGGGCGCGCCGAGGGGATGGACGCGGTGCTGCGCTTCGACACGGTGAGCGGCACGGAGGATTATTACCATTTCGGCAACGGCACCTCGTGCGGCGAGCTGATCTTCGCGCCCCGCATCGGCGCCGCGGGTGAAGGCGACGGTTATGCAATGACCCTCGTCCACCGCGCCGGCGCCGCGACGAGCGATCTCGCAATCTTTGCCGCGCTCGACATCGCCGCCGGCCCGCTCGCGACGGTGCATGTCCCGTTCCGCGTCCCGTCGGGTTTCCATTGCAATTTCTACGCCGCCGACTCCAGTCTCTACCGGCAGGCGTTCGGTCACGCCTGAAACGGGAGAGGAAGTCAGTGACGGTGCCAGCCTTTCAGCGGATCGCCGACGTCGCGCGGACCAATGCCCGCGAGCGCCCCGATCGCATCCTCTTCCACTTCGAGGGCCGCGCCACCCGCTATGCCGATTTCGACGCGAACAGCAGCCGCGCCGCGAACGCCCTTATCGCCCTCGGCCTCAACCCCGACGACCGCGTCGCCTACCTCGGCAAGAACAGCGACCTCTATTTTGAACTGGTGGTCGCGGTGGCCAAGGCGGGCGGCGTGATGACGCCGGTCAACTGGCGGCTCGCGGTTCCGGAGATCGCATGGATCATCGACAATTGCGGCGCGCGCATCCTGTTCGTCGGCCCCGAGTTCACCGACCTCGTCGCCGCGCACCGCGACGCCTTTCCCCGTATTGACCAGGTGATCGCGACCGAAGGCGCGGCCAATGGCTTTGCCGATTATCGCAGCTGGCGCGGCGCCTTCCCCGCCACCGATCCCGACGTCCCGCGTGACGAGCAGGACGCGGTGATCCAGATGTATACCTCCGGCACCACCGGCAAGCCCAAGGGCGCGGTGCTGACCAACGGGTCGGTGCTGCGCTCGCAGCTCGACCGCGATCCGGCGTTGCAGGCCGATTGGGAGCGCTGGGATGCCGACGACGTCGGGCTGGTCGCGATGCCCTGTTTCCACATCGGCGGCACCGGATATGGCATCACCGTAATGACCAATGGCGCGACCGGCGTCATCACCCGCGAGTTCGACCCCGGCGGGGTGCTCGACCTGATCGAGGCCCATGGCATCTCGAAAATCTTCATGGTCCCCGCGGCGATGCAGATCATCGTGAACCAGCCGCGGGCGCGCGAGGTTGATTTCTCGCGCCTGCGCCACATCGCTTACGGCGCCTCGCCGATCCCGCTCGACCTCTTGCGCCAGTGCATCGACGTCTTCCAGTGCGGCTTTGTCCAGATGTACGGGATGACCGAAACATCGGGCACGATCGCGGCGCTGCCGCCCGAGGACCATGACCCGGCGGGCAACGAGCGGATGCGATCGGTCGGCAAGCCGCTGCGCGGGGTCGAGATGCGGGTGATCGACGCGAGCGGCCATCCCCTGCCGCCGCGCGAAATCGGCGAGATCGCGATCCGCGCCCAAGCGAATATGCGCGAATATTGGGGGCGGCCCGATGCGACGGCAGAGACGATCGACGGTGATGGCTGGCTGCGCACCGGTGACGCCGGCTACACCGACGAGGACGGCTATTTCTACCTCCACGACCGGGTGAAGGACATGATCATCTCGGGCGGCGAGAATGTCTATCCGGCCGAGGTCGAGAATGCGATTTACGGCCACCCTGCGGTCGCCGATGTCGCCGTTGTCGGGGTTCCCGACGCCACATGGGGCGAGGCGGTGAAGGCGTGCGTCGTGCTGAAGGACGGGACAAGCGCCGACGCCGGGGAGATCATCGGCTGGGCGCGGACCCGCATCGCGGGCTATAAATGCCCCAAGTCGGTCGATTTCATCGCAGCACTACCGCGCAACCCGTCGGGCAAGATCCTGCGCCGCGAGCTGCGCGCACCCCATTGGGAAGGGCGCGAGCGGCAGATTGGTTAGCCGTTCTGCAACTTCGCCATCGCCGCACCGACCGCCGCGGCAATATCGCCCTCCTGCGGATTGCCCCGCAAAGCCAGCCCGCCATTCGGCTGCAAATTCTCGCCGGTGACAAACGCCTCGTCGCTCGCGAGCCACAGGCACGCATTGGCGACATCCTCGGCGGTGTTGAGCCGCCCCAGCGGATAGCGCGGCAGAAAGGCATCGACCAGCCCCGGGGTCGCGAACGCATCCTGCGTCATCGGCGATTCGGTGAACGCGGGGGAGACGATATTCGCCCTGATCCCCGCCGCCCCGAAATCATTGGCGACGCAGCGGATCAGCGCCTCCGACCCCGTCTTGGTGCCGATATAGGCGGCATGGTTGCTGATCGGCGAGCGTGTCGTCGCCGACGAGACCTGGATGATCGACCCGCCGCTCGGCTCGTTCGCCAGCATCGCGCCGACGAACGCTTGCAGGAAATGATGGACCCCGGTGAATTGCAGCGCGACGATCGCCGCCAGCTCATCCTCGGTCACGTCGAGCAAGGGCTTGAGCAGCCCCCATCCGCTCGCATTCATCGCGATGTCCACCCCGCCCATCGTCGCTTTCGCGGCGTCGGCAAGTGCAAACACCGACGCCTTGTCGGTGATGTCGCACAGCGCGGCATGGCCGCCGATTTCGGCCGCGAACGCATCGAGCGGCGCCTGTTTGCGCCCCGCCACCAGCACCGTCGCGCCTTCGCGCGCAAAGATCCGCGCGGTCACCTGCGCCATATTGCCCGCCGATGCCGCGCCGATGATGACGGCGCGCTTGCCTGCCAGCCTGCCCATGTCGATCTCCCTATAGTTGCAACAATTGCTTGCCGCGGTTCTGCCCGCTGAACAGGCGCTTCAGCGTCGCGGGAGCGTTTTCAAACCCCTGCTGCACATCCTCGCGATAGGTCAGCCGCCCATCCTGGACAAAGCCCTCGAGCCGCTTGCGGATCGCGGGAAATTCGGCCGCCCAATCGAGCACGATAAAGCCCGCCATCGTGCCGCGGCGAAAGACCAGATTGAAATAATTCTGCGGCCCGGCGGGCAGCGACCCGGTTTCGTAGCGGCTGATCCCGCCGCAGATCGCGATCCGCGCCCCGGTCGCAATCTCGCCGAGCATGTCGTTGAGGATCGCGCCGCCGACATTGTCGAAAATGACATCGACCCCGCCGGGGCAATGGTCCCTGATCTGCCGCCGCACATCGCCCGCCTTATAATCGATCGCGGCGTCATAGCCCGCTTCGTCGACCAGCCAGCGGCACTTGTCCTCGCCCCCCGCGATGCCGACCACCCGGCACCCGGCGATCTTGGCGAGCTGGCCGACGACCGATCCGGTCGCCCCCGCCGCGCCCGACACCAGCACCGTATCGCCCGCGACCGGGCGCCCGACCTTGAACAACCCGCAATAGGCGGTGACTCCGGTGGTGCCGAGCACCGATAGCATCGCGGTCGGCGGCAGCGCGGTGTCGATCTTGACCAGCCCCGTGCCGTCCGACACATGCCATTCGGTCCAGCCCGTCGACCCCATGACCAGGTCGCCCGCGGCAAAGCCGGGATGGTGGCTCTCCACCACTTCGCTGACCCCGCTGCCGCGCATCACGTCGCCGATCGCCATCGGCGCGACATAGTCGGCGATATTTTCCATCCAGCCCTTTTGCGCCGGATCGAACCCCAGATAGAGCGTCTTGAGCAGCAATTCACCGTCGCCGGGCGCGCCGACCTCGGTCCGGGCGAGCCGGAAATCGCCATCCTCGATCCCGCGCCCGCGCGGATGTCCGTTCAGCAGCCATTGGCGCGATGTCGGCATCGATACTCTCCCTGTTCTTTGTCCGGAAACTGCGCCTGCGCTTGGCCCGCAACCACCGCCAAAAGTGCCAGTCGCTTAGGATGCGCGGCGGCGTAGGGTGCGATCAGGGAGAGATATGATGTCTGAGGTCCGCCGCAGTTTCTGCCGCTTCTGCCATGCCAATTGCGCGATGCTGATCACCATCGACGCGGGCCGCGTCACCAAGGTTCAGGGCGATCCCGACGACCCCGTGTTCGGCGGCTATACCTGCATCAAGGGCCGCCAATTGCCTGAGGCACATCATGGGCCGCAGCGGCTGACCATATCGCAAAAGCGCGTCGCCGGGGCGTTTCAGGACATAGCGATGGAGGCCGCGCTCGACGAAATCGGCGCAAAACTGGCGGCGATCATCGCCGAGCATGGCCCGCACGCGGTGGGGGTCTATGGCGGCACTTATGCGTTTCAGAACAGCGCCGGGGTCGGCAGCGCGATGGCGTTCGCGCAGGGGCTGGGGACGCGCAACATCTACACCTCGGTCACCCTCGACCAGCCCGCCAAAGTCTATACGACGATGCGCTACGGCAGCTGGATGGGCGGCATGCACACATTCGCCGACGCCGATGTCGCCTTTTTCATCGGCAACAACCCGATCGTCTCGCATTATGGGCCGCCCGGCGGCCTGCCGCCCTTCTCGCCCTCGCGCCGCCTGCGCGATGCGCTGGACAAGGGGCTGAAGCTGATCGTCGCCGACCCCCGGACAAGCGACGTCGCGGCGCTCGCGCATATCCACCTGCCGGTGCGGCCGGGCGAAGACCCCGCAATGCTTGCGGGGATCATTCATGTCATCCTGTCCGAAGGCCTCTATGACAAAGGCTTCGTCCAGCAATATGTCGATGGCCTTGAAGACCTTACCCGCGCCGTCACCGCTTTCACCCCCGCGGCCGCCGCGGCGCGCGCCGGGGTCGAGGAAAGCCAGCTGGTCGCCGCGGCGCGGATGTTCGCCACCGGGACCAAGGGGGTCGTGTCGACCGGCACCGGCCCCGAAATGGCGGGTCAAGGCACGCTGACCCAATATCTCGTCTCCTCGCTCAACATCATCTGCGGGCGCTTTTGCCGCGAGGGCGAGAAAAGCTCGATCCCGCGCGTGTTTACCGCCGCGACGCCGCGCCGCGCCCAGGTGGCGCCGCCGATGGCGCTCTTTGGCGAAGGCTTTCCGGCGTCGCGCATCCGCGGCCTCACCCACCTCGGCATGGAAATGCCGTGCAATGTGCTCGCCGACGAAATGCTCACCCCCGGCGAGGGCCAGATTCGCGCACTGATCTCGATCGGCGGCAATCCCGTGGTCGCCTTCCCCGATCAGGACAAGATGACCCACGCGCTCGACGGCCTCGAGCTGCTCGTCAGCGTCGACGTCAACGCCGACTCGGCGACCGCCAAACGCTCGGACTATATCCTCGCCCCGACCATGTGCCTCGAACGCGAGGACATCAGCAACCTCAGCGAATGGTGGTACGAAATCCCCTACGCCCGCTATACCGAGGCGATGATCGACGCCCCCGGCGACCTGATCGAGGAATGGGAAATGCTCTGGGGCCTCGCCCACCGCATCGGCACCCCGATCCCGCTCGCCGGCGGCCCCTGCCCGATGGACGCGAAGCCGAACAAGCAGACCTTCCTCGACCTGATGAGCGCGGGCTGCGTCGTCGCGCCGAGCCGGGTCCGCGCCGACACCGTCGATGGCCAGGCGGTGATCTATCCCGATCTGCACCCGATCGTCGAACCCGGCGATCCCGATGCGCCCGGCCGCTTCGACCTTTGCGCCGGGGCGATGCCCGATCAGCTCATCGCCTATGCCACCGCCGACCAGCCGACCCCCGATTTCCCGTACCGCATGGTGTCGCGGCGCAGCCGCCACCGCTTCAATTCGACCGGCCAGAACCTGACCGCCCTGACCGCCAAACGCACGACCAATCCCGCCTTCCTGCATCCCGACGACATGGCGCGTATCCCGTGCCGCGAGGGCGACATCGTCCGCATCCGTTCGGCGGCGGGCGAGGTCGTCGCCGAGGCGCGCGCCGCCGCGGGTATGCGCCCCGGCGTCGTGTCGATGGCCCATGCGTTCGGCGGCCCCGAGGTCGGCCCCGACCAGGTCCGCGAGCGCGGCAATTCCACCAACCGCCTGGTCAGCGAAACCGTCCGTTATGATCCCATCACCGGCCAGTCGCTGCAAAGCGCGATCCCGGTCGCCATTGTTCCCGCCTGAGGAGGTTTCATGCCCGACAACCGCCGTTTTCTGCTCGTCCGCCGCCCCGATGGCGAACCGGTGCGCGACGATTTCGATCTGGTCAGCGAACCGACGCCCGATCTGGCCGACGGACAATTCCTGATCCGCAACCATTATGCCTCGCTCGACCCCGCGATCCGCGGCTGGATGGACGATGCGCCCAGCTATATGCCGCCGATCCCGCTCGGCACCTCGGTGCGCGCGTCGACCGTCGGCGTTGTCGAGGCGAGCAAGACGGCGGGCTTTGCGCCCGGGCAATGGGTGATGGGCCTCAACGGCATCGAGGATTATTCCGTCGGCACCGTCGGCGGCTTTACCCAGCCGATCGATGCGAGCCTCGTGCCGTCGGTCACCAACTATCTGTCGGTGCTCGGCGCGGTCGGGATGACCGCCTATTTCGGCTATATCGAGGTGTGCGAGCCCAAGGGCGGCGATGTCGTGCTGGTCACCGGCGCGGCGGGTGCGGTGGGCTCACTCGTCGGCCAGATTGCAAAGATCAAGGGCGCGAGCAAGGTCATCGGCATCGCGGGCGGCGCCGAAAAATGTGCGCGGCTGATCGAGCGTTACGGCTTCGACGCGGCGATCGACTATCGCGGCAAGGATATGGGCGCGCTGACCGCGGCGATCCGCGCCGAAGCGCCCGATGGGGTCGATATCATCTTTGAAAATGTCGGCGGCGACATCCTCGACGCCGGGTTGATGAACCTGCGCCACGGGGCGCGGATTGGGCTGTGCGGACTGATCAGCGAATATAACAAGGTCGAAAAGGTCGGCGCGCGCAACATCTGGCAGCTCATCGTCCACCGCGCCGCGATCCGCGGGCTGCTCGTCGCCGATTACATCCCGCGCTTTGCCGAGGGCGGCGCCGAAATGGCGGCGTGGCTGCAAGCGGGCAGACTGGTCGCCGACGAACATGTCGATACGGGGATCGAGAACAGCTTCGACGCCTTCATGCGGCTGTTTTCGGGCAGCAACCAGGGCAAGATGATCCTGAAGATCGCATGACGGGAACGCGCCGCCTGCTCGTCCTGTCGGGCGGCCATCCCTATGAAGCCGCGCCGTTCGCCGACCTGCTCGCCAGTTTCGACGGCTGGACGGTCACCCATCGAATCCATCCCGAGGCCGAGGCAGCGGTCGCCGCGGGGGCCGCGAGCGAGGCCGACGCGATCCTTTTCTATGACATGCCGGGCTATGCGTTCGGCGGCGGCACGATGACATCGCGTGCCCCGTCCCCGGCCTATCTCCGCGCCATCACCGACTATTTCGCGCGCGGCGGCGGCGCGGTCGCGATGCACCATGCCATCGCGGGCTGGGCCGAATGGCCCGAATGGGCCGACATGCTTGGCGGCCGCTTCCTCTACCAATCTGGCGAAGCGAACGGCGCGGCGCATCTCGATTCGGGCTATCGCCACGATGTCGCTTACGACGCCATTGTCCTCGACCCCGGCCACCCGGTGACCGCCGGACTGCCGCCGCGTTTTGCGCTGTGCGACGAGCTGTATCTGGCGCCGCGATGGGGCGAAGTCACCCCGCTGCTGCGCGCCGATCATGTTTTCGTGCGCGAGAATTTCTATTCGGCGGCGCAGGCGGTCGCGGGGCGGATGTTCAGCAATGACGGCTGGCCGCATCCGCCCGGCAGCGACCTGATCGGATGGGAAAAGCCCGTCGGCGCGGGCCGCCTCGTCTATCTCCAGCCCGGCGACGGCCCCGCCGCTTACGCCAATCCCCACCTCCGCCGCCTGCTCCGCAACGCGCTCGACCATGTCGCGGCCACCCTCGTCGCCTAACGAAATTGTGCATCGCCTGCCACAACGGCGCGCATATAGTCAGGGGCATAAAGATAAGACCAAGGGAAGAGGCGCCGCGTGAACGACATCGCAGCAAGCAGTTTTTTCGAACCGCAGGTGATTGCGGACCCGTTCGACTATTACCGCACCTGGCTGCCCAAAAGCCCGGTGGTCCAGCTGTCGGACAGCATGTTCCTCGTCCTGTCCTACGAACATTGCGCGCAGGCGACCGGCGACGTCGAAACCTTCTCGAACAATTTCCAGGGCACGCTATCGGGGGCGATGGCCGAAGATGGTGACGTCGCGGCGATCCTCGCGCAGGGATGGCCGCAGGTCGATACGCTGCTCACCGCCGACCCGCCGACCCACACCCGCTTTCGCAAGCTCGTCAACCTCGCCTTCTCGATGAAGCGCGTTGCCGCGATCGAGGAGGATATGCGCGGCGTCGTCGTCGACCTGGTCGAACAGATGGCCGCCAAGCACAGCTGCGATTTCGTCACCGATTTCGCGATTCCCTTGCCCGTCGCGATGATCGCCAGCCAGATCGGCATGACCGGCGACGATCTGGGCAAGGTGAAGCGCTGGTCCGACGCCTTTGTCGACCGGCTGGGCCGGATGATCCCCAAGGAACGCGAACTCGAATGCGCGCGCGAGGTCGTCGAGTTCCAGCATTTCGTCAAAGCCCGGATCGACGAACGCCGCGCCAACCCGACCGAAGACCTGCTCTCCGACCTTGTCCATGCCGCGGTCGACGGCGAACGCCCGCTCGAGGACGCCGAAATCCTGTCGATCATGCAGCAGCTGATGGTCGCGGGGAACGAGACGACGACCTCGGCGCTGGCGGGAGGCCTGCTCCAGCTGATCGACAACCCCGACCAGATGGCGAAAGCCGTCGCCGCCGCCGACGCGGGCAATGAGCGCGCAATCATCAACCTGGTCGAAGAAGTGCTGCGCACCGAAAGCCCGACCGCGGGGATGTGGCGGATGGTGCGGCAGGACGCCGAGCTCGGCGGGGTCAAAATCCCCAAGGGGGCGATGGTCCAGCTGCGCTACGCCGCGGCGAACCGCGACCCCGCCAAATATCCCGACCCCGACCGCTTCGACATCGAACGGACAAATGCGCGCAGCCACCTCGCGTTTGGCAAGGGCATCCATATGTGCGTCGGCAATATGCTGAGCCGCAAGGAAATGGCGGTCGCCTACACCGAATTGCTGACCCGGCTGACCGATTTTGCCGTCGCCGACGGCCATGCGCCGAGCTGGCCGCCGAACATGCTGCTGCGCGGGCTGACGACCCTGCCGATCACTTACCGGCGGCGCCCATGAATTTCGACCTCGACGACGACCAGCAACTGACGCGTGACACGATCGGCCGCTTTCTCGGCCCGATCGACATCGCCGCGCGCCACGCGATGCGGCAAGGTCCGGGCGGCTATCCGCGCGCCCGCTGGCAGCAACTCGCCGATCTTGGCCTGCTCGCGCTCGCCGCGCCGGAAGCGATGGGCGGCCTCGGCGGATCGATGATCGATCTGGTCCTGGTTGGCGAAGCCCTGGGAACGGGGGTCGCGATCGACCCCTGGCTCGAAAACGGGGTGCTGCCGATCCGCCTCGCGGCGGCGGCGGGGGACACCGCGCTCGTCGGCGAGCTCGTCGCGGGCGACCGCTTTGCCGCGGTCGGCTTTGCCGAACCCGGGCGCCGCTACGCGGTCGCACCCACCCACACCCGGTGCGATGCGGCGGGACGGATCGGCGGCAGCAAGACGCTGGTGCTGGGCGCCGCGCTCGCCGACCTGTGGCTGGTCACCGCGGCCGCGGCGGATGATGTGCGGTTGGCGGTGGTGGCGCGCGATGCGGCGGGGGTGGTGCGGCAGGATTATCCCGTCGTCGATGGCTCGACCGCCGCGACCCTCGACCTTCACCGCGCCCCGGCCGTGGCGCATGACTTGCCGCGCCCGGCGTTCGACCGCATAATCGGCGATATACGCCTGCTCGCCGCCGCCGAAATGCTGGGGCTGGCGCAGCGGATGTTCGACGACACGCTCGCCTACACCCGCGAGCGCGAGCAGTTCGGCGCCGCGATCGGAACCTTTCAGGCGCTCCAGCACCGGCTGGTCGAATGTTATGCGGCGCTCGAACTGGCGCGCTCGATGGTGCTACGCACCGCGATGCAGGATCCGACGACCGACGATGCCAATTGGCCGCGGATCACCGCGGGCGCCAAGGCCTATGTCGGCGAAGCGGCGACGCGGATCGGGCTGGAGGCGGTGCAGATGCACGGCGGCATGGGGCAAACCGACGAACTGGCGATCGGCCATGCGCTGAAGCGCGTGATGCTGCTCGACAAGATTTTCGGCGACCAGACGCATTGCCTGCGCAGCTATGCGAGGGCGGCATGAGCGCGCTCACCCCGATCGCGCCCGGGCTGTGGACCGACGAGGCCGAACCCCGGCTGATCGGCGCGCGCCGCGCCGACGGCGAGATTGTCTTTCCGATGCCCGACGGCGACGCTGCCGCACTGGTCGAACCGGTCGCCCTCGCGCGCCGCGGCACGCTGTGGTCGTGGACCACGCAAGGTTTTGAGCCCAAGGAACCCTATAGCGGCCCGCAGCCCTTCCAACCCTTCCTCATCGGCTATGTCGAACTGCCCGGCGAAGTCATCGTCGAAACCCGCATCGTCGATGCCGCGCCCGCCGACCTGACCATCGGGATGCCGATGATCTTTGCCGTCGTCGCGTTCGACGCCGCGCGATCGACCTATGCCTTTCGGCCGGAGCGCCAGCCATGACTGACGACGTCTATATCATCGGCGCCGGGATCCACCCCTTTGGCCGCACCGACGGGCGGTCGGGGCGCGATCAGGGCGTCGTCGCGGTGCGTCAGGCGCTGGCCGACGCCGGGCTCGCATGGCCCGATGTCGAATTCGCCTATGGCGGCTCGGCGGCGGCGGGGTCGGCCGACATCATGGTCAACGAACTCGGGCTGACCAGCGTCCCCTTCATCAATGTCGCCAACGGCTGCGCCACCGGGGGCAGCGCGCTGACCGCGGCGCGCAATGCGATTGCGGCAGGGGCGTGCGACATCGCGCTCGCGGTCGGCTTCGACAAGCATCCGCGCGGTGCGTTCAACGCCAAACCGTCCGATTACGGCCTACCCGAATGGTATGGCGAAACCGGCATGATGCTGACGACGCAATTTTTCGCGCTCAAGATTCAGCGCTATATGGCGCTGCACGGGATCAGCCGCCGCACGCTGGGGCTGGTCGCCGAAAAGGCGTTTCGCAACGGCACGCTCTGCGATCATGCCTGGCGGCGCTCGCCGGTCGATCTCGACACGATATTGAACGCGCCGATGGTCAACGACCCGCTGACCAAATATATGTTCTGCTCGCCCGCCGAGGGCGCGGTGGCGCTGGTGCTGGCAAGCGCCAGGAAGGTGCGCGAACTGGGCGCCGACGCGGTCCGCATCGCCAGCGTCGCCTTTCGCACCCGGCCCGCGGGATCGTTCGAGGTCTTTGCCCCGTCGGTGGCGGTGAACGGCGGCGGCAAACCGACCGAGGTCGCCAGCCGGGCCGCGTTCGAGATGGCGGGCATCGGCCCCGCCGATGTCGGCGTCGCGCAATTGCAGGACACCGAAAGCGGCGCCGAGATCATGCACATGGCCGAAAACGGCTTTTGCGCCGATGGCGATCAGGAACAATGGCTGGCCGAAGGGTGGAGCGAGATCGGGGGCAAGCTGCCGATCAACACCGACGGCGGCTGTCTGGCGTGCGGCGAACCGATCGGCGCGTCGGGGTTGCGCCAGGTTTACGAAAACACCGTCCAATTGCGCGGCCGCGGCGGACCGCGCCAGGTCCCGAACGCGCCGAAGGTCGGTTATAGTCACGTCTATGGCGCGCCCGGCCTGTCGGCCGTGGCGATCCTCGAGCGATAGGAAGCGGATGGATCTCGACCTGACAGCAGCCGAACAGGCATTTCGCGAGGAGGTGCGCGAATTCCTGCGCACCGCGCTGCCCGACGTCGTGCGCGACGGCGCGCAGCGCACCCCCGGCGTTTTTGTCGAACCCGACATTGGGCTGGTCTGGCACCGGATCCTCCACGAAAAAGGCTGGATCGCCTATCATTGGCCCGAGGATTGCGGCGGCACCGGCTGGACCGCGATGCAACGCTATATTTTTGAAAAGGAATGCGCGATCGCCGGGGCGCCCGCCTTGTCGGTGCTCGGGCTGCGCCTCGTTGGTCCGGTGATCTGCGCCTTTGGCACCCCGGAACAAAAGGACCGCTTCCTGCCCGCGATCCGCGCCGGCACCGATTATTGGTGTCAGGGCTATAGCGAACCGCAAAGCGGCTCCGACCTCGCGTCGCTGCGCACCCGGGCGCGGCGCGACGGCGACGATTATATCGTCGACGGCTCGAAAATCTGGACCACCCACGCCCACCACGCCAACTGGATTTTCTGCCTCGTCCGCACCGACGGCGAGGTTCGCAAACAGGCGGGGATCAGCTTCCTGTTGATCCCGATGGACCAGCCGGGGGTCACCGTCACCCCGATCATCACCATGGCGGGTGACCATGAGGTCAATCAGGTGTTCCTCGACGGCGCCCGCACCGCGGTCGACAATCGCATCGGCGACGAAGGCCAGGGCTGGACGATCGCCAAATTCCTCCTCGAAAACGAGCGCGGCGGATCGTTTCACGCGCCGCGGCTGATCCGCGCCATCGACGAACTCGAAATGACGGCCGGCATCGCGCCCAGCGGCCATAATGGCGCGCTGGGGGCCGATGTCCAGGTCGCGACCGACATTGCCCGGCTGCGGCTTGAGGCTGAAGCACTCGAAACCACCGAGCTGCGCATCCTTGCCGACATCGTGAAGGGTCGCCCCGCCGGACCGCAGACCTCGCTGGTCAAGCTGATCGCGTCCGAATTGCATCAGCGGATCGATCGCATCGCGATGGACCTTCACGGCTATGACGGCCTGCAACTGCCGACCGTGCGGCCACTCTACGGCAATGCGGCACCGCCGCCGATCGGCGACCCCGATGCCCAGATTGCCGCCGCCCGCTTCCTCAACAGCCGCGCCTGGACGGTGTTCGGCGGGTCGAGCGAAGTCCAGAAAAACATCATAGCCAAGACGGTGCTGAGATTATGACACACGCATTGCGCCTGCCGGGTCCGTATGAGATAGTTCCCGATATGGGAGAAAAGGCAGTCAAACTGCCCGACGACGGGTTCCGGCCGCCGCTGGATGCCAGGAACCTCGTCGATGCGGTCACGGTGCGCAACGTGGAGGACATCCACGACGCCGCCGTCGTGCTGCGCGACTATGCCGCCGCCTTTGATCTGCGCGCCGCGCTGTGCGACGATATTGCTTCCAAAGAAACGATGGTGGACGCCGACGGCGCGGTGCTCGCCGCCGACCTGTTCGGCTGGCTTGGCGACGGCGAGCGCTGGTGGGAAGACCATCGGCTGGCGCTCCATTCGCCGCTGCCGCGGTCGTGCCGTTATGAAGGCGAACCCTTTTGGTGCAACAGCGAGGGATTCCGGACCGCGCAGCCCAACCCCTATCTCGACGACATCGACCCGGCCCGATATTTTGCCGCCAATCAACGCTATCAGGCGGCGATTGTCGTTCCGGTGCACCTGCCTTTTGGCCAGATTTCCGCCAACAGTTTCCATCCGAACGACCCCGATGTCGTCGACCTGACCGATCTGTTCGCCGAAATCGGCGACACGCTGGGCCTCGCCACCCGCCGCTTCATCGCCGGCTATGCGTCGGCGATGCGAACCAAGCGCCGGATTCCCTCGGACTGCGAATTGTCAAAGCGCGAGGTCGAATGTCTGCGCTGGGCCGCGATCGGCAAGACCGACCGCGAGATCGGCATGATCATCTCGCTCAGCCATGCGACGGTGCGCTATCATGTCCACCGCGCGGGCGAAAAACTGAACTCGGTCAACCGCGCACAGACGATCTTCAAGGCCGGGCAATTGGGGTATTTGGGGGCAAATAGCTAGGGCACGACGTTAATATGCGTCGTCATTGCGAGGAGCGAAGCGACGCGGCAATCCAGAGTCGCGTAAACCGCTCTGGATTGCTTCGCTTCGCTCGCAATGACGATAGTTTTGGCGAAAATTCCGTTTCCTACCCCAGCGTCCTGAGCGGCTCGTTCCCATCCCACCCCTTTGCCGCCGCGCGCATCATCGCGAACAGATCGCGCGTCCCCGCCTGCGGTTCCAGCAGCTCGACCAGCGTGCCCGGCCCCGTCCCCGGATCGGCGTAAATCACCCCGCCCGACTCGCCCACCGGCGCCTCAAAGATGATCTCGGCCCCCACCGCTTCGCAGCGCGCCCGCGCTGCGGCGATCGAATCGACCAGTACGCAGACATGGTGCAGCACATCGGTGACGCCATAGTCGCCGCGATAGATCGATGCCGCGTCATTCTCGGGCCGAATCAACTCGATCTGCATGTCGCCCCAATAGCCGAGCGCCATCGTGAACAGCGGATCGCTCGGGGCGCCGCGATAGCGCCCGCCGGGCAGCGAGACGTTCGGCAGCAGGAAAAACGGCCCCGCGCCGATCACTTCGGTCCAATGCTTCACCGCCGCATCGAAATCCGCCGGCACAAAGGCCAGCTGCATGACATCGCCCAGCGACGCGAGTGTATCGGGTCCGGCCATCGGATCTCTCCCCCTCAAAAGCGATAGCGCACAAGCGCCGGGCTTTGTGCGATAAGATAGCCGAGACCCGGACGCATACTGGGCAAAATGTGAGGAGAGCCATGGCTGAGTCCGATCCGCAGATCGCCCACAAGGATTGGCCCGCCGTCCGCAAGCGCAACGCGCGCACCGGATTGCGCAAGCTGGTGGCGATCATTGCCGAAAACCGCACCGACATGGCCGACGCGCCGCTGCCGCTGCACAAATCCGTCTACACCGGCGAAGCGCGCAACGCGGCCGAGATGGCGCATATTTTTCGGGGTGAACCGATCGTCGCAGGGCTGAGCGGTGACATTCCCAAGCCCGGCGACACCTTGGTCTTCGATTCGGTCGGCCCCTCGATCCTGGTCGCGCGCGGCAAGGACGGTGTCGCGCGCGCCTTCCTCAACATGTGCACCCACCGCGGCGCCAAGCTGGTCGAGGAAAAGGAACCGTGGAGCGGCCCGCGGCCGCGGCTCGTCTGCCCGTTCCACGCCTGGACCTTCGATCCCGCCGGCGACCTCGTCGGCCAGCCGGGCAAGGAAGGCTTTGCCAATTGCGAAATCGGCGCTCGCAACCTGATCGCGTTGCCGTGCGCCGAACATCTCGGCCTGATCTTTGTCCGCGCCGATCCCGATGGCGAACCGATCGATGCCGCGGCGCATCTCGGCGATTTCGGGCCGGTGCTGGCGCAGCTCGAACTGCACCGCGCCGAACCGGTCAAAAAGGGCATACTGACGGCGGATTCGAACTGGAAATTTGCGCTCGACACCTATGGCGAGGGCTATCATTTCAAGATGCTCCACAACACCACCATCGGCCAGACGCATTACAGCGACCGCAATGTCTATGAACCGATCGGGCGCCATCACCGCGTCAGCTTTCCCGACCTGTCGATCGGCCATCTGGTCGGCAAGGACGAGAGCGAGTGGCCCGACACCGAATATGGCGGGGTGCATTTCCTGTTCCCCAATACCGTGATCTTCTTTGGCGCGGTCACCCCCGGGGTCTATTTCACCCAGGTGTTCCGCCTGTTTCCCGACGGACCGGGCAAGATGTTCTGCCAGTTCGCGGTCTATGCCCCGTTCGGGGTCGAGGGCGACGAGCATCGTGCGATGTGCGAAATGGCCTATGACGCGACCGCCACCGTGGTGCAGACCGAGGATTATCGCGTGGCATCGAACGGCTATGCGAATCTCCTGACCGCCCCCGCCGACTTCCGCGTCGTGCTCGGTGCGAACGAACCCGCCCTCCACGGCGTCCACCACGCGCTTGCCGCCGCGTGCGGCATGCCGCTCGACCAGCTTGCCTGACCATCCGGAGTGCATCGATGAACGACCTGAGTTCGCCCCAAGCTGCCGATCGCGACGATCGTTGCCCCGGGACCAGCTACACCGACATGCTGAAGGCCGACACGCGCCGCGTCCCCGATTATCTGTTCGCCGAATCGAACCAGGACATGGGCGACGCGCCGATCCCGATCGCGCGCTATGTCAGCGAGGATTGGGCCAGGCTCGAGCGCGAAAAGATGTGGCCGAACATCTGGCAATATGCGGCGCGCGAAGAGGATATGCCCGAGCCGGGCGACACCGTCGTTTATGACATCAACGAAAAAAGCATCCTGCTCGTCCGCCAGAAGGATCTGTCGGTCAAAGCCTTCTACAATGTCTGCCTCCACCGCGGGCGCAAGCTGCGCACCGAAAGCGGGCGCGCGGTCAATCTGCGCTGCCCCTTCCACGGCTTTCAGTGGAACCATGACGGCAGTTTCAAGGAAGCCCCGTGCGCGTGGGACTTCAAACATCTCGAAACCAAGGACATGAGCCTGCCCGAATTGCGCGTCGAGCGGTGGCAGGGGTTCATTCTGGTCACCGAAAATCACGACCTGCCCGCTTTTCGCGACTGGATCGGCCCCGGCGTCGAACATTATGACAATTGGCGGCTGGGCGAATGCTACACCGGCGCATGGGTCGGCCGCGTCATCCCGGCGAACTGGAAGGCGGTGTCCGAAGCGTTCATGGAGGCGTGGCACAGCATCGTCACCCATCCGCAGATCCTGGGCTTCACCGCCGACGCCAACACCCGCTACGACCTCTACGGCGATTTCCTTAACCGCGCGATAACCCCGGCGGGCGCGATGTCGCCGCATATCAAGGGCAAGGACCAGTTTTACGTCCTGAAATCACTGGAGGAGTTCATCGGCGGCGGTGACAGCCGGGCGCGCCGCGCGACCGGCGATCCTGCCGACCTCAAAGGCTTCGACGCCGACGATCCGATGCTGGCGCGCAAGGTGCTGGCGCAGGCGAACCGCGACGCCTTTGCGGCCATGAACGGGCATGATTATTCGGACGCCACCGACAGCGAGATGCTCGACAATTTCACGTACAATGTCTTTCCTAACTGGTCGCCATGGGGCGGGCTGGTGCCGAACATCGTCTATCGCTGGCGCCCGTGGGGCGACGCCGACCATTGCCTGATGGAAGTCCGCATCCTGATGCGCACGCCCAAGGGTGAAAAGCCGCCCAAATCGGCGCCGATGCACCTGATCCCCGACGATCAGCCCTTCGCCAGTGCCAGCCATCTGATCGGCGCCGCGCTCGCCGGGGTGTTCGATCAGGATATGGAAAACCTGCCCTATGTGCAGCAAGGCATGAAGTCGTCGCCGAACGGCGTGCTTGAGCTCGGCCATTATCAGGAAAGCCGCATCCGCCATTTCCACCGCACGCTGGAAAAATATATGGACGGGACGCTGCCCGCCTGATGGCGGCTCCCGGCCCCCTGCTCTCGCTCGCGGCGGGCGTGATGCCCGAATTTTCGCCGGGGCAGACCGTGGCAGCGGCGGTGGCAAGCGGCTGGTCGGCGGTCGGCATCTGGTATGATCCGGCAATCTGGACACCGGCCACGACGGTCGAGATCCGCGACCGGGTTGCCGACGCCGGGCTGGTGGTGCTCGACATCGAGGTCATCTGGCTGAAACCCGGCCCCGACGATCCGGCGCATTTCGCGGCGATCGATGCGGGGGCGGCGATCGGCGCGCGGCATGTGCTGGCGGTGAGTTCCGAACCCGACCCCGCGCAGACGGCAGCAAAGCTGGCGCGGCTGAGCGACCATGCAACGGCGGCGGGCATGCGCGTCTGTCTGGAGTTTGCGGCGTTTACGACGGTCGGCAATGTTCAAGCAGCGCTGGCCATTCTCGATACGGCAGGATGCGAAGACGTCGGTCTGTTGATCGATCCGCTCCACCTTGTGCGAACCGGCGGATCGCCCGCCGATCTCGCTGCCGTGGCCCCGCACCGCATCCCCTATGCGCAATTCTGCGACGCCCCGACGAGCGGCCCGCCGCCGAGCGATGTTCCGGCGATCATCCACGAAGCGCTCGACCTGCGGCTGATGCCCGGCGACGGCGCACTGCCGCTGACCGAACTGCTGGAAGTCTTGCCGCGCGACACGCCGTTGAGCGTCGAACTGCGCAGCGCCGCGCTGCGCGAGGGCTATCCCGATCCCACCGAACGCGCGCGAGCGCTGCTGGATGCAACACAGCGCTGGCTGCGCTAGCCTAACCCCAATCCTGCCGCTTGGCCCATTCGACCAGCGGCGTCGGGGTCAGCCCCAGCCGCGCCGCGGGCGCCGGATCGACGATCAGCGGCGACACCGGCTGCTCATTGTACCAGGAATAGAATTTGGCCATGCCGTCATAGATGCTGTGCGGCTGGATCTCGCGCGACCCGGTGACGAGCTCGCTCATGCGCGCGGCGAATTCGCCCGGCGCCAGGCTGAGGAAGCGGATCGGGCGACCAAGCGCCTCCGACAGGCGGTCGGCGACCTCGTCACCCACCAATGTTTCGGGCCCGCCGAGCGGCAGGTGCAACGGCGCGTCCGGCTGATCCAGCGCCGCGACCATCGCCGCGGCGACATCGCCCAGGCACACCCAGTTGATGCGCAGCGTCGGCGCGGCGGGATAGGCAAAGATGCCGCGCTGTGCGATCGACGGCTTGCTCCACACCCGGATCATATTGTCCATGAACACGACCGGCTCGATGAAGCAGCAGCGCGCCCCGCTGGCCTCCAGCGCCGCCTCGATATCGCGCCGCCCGTCATGCGCCGACAGTCCCAGATCATGGTCGGCGACGAAACAGGCGGTATTGAAGATGATGTCGCGGATGCCCGCCGCTTTTGCGGCGGTTCCGATCGCGTGCCCATAAGAAGCGGCGCGGGCGCGATCGAATTCGAAGGGCAAGTGAAAGGCGAGCGCATCCTGTCCCGCAAAGGCTGCGGTCAGCGACGCGCGATCGCCGATGTCGGCGTGGACGGTCGGCAGGTCTGGAAACGGCGTCGTCGCCATCGCATTGGCGCGCCGGGCGCCTGCCGTCACCTCATGTCCGGCCGCCAGCAGCGCGCGCACCAGCGGCACCCCCTGATCAGCCGAAGCGCCAAGCACCAACACCCGCATATCAGGGCTGCAACTGCCCGAGCATCGCCGCGGTGTCGAAATAATGGATGCGCATCGACGCCATCTTGCCGGCGTCGTCGAACGCCGTGACTTCGGCGATATGCGTCTCGAACCTTTTTCCGCTCGATTTCGCAGTCACGGTGAAATGGAGCAAGGCGACAGCATATTTCTCGCCGCCGACCAGTTCCTGCCACTGAACGACGGGGTCTTCCCAAAAGGTCATCACATGCGCGTAGAGCCGCTGCAGCGCATCGCGCCCGCGCCATTCGCCGCCATATGGCAGCGAGGTCGGCTCGTAGATGACGAGATCCTCGGCCATGAAATCGGCCACCGTGTCCCACTCTCCGCGCGCTACCGCCGCATACATCGCCTTGCTGGCTTCGAGAGGAGTCGTCATTCGATCGTCCCGACCAGCGTGCCGACCGGATAAACCTCGCCCTCGACCCCGATCGGACGGATGATCCCCGCGACCTGCGCCTCGACCTCGACCGTCGTCTTGTCGGTCTCAACCGTATAGAGAATATCGCCGACCTCGACCCGTTCGCCGTCGCCGAACATCCATTCGTTGAGCGTCATTTCGGTCGCCGACATGCCGATTTTCGGGATACGCAGTTCCTCCGCCATCGCCTCAGCCCTTCCAGTTCACCGCGGCGCGCACCGCGTCGGCGATCGCATCCTTGCTGGGGATCCACGCCTGTTCGAGCGCATTGGCCATCGGTACCGCCGAGAAGGCGCCGCCGATACGCGTCACCGGCGCTTTCAGCTTGCCGAACAGTTTTTCGTTGAGGCGCGAAGCGATCTCGGCCCCGGTGCCATATTGCTTGACCGCCTCGTGGAGCACGACCGCGCGACCGGTCTTTTCGACCGACGCGGTCACCGTCGCCTCGTCATAGGGGGCGATGGTGCGCAGATCGATGACCTCGACCGAAATGCCTTCGCCGGCGAGCCGCTCGGCGATTTCGAGCGCGTCGAGCACGGTGCGGCCATAGGTGATGATCGAACAGTCGCTCCCCTCGCGGGCGACCGCCGCCTTGCCGAGCGGGACGATGTGCCCCGGCCCCGGATCGTCGGATTTGAGGCCGTAACACAGGATGTTCTCGATAAAGATCACCGGGTCGTTGCACGCGATCGCGGCGCGCATCAGCCCCTGCGCGTCGGCGGCGTTCGACGGGGTGACCACTTTCAGCCCCGCGACATGCGCGAACCACGCCTCGAGCATATCGCTATGCTGCCCGCCAAAGCCGACCCCGACCCCGGTGGTGGTGCGGATGACCAGCGGAACATTGGTCTGCCCGCCCGACATGAAGCGCAGCTTTGCGGCATGGTTGACGATCTGGTCCATCGCGACGGTGACGAAGTTCATCAGCATGATCTCGGCAATCGGGCGGAAGCCCGCGAGCGCCGCGCCAACGCACGCGCCGACGATCGCCGTTTCGGAAATCGGCGTCGCGCGGACGCGGTGCTCGCCATATTTTTCGGTCAGCCCCGCCGAAATTTTGAACACCCCGCCGCCCTGCTTTGCGGCGACATCCTCGCCGAGCAGGATCACGCCCTTATCCTCGGCCATCGCTTCGTCGATCGCGCGGTTGATCGCCTGCGTCATCGTGATCTGGCCGCTCATGCCGCGATCTCCTCTTCAAAGACATCCTTGCGGATTTCCTCCGGCCCCGGCAGCGGGCTGTTCGCGGCAAATTCGGCCGCCGCGTCCATCTGGGCGTCGAGGTCGGCGACGATCGCATCGAGTTCGGCTTCGGTGAACTGGTGATCGAGCATCAGCTGGCGCAGCCGCGGCAACGGATCCTCCGCCGCCATTTCGGCCAGATGTTCGGGCGGCATGTACGAAAAATCGGCGCCGAAGAAATGGCCGAGCATCCGGTAACACATCGCCTCGATCAGCGTCGGCCCCTCGCCCGCGCGCGCGCGATCGACCGCCGCCCTGGTCGTGTTGTACATCGCGATCGCGTCGTTGCCGTCGACCTTTACCCCGGCCATGCCATAGGCCTTGGCGCGGGTGACGATCGAATCGACCTTGGTATGATCGGCGAACGCGGTGTGTTCACCGTAGCGGTTGTTCTGGCACAGGAAGATCACCGGCAGTTTCCACAGCTGCGCCATGTTCATCGCCTCGTGGAAGGCGCCGATATTGGTCGCGCCGTCGCCGAAACACACCATCGTCACCTTGCCGTCGCCGCGGTTCTGCGATGCGAGCGCGAGGCCATTGGCGATCGGCAGCCCCGACCCGACCACGCCCGTCGTCACCATCACCCCGGTTTCGGGATGGGTGATGTGCATCGACCCGCCCTTGCCCCGGCACGTCCCGCCGACCTTGCCCGCGATCTCGGCGAACAAGGGGTTCAGCGGCACGCCCTTGGCGATCTGATCGTGCTGGCCGCGATAGGTGGTGACGAGATAATCGTCCTGGTTGAGCGCCGCCATCGCCGCCGCCGACACAAGTTCCTGCCCGCGCACGGTGTAATAGATCACCGCGAGCTTGCCGGTCATCAGCAGCGAACGGAATTTCTCGTCGGCGCGCGCCACCCGCATCGTGCGGGTGTAGATATCGCGCAGCTTATCGCGATCGATCGTTGGTTCGGTCATGCAGGCTCTCCTCAGGCGGGTTCGGCCACGCCCTGTTTATGATTGGCACTGTCGGCGGCACTCGGCCGCGCGGCGACACGGTCGCGCCACGCGACCAGATTAGTCAACGCCGGATCGAGCGATTGTCCGACCATTGCGCCAAATTCGACGAACGAAAACAGCAGGATGTCGGCGAGGCTGAACCGATCGCCCAGCGCCCACGGTCCCGCGCCGACGATCCGGTCGATCGCCGCCAGCCCGTCGGCGGCCTGGCGCTTGAGGTCGCCCGCCGCATCCGGCAGGCACAGCATCCGCGGCTGGAACATCGGCAGCCCTTCGGCGCCGCGAAAGGCCAGCGTCATCGGCACGACCGCCTGCTGGTCGATGATCCGCACCAGCATCCGCGTCTGCGCGCGCTCTTCGGGGGTTGCGCCCAGCAAAGCACCGCCCGCCGACGTCTCGTCGAGATATTCGCAGATCGGGATACTCTCGGCGATCCGCTGGCCGTCATCGAGTTCGAGCAGCGGCGTGTGACCCAATGGGCTTTTGGACAGGAAATCGCCCTGTCGATTCTCGCCCGCCATGATGTCGACCAGCTGGCGGTCGACGCGCAGCCCGGTCTCGGCGAGGTACATCAGGACGACGCGCGGATTGGGGCCGATCGATTGATAGAGTTTCATGATGCTGCCCCGATCAGAACTGGACGCGCTTGGTGAAGCCGCCGTCGATCACCAGATGCGCGCCGGTCATATACGGGCAGGCGGGCGACGCCATGAAGACGATGCCCTTCGCGACTTCCTCGGCCTCGCCGAAGCGCCCCAGCGGCATTTGCGCGAGCGTCGCGTCATAGAGCGCGGGGACCGCCGACTTGATAACCTCCCAATTGCCGCCGGGATAATAGATGGCGCCGGGCGAGACGATGTTGACGCGGATATTCTGCGCCGCGAGCGCCTGGCTCAGTTGCGAGCCATAGGTGATCAGCGCCGCTTTCAGCGCGTTGAACGCCTGCGGCACGATGAAGGTCTCGACCGCCGCGGTCGACGACATGAAGATGATCGATCCCGACCCCGACGCCGCGAGCGCCTCGGTCAGCACCTCGACCCCGTGCACCGCGCCCATGACATCCATGTCGAGCCCGCGCTGCCAGTCGCCGGTCGCGCCCTGCCCCGACGAGCTGGCAGTGTGGATGAAGATGTCGCAGCCGCCGAGCGCATCGCGCGCCTTGCCCAGCCATTCGCGATAGCCGTCGGGATTGCCGGTCATGTCGAACTGCTCGCCATGGACCTTGCCCGGCCCCGCCACGTCGATCGCGGCGACCGCGGCCTTCACCTTGTCGGCATCGCGCGAGAAAAAGGCGACATCGGCGCCCTCGGCGGCAAAAATCTTGAGCGAAGCGAGCCCCAGACCGTGCGCGCCGCCGTTCATGATGACTTTTTTGCCCTTAAGACCCAGGTCCATCGCATCCTCCTCTGATTATTTTGAGGAAGAGCGTAGCGGCAAGGCGGACGGCGAGACATCAGCAAAAATGTGAGCCGAGTGCGGCCGAGCGAAGGCGGGGGCCAATGTCGGCCCGCGGCGCATAATAGGGAAATGGCGCCCCGCGACGCGAATATTCAGCGCGACAAGGTGCACCGCGCCCGTCCAGCGCAGCTTAGCCCCCCAAGGCCAGCCAAAGCAGGAGCCGGGCGCGCCGCGCTTCGCCAACCGCCGTCGCCGCGCGTTCACCGGCGCCATCGGCCTGTCGCCGCGCTTCGAGCACGGTCGCCAAATCGGCCAAGCCGGCGCGAAAGCGGCTGGTGGTCAAGGCGTCACTTCGCGCGAGCAGCGCGGCCTCCTGCGTTGTCGCCGCGGCGCGCGCGTCGGCGGCGGCAATCAGCCGGTAAGCCGACTCGGCATCGCCCAGCGCGTCGAACACCGCCGATCGATATTGCTGAAAGGCGAGCCGCTTATCCGCCGCGGCGCCGTCGATTTCGGCCGATATGCGGCCGAAATCAAATAGCGGTCCGGCGATCGCCGCGGCGAGCGAGCCGATGATCGAATCGCTGTCGAACAACTGACCCGGGCTGAACGCCAAAAGTCCGAGCGTGCCGGACAGCGTCAGGCGCGGAAACCGCCGCGCTGCGGTCGCCGCCAGATCGGCGTCGGTCGCGGCAAGCCGCGCCGCTGCGGCAACAATATCGGGACGGCGGACCAGCAGATCCGACGGGAGCGCGGCCGCCGCGGACGGCAATTGTTGGGCGCTGCCCGGCATCGCCAGCTGCGCCTCAACCCAAGCGGCGTCGCGCCCGGTCAAGGTCACCAGCCGCCCGACGATCGCCCCGCGTTCGCTCCCGAGCGCCGCCAGACGGCTCCGCGACGCGCTTGCCACGCTCTCGGCCCGCACGCGGTCGGCGCCCGGCGCCAGGCCGGCTGTTGCCCTGGCGGCGGCCAAGGTGATCAACCGTTCCGCCGAAGCCAGGTCGCGCGACAGGGCCGCGGCGCGGGCGTCGAGGCTGCGCCAGTCGATGACCAGCGAAGCGAGGTCGGCAATCAAGGCGATGCGGACCGCATCGGCATCGGCGGTCGCGGCGTCGAGGCGCAACGACGCGGCGCGCTGTTCGGACCGCAGACGGCCAAAGATATCCGGATCCCAGCGCGCGCTGAGCGAGGCGCCATAGGCGGTCTGATCGGGATCGATCGAAATGCCCGGCGGCAGGCTGGCTCCAAAACTGCCGGGATTGCTGCGGCTCGCCTCGACCGAGCCCGATGCGTCAAATTGCGGCGCGCGTTCGGCGCGGGCGCGGCGGGCGGCGGCGCGCGCGCGATCGATCCGCGCTGCCGCCTCGCCAAGCGATGGTGCCTCTGCGATGGCGGCCGCCTGCAATGCGACGAAAGCGGGGTCTTCACTCGGCAACAGGGCCGCCAGCGACCCGGTCTGCGCCGCATCCGGCACAGAGGAAAAATTTGCGGGCAGGACCGGCGGCGGGGTGTCTACCTGCGGCGCTGGCCCCGCCGCACATCCGGCCAAAAGCGTCGCGGCAAGAACAATGGCCGCGCCCCGCGTCACCGCTGCGCTCCGGGCGGGGCTTTCGCAGGAATGAAGGCATCGACCTGCTGCCCGACACGGAACAGCTCGCTGCCCGCCGGAAGCGCATAGATGATCTGCATCACCCGCACATCGACGCGTTCGGCGGCGCTGTTGGTCAGCGAGCGTTTGGGCACCACCAACGGTTCGGCACGGACGAAGCGCGCCGCGACCTGCCGTTCGGCGGCGCCGCGCGGCGACACGATCGCATTGGCGCCCAGCGCGACATCGGCGGCCTGATCCTCGTCGATATCGATGCGGACGTGCAGCGGGCGCGTTTCGCCCATCCGGATATAGGGTTCGGCACTGCCGCCCTGCGGCCCGCCCGCCTGAACAAATTCGCCGGGCCGGATGTTGACCACCAGAATCTCGCCGGCAATCGGTGCGCGCACTGCCAGCCGGGTCAATTCGGTCCGCGCGCTGCCCGCCGCCGCCGCCGCCGCGTCGAGCCGCGCCCGCGCGAGCGCAAGACGGCTCGCCGCCGCCGCTGCGTCGCCTTCGGCGCGCACCACTTCGGTACGGCTGACCGCTTCGGCATCGTCAACCTGGCGATATAGCGCGAGCTGGCGCTGCGCGGTGTTGCGCGCCGTCTCGGCTTCGCCGATCGCCGCGCGGGCTTCGCCGATCGCGGCCTCGGCTTCGCGCAGCCGCGCGCGCACCGCGCGGTCATCGACCGTAAACAGCAGGTCGCCCTTGGCGACATAGACGCCGGGCTGGACATTCAATGTCGTCACCAAGCCCGACAGCGCGGTGCCGACATCGACGATCTCGCTCGACGGTTCGACAACCCCGGCGCCGGCCACCCGCGCGCTGTTGGCCAGCGCGCCGGTTGCCCGCGGCGGCGTCTGTTGCGGCGGTTCGAGCTCGCGGTCGGGTAGCCCCGTCGCAATGAAGATCACCGCAATCACCAGCCCGAGCAAGGCAATCGCCGGCAGGATCTGGCGCGCAAAATTGAGATTGGCAAAGCGTCGGGTCATGGGGTCAATGGTCCTTGGGCATATCGCGGCCGTCATGGGTGATGCGGCCGTCATGGGTGATGCGGCCGTCCTCGAGCACGAGGATGCGGTCAGCGAGGTCAAAGATGCGGTTGTCGTGGGTGACGATGATCACCGTTCGGTCGTCGGCGAGGGCGACCTCGCGCAGCAGGTCCATCACCCGGCGGCCCGACCGCGCATCGAGCGCCGCGGTCGGCTCGTCGCAGACCACCAATCGCGGCCGGTGGACCAGCGCGCGGGCGATCGCGACGCGCTGTTGCTGGCCGCCCGACAGCTGGCTGGGGAGCTTGTCGGCCTGGTCGGCGATGTTGAGCGCGGCGAGCAATTCGATGGCACGGGCGCGCGCCTCGCCGCGGTCCATCCCCTGTGCGATCAGCGGCACGGCGGCGTTGGACGCGGCGTCGATCGCCGGGATGAGGTTGTACTGCTGGAAAATGAAGCCGACGTTGCGGAGGCGAAAATTGACCAGATCGCTGTCGCTGAGCTTATAGATATCGGTGCCGAACAAACGCACCTCGCCCTCGGTCGGCCACAAGATGCCGCACATGATCGAAATCAGCGTCGTCTTGCCCGACCCCGATTCTCCGACCAGATAGGTAAGTTCGCCGGCGCGGACGTCGAGGTCGATGCCGTGCAGCACCCGGATCGTCTGTTGCCCCGCGGTAAAATCGCGCGCCACCCCGCGCGTCGCGATCGCGGCAACCGGGGCGACGGCGGCGGCTTTCGCGACGCTGCTCATCGAAACACCGCCGCCGGCTCGGTCTTCAGCACGGTGCGCAGCGCCAGCCAGCCGGTCAGCGCGAGGATGAGCGTCACCGCGGTCAGGCTGATCAGCGGCACTTGCCAAGGGATATAAAAGCCCTTGAAGGTCGGATTGCTCGAAAAGCCCCAGATGAACGCGACGGTGCCGAGCACGCCGAGCCCATAGCCGATAAGGCCGACCATCGCCGCTTGCGCGGCGACCATGCGTCGGATCTTGGCGTTGTTGACGCCAATCGCCTTCAGCGCGCCGAACTGCTTGATATTGTCGCGGATGAACAGGCTGAAGGTCAGGCCGACGATCGCCACGCCGACGACAAAGCCCAGCAGCACGGTGATCCCGAAATTGAGCGGGATGCCGGTGTTCTCGATGATGAAATCGACGCCGTCACGCGCGAATTCGTCGCGCGTGCGGGCGCGCAGCCCCGTGTCCTGAGTGATCTTCGTCGCCAGCGCCTTGGCATCCACCCCCGGCGCGGCGCCGACCAGCACGAAGCTCAGCCGGTTGCGCGTGCCGGGCACAAAATTGAGCGCGCGGCTGTAACGGGTGTAGAGCGTGACCTGGCTGGTAAAGCTGGGGATGGCATCGGCGACCCCCATGATCACCGCGCGCTGATCATTCAGCTCAAGCCGTTCGCCGACCGGGTCATAGCCGACCGGGAAAAAGCGCGTCGTGCCGACATCGTCGATGACCACCGCATCGGGCCGCTCCAGCACATCGGCGGCGCCGAGCGCCATGCGGCGCGGCAGTCCGATCAGCGTCGCGTCATCGACCCCGATGACCGAAACGCCCTCCAGATCGCCTTCCTTCGTCCGCACCGACGCTGCGGCGCGCAGGTGCGGGACCGCCCATTCGACCCCCGCCACCGACCGCACCCGATCGAGCGCGGTCGACGGCATCGGCAAATGAACGTCGGTCGTCCGGCTGACCGTGTCCATCACCCAGACGTCGGCCGACGGGACATTATAGACGCCGCTGGCGCCGCGCTCGATCAGGTTGACGAAAATCGTCAGCTGCTGGGTGATCAACAGGGTGGAAAATGCGATCCCGAACAGCAGACCATAGAATTTGGTCGCGTCGCCGGTCAGCATTCGTATCGCGATCCAGACCATCGGGGGGAGAGCCCTTTATTTGGCGAGGCTTGCAACCGTTCTTGATTGCGAACATTATTGAACGGTGCCGTATAAGTGAACGGAAGCGTACAGTTTGTCAATCGCACGAAAAACGAATTTGGGCCGCCCCGCCGATCTCGCCAAACGCGAGGCCATTTTGGCGGCGGCGACCGAGGCATTTTTCGAACATGGTTATGGCGCGGCGGCGATCGAGCAGATCGCCGCCGCGGCGGGCGTGTCGAAAGTCACCGTTTACAGTCACTTTTCCGACAAGCAGGGCCTGTTCACCGCCGCGATCGAACGCGAATGCGAGCGGATGCGAAGTCATTTTTCGATCGATGGCGACGGATCGATGTCGCTGCGCGATCGGCTGCTGCATATCGGCCACGCCATGGTGGCGTTCCTGTCGCGGCCCGAGATGATCCAGTTCGAGCGCCGTATCGCCGCTGAAACCGAGCGCAACCCCGAAATCGGCCTTGCCTTTTTGAACGCCGGTCCGCGGCGGATGAAGGTGACCATGGCGGCATTCCTGGCTGCGATGGCGCAATCCGGCGCGCTCGTGATTCCCAATCCCAGTCTCGCCGCCGAACAATTTGCGGCGATGTGCAAGGGGTTTGGCGACGTGGAGCTCCGCTTTGGCGCCCCGCCGAGCGACAATTCGACGGGGCAGCGCGTGGAGGCTGCTGTCGAAGCGTTTTTGAAGATTTATGGCGGCATTACCTGAGCGGTGTTTCTGACCGAAACGACCGACCGTGTTTTGGGGCAAAACCCTTTGCAAACGGACGGCCAAGGCGATGCTGCCTTTGCCCGACCTTAAAGAGCGCTACGCCGCGGCGTAGCGCGCCCGGCATCGACGAACAGCGTTGCAAGCGCCCCGGCCAACATCATCAGCCCCCCCAGATACAATGCGTTGCGCGGGTCTCCCCCCAGCAATGGATGATAAATTAACGGCATCGTCAAAGTTTCGATCAACATCGGTATAACGATGAACAGGTTGAAGATTCCCATGTAGATGCCGTTGCGGTCGGGCGGGATGGCGCCGGCAAGCATCACATACGTGTTCCCCATCATGCCCGCCCAACCGACGCCGATGCCGATCATCGCGAAATATAACAGGTTGAAGGATGCCGCATCGATAAAGGGAATCGCCAACATTGCCGACCCCGATGCGGTGAGGCACATGGCGTGTGTCGATCGCGGACCCCAGCGGCGCACCACGGGGATGAGCAACAGCGCCGCGGCAAAAGCCACGAAATTATATAAGGCGCCGAGTTGCTGGGCGGTCAGCGCCGCATCGCGGAAAGCCGGACTTTTGGCGTCCGCGGTGTCGTAAAGTGAGCGGGCCAGCGCAAAGGCGATGAATTGCCAGTAAATGAACATGGCATACCATTGACAGAACATCGCCGCGGCAAGCTGGCGCATCGGACGCGGCATCGCAGCGGCGGCGTCGCGAATCTCGGCCAGCGTCGCGCGGATGGTCAGCGGCTTGTCATCGAGCCGCGCGACCTCGGCCGCCGTCATCGGCAGTTCGGGGACGCGGATCACCGACCACAGGATTGTCGAAATCGACAGGATCGCGCCGATCACGAACGCCATGCGGACGATCGCCGGGATACCATTGGCGTCGAGCAGATTCTGGTCGATCACCAGCGCCAGCAGCGACGGAGCAAGATAGGATAAGGTCTGGGCAAGGCCCGTGAAGGCGCTTTGGGTCAGGAACCCGATCGAACGCTGGTCGGCAGACAGCCGGTCGGCGACATAGGCGCGATACGGCTCCATGGTGATATTGTTGCCCGCGTCGAGCAGCCAGAGAAGCGATGCGGCCATCCACAACGCAGCCGAATAAGGCATCAGAAACAGACTGATCGAGCAGATGATCGCACCGATCAGAAAATAGGGGGTGCGACGACCGAAGCGCGAGCGCGTGCGATCGCTCATGGCCCCGACGATAGGCTGGACGATGAGCCCCGTCATTGGCCCCGCGAGCCAAAGCAGCGGCATCGTCGCCTCGTCGGCGCCCAGAAATCCGTAAATCGGCCCCATATTCGCCTGTTGCAGCCCGAAACTGAACTGCAGGCCAAAGAAGCCGATATTCATCTCAATGATGCGCAGCAGCGTCAGCCGCGGCTTTTCAAGATTGTACAAGTCCCTCTCCCAGGCCAACTCGAACGGTCGAATTCCCCTCGAGATGGCATGAAAACACCATCTTCGCAATCGATTGCATTTTTTGGATGCAATCAATTTTGATCGCGCTAGGAGAAGACTGAATCGCGCACCGGCGAGGAGCATTTCGTGGATTGCCGAACAGGCGCGCCGTCAACCGCGCCGACACCAGCGGCGCTTTGTTTCAGGTCTTGCCGCCTGTGAACCTTGCACTATCCCCGCCAAGGAGGAATGAATGACGCCGCCGATTGCCGTGACCACCGAAATCCGCACACGCCGCTGGAACGGGCGCGATTTCGCAGCAAGTGGCGCGGCCGATTTCGTGCGTGCCCCGGTCCTGTCGCCAGGCGATGTCCGGCGTGTTTCCCGCGACCTGGATATATGGGACGCCTGGCCGCTTGCCGACGATATGGGGCGGCCGGTGGCGTGGCGCGGCGGCGAACTGTGGTTTGCGTTGGCGGCGCCCGCCGCCCCCGATCCCGAACTTCGCCATTTTTCCGCCCGGATCCATCATTTCCACCGGATCGGCGATGATTTTCGACTGATCGGTCCGACTTTTCCGGAGCGATGCTCCCCGGGCAATCGCGAATGGTCGGGTGCGGCACGCCTGGCCGGCGATGAGGCGAGGCTCTATTTCACGGCCGCCGGGGTGAAAGGCGAAGCGACGCCGAGCTATCGGCAGCGCATGTTTTGCGCCACGGCGCGCTTGGGCGCCGGCGACGCGGTCTTTGAATCATGGGGCGAGCCGGAGGAGTTGCTTGCCCCCGGCGGTCCCTATCAGGCAGCAGACGAACCCGAAGGCCGGATCGGCGAAACAAAGGCGTTTCGCGACCCCTGCCCGTGGCGACACCCCGACGGCCGGGACTATCTCCTCTTCACCGGTACGTCCGCAGCGGATCTCGGTCCGTTTAACGGGGTCATCGGCATCGCCCAATCGGGCGATGACGGGCGCTGGCACGCGCTGCCGCCGCTTGTCGATGCGTCGGGGTTCAACAACGAACTGGAGCGCCCGCACATGCTCTCGCATCGCAGCCGCCTCTATCTCTTCTGGTCCACGCAGGCGCGGGTATTTGCGCCCGGGACCGATGCTCCGACGGGGCTTTACGGCGCCACCGCGCCCGACATCGACGGCCCGTGGGAACTGCTGAACGGCCACGGCCTGATTCTCGCCAATCCCGCGAGCGAACCCTTTCAGGCCTACAGCTGGTGGGTCTTGCCCGACCTCAGCGTCGCAAGTTTTGTCGACTATTGGGGTATCAACGCCCCGGATGCCATTGCCAAACCGAGCGGCCGCAGTCATTTCGGCGGCACCTTTGCCCCCTTTCTCCGGATCGAGCTCGACGGACGGCAAGCGCGGCTGGTCGGCGAGGTAACGCGATGACCCTTTTTGCCGGCATCGAATTGGGGGGAACCAAGACGGTCGTCGTCCGGGGCACCCCGGGCAACATTTGCGATCGCCATGAATATGCGACGACCGACCCTGCCGCGACGCTGGGCAAGGCCGCGGACCTGCTATCGCAATGGCATGGCGAAGCAGCGCTGTCGGCGATCGGCATTGCGAGCTTTGGACCGGTGCGCATCGATCCGGCGGCGCCTGACTTTGGCACCATTCTCGCCACCCCTAAACTCGGCTGGAGCCGCGTTCCGATCATCGCGGCGATCCGCGCGCGGCTCAGCCTGCCAGCGGCCATCGACACCGACGTCAACGGCGCCGCGCTCGCCGAGCACCGCCTCGGCGCGGCGCGCGGATGCGCCTCGGCCGTATATATCACGATCGGCACCGGTGTTGGCGGAGGAGTGCTGGTGAATGGACAGCCGATTCATGGCATGCTGCATCCGGAGATCGGCCATTTGCGCCTGCGCCGCGTTGCGGGGGACGGTTTCGCGGGCGCGTGCCGCTTTCACGGCGACTGTATCGAAGGGCTGATCAGCGGCCCGGCCCTCGCGGCGCGGTTCGCCCGCCACCCGGCCACGGTCGACCCGACCGATCCGGCGTGGGAGCCGGTGGCCGCTGACCTCGCGGAGCTTCTCTTTGCCTTGCTCATCGCCTTTTCCCCGCAACGGATCGTGATCGGCGGTGGGGTTGTTTTGAAACAGCCGCATCTGCTCCGCGCCGCCATCGCAGCGGTGCCGAAGCGCCTCGCCGACTATCTGGACGACATCGACACCGAGCGCCTCGGCGCGATCATCGTCCCGGCGGCGCTTGGTGACGATGCCGGACCGCAAGGCGCGCTGGTGATTGCCGAACGGGCGGCGGCCCGGCGCTGAGCGCGCCGCCGGATAGTGTCGCGGGAGACCTCAGGCGGTGTCGCGCTCAACCAGCACCGGCGCCATTTCCACCGACGGGCTATCGATGCCCGCGATCCGGTCGAACAGCGCCGCTACCATCGCGGTCGCGCCGCTGACCAGATCCTGGCGTATGGTTGTCAGGCGGGGGACGGTGCTTTCCGCCAACGGCAGATCGTCAAACCCAACGATCGGCATTTCGCCGGGCACCATCCGTCCGCGATCGGCCAGCGCGCGCACAACGCGCATCGCGATCAGGTCGGATGCCGCAAAAATACCGTCGATCCGGCCTGACGCGCCATCCAGATGCGCCGCAATCTCGTCGGCCATAATATCCGAAGCAAGATGCGTATCGAGTTGCAATGGCGCCGGCAAACCGGCGGCCGTCAGCGCCTCGGCAAGCCCGGCATAACGCTCGCGCAGCTCGATCGTCCGAATTTCACCGAAAAAGGCAATATGTCGGCAGCCGCGGGCGATGAGCCGTTCGGCGGCAAGCCGACCGCCCAACCGATTATCAACACCGACGGCGCAATGCAGCTGACCTGGGAAACTTGTGCCCCAGGCAACCAGCGGGCGATAATGGTGCGCGACCCGTTCGATGGCGTCGAACTGGTCCGACTGGCCGATCAGCAAAACCCCGTCGAGCATGCCCGAACGCACGATCCGTTCCAGCCAATCGTCGGCGTCCGGAATGATGCGTGACAACATGATGTCGTAGCCGTTTTCGGTCAGAGCGTCGGCCAGATGGCCGAGCAGCGCCATGAAGAACGGGTCGGAAAGATGTTGACGGCGCTCGTGCCCCAGCGGCACCACAACCCCGATGACGCCGGTCTTTTGCGTGCGCAGCCGCCGCGCCATCTGGTTGGGGCGAAAGCCATGCTCGCTGGCCAGTGCCTGGATGCGCTGCCGCGTATCCTCGCTGACCAGCGGACTGTCGGCGAGTGCGCGCGAAACGGTGCCGGCAGAGACGCCGAGCAGCCTGGCAAGATCGGTCAGCGTGCGAGCCTGCGTCGTCTGCGGCTCGACTATGGGGTCTTTTGGTATCATCCCCGTCAGTCTATCAACATGGCGTCAAAAGCGAAACGCCTTATACGCGGTTCACTTTTTCGCCAAAGCCCCAATACAAACCTTTGCATCCGGTCACATCACGCGCTATCACGGTTCACGCAATCGTTTGCAAAGCGGATCGCGAAACATGCGCGGCCGCTCATTGGGAGGACAAGGATGACGATGAAAAAGGCTCTCGGAGCGAAGGCCGCGCTGCTTCTGGGCACGATGCTGTCGGCAGCACCGGCATGGGCGCAAGCCGCCCCGACAGACGCTGGGCAGCAGGCGCCGACCGAGGACGATCAGGATCTTCGCGAAATCGTCGTCACCGGTACCACCTCGCGCGATCGGCCGCTGATCACCTCGTCGGCCGACATCACCTTTGCCACGCGCGAGGACATCGACCGGCGCGCGCCGCGATCGACCGCCGATCTGCTCGAACTGGTTCCCGGCGTGTTCGTCGAGGGCACCGCCGGCGAGCTGTCGAACAATTATTCGGTCCGCGGCTTGCAGGGCGGCGGCCAGCGCTTCATCCAGCTCGAAGAAGACGGCCTGCCGATCATCTATCAGGGCGGCGGCGCCGACTTCTTCTTTTCGCAAGATCTGACGATCGACCGGCTGGAAGCGGTCAAGGGCGGCTCGTCGGGCGTGCTGACCGTGAACGGCGCCGGCGCGACGATCAACTTCATCTCCAAAACCCCCAATTTCAACGAGCCGGAAGGTATCGCGCGCGTCAGTGCCTATGATTATGGGCTGAAGCGCGCCGACCTGTATTACTCGATGCCGATCGCCGAAAATCTGGCGTTCAATGTCGGCGGCTTCATCCAGTCCAATCCGGGCGTGCGCGAAAATCCGTTCGACTATGACGGCTACCGGGTGAAGGCGATGCTCGAATATCGCATGGATGACGGCGGCTTCATCCGCCTCAGCGCCAAGCTCGGCGACCTCAAGGCCGCCTATTATGCCGGCATGCCCTATGCCTATAATAACGGCAAACCCGGCGCGGTGCAGGGCCTTGATCCGCAGAGTGACAATATCGGCGGCGACAGCTTTGCGCGCATCTCGGTGCCGGTTTCGACCTTTGTCGAGGCCGACGGCTTCCGCGATTTCCGCCTGAGCGAAGGGGTGCGGGTCAAGACCAAGCAGATCCGTCTCGATTTCCAGAAGCCGCTGTCCGACAGTTTCGAAATTTTCGGCCGCGGCCGCTACCTCGACCTGTCGTATGACTTCAACGGGCTGTTCCCCGGTTCGGGGACCGGCAACGCCGGCCTGGCCAATGCCGTCGATTATATCACCCCCGGCACGCGTTCGCCGATCAACGGCCTGCTGACCGCCGGACAGGCGGCCTTCCCGACCGCAACGCGCTTCGGCATCCGCAACGCGCGCACCGGCGTCGTCACCGGTTCCAATCAGACCGCGGCGCTGAACGGACTGAACGGCAACGGCTTTCTGCAGCAGACGACGCTCAACCACGACTATAATGAAGGCCATGATTTCGGCGCGAACTTCGGCGGACGCTGGGAAGCGGAGGGCGACGGTTTCCGCAACTCGCTGACCTTTGGCCTTCTCTATTATGACGTCCGCCGGTACCAGAACCAGTCGGCGACGGCATCGGCGCTGAATGACGTCAAGAACAACAGCGACCTCTATGATGTCGTGGCGCTCGACGCGAACAACAATGTCATCGGCGCGCTGACCGACAACGGGCTGTTGTCCTATGGCAATTGGGGCGCGGGCATCCGCGAGCGCTCGGACGAATCGATCTCGCTCTACGTCAACGACGAAATTGCGATCGGCGACAGCCTGCGCATCGACGGCGGCATCCGCTGGGAAAATCTGCGGTCGAAATATAACGAAGGCAATACCGCCGCGGTCAACCAGCCGGTCCCTGCCGGGGTCGGCGGCGTCGTGCGCGACGTCGGATCGACCTGGGACGGCACCTTCCGCACCGTGACCGACAAGAAGGACGCGATTTCCTGGACCGTGGGGGCCAATTATCTGATCACCCCCAACCTCGCCATCTATGCGCGCTATGCCGATGGTTTCCAGACCAACAATACCGATCCGATCACCCGCATCGAGCTGTACGAGGCCGGGGTGCGCTTTGAAATGGGCCGCAAGTTCAGCGCCTCGGCGACGGTGTTCCGGACCAATTTCAACGATCAATTCTACAACTTCATCGACCCGACCGATCCGACGCGGCAAACGGCGTTTCTGGCCGACCTGCGCACCACCGGGGTCGAAATCGACGCCGTCGTGCGGCCGACCGACTGGTTCGAAATCCATGCTTCGGGGGTGATTCAGGATCCGACGCTGAACAATCTGCGGCTGAACGGCGTGCCGCAGACCGGGTTCGACGGCAATCGCCCCGAACGCACTCCGGCGAAACTGTTCACGATCACTCCGTCGGTCAAGCTGCCCAACGGGCTGGGCGAAATCTTTGTCCGCTACAAATATATCGGCAAGATTTTCGCCGATTCGGGCAATGGCGTCGCGCTCCCCGGCTATGGGGTGACCGGCATCGGCGCGACGGTGAACATCACCGAGCAGATGCAGTTCAGCGTCAACGCCGACAACATCTTCGATGTGATCGGACTGACCGAGGGCAATCCGCGGCAGGGACAGACACAAAATGCCGACTCGGGCTTTTTCTATGCCCGCGGCATTGTCGGCCCGACCTATGGCGCGTCGTTGACCTTCCGGTTCTGACCGCTTTGGCAAGGCCATCGCGCGCGCGGGTCCATCCCGTTCGCACGATGGCCTTGCCTTCCGGGCTTTAACGAAGACAGTGAACGGGCGCCGGTGCCATTGGCATCGCGCGCCCAGGCGGGCGCATGAGGAGAAGAAGCATGATGCGAGCGATGCGCGGATTTCTGGCGGGTGCCACAATGGCGGCGGTGCTGATGGCGCCGACCGCCAACGCGCAGGAACTGGCCTATGGCCTGACCGAGGGTCAGAATATCAACGCCTTTGTCCGCGATGGCGCGGTGTCGGCGCATATGCTGCTGCGGTCGGGCACCGATCCCCGCATCCTGTTCGCTTTCCCCGCCGGCAACAGCGGGGTGGGGCTGTGGTTTGCGCCGCTCGCGCAGCCGGCACAATGGGCAGTCGAGGCGCAGCCGACGCCGGTGGCGGTCCGCGACGGCAAGGGACGCGCGCTGAACGGCGTGCGCACCGTCGCCACCATCGCCGCGCCCCGCCTGGATGTGAAACAGGCGGTGCTGTCCAACGTCCGCTTCCTGCGCGACTATCAGGCGATCGGCAAGGTTCCGGCCGAGGTGCTGACGGCGATGCACCCGGCCGCCGGACGTATCCTCTTTGCGCGCGACCGGGTCGATGGCGCGCCGGGCTATCATCTTGAACTCCGCGTCCTCGCCGGGCGCGTCGATGGCGGCGCGATCACCGCCGGGGCAGACGGATTGATCCGGCTCGAGATCATCGCCGCGACCGGCGACACGCCGTTGACCGGCCTGGCGACCGCCGAGCTGCTGAACGAACAGGCCGCGGACGATCCCGCGGCGCGCGACGCGCTGCGCTTCCTCAGCTACCGCGAGAAATTCCTCGCCGGATCGTGGCGGTTCAACACCTATTTCGGACGCGACACGCTGATGTCGCTTCGCCTGCTGATGCCGGTGCTGCAACCCGCGGCGATGGAGGCCGGGTTGGAATCGGTCGTCGCGCGGCTGAACCCAGCCGGCGAGGTCGCGCACGAAGAGGCGCTGAGCGAATTTGCGATCCTCGAACGGCGCGCGGCGGGCGAAACCGGCGATGCAGCGACGCTCGACTATGCGATGGTCGACGACGACTTCATGCTGGCGCCGGTTGCCGCATCCTATCTGCTCGATCGGGCGAGCGCCGGCGCCGCGCGCGCCTGGCTCGCCAAGCCGGTGCGCAGCGAAGCGCAGCCCGCCCTTCAGGAAAGTGTCGGCAGCGCGCTGGTCCGCAACCTGCGCTTTGTGCTGCAATCGGCGCGCCCTTTCGCGCAGGCGCCGACGGTGCCGAACCTCATCGCGCTCAAACCCGGCCGCCAAAACGGGCAATGGCGCGACAGTCACGAAGGACTGGGCGGCGGCCGCTATGCGTATGACGTCAACGCCATCTTCGTGCCCGCGGCGCTGGAAGCGGCGGCGCGTCTGCACAAGGCCGGGTTGCTGACGCCCTATTTGAACCGGTCCGATCGCGCGGCGTTTGGCCGCGCTGCCGCCGATGCGCGCGTCTGGCGCCGCCACGCACCGCGGCCGTTCAAGGTGTCGATCCCAGCGGATCGCGCCGTCGCGGCGGTCAGCACCTATGCCGCGTCGCTGGGCGTTTCGGCGGACAAGGCGGTCGCGTCGATCGGCGCGGCGCCGCTCGCTTTCCACGCCATCGCGCTCGACGACAAGGGCGTGCCGATTCCGATCGTCAACACCGACGAAGCGTTCGACCTGTTGTTCGGCATGCCCGCGCCGGCGGACCTCGAAACATCGGTACGCGCGATGATGCGTCCGTTCCCCGCCGGGCTGCTCACCGACGTCGGCGTCGTCGTCGCCAATGCGGCGCACACCGATGCCAAGCTGCAGGCCGATTTCACGCCCGCCAAATATCATGGCGCGGTCGTTTGGTCATGGCAGCAGGCGCTGCTCGCCGCCGGGCTCGAACGCCAGCTCGCGCGCACCGACCTGCCAACCGGCACCCGGGCGACGCTGACCCGGGCGCAGGCCGATTTGTGGCGCGTGATCAAGGCGGGGCGTGCGGTGCAAAGCTCCGAGCTTTGGTCCTGGGCGTTCGACAACGGCGCGTATCGGGTGGTCGCGTTTGGCGCCGGCAAGCAGGATGTCGATGAATCGAACGCGGCGCAGCTGTGGAGCACCGTATATCTGGCGGTCCAGCCGCCGCGGTGACGCCGTCATTCGGCGTCGAAGAACGCGGTAATCGTCAACCGCCCGATGGCGGGATCGGCGCTGAGCGAGGCGTCGGGGGCGATGGCGCCGCTGTGCAGCAGCGCGCTGGGATAGAATAAGGCCCGGTTCGCGCGCGGTTCGATCAATGCCGTTCGCTCGAACAGCGGCGTCGTGTCGCAAACATAGGCCTGTGGCGGCGGCCGCGTCCGCAACTCCGCCGCCAGCAGCGCCCGATAGCCATCGGACCGGTCGTGGCCGATGGTTTCAAACCCAGTGGCGCGGTGGCGAAAAAAGGCGGTGCCGCCCTGATCGGGACGCCCCAGGAAATGCACCATCGCGATGCGCCGAGCATCGTGCGCGTCGACATGCGGTATGCGCTGTTCGATCGACAGCGCCGCGGGCGGCCGCGTGACGATCGAGAAGCTGGCGTCGAGCAGCCGCGCCGACCGGGTAAAGCCGAACGCCTCGGCAACGATCGTGGCGATCGTCGCGCGGACGCTGGGCAGATAGGCGGCGGGCAGCGGGGCGCGCACGCCCGGATAATGCGCGGCGGCAGGGCCAAAGCACGCCGCCGCCGCGGCCGCACACAGCATCGCCGGATCGGGCGCAAACCCGTCGATGATGACCACCGGGACGGCTTCTTCGCCGATGCGCACGGCGCGGATGTCAGGCCCGGCCAACGTCAGGCGGCAGAGCGCACCGCGCCGATGATGTCGGCGAGCGCGGCGTCATGTTTCGCCAGCGTCGGTACCGCGCGCGCGATGACGTCGGCAATCTGTTGTACCTGCGCGCGGTTCGTTGCGGTATCGAGCGCGTCGGCCAGCGGATTATAGCCGCGGGCGGTGATCCCCTGTCCGTTCAGCACCGCGAGCCAGCTCGCCTCGCGAAACAGATCGTCGGTCTCGACCATCACCCGGCCGGTGGCGCGGTAATGATGCTCGCGTTCGATCAGCGTGTCGGGCAGCGCCATCGCGCGGCAATGCGCCCACAGCGGTTCGGGCTTGTCGACGGTGGCGTGATAATGGAGGATCAGAAAGTCTTTGATATTATCCATATCGTCGGCGAACACGCGGTTGAACCGTCGGGCCAGCGCCGGGTCGCAATTGCGATCGGGAAACAGGGTCAGCAGTTTGGCGATACCGCTCTGGATCAAATGGATGCTCGTCGATTCCAGCGGCTCCAGAAAGCCCGAGGACAGCCCGATCGCGACGACGTTGCCAACCCAGCATTGTTTGCGCCGCCCCGCTTTGAACCGCAGCACCCGCGGGTCGGCCAGCGCCTCGCCCTCAAGGTTGGCGAGTAAGACATCGGCCGCCTCGTCGTCGCTGATAAAGGCGCTGGAATAGACATAGCCGTTGCCGGTGCGACGCTGAAGCGGGATGCGCCATTGCCATCCCGCGGCGCGTGCGGTCGAGCGGGTGTAGGGCGTCGTTTCCGCCACCCGCGCGCACGGCACCGCGACCGCGCTGTCGCACGGCAGCCAGTGCGACCAGTCATCGAACCCGGCCGCCATTTCCCCTTCGATCAGCAGGGCACGAAAGCCAGAGCAATCGATGAACAAATCGCCCGCCAGCCGCTCGCCCGCCTCGGTCGTGATCGCGTTGATGAAGCCGGTTTCGGGATGCCGGTCCACCGCCGCGAGCTGCCCTTCGACCCGGCGCACACCCGCCCGTTCGGACAAGCTACGCAGGAACTGCGCATACAGGCTGGCATCGAAATGATAGGCATAGCCGAGCGAGGACAGGATCGAACGCGGATCGGCGGCGGGCTTGGCGAAGCCGTTCGCATAGGCAAGCTGCGTCGCCAGCGACAGCGATTCGAGTGGCAGGTCCAGCCCCTCGGTTTGCGCCTTGAGCCAGCGGTGGTGGAAGGCCACACCGGGCAGCTCGGCGCCATAAACGCCAAAGGGGTGGAAATAGCGGTGGCCAGGCCGCGCCCAATCGACGAATTCGATCCCGAGCTTGAAGCTGGCCTTGGTGGCGGCCAGAAATTCGCTCTCGTCGATACCGATCAGCTGGTTGAACCAGTGGATCGTCGGGATCGTCGCCTCGCCCACACCGACCGTCCCGATTGCGTCGGATTCAAGAAGGGTGATCTCGACATGGCGCCCCAACACGGATGACAGTGCCGCGGCGGTCATCCAGCCGGCCGTTCCGCCGCCCAGAATGACGACCCGGGTTACACGATGCGACATATCTCCGGCCATGGAGATATGATGACAATCGTTTGCACACTTGGCAATGGCTCAAATGCAAAGCGAATCTTGCCGGCTATCGCGGTGTCGCCCGATGCATGCTTCGCAGCCGGGGTTTCAAGGCGAAGCGGCTGCGTGAAATGGCCACCGCTGTCTTCGCACTGGATTCCGGCTCGATCCCAATCCGAACGCAGTCATCGAAATCAGTTTAGCGATGAGTTCGCAGCAGAAAACGGCGGTTGGTCTGACCAGTTACAGGTGTTCCACAATCCGCGCGCCAAACTTCCGCTTCCGCTTGCCATCGAATAGCCGCTTTCTGGCACAATCGGATTTCGCCGGAACGGCCGCCTTCAGGCGCATAGCTGCCGCGATGGAAATTGGGACCTCGCGGCAATCGGCGCGCGTGTTTGGCGGCAGTCGGCGTATTTGGATGCGTATCCGATGAAGGCAGGGGTCGCTCGTCTTGAAGCCCGATTCAAAATTATCCGTCATCGATTGATGATCTTGCGATGCGTCTGGTGAGGAGTTGCACGGAGGCGACGAACAGCCACGCGGTGGCCGAGGCGATGGTTTGCTCGAAGTCTTTGGCGAGGCGGCGGTTGCGGTTGAGCCAAGCCAGGGGGCGTTCGACGACCCAGCGGCGGGGGATGACTTCGAAGCCTTTTGCGGTATCGGAACGCTTAACGATCTGGACGGTCCATTTGCCGATACCGCGCAGCGCGTGGCGGAGTTTGTCGCCGGCATAGCCGCCATCGGCGAAGACATGGCGCAGCCAGGGGACGCGCTTGACGATATCGCGCAGCACGAGCGGCGCACCGTCGCGGTCCTGGATGTCGGCGGTGTGGACCACGGCATGGATCAGATTGTCCTCGGTGTCGGTCAGGATGTGGCGATTGCGCCCCTTGATCTTCTTGCCCGCGCAATAGCCGGAAGGCCCGCCGCTTTCCGTGGTTTTGACGCTCTGACTGTCGATAACTCCGGCACTGGGCGACGCCGCACGACCGTTCGTCTCGCGCGCGGCCATCAGCAGATAATGATTGAGCGTCGGTCGCAGCCCGTTGTCGCGCCACAGGTAGAACCAGCGCCGTACCGTCGAGACCGGCGGGAAGCACGGCGGCGACATCCGCCACGGCAGACTCCCGCGCAGCGAGGACAGGATCGCCCCGACAATCCGTCTGAGCGGGCATTTGCACGGACGCTCCCCATGGGAAGGCGGCGGAAGGAACGGCTCCAGCAGCGCCCATTCGCCATCGGTCAAATCGCTTGGCAAAGCCAAGTCCGCACGGGCATACTGCGTCCGAGTGGTGTCCGTCCACATCGTTGATCTCCGGAAGTTTTCGCAAAGAACCCCTGAATCAACCATCAGGCTCGGCGTCAATCTAACCCGCTGATACTAATCAACTTAAATTCGGATCGGACTCTCATGGGCCCCGCAAAGGGCACGATCACGAGCAAATATATTCATGTTCTCAACGCCGCTCTGGTCATGGCCGCCGACACGCTCGCCGGATACATCGACGCTCTGCTGGATGGGAAGTCTTCCGTCAGCGCGCTTATGCACTTGATCGGGCGTCGCGGAAAACTGCCCTAGACGAGTTTATTTCGCGGCAGGAAGCGCCCATGAAGAAGGCTGCGTGAGGAAGGCCGCCGCAGCGAATAATTTTGCAGTGCCAATCGGCTCCAGCCCCGTAGCCGGGGCCTCGGCAGGGCCATTTGCTTGACCGAACCGCATACTGTGCCACAATATGCGGGCGCCGACACTCGCTTCCGGCTACTCCTTCAACGCAGAAGCTGTCCAAGAAATGTTCTTGTCCGCTCGTGCTGGGGATCGGTAAAAAATTGCTCTGGCGGAGCGGTCTCGAGAATCTCGCCTTGGTCCATGAAGATCACCCTATCAGCAGCCTGCTTTGCGAAACCCATCTCATGAGTAACAACAAGCATCGTCATGCCATCTCCTGCCAGTCCCAGCATCACATCGAGCACTTCCTTCACCATTTCAGGGTCGAGCGCCGATGTCGGCTCGTCGAACAGCATGATGCTGGGTTCCATACACAGCGCACGGGCGATCGCGACACGTTGCTGCTGGCCCCCTGAAAGTTGTCCCGGGCGTTTGTGGGCCTGATCAGGAATGCGGACCCGTTCGAGTAGCGCCATCGCGATGGCCTCTGCTTCGCGTTTCGGAAGCTTTTTTACCCACATCGGGGCCAGCGTGCAGTTCTCTAGGATTGTGAGATGGGGAAACAGGTTGAAGCTCTGAAACACCATACCGACCTCGCGGCGGATCGCCTCAAGCTGCGCCGGCTCGGAGCCAACCTCTCGCCCATTGACCCTGATTTCACCCGCCTCATGCCGTTCGAGCTGATTGATGCAACGTATTAGTGTCGACTTGCCCGATCCCGAAGGCCCGCAGATGACGATCCGTTCGCCGCGCGCCACATCTAACGAGACCGAGCTGAGCGCTTGGAAACTCCCAAAGTATTTGTCGACGTTCGACAGCGTAACGGCGAAGCCCGGATCGGCTTTTGTCATTTGGCATAGACCTTTGCGCGTCGCTCCATCCGGTCGGCAAATCGGCTGAATCCGAAACAGAGCATGAAATAGATGAGCGTGATAAAGAGATAGGTTTCAACCGAGGGCGAGCTCCATGCAGGGTCGGCAAGCGCCGCCTTGCCTGAGCTGATGAGATCGAACAGCCCGACAACCAGAACGAGGCTTGTGTTTTTGATCATCACGATGATGGTGTTGGTCAACGCCGGAATGACGATGGTGATGGCCTGGGGCAGAATGATCTTTGCCTGCAACTGCGCGAAAGACAATCCGATCGCTTCGCCGGCTTCAAACTGTCCCTTTGGAATGGCCTGCAAACCGCCGCGAATGACCTCTGCAAGATAGGCGGACGCGAAAAAATAGAGGGCGACCAAGGCACGGAAGAATTTTTCGGGCAGCATGGTTTCGGGCAGCATCAACGGCAGCATGATCGACGCGATGAACAGGATGCTCAGCAGCGGCAACGCTCGCGTCATCTCGATAAACAGCGTCGCTAGCAGGCGGATGACCGGCAATTGCGAACGGCGCGCGAGCGCGAGCAATATCCCCGAGGGAAAGCCGAGTCCGATGGCGACCACGGTCAGGATGAGCGTGACCGGCAAGCCGCCCCATAGATCCGATTCCACCACGGTAAGGCCAAGCCCGCCGCCCATCAGCCACCATGTCAATCCGAGCGCGCCAACCCAGAGCCAGGCCAAGCGCGCAGACCAGGCAGCGGGCCGAACCGAATAGACCAAAAGTCCGATGAGGAGCATGCAGACGAGAAGCGGGCGCCAGCGCTCGTCATCGGGGTAGATCCCAAACAATATCTGGCTGTGCTTGGCGATGACGAAGCTCCAGCAAGCGCCGGATATCGTCCTGCAGCTCTCCGGGACGGCAGGAAAAAATGCTGCATCGATCAGCGCCCAGCGGATCACGGACGGCAAAGCGACGAGCAGGGTCGCCGCGATCATCAGGCTCAGCACAAGATTGACCGGCGAGCCGACCAGTCGCCGCCACATGGGCTTTGTAGTGCGTGCTTTCTCAAGGTGGCTGGCTGCGCTCATCTTTCGGTCACCTGAACGGCTCGATTCAGCCGGTTCATCACGGCAGACAAAGACAGATTGATCGCCAAATATGTGGCAATGATGATCAGCGTTCCTTCTATAGCATGGCTTGTCTTGTTGATCATGGTCCCCATCACCACCATGAAGTCCGCATAGCCGATGGCGATGACCAACGTGCTGTTCTTGACGATATTGATATATTGGCTGTTCATCGGCGGGATGATCACCCGCAGCATCTGCGGAATGATGACGAGCCGTAACGTGCGCCAGCGGGATAAACCAAGAGAGTACCCGGCCTCCCATTGGCCGCGCGGCACCGATATCAAGCCCGTGCGGATGATCTCGGCAACGAAGCCGGTTGTGTAAAAGGTAAGACCGACAATCAAGGAGAAGAATTCGGGTGAAAGGATGAGGCCGCCCTCCATGTCGGGACCATGAGCGACAGGAAAATCGACGCCGATGCCGTCCCCCGTCATGGCAAGGCCAGTGAAGACGGCGCCTGCAAACAGCATCGCAGCCCAAGCCGTCCAGGCGGGCTTTTTGCCGCTGCGAAGGTGTCGGCGTTTCGCAGCTTTGCTTGCGGCGAACACCAAGCCTGCGCCAAGCACCGAACCAAGCGCCAGCCAATGATCCGATACCGGAAAAGTCGGCCAAGGAAATGCGAAGCCCCGTTGCGATACAAGTATGTGCGGGAGAATCTGGGTCGCATCAGCGGTCGGCAATATCTTGGCAACAAAACTATAGAGAAAAAGCAGCAGCAATATCGGCGGCGAGTTTCGCGCGATCTCGACCCAGCTGCGGGCGATACCGGATGCAAGCGGATTGTCACTGATCCTCGCAATGCCGAGAAACAGTCCTAGGAACGTTGAAAACAAGGCAACGAGTGTCGCAATTGCGAGCGTATTGCCGATACCGGCGAAAATAGCCCATAAATTGCTGTCGTCCGGCGAATAGGGCAGCCACGTTTCCGCAAGCGTAAATCCCGCACGGTCGCCAAGGAATTCTGACCCGGTTTCGATCCCACGGTCGGCTAAATTTGTCGACGCGGTTACAACAACCAGCGCGACCATGCCGAACAGCAGCAGCAGGGCCAAGGCCTGGTAAGCCAAGTTGCGGTGCGCCCGGGTCCATACGTGCTTCTGGGGTAACTTGCCCATCGCCAAGTCCCGCTCAGTCCCACGGCAGCGGGAACATCAGCCCGCTGTCCGTGTAGAGTTTGTTGTAACGACGATCGGCTTTGATTGGCGTGTCTTCTCCGAGGTTACGATCCCAGATTTCTCCATAATTGCCGACTTGCTTGATGACATTATAGGCCCATTTCGGGTCAAGCCCCATCGATCGGCCAAAACTGGGATCCCCCCCCAGCACCCGCCGGGTCACTTCATCGCCATTTTTGGCCCTGTCATCGACATTGTCCTGGGTGATGCCATTTTTTTCGGCCCAGATAAGGACGTTGAATGTCCACCGCGATACATCGAACAGCTTGTCGTCACCACGCCGGATGGCGATCCCGTTCGGCTCGATCGCATCGCCAGCGTACATGGTTGTGTGCTCAGCAGGATTTTTCGCCACCGTCGCAATATTGCCCTGTGCTGCGAGGCCGTCAGTTACATAGGCGTCACAGCGGCCAGAAAAATAAGTATCGCGCGCAGTGATCGTCGAGTCGAAATAGACCCGCTTCATCTTGAAGCCGTTTGCCGCCTCGAGCTCGTCAAGCGCGTTTTCGACGAGACTGCCACCGCCTTGCATGCAGATCGTTCGACCACCCAGTTTCTTGGGGCTATCAATGCCGTCTGCCTTGCGGGTGATGACGACATCGCCATCATAAAGTGTTGTGGCTACGAAGCGGATTGCCATGTCGCGGGTGAAGGTCAACGTTGAGGTACGCGACAGAATGTCGATCTCGCCGGTCTGGACGGCCGGCAGCCGCTGGGCGGCATTGAGCGGGACGAATCTCACCTTATTGGCGTCGCCCAAAATCGCGACAGCAATTGCGCGGCAGATATCGCTGTCGAATCCGCGCCATACACCTTTCTCGTCCGGTCGTGAGAGGCCCGGGATACCTTGACTGCCGCTACAAATAAGCTGGTCGCGAGCCTTGATGGTATCGACCAGGCTTTCTTTCTTTGCTGCGCCAGTGCAGCCAGATACGCTGGTCAAGAGGAGCGCAACCGATGCGGCCTGTAGATATTTTCTCATCGAACGGGTTTCCTTCCCAAGGCGTCCATCGACGCCGGTTGTGCAGACAACATGATGCCGAGTCCCCTTTCCAAGCTCGCGACAAGATCGTCCGGATGCTCGAGTCCAATGCTCAGCCGGACCACGGGTCCGTCATGCGGCGCGATCGTGGCCGTGCGCAGGGGCGGCTGGTCGAGAACAGCAACGACGCTCTTCGTGCCGCCCCAGCTTGCGCCTATGGCAAACTGATCCATGGCTTCGATGGCACGCGGCAGCACCGGTCTCGTCCAAGATTCCAGAAACAGAGTTATCAAGCCGGTTGACCCGCTGAAGTCACGGACCCAGAATTTATGACCCGGATTGCCTTGCAGTGACGGATGCCGGACCTCTCGAACGGCGGCATGGGATTGCAGTCGGTCCAGCAGCGACAAAGCCGTTTGCTCGCAACGGTCCAGCCTGATCGCCATGGTTTCCATGCCCCGCAAAACCAAACTGGCCTCGTCGGCTGACACGCCCTGACCGAGAAACCGCGAATGATCCTTGAGTTCTCTGAAAATGGCCTCGTCGTTGACAGCGACCGACCCCATGACGACGTCAGAATGGCCGGAGATATATTTTGAGGCCGCGCAGATCGATATATCAGCGCCAAGGCTAAGCGGTTTGCAGCGCAGCGGCGTCGCATAGGTGTTGTCGGCGGCCGTCAATATGCCTTTCGCACGGCAAGCGGCGGCGATGGCAGGCACGTCCTGGACTTCCAAAGTCATTGAACCAGGCGATTCGACCCAAACCAAGCGGACGCTGGAATCGAGGAGCCGCTCGATTCCAGCGCCGACTAGCGGGTCATAAAAGACGGGCTTGATGCCGAGTCGGCCGAGGAAACGGTCTGCGAAAGGACGGACAGTGTCATAAGCGTTGTCGGGAAATAATACTCGCTGCCCTGCCGCCGCAAAAGTGAGGGTGACCAGAGCGATGGCCGCAAAACCCGACGGCAGGACAAGGGCTCGGGCAGCGCCCTCGAGCGCGGCAATGGCATTTTCGAGCGTGCGAGTGGTGGGCGTTCCGTAGAGGCCGTAGGAATAGCCATCGTAGATCGCAGACCGGCGATTCTGATAGGCTTCAACGCTATCGAAAACGATGGTCGATGCGCGGTGAACGGGAACCGAAAGACTGGCGAACGCACCGGCGGCCGCAGGCACTTTCAGGCATTTGGTTTCATCGTGCATGCAACTCTCCTCGCGAAGCAGGCTATGCTGTGCAGACACGTCATTCAAATTGAACTATGGCGCCTCATTATGCGTTCATGTTATACTGCGTCATGAATTTGAGTTTGATTGAAGCGTTCAATGCCGTCATGCGGACCGGATCGACGACGCGTGGAGCGGAGTTGATGGGCGTGTCACAGCCAGCGATCAGCAGGTCGTTAAAGCGGCTCGAAGATGTGACGAAGCTGAAATTATTTGAACGAGCTGGCCCGCGTCTGATTCCGACCCCGGAAGCAAATTTGCTTCACCAGGAAATTCTCGACACTTATGTCGGTATGGATCGACTGAAGCAGGCCGTTGCCCGCATTCGGGCGGTAGGGACTGGCTCGCTACGCATCGCGACGTCGGCGGCGCTCGGCCTGTCGCTTGCACCCCGCGTAATCAAGCTGTTTACCGACCGCCATCCAGGGGTGACGGTCACTTTTGAAATTGCCAATTCGAGTATCGTGCGCAATCTGGTAGCGAGTGGAACGCACGACATCGGACTGTGCGCCGACGAGATTGATACAACCAATGTCATGGCCGAGCCATTTATCGCAACGCGTGGCATATGCGTGATGCGTTCGGACCATCCTTTGGGAGCCTTGAAGACGGTCACGCCCGTCGATCTGGACGGCGTTCCACTCGTTTCGCTTTCGCCCGACGATACGGCTCGCAGACAGCTTGACGCTGCCCTGCTGGTGCACGGGTCCCAGCCAAAAATCGTGGTGGAAACACAATTTGCCGCTAGCGTTTGCCAGCTTGTAGCAGAAGGCGTGGGGGTCGGTCTGACGAACGCCATGGCCTTCGTCGCGAGCGAATTTGAAAGCCGCGGGCTCGTCGCCCGCACGTTCGAGCCCGCTATCGCGTTTAGAGCACTGGCAATCCAGCCGCCGCAACGCGCACGCTCTAGGTCACATACCCATAAACAGGATTCCCATGGAGGGTAATTTCTGATTCAG
>CAZCUW010000012.1:0-67831 GCA_964502035.1 uncultured Sphingopyxis sp. | reverse complement strand
CCGGCAGCGTCACCGACGCGATCAATGACGGCACGGTGCTCGCCGCGCGCGGCGATGTCGTGGTGGTGACGGTGAACCACCGATTGAACGCGCTCGGCTATCTCTATCTCGCGCGGCTCGATCCGCGTTTCCCCGACAGCGGCAACGCCGGACAGCTCGACCTGATCGCCGCGCTGCAATGGGTCCAGCGCAATATCGCGGCATTCGGCGGCGATCCCGATAATGTCACCGTGTTCGGCCAGTCGGGCGGCGGCGCCAAGATCGCGACGCTGATGGCGATGCCCGCGGCGAAGGGCTTGTTCCACAAGGCGATCACGATGAGCGGGCAGCAGGTCACCGCCTCGGGTCCGCTCAACGCGACGAAGCGCGCCGAGGCGTTCCTCGCGAAGCTGGGCAAGGGCGTCGATCCCGCCGCTGCGCGGGTCGAACAGATCGTCGCGGCGCTGGCGGCAACCGATCCGATCCTCGGCGGCGGAGTGTATATGGGGCCGGTGCTCGACATGACGCATCTGGCGCGCCACCCCTTCTGGCCCGACGCCGCGCCGCAGTCGCGCGGCATTCCGATGCTGCTCGGCAACACGGTGCTGGAGACGCGCGCCTTTTACGCGCCCGACAGCAGGCAGCTTGCCGGTCTCAATTTCGACAACCTCGCCGCCCGAATCGCGCCCGAAATGCGCATCGACGCGCATCCCGAATGGGTGGTCGGCGAATTTCGCGCGCGCTACCCAAAGGCCGCGCCGCTCGAACTCTTCCACCGCATCGTCACCGCCGCGCGCAGCTGGCGCGGGCAGATCGAAGAGGCCGAGGCGCGCGCCCGCGCGGGCGCCCCGGCGTTCGTCTATCAGCTGGATTTCGAGGCGGCGAAACACACCGACGATATCGGGCTCAGCTTCGGGACGATCCCCGATCCGACAGCGGCGCAGCAGGCGATGAGCGACAGGCTGATGGACGCTTTCGTCCGCTTCGCCCGCACCGGCGATCCGGGCTGGCCCGCTTATGATCTGCAGCGGCGGCCGACGATGATTTTCGATACGGCAAGCCGGGTCGTGAACGATCCGCGCCAATGGGAACGCGAGCTGTTCGCGCGGGTGCCCTATATCCAGCCCGGAAGCTAGACGATCTTCCGGTCGGCGAGCCAGTTCCACAGCAGCTCGGGCCAGATCGCAACCGGCAGCCCTGCCGTCTTCATCAGCCCGAAACCATGCTCGCCGCGCTCGAAAAAATGCGCCTCGCATCGTGCCCCGACCGCGCGCGTCGCCTCGCGCAGCCGGGCGCTGTTCGCGATTTTGACGACGCTGTCGTCCTCGGCGTGGAGCAGCCACAGCGGCGGCTGGTCGGCGCGGACATTGCGTTCGGGCGAGTAGAGCTTTTCGCGCGCCGCGTCGGGATTGGCGCCGATCAGTTTCTCGCGGCTCACCGCATGCGCGATCGCCGGATCCATCGACACGACGGGGTAGATGGCGGCGAGCGCATCGGGACGCGCCGACAGCGCATCGGCGGCATCGACCGGCGCATAAACCCTGGCATCGAAACGCGTGAGCAGGCTGGTCGCCACCTGCCCGCCCGCCGAAAAACCGCCAAAGGTGACGCGCGCCGGGTCGATCCCGTCGATCTTCGCCCGGCTGCGGACCAGCCGCACCGCGCGCTGGGCATCGGCAAGCGGAACGTCGGACCCGTGCGTCCAGCCGTCGCCGGGCAGGCGATAAAACAGGACATAGACGGTGACCCCGCGCTCCTTCAGCCAGCGCGCCAGCTCATAACCTTCCTTGTCGATCACGACATAGCGATAGCCGCCGCCGGGGGCGAGGATCACCGCCGCACCATTGGGCTTGGCGGGGCGGAAGATGTCGAGGCGCGGGCGGGTGATGCCTTGCAGCATCCGGTCGCTGGCCTTGGGGTCGTCGCTGCGCTGGACGACTTGTTCGACGAGGCCGGGCGGCGGCTTCAAATGACCCGCGGGCCAGAGGGGGACGCTTGCGTCGGGGGCCAGCCCGGCGGGCCGTATCCACGCCGCCTGTGCAGCCGTGCTCGCGAATGGCAGCGCTAGGCTTGCGGCCAGCAGGTCGCGGCGCCCGACCGCCACCTACTCAGGCGCCTTGTTCGGATAGGCGATAATCAGCACCAACGGTTCGTCACCGGTCTGGCGGATACCGACCTTCGCGCCTTTGTAGAGCCACGCCGCCATGCCCGCCTTCAGTGGCTTTTCGTCGCCGTCCGAATGGACGATGCCAGTGCCCGACAGGACATAATAAATCTCGTCATGGTCGATCGGGTGGACGCCGATCGCGGCGCCCACATGCAGTGCGCGCTTGCGAAATTCAAAGCTGCGCGGGGCCGGGACGCGGTCGCTGATCCGGTAGGCGGTGGACAGGCCGATCGCGCCGTGCGGTGGTGGTTCCTCACGGACGGTGGCGGCCTCGTCGATGACGACCATCGCGGGCGCATCGGCGCCAGCAAGCAGCAGCGCGGCGAATATCATCGTCACTGGCCCGTCCGCGAAGCGCGGTCGCGCGGCGACAATATTTCCTGCGGCATCGGCGTCGTTTGCCCTGGATAGAGCCCCGAGCGCGGCTCCATCGTCGCCAGATCCCAGTCGCCCTCGACAAAGCGTGCGCGCACCGCCTCCTTGACCTTTGGGTAGCCGCTGACGTCATTCTCGTCGTCGATCACCGCACCGCGCCCTTCGGCGACGAAAAACAGCACCCGAATTTCTTCGGCATCGCGCGCCCACGGCCGCGCCCCGGCGCTGGCGAGCACCGATGTTTCGACATCGCGCACCGGCAGGATCTTGTATCCGGCCAGCGGCGCGAGCGGCGCCTTGGCGCGGATCAGCTTTGCCTGCGTTTCGCCGTATCGGCCGAACTCGGGTAGCGGCTGGCCATGGCGATCGACGGCCAGATTGTCCTGGCCATAATAGGCGAGGTCGCCGTCGCCGCCGAGCATCAGAAAGGGCAGGCCGGCATCGGTGTCGTTGCCGCCGCGCATCACATTGCCGACCGCGGTAATCTCGCCGGTCGCATAGGGGTGGCCGACCCATTCGAGGTTCATCAGGTTATAATGCACCGCGCGGTGCTGCGGGTTATAGATCAGATTGTTGACCATCAGCGCCTGCGCGCCGCCCTTGATCAATGGGTTGCGCTCGACATTATGCGCCCAGATATTGCGGTAAAAGACGATCCCGGTCGCATTGTCGTGGATCAGCGACCCCTTGCTATGCTCGCCCTTGGGATGGCTCGCATCGGCCAGCCCCTCGGCGGCGAGGTTGTTCGAGAAAGTGATGTTGCGGCTCGTCCCGGCGCGCCATTCGGCCACCGTCTTGCCGGTGAAGCGCGGCCCCGACGCCGACATATTTTCGTCGATTCCCCACATGAGCGTGCAATGATCGACGATGACATTATGCGCCCCGACGGTCGAGAAGGTGTCGGCTTCCCACCCGCTGCGCTTCGGCTGGCCATCCACCCCGGTGTAGATCCGCAAATGGCGGATCACGACGTCGTGCGTCTTCACGTCGAGGCCGGAGCGGATCAGGGTGATCCCCGGTCCGGGTGCAGTCTGCCCCGCGATGGTCAGAAAGGGATGGGTGACGCTGATCGTCTGGCGGCCCATGTCGATGACGCCGCCGACCTCGAATACGATGATGCGCGGTCCCGGGGTTTCGATCGCCGCCTTCAGCGATCCCGGGCCATCGGGCGCCAGCGTCGTGACGCGCAGGATCTGACCGCCGCGTCCGCCGACGGTGTGGGCGGCCGGGCCGACCGCGCCGGGGAACGCCAGCGGCGCGGTGTCGGCGGCAAGCGCGGAGCTCGCAGGCAGTGCAAGCACCAGAAAAAGCGCGGCCAGCCATGGTTTTTTGGGCATCCCGTCTCTCCATTTCTTTGGGGTATTGACACGGTTGATCCAATCCCTCTATCTTCCTGACACCGGTTACCCCAATCGGTCAACGAGAAAATAGTCCAAGGGAGAGGGTTATTGTCGGGCCAGTCGCAACGGACGACGGCTCCGCCATCACTCTCAAAAATTTCTGGCCAGGCGATCGCGCCGATTTGCCTGGTCTCGCAAAGTAACCGGTGTCATTTCTTGCCAAAGCGAGAAGGACGGCCGATCAAGGGAGGATGATAATGGCTATTCATGCAACGCGGGGCCTTCGCGCTTTGACCCAATTGGCGTGCGGCGCTTCGCTTGCCGCGCTGGCGGTGTCGCCGACCTATGCGCAGGATGCGGTCGCCGCACCTGCCGCCGACGAAGCGGTCGCGACCGAAGGCGAAATCGTCGTCACCGGCTTCCGCGCCTCGCTCGACAAGGCGCTGGATCAGAAGCGCGATTCGATCGGTGCCGTCGATGTTATCGTCGCCGAGGATATTGCCAAATTTCCCGATCAAAATCTGGCCGAATCGCTTCAGCGTATTCCCGGCATCTCGATTCAGCGCGATGCCGGTGAAGGCCGCGCCATTACGGTCCGCGGCCTCGGGGCACAATTCACGCGCGTTCGCCTGAATGGCATGGAAACGATCGCTACATCGACCGACGGGGCGTCAGCGAACCGCGATCGCGCGTTCGACTTCAACGTCTTTGCGTCCGAGCTCTTTACATCGCTGGTCGTTCACAAGACGGCCTCAGCCTCGCTCGACGAAGGTTCACTGGGCGCCGTTGTCGATCTCAACACGGGGAATCCGCTGGGCGGCAAGGAAGGGCTGACGCTCGTCGGCTCCGCGCAGGCGCGTTACAATGACTTGTCAAAGGACGTCGATCCGCGCCTCGCCGGGCTGGTCGCCTGGACCAATGTCGATCGCACGTTCGGCGTATCGGCGTCGGTTGCCTGGTCGGATTACACCACGCTCGAGCTTGGCAACAACAGCGTGCGCTGGGGGCAGGCGCCCTTTCGCCGCGTCGATGGTGTCACCTGCATGACGGGATCCAGCTTCGTGACCAACCCGTCCGCCGCCTGCGTCGAGGTGGCCGAGTCCTTTCACCCCCGCATTCCGCGCTACGGCCTGGTCAGCCACGAACGCGAACGCCTCGGCGCGACCGCGTCAATCCAGTTCGAGCCGTCGGAAAACACGAAAATTTCGATCGATGGTCTCTATTCCACCTTCAAGGAAACGCGTGACGAATTTTGGGGCGAAGTCCTGTTGCGCAGCAATGAGCGCTCGATCGACGTGTCCAACTACACGATCGATGCCAACAACAGCATGATCGCGGCCGATCTCGACAATGTCTATGTTCGGACCGAACGCTATTCGCGCGAAAGCGAGACGAAATTCTATCAGATTTCGGGCCGGTTGGAACAGCGGTTTGCCGATAGTTTCAAGGTCAATTTGTTGGGCGGCATGTCGAAGTCCAAAGCCGATATTCCCGTCGAGACTACCCTGGCGTTCGACGACCGCGATGCCACCGGCTATCGCTATGACTATACGGACATGAAGTTCCCGCTGCTGACCTTTGGCGCCGGGATCGACAATCCGGCGGCGTTTCAGCTCGCCGAATTCCGTGACCGCCCCTCGTTCCAGACCAACAAGTTCAAGACCGTCGCGCTGGATTTCGATTGGGACGTCGCCGATCGGTTCAAACTGCTCGCGGGCGGTTTTTATCGGCAGTTCGATTTCGACACCGTCGGATTCAGCCGCGACAGCACTTATTGCGCGGCCTTTACCTGCGCGCCGGGTACGAACGGGTTGCCGGTGACCGCCGACATCGCCGATATATTCAACCTTGGTGATGCGGGGCAGCCCGCGGGCAACACCAACGCATGGGTGGTGCCCAATCTCGATGCCGGCACTGCGTTGATCGACCTGTACAACCGCCCCGCCGTTTTGCAGCAGGGGCAGCAGCGCGCGGTCACCGAAAAAACCTATGGCGGCTGGTTCATGACCGAATTCGAAACCGAATTGCTGGGTATGCGCCTGACCGGAAACGCCGGGGTTCGCTATGCAAAGACCGATCAGTCGTCGTCGGGCTTTACCAGCGGTAGCTTCGTGACGGTCGATCGGACCTATGATGACTGGTTGCCATCCTTCAACGTCAACCTTCACCCGACCGAAACGATCATCCTGCGCGGCGCGATCGCCAAGGTCATTACCCGGCCCACATTGGGCAGCCTGTCACCCGGCGGCAACGTCGACCAGTTCAACTTTCGGATCACGTCGGGCAATCCGTTTCTCGAACCCTATCGAGCCACGACGTTCGATCTGGCGGCCGAATGGTATTTCGCCCGCGGTGGCTTGCTTTCCGTCGCGCTGTTCGCAAAAGACATCGAAAGTTTCCCGATCGGGACCTCGTTCCAGGGCAGCTATGCGTCCAGCGGTCTGCCGTTGTCGCTGCTGACGCCGGGAACCCCCGCTCATGATGCGGTGGTGGTCGGCACCGATCCCGGCCGCCAGTTCGAATTCCGTACCACCGGCAACGGCCCTGGCGCCAATCTGAAGGGCGTGGAATTTTCGCTGCAGCTGCCCTTCTCGGTCTTTTCGGACTCGCTGCGCCATTTCGGCGTGCTCGGAAACGCGACTTTCGTAAAAAGCGACGTCGACTATACTGTCTCAGGGCCGCTCGCCTATGATCCGGTCGATAACCGGCTCGAAGCGCAACCGGCGGGCACCTACACCCAGCCGCTTCTTGGTCTGGCAAAGCGGGCCTGGAATGCGACCATCTATTACGATGACGGCAAATTCTCGGTGCGCACATCGGCTGCTTATCGCAGCGGGTACAATGACAGCACCAGCGGCAACAACAATATCTTCGAAGGCTATGGCAGCTCGCTGAACGTTGATGCTTCGATCCGCTATCAGTTGACCGAAAATATCGAGGTGTCGATCGAGGGTACCAATCTGACCGACGATTATCGCTATCGCTTCAACGATATCGACGCCGGGCGGAACTATGAAAACAACCATTACGGCCGCACCTTCCTGTTCGGCGCGCGCGTCAAGATTTGACGCACATAGAGTTAGTCCCGGTGAGGCCCGGTCTTCGCTTGCGGGGGCCGGGCCTTTCTTTTTTCGAGGAGAGCAAAGTGACCGATCGCCGCGATATGCTGAAACTGGCCGGGACGGGTCTGGCGGGTGCGATGGTCGGCGGGGTGGGGCTGCCGGGGATCGCTGTGGCGCAACGGAAGCCAGCGGCGACACCACCACCTTGGGCCAAAGGCTTCGACGGCCAGCGCCAGGCCGATCTGGGCGACGGGCGTTTCCTCAATCCGATCATGGCCGGCGACCATCCCGATCCGTCGATCCTGAAGGACGGCGCCGACTATTACATGACCTTTTCGACTTTTGATTCCTATCCGGGGCTGGTCATCTGGCATTCGCGCGACCTGGTGAACTGGCGCCCGATCGGCCCCGCGCTCACCCGTAATATCGGGTCGGTGTGGGCGCCCGAATTGTGCAAGCATGGCGGACGCTATTTCCTCTACATCCCGACCAAGGGTCCGAACACCAGCTGGGTGATCTGGGCCGACAGGATCGAGGGGCCGTGGAGCGATCCGGTCGACCTGAACTTGCCCAACCATATCGATCCCGGCCACGCGGTCGGCGAAGACGGGACGCGCTGGCTGTTCCTGTCGGGCGGCGACCGCGTCCGCCTGTCCGACGACGGGCTGTCGCGCATCGGCGAGCCCGAGCATGTCTATGATCCATGGCGTTACCCCGCTGACTGGGTCGTCGAAGGCTTCGCGCCCGAAGGGCCAAAGATCACCCGCCACGGCGACTATTATTACATGGTCACCGCGGTCGGCGGCACCGCAGGCCCGCCCACCGGCCATATGGTGATCGCGGCGCGGTCGAAATCGATCCATGGGCCGTGGGAAAATTGCCCGGCGAACCCGCTCGTCCGCACCATTTCGGCGGCGGAAAAATGGTGGTCGCGCGGCCATGCGACCTTGGTCGAGGGACCGGCGGGCGACTGGTGGAGCGTCTATCACGGGTATGAGAATGGCTATTGGACTCTGGGCCGCCAGGCTTTGCTCGATCCGATCGAATGGACCGACGACGGCTGGTTCCGGATGGCCGGCGGCGATCTGTCAGCGCCGATCGCCAAGCCGAGGGGGGGCGCGGCCGGGCCGCACGGCATGGCGCTGTCGGACGATTTCAGCACGCTGGCGCTCGGCGCCAAATGGAATTTCTTCAAGCCTGCTCCCGACGAGCGCAGCCGCGCGCGGGTCGACGATGGCGCGCTGGTGCTGGCCGCGCGCGGCAAGGCGCCGGTCGATTCGTCGCCCTTGCTGCTGATCGCGGGCGATCAGGCCTATCGTTTTGAATGTGATATTGTGGTCGCGCCCGGCGGGACGGGGGGGCTGATCCTCTTCTACGACGAGAAACTCTATTGCGGGCTCGGCTTCGACGGCGCACGGTTCGTCACCCACCAATATGGTATCGAACGCGCCCGCCCGACCAACCCGCATGGCAGAAGCCTGCGGATGCGCGTTACCAACGACCGCCATATCATCACCTATGACACCAGCGGCGACGGCGGGAAGACCTGGGTCCGCTTCGATCGCGGCATGGAGGTGTCGGGGTATCACCACAATGTCCGCGGCGGTTTCCTGATGCTGCGCCCCGGCCTCTATTCGGCGGGAGAAGGCGCGGCGCGGTTTCGCAATTTCACCTTCAGCGCGCTCGGCTAAAGCGTCACGCCCGATTTCCAGATCGCGATGTCGCGTTCCTCGTTGACCTCGGCCTTGGTGGGCTGGCCCGAAGCGGTGGCGATAATCAGGTCGAGCAGCGCGCCCGACGCCGCATCGAAGCCATCGCCGATCACCATCCCGGCATCGAAGTCGATCCACCCCGGCTTGCGCGCCGCCAGCTCGCTGTTCGAGGCGATCTTCAGCGTCGGCGCCGGAAAGCCAAGCGGGGTGCCGCGCCCGGTGGTGAACAGGATCAGCGTGGCGCCCGCCGCGGTCAGCGCGGTCGACGAAACCGCGTCGTTGCCCGGCGCCTCGAGCAACGTCAGCCCGGGCAGCCGTGCCTCGCCGCCGTAACGCTGGACATCGACCAGCGGCACCCGGCCGCCCTTCTGCACCGCGCCGAGCGACTTTTCCTCCAGCGTCGTGATCCCGCCCGCGATATTGCCCGGCGAGGGATTCTCGCTCACCGGTTCGCCGTTGCGGGTGAAATAGGCCTTGAAATCCTGCACCAGCTGCGCCGTCCGGTCAAAGACGTCATGCGACACCGCACGGTCCATCAGCAGTTGTTCGGCGCCGAAGATTTCGGGAATTTCGGTCAGGATCACCCTGCCGTCCGCCGCCGCCACCGCATCGGCCATCCGCCCGACCAGCGGGTTGGCGGTCAGCCCCGATAGCCCGTCGGACCCGCCGCATTTGACCCCGAGGGTCAGCGCCGACAACGGCGCGGCGGTGCGCGCGGCATCGGCGCAGGCTTCGACCAGTTCGTCCACCAGCGTCAGGCACGCCGCTTCGTCGTCGTCGACCGCCTGCGCCGACAAAGTGCGGATATGGCCGCGGCGACCCGCGGGGATGGTGTCGAGCAAGGCGGTCAGCTGGTTGCTCTCGCAGCCGAGGCCAACGATCAACACCCCGCCCGCATTGGGATGCTGCGCCAGCGCCGCAAGCAGCCCGCGCGTGTGGCCCAGATCGTCGCCAAGCTGCGAACAGCCGAACGGATGCTTGAACGCATGGATGCCGTCGATGCGCCCGGCATGGCGGACGCCCGCGGCGCGCGCGACGCGCGCTGCCAGATTGCCGACGCAACCGACCGTCGGCAGGATCCATATCTCGTTGCGCGTGCCGACGCGCCCGTCGGCGCGGACGTAACCCATGAAGCTGGGCGCAGGCGGCGCGGGCGGCGCGCGCCCGACGCTCGGCGTATAGACATAAGCATCGCTCCCGGTCAGCGCGGTCCCCAGATTGTGGCTGTGAACATGCGCGCCCACCGCGATGTCGGCGGTCGCGGTGCCGATCGGAAAGCCATATTTGATCACGCGGGCGCCGCGCGCGATCGGGACCAGCGCCAGTTTGTGGCCGCGCGCGATCGGCTCGGTCGCGGTCAGCTGCTGCGAACCGACGGCGACCACGCTGCCCGTGTCCAGGTCGGCAAGGGCGGTGGCGACGTTGTCGGCTGCATGGATTTGGATCGCGTCGGTCATTTGCCGTTTTCCATCCTCGTTCGCGCTGCCATGATCGCGGCACCTTCCGCGCGACCCCCATGCGGTTTGGTCGCCGCTAAAAGCCGTCTCCTTGTCATCGCCGCCAGCTATTCGCTTGCTTTTGACACCGGTGTCTCATAGACGGTTTGGCGGAAGAGGGAAATCACAAAGATGCTGGCAACCCCTGAACAAGAAAATATCGCCCGCGCCTTTTTGGCGGCTCGCGCCGAAAAGACACCGCTTACCTTGTATCCCGGTGCAATGCCGCAGACGATGGCCGACGCCTATGCGATCCAGAGCGCGGCGATCGATTTCGACGGTCGGCGGATCGGCGGCTGGAAAGTCGGGCGGATCGCCCCCGAACTCGTCGAACGCTTTGGCGGCGAACGCATCGCCGGGCCGATTTTCGCCGACGAGATTGCTGCCGATGGCGCCGCCATGCCGGTCTATGCGGGCGGCTTTGCCGCGGCCGAGGCCGAAGTGCTGCTCTGTCTGGGCGACGTCGGCGACCGCGACCATGATATCGCATCGGTGCGCGACTGCATCACCGAGGTGCGTACCGGGATCGAAATCGCCAGCTCGCCCTTTCCCGACATCAACCGCCACGGCCCCGCGGTCACCGCGTCGGACTATGGCAACAACAAGGGGCTGGTGCTCGGGCCGCCGATCGCCGACTGGCGCGACCGCGACCTGATCGCCATGCCGGTCGAAATGACGATCGACGGCGTCTCGGTGGGGCGGGCGACGATGGAAACCATGCTCGACGGCCCGTTCGGATCGGCGCTGTTCCTGATCCGCACCCTGCGCGCGCGCGGCATCGCCATTGCGCCCGGCACCTGGGTGTCGGCGGGCGCGATCACCGGGGTGCACGAAATTACGATGGGCCAACGCGCCGCAGCGCTGTTCGACGGAAAAATCCGCGTCGGCTGCTCGATTACCGGCTACTAAAACCATATGGGAGAGACTGGATGGCACAGGCATATGCGAACGGAGGTGCGGCGCCGCCGGTGCCGCGCGCGGGTCGCTACCGCTGGCTGATCATCGCGCTGCTCTTTGCCGCGACGACGGTCAATTACATCGATCGCACGATGCTTGGCCTGCTCGCCCCGGTGCTCGGCGACGAGCTGGGGTGGAGCGAGAATGACTATGGCAACATCGTCACCGCGTTCCAGGCCGCTTATGCGCTGGGCTTTTTGCTCATGGGCTGGCTGATCGACCGCTTCGGTCCCAAGATCGGCTATTCGATTGCGATCACCATCTGGACGATCGGCCATGTCGCGCACGGCTTTGCCGGGTCGGTCGCTTCGTTCATGGCGGCGCGCGTCATCTTGGGGGTCGGCGAGGCGGGGCATTTCCCGTCGGTCGTCCGCGCCAGCAGCGAATGGTTCCCGCAAAAGGAACGCTCCTACGCGATCGGCTGGGTCAACAGCGCGACCACCATCGGCGTGATCCTGACCGCGCCGACGATCTGGCTGTTCATGACCTGGATGGGCTTCGACTGGCGCCAGACCTTTATCTACAGCGGCGCCTTTGGCGTCGTGCTGCTTCTCCTGTGGCTGTGGCTTTACAGCAACCCGCGCGAAAGCGGGAAGGTCAGCGAGGCCGAACTGGCGTGGATCGAACATGACCCGCCCGAACAGGTCGAACGCCTCGGCTGGTCGAAAATCGTCACCAAGCGCGAAGCCTGGGCGTTTGCGATCGCCAAATTCCTGACCGACCCGGTGTGGTTCCTGATGCTGTTCTGGCTGCCCAAATATTTTGCCTCGACCTATCACGTCGACCTCAAGGTCGTGCTGTTGCCGATGATCATCATGTACCTGTTGTCCGACGTCGGCAGCATCGTCGGCGGCTGGACGTCGTCGAAGCTGATCCAGAACGGCCACAGCGTCAATTTTGCGCGCAAGATCACGATGATCGGCGCGGGCCTGTGCGTCCTGCCGTTGCTGTTCGTCACCGGGCTCGACAATATGTGGCTCGCGGTGGTGCTGATCGGCATCGCGCTTGCGGGGCATCAGGCGTTCTCGTCGACGATCCTGTCGATCCCGCCCGACATGTTCCCCAAACGCGCAGTCGGGTCGGTGATCGGGCTGGGCGGTTTCATGGGTGGCATCGGCGGCATGATCATGGCGAAATCGACCGGGCTGGTGCTCGACGCGACCGGCGGCAATTACACGCTGATCTTTGCCGCGTGCACGACGGTCTATTTCCTCGCGGTGTTCGCGGTCCATCTGCTCAGCCCGAAACTGGCGCCGGTGCGCGTCGAAAGTGCGGCGGCGCCCGCATGACCCGCCCGCTGATCCTGCATCCCGACCGGCTGTTCCCGTCCGATTCCGACCAGCGTGCCATCGCGCGGCGGCTTTACAAGGAAGTCGCTGGCCTGCCGATCATCAGCCCGCACGGGCATACCGATCCCAGCTGGTTTGCGGGCAATGCGCCGTTCGGCAACGCCGCCGAACTGCTGCTCCACCCCGATCATTATGTGTTCCGGATGCTCTATTCGCAGGGGGTGTCGCTCGACGCATTGGGTATTCGCAATCCGGAGGCGGACCCGCGCGAGAGCTGGCGGATCTTCGCGCAAAATTACCACCTGTTCCGCGGCACCCCGTCGCGGATGTGGATGGACTGGGTGTTCGCCGAAGCGTTCGGGATCGATGTGCAGTTCGAGGCGGCGACGTCGGACCTCTATTACGACCGGATCACCGAGGCGCTGGCGACCGACGCTTTCCGTCCGCGCGCTTTATTCGACCGCTTCGGGATCGAAGTGATCGCAACGACCGAAAGCCCGCTCGACACCCTCGAACATCATGGCGTGATCCGCGCCGCCAATGCCAGCGGTGAATGGGCGGGACGGGTCATCACCGCCTATCGCCCCGATCCTGTCGTCGATCCGGAGTTCGAGGGCTTCCGCGACAACCTCAAGCGTTTTTCCGAGCTGTCGGGCGAGGACGCCTACAGCTATACGGGCTATCTCGCCGCGCACCGCAATCGTCGCGCCTTCTTCGCCGACATGGGCGCGACCTCGACCGATCATGGCCACCCGACCGCCGCGACCGCCGACCTGTCCGATGCCGATGCCGAGGCGCTGTTCGCGCGCGTCACGCGCGCCGACGTCAGCGCCGCCGATGCCGAGCTGTTCCGCGCCCATATGCTGACGGTGATGGCGGGGATGAGCCTCGACGACGGGCTGGTGATGCAGATCCACCCCGGCGCCTTGCGCAATCACAATCGCTGGCTGTTCGACCATTATGGCCGCGACAAGGGCGCCGATATCCCGACCCGCACCGACTATGTCCATGCGCTGCGCCCGCTGCTCGGCAAATATGGCAATGACGCCGGGCTGACGATCATCCTCTTCACCCTCGACGAGACGAGCTATGCGAGGGAGCTGGCGCCGCTCGCGGGCCATTATCCGGCGCTGAAGCTCGGCCCCGCCTGGTGGTTCCACGACAGCCCCGAAGGGATGCGGCGCTTCCGGAATCAGATGACCGAGACCGCAGGCTTCTACAACACAGTCGGTTTCAACGACGACACCCGCGCCTTTCTGTCGATCCCGGCGCGCCACGACGTTGCGCGCCGCATCGACTGCGGCTTTCTCGCGCAGCTGGTGGCCGAGCATCGCATGGAGGAATGGGAGGCGGCCGAGCTCGCCGCCGACCTCAGCTACAATCTCGCCAAGGCGGCCTACAGACTGTGAGGCTTGGTTCCGACACGCCCCTCCCGGCGTCGGTGCAGGCGCCGGGCTACGACCGCGCCGCGCAAGCCGCCGGGATCGTCCATATCGGCATCGGCGCCTTCCACCGCGCGCATCAGGCGGTCTATACCGACGACGCGATGAATGCGGGCGACCGCGACTGGCGCATTATCGGCGTGTCGCTGCGCTCGGGCGATGTCGCGGCGCAGCTGAACCCGCAGGACGGGCTTTATACGGTCAGCACGCGCGGCGTTCAGGGCAGTCAATTGCGGCTGGTCGGCGCAGTGCAGCAGGTGCTCGTCGCGTCCGAAAATCCGCGGGCGGTGATCGACGCCATCGCCGCGCCGACGACGCATATCGTCAGCTTCACGGTGACCGAAAAGGGCTATCTGCGTGGGTCCGACGGGTCGCTCGACCGTGCCGCCGCAAAAGCGCCGTCCAGCCTCTACCGCTTTGTCGGCGCTGGTCTCGCCGCGCGCCACGCCGCGGGATTGCCCGGCCTGACCCTGCTCAGTTGCGACAATCTCGCGAGCAATGGCGCGGTGCTGAAGGCCTTGATGCGCCAATATCTCGCTGCCGAGCACCCCGACCTTGTCGGCTGGTTCGACACCGAATGCCGCTGCCCCGCAACGATGATCGACCGCATCGTCCCGGCGACCACCGACGCCGACCGCGCGGCGGTCGCAGCGGCACTCGGTGCGCGCGACGAGGGGGCGGTGGTCACCGAAGCGTTCAGCCAATGGGTGATCGAGGATGATTTCGCCGGCCCGCGCCCGCGCTGGGAAGCCGTCGGGGCAGAGCTGGTCGCCGACGTCGCACCCTATGAAACCGCCAAGCTGCGCCTGCTTAACGGCGCCCATTCGGCGCTTGCCTATATCGGGCTGGGGAGGGGGCATGATTTTGTCCATCAGGCCATCGCTGACCCCGATATCCGGCTGGTGATCGAGCGGCTGATGCGGCGCGAAGCCGCGCCGACGATCGATGCCGCGCCGGGGCAGGATCTGGGCGCCTACGCCGACGCCCTGCTCGACCGCTTTGCCAATCCCGCGCTCGATCACCGGCTGATCCAGATCGCGATGGACGGCAGCCAGAAGATTCCGCAGCGCTGGCTCGAAACGCGGGCCTGGCATCAGGCGCGCGGCGCCCACTGCCCGTCGCTCGAAGCGGCAGTGGCGGCGTGGATTGCGTTTCTGCGCAGCGGCGCGGCGATCGATGATCCGCTGGCGGAGCAACTGCGTGAAGCAGCAGCGGGATCGGATGCAGTGGACAGGCTGTTCGGTGAAAACGGCCTTATCGCGTCGGCATGGCGACCTGACATCTAATCCTGTACCCCTGCGAAGGCAGGGGCCCATCACCTGCCGATGCAAGTTTGCGCGGACCGGAGATGGATCCCCGCCTTCGCGGGGACGCCGCGATAATGAAATAACGCGCTGATTTTCTAGCTCGGCACCAACAACCCGCGGCTCTCGCGCACCTCGCCGTCCAGCCAGTCGATAAACGCCCGGATCCGCGGCTGCGGGGCGACGTCGCGGTGGAGCGCGAGCCAGAAGCTGCGGCCGATGACCTGGTCGGGGCGCACCCGCGCCAGCCCCGGATCGCCCGCCGCGAGGAAGCAGGGGAGCACGCCGACCCCCGCGCCGCCCGCGATCATCCGCCGCTGCGCCAGGATCGACGACGAGCGGATATTGGCGCGCAGCCCCGGCTCGATTTCGCCCAGATAGTCGAGTTCGGGGGCATAAAGAATGTCGGGCATATAGCCGATCACCGGGATTCCGGCGCGTGACACCGGCATGGCAGCGACTGCGTCCTGCCAGTCGTGCCGATCCGCCGGGGCGTAGAGGCCGAGGCTGTAATCCGACAGCTTGCGGGTGATCAGCGGGCCTTTGCGCGGGCGCGCGAGCAGCACCGCCATATCGGCCTCGCGCCGCGACGGGTTGAGGAAACCCGATGACGCGACGAGGTCGATTTCCAGTTCGGGGTGTGTGGCAATAAAGCCCGCCAGACGCGGCGCAATGAAGCTGTTGCCGAAACCTTCGGACACGCTGATCCGCAACTGTCCCGACAATCCCGCGCCGCTCTCGGCCAGGTGGATGCGCGCCGCCGCCGCCGCCATGGCCTCGGCATGCGGGACCAGCGCGCGGCCGGCCGCCGTCGGAATGAAACCGCTTGGCGCGCGTTCGAACAATGTCTGTTGCAACGCGCTTTCCAGTGCGCTCACCCTGCGACTGACCGTTGTGGCGTCGATGTGCAGCGCCTGAGCGGCGCGCGCGACGGTCCCCTGTCTGGCGACGGTCAGGAATATTTGCAGGTTATCCCAATCCATGACCTGCAAATATGCAGGTTATTGCTGCAAGTCTATCCCTTGCAATCGCGCCCGACATGGTCTGTTGCTGCAGCAACTGGAGATGGAGACACGGCATGCGACAGATTGATCACCATATCGTCGGCGGGGCCGGCGGCAGCGCCCGCCAGGGCGACGTGTTCGACCCCAATAATGGCAGCGTGCAGGCGCAGGTCGCCTTGGGCGATGCGGCCTTGCTCGATCGCGTCGTCGCCGCGGCAAAGGCGGCGCAGCCCGCTTGGGCGGCAACCAATCCGCAGCGCCGCGCCCGCGTGATGTTCGAATTCAAACGCCTCGTTGAAGCGAATATGGACCAACTCGCGCATATGCTGTCGAGCGAGCATGGCAAGGTCATCGCCGATTCAAAGGGTGATATCCAGCGCGGGCTCGAAGTCATCGAATTCTGCTGCGGCATCCCGCATGTGCTGAAGGGTGAATATACGCAGGGCGCGGGTCCGGGCATCGACGTCTATTCGATGCGCCAGCCGATCGGCATTGGCGCCGGCATCACCCCGTTCAACTTCCCCGCGATGATCCCGCTCTGGATGTCGGGCGTCGCGATCGCGACCGGCAACGCCTTCATCATCAAGCCCAGCGAACGCGACCCGTCGGTCCCGGTGCGCCTCGCCGAACTCTTCATCGAAGCCGGGCTGCCCGAAGGCATTTGTCAGGTCGTGCATGGCGACAAGGAAATGGTCGATGCGATCCTCGACCATCCCGACATCGGCGCGGTCAGCTTCGTCGGCTCGTCGGACATCGCCCATTATGTCTACAATCGCGGCGTCGCCAACGGCAAGCGCGTCCAGGCGATGGGCGGCGCGAAGAATCACGGCATTGTCATGCCCGACGCCGACCTCGATCAGGTCGTCAATGACCTGACCGGCGCCGCCTTCGGGTCGGCGGGCGAACGCTGCATGGCGCTGCCCGTCGTCGTGCCGGTCGGCGAAGACACCGCCAACCGCCTGCGCGATAAACTGATCCCGGCGATCGCGGCGCTGCGCGTCGGCGTGTCGACCGATGCCGAGGCGCATTACGGCCCGGTGGTGACGCAGGCGCACAAGGAAAAGGTCGAAGGCTGGATCCAGAAATGCGCCGACGAAGGCGCCGAACTCGTCGTCGACGGCCGCGGCTTCTCGCTTCAGGGGCATGAAAAGGGCTTTTTCATCGGCCCGACCCTGTTCGACCATGTCACCACCAACATGGAAAGCTACAAGGAAGAAATCTTCGGCCCCGTGCTCCAGATCGTCCGCGCCGCCAATTTCGAAGAGGCGCTCGAACTCCCGTCGAAGCACCAATATGGCAATGGCGTCGCGATCTTCACGCGCAACGGCCATGCGGCGCGCGAATTTGCGGCGCGGGTCAATGTCGGCATGGTCGGCATCAATGTGCCGATCCCGGTGCCGGTCGCCTATCACAGCTTTGGCGGCTGGAAACGCTCGGCCTTCGGCGACACCAACCAGCATGGCATGGAGGGCGTGAAATTCTGGACCAAGGTCAAGACGATCACCCAGCGCTGGCCGGATGGTGCGGCGGGTGGGGCTGGCGACGCCGGCAACGCCTTCGTCATTCCGACGATGGGGTGAAGCTTGCTCCGGCGGCTGATCCTGCCTCTGCTGATCCTGCTGTTGCTGCCGGTCCCGGCGGCAGCACAGAAAATGATCGCGCTGTCATTCGACGACGCGCCGCGTCGGCCCGGCGCCTTCTTCACGCCCGACGAGCGGACGCAGCGGATTATATCCGAACTGGAGAAGGCGAATGCCCCGCAGGCGGTCTTTTTTGTCAATCCAGCCGCAATCGGGAAGGGCGACGGCGTTGGCGGCGCGGAGCGCATCGCCGCCTATGTCGCCGCGGGCCATGTCATCGCCAACCACAGCAACACCCATCCGCGGCTCAGCACGACCGACACCGCCGCCTATCTTGCCGACATCGATGCGGCCGAGGCCTGGCTCAAGGGCCGCCCCGGCTATCGCCCCTGGTTCCGCTTTCCCTTTCTGGACGAGGGTGGGAAAGACAAGGCCAAGCGCGATGCGCTTCGCGCAGGTCTCGCCGCACGCGGCCTTCGCAACGGTTATGTCACCGCCGAATCGTCCGACTGGCACCTCGAAGCGCTGACGCGCGAAGCGGCGAAGGCCGGAAAGACGATCGACCGCAAGGCGCTCGGCGATCTATATGTCACCTGGCATGTCGAGGCCGCCGACTTTGCCGATGCGATGATGCAGCGCGTCACCGGGCGCCAGCCGGTGCAGATGCTGCTCCTCCACGAAACCGATCTCGCGGCGCTTCATATCGGCGATCTGGTGCGCGCGCTGCGCAAGGTCGGCTGGACGGTTGTCAGCGCCGACGCCGCTTATGCCGACCCCGTCGGCAAGGAAATGCCCGACACCCCCTCGGCGAACGGCACGCTGACCGAGGCGCTCGCATGGGCTGCGGGCGTGCCTGCGCCGCGCTGGTATCGCTACAACCAGACCGACCTTGCGACCGCTGTGTTCCGCGACAAAGTGCTCGGCGAAGGCGTCGCCGAATGAAACCCGCGCCCCGCACCGGGCATTTCTTCTGTCGAAGGAGAATGTCGATGACCCGCCCGATGCTTCCCGCCGCTTTGTTGCTGCTCGCCGCGTGCAGCGGTGGCGACGATAAATCGCAGCCCGATGACACATCAGCGACCGCGCCATCGCAAGAAACCGAGCGCGCCGCACCCGCCGAGGCCACAATCGATGCGGACATGCCCGAAGCAACCGAAGCAGCGTCCGCGAAACCCGAACCCCCAACCGCCACCGACGGCCCGACAATCCCGGTCGCTATCCGCGGCCGCTGGGCGCTGAAGCCCGCCGATTGCGCCGCGAAGAAAGGCGCCGACCTGACCGCGCTGACCATCGATGCGACGAACCTGCGCTTTTACGAATCGCACGGCGAACTCGCGCGTGTCCGCGCCAGCGAACCGCGCCGCATCGACGCCGACTATAAATTCAGCGGCGAAGGCACAACATGGGATAGCCGGATGCAACTCGACCTCGCCGATGACGGCAAGACGCTCGTTCGCCGCGACCAGGGCGAGGGTGCCGCCGCCGATCCGATGCGCTATACGCGCTGTGCCTGATGCCTGAAGGGAGACTCATGATGGACATTCGCCTGCTCGCCATTGCCGCCGCGCTGCCGCTCGCCGCCTGTACGCAAGAGCGACCACCCGAATCGACCCCGCCGCCGCCCGCCGAAGCGGTGTGCAGCGCCGATGCCGTGCAATCGCTCGTCGGCCAGACCGCGACCGCCGATGTCGGGGCGCAGCTGCTGGGGGGCAGCGGCGCGCGCACCCTGCGCTGGGTGCCGCCGCGCACCGCGGTGACGATGGATTTCCGCCCCGACCGGCTGACCGTCTCCTATGACGATGCGCTCAGGATCGAGCGGATCAGCTGTGGCTGACGCGGGCATCGGCGGGGCCAGCCGCCGCAACCACAGCTCGGCATCACCGTTCGAGGCGATCTACGGCTACAGCCGCGCGGTTCGCGTCGGCGACCGGATCGACGTCGCGGGCTGCGCGCCGATCGAAGCCGATGGGACGTCGACCCCCGGCGACGCAGGCGCGCAGGCGGCGCGCTGCCTGGCCATCATCGGTGAGGCGCTCGACGTGCTCGGCGGCAGCGTCGCCGACGTCGTGCGCACCCGCATGTATATCACCGACGCTGCCGATGCCGACCTGGTCGGCCGCGCGCATGGCGCGGTGTTCGGGGACATTCGCCCGGCATCGACGATGCTCGTCATCCCGGCGCTGATCCGCCCCGAATGGAAAGTCGAAATCGAAGCCGAAGCCATCATCACCGGGAAAACCGCATGACCGACCAGTTCCAGCTTACCGACGACCAGCTCGCCATCCAGGATATGGCGCGCAAATTCACCGCCGATCGCATCACCCCCTTCGCGGCCGAATGGGACGAGAAGCATCATTACCCCGTCCATGTGTGGAAGGCGGCGGGCGAACTGGGTTTCGGCGCCATTTATGTCGCGGAGGAATCGGGCGGGATCGGGCTCGGCCGGATGGAAGCGGCGCTGATCATGGAGGCGATGGCCTATGGTTGCCCGGCGACCAGTGCCTATGTCTCGATCCACAATATGGCGACCTGGATGATCGACCGCTTCGGCGGCGCCGAGGTCAAGGCGCGCTTTCTGCCCGAGCTGGTGAGCATGGAGAAGATCGCCAGCTATTGCCTGACCGAACCGGGTTCGGGGTCCGACGCCGCGGCGCTAAAAGCGACCGCCAAAAGGGACGGCGACCATTATGTGCTGAACGGCACCAAGCAGTTCATCTCGGGCGCCGGCTATAACGACATTTATGTCTGCATGGTCCGCACCAGCGAGGAAAAATCGAAGGGGATCAGCTGCCTCGTCATCGAAAAGGACACCCCGGGCCTCAGCTTCGGCGCGCCCGAGAAAAAGCTCGGCTGGAATGCGTCGCCGACCGCGCAGGTAATTTTCGAGGATTGCCGCGTGCCCGTCGAAAATCTCGTCGGCGCCGAGGGCGACGGCTTCCGCTTCGCGATGGCGGGGCTCGACGGCGGACGCCTCAACATCGGCGCCTGCTCGCTCGGCGGCGCCCAGCGCTGCCTCGACGAAGCGGTCGCCTACACCAAGGACCGCCAGCAATTCGGCCAGCCGATCGCCGATTTCCAGAACACCCAGTTCATGCTCGCCGACATGGCGACCGACCTCGAGGCAGCGCGCGCGCTGCTCTATATGGCGGCGGCAAAGGTCACCGCCAACGCCCCCGACAAGTCGCGCTTTTCGGCGATGGCAAAGCGGCTGGCGACCGACAATGGCAGCAAGATCGTCAACGACGCGCTGCAATTGTTCGGCGGCTATGGCTATTTGAGGGACTATCCGATCGAGCGTTTCTGGCGCGACCTGCGCGTCCATTCGATCCTCGAAGGCACCAATCAGGTCATGCGGATGATCGTCGGAAGGGACCTGCTGCGCCAATGATGAAGACCGAAAGGATCCTCCCCGGAACGGGGAGGGGGACCATGCGAAGCATGGTGGAGGGGGCTCTCGGCCTCAAACGGAGCGTGCGGACGAAATCCCCCTCCGTCAGCCCTGCGGGCTGCCACCTCCCCGCGAGCGGGGAGGATTTCGGATGACCGAAGACGTCCTGATTTCTACCGACGGCCGTGTCGGCCGCCTGTCGCTCAACCGCCCCAAGGCGATCCACGCGCTGAACCTTGCGATGTGCGAGGCGATGATCGCTGCGTTGCTGGCGTGGCGCGACGACGACGCGATCGAAGCGGTGATCATCGACCATAGCGAAGGCCGCGGCTTCTGCGCCGGCGGCGACATCCGTATGCTCGCGGAAAGTGGCGCCAAGGACGCGGTCGAAGCGCGCGCGTTCTTCCACACCGAATATCGCCTCAACCACCTGCTCTTCACCTATCCCAAGCCGGTCACCGCTTTCATGGACGGCATCACGATGGGCGGCGGGGTCGGGATTTCGCAGCCGGCCAAATATCGCGTCGCGACCGAACATACGCGCTTTGCGATGCCCGAGACCGGGATCGGCCTGTTCCCCGATGTCGGCGGCGGCTGGTATCTGCCACGCCTCGAAGGCCGCGTCGGGGTGTTCCTCGCGCTCACCGGGGCGCGGCTCGACGGCGCCGATTGCCTCGCGCTCGGCCTCGCGACCCATTATCTGCCGTCCGAACATCTGGCCGAAGCGAAGGAGCGCATCGCCGCGCATCCCGACCGCATCGGCGGCATCCTGGGCGATCTGGCGGTCACCGCGCCGCCCGCCGCGATCACGCATCAGATCGACAAGATCAACCGCCTGTTCGCCAGCGACACCTATGAAGACATCCTCGCCGCGCTCGAAGCCGATGGCGGCGAATGGGCGACAAAGGAACTTGGCGTCCTGCACAGCAAATCGCCGCAGACGTGCAAGGTCGCGCTGCGCCAGCTGAAAGAAGGCGGCGAGATGCACGATTTCGCGGCGCAGATGGCGCAGGAATATGCGATCGGCAGCCGCGTTGTCGCGATGCATGATTTCCTTGAGGGTGTGCGCGCGCTGATCGTCGACAAGGACAACAGCCCGCAATGGGACCCGCCGACCCCCGAAGCCGTCACCGACGACTGGATCGACGCGATCTTTGCGCCCTTGCCTGAAAACGAGACATGGACGCCGCTAATATCCTCCCCGGAACGGGGGGGTGGCAGTCCGCAGGACTGACGGAGGGGTCGGAACCTTGCAGCCTGACGCAAGGTTCCGACCCCTCCACCACCCTGCGGGCGGTCCCCCTCCCCGTTCCGGGGAGGATTGAAGGAGACTAGAATGACCTATGAAACCCTCCTCGTCGAAACGCGCGGTGCCGTCACCCTGGTGACGCTCAACCGCCCGCAGGCGCTCAACGCGCTGAACAGCCAGGTGCTCGACGACTTGATCGCGGCCTTTGCCGCCTATGAAGCCGACCCCGGCCAACGCTGCGCTGTCCTCACCGGGGCGGGCGACAAGGCGTTCGCCGCGGGTGCCGACATCAAGGAAATGGCCGACAAGCCCGCCTCCGATTTCTATCTCGAGGATTTCTTCTCGAAATGGACGAGCGATTTCGTGAAGAAAATCCGCAAGCCGTGGATCGCGGCGGTGAACGGCTTCGCGCTCGGCGGCGGCTGCGAACTCGCGATGATGGCCGACTTCATCATCGCATCGGACAAGGCGAAATTCGGCCAGCCCGAAATCAAGCTCGGCGTCGCCCCCGGCATGGGCGGCTCACAGCGGCTGACCCGCGCGGTCGGCAAGGCGAAGGCGATGGAAATGTGCCTGACCGGCCGGATGATGGACGGCGCCGAGGCCGAACGATCGGGCATGGTCGCGCGCGTCGTCGCGCACGACACGCTGGTCGACGAAGCGGTGAAGGCCGCCACCGTCATCGCCGCGATGCCGCCGATGGCGGCGATGGTGAACAAGGACATGGTCAACGCCGCGTTTGAAACGACGCTCGACCAGGGGCTGATCTACGAACGCCGCCTGTTCCAGATCCTCGCCGCAACCGAGGACAAGGCCGAAGGCATGGCCGCCTTCATCGAGAAACGCGAAGGCGTGTGGAAGGGGCGGTGACATGAAAATCGCATTCATCGGACTCGGTAATATGGGCGGCGGCATGGCCGCGAATCTGGCGAAGGCAGGACATGACGTCCGCGCTTTCGACCTCAGCGAAGAGGCGTTGTCGCGCGCCGTTGCGGCGGGCTGCACCCGCGCTGCCTCTGCCGCCGAGGCGGTCACCGGCGCTGACGCGGTGGTGACGATGCTCCCGGCGGGCAAGCATGTCGCGTCGGTGTATGAAGGCGACGTCTATCCGAACGCCGCGCCCGGAACCCTGCTCCTCGACTGCTCGACCATCGACGTCGCAACGGCGCGGTCGAATATCGAAGCCGCAACCGCCGCAGGCCTCGTCGCGGTCGATGCGCCGGTCTCGGGCGGCATTGCGGCGGCCAACGCGGGGACGTTGACCTTCATGGTCGGCGGCACCGATGACGGTTTTGCGCGCGCCCAGCCCATCCTCGCCCAGATGGGCAAGGCGGTGATCCATGCCGGCGACGCGGGGGCGGGGCAGGCGGCGAAGATCTGCAACAACATGCTGCTCGGCGCGTCGATGGTCGCGACGTGCGAGACGCTCGCGCTCGCGCAGAAATTGGGGCTCGATCCGCAGAAATTCTTCGACATCGCCAGCGTGTCGTCGGGACAATGCTGGTCGCTGACCAGCTACGCGCCGCTCCCCGGGGTCGGGCCGGCGACCCCCGCCGACAATGATTATAAGGGCGGGTTCGCCGCGGCGCTGATGCTCAAGGATCTGCGTCTGGCGATGGCGGCGGCGGCGAGTGTCGACGCCGATGTCCCGATGGGCGCGAAGGCGCGCGAATTGTACGAGGCGTTCGTCGAGGCCGACAAGGACGGCCGCGACTTTTCGGCGATTATTCGGACTTTACAGGGCTGAGACCATACACCCAACCCCGTTCGCATCGAGCGAAGTCGAGATGCGTCTGGCGCTGTGCTGGCGTGTCTCGACTTCGCTCGACCCGAACGGGAATTTGGGTCCGTTCTAGTAAAAATCCGCCGTCTCGCCCCCATCGCGCCGCGCGCTACGATGCACCTGCGTCGGCGCGCGGCGGTCGCCCGTCCGCACCTCGATCCGCCCCTCGATGCGCCGCACCTCGGCGGGCGCCAGGATTCGCGCCCGCGCGATACCGACCGCGCTCGCGGGCGGCGCCGCCACCGGGGCGGTGACCGGGACGCTGCCGGTGAGCAGCAACAGGGCGAGAAACGACATGGCGATCATGCTCTGCCGTAACGGCAGGTGTGACCAGTGCTTTAACCCTGAATCGCAACTATTTGCGCGCCCCCGCGGCGTCGGCAGGCCAAAGCAAAGGCCGCCTGCCCCGCGCTGGGACAGACGGCCTCACATTTCATAATCCGCCGTGCTCCCGCGAAGGCGGGAGCCCATCTCCTGCCGGTGCCAGTCTGAAGCCACCCGAGATGGATCCCCGCCTTCGCGGGGACACACAACCCTTCTTTGGACTCAAAAGCCCGACTTCGCCTCGGCCTTTTCCTTGAGCAAAGGCGCGATCTCGAACCCGTGCTTTTCCAGCGCCGCGACGATCTTGTCGGTGCCTTCCAGCCCGGCCCAGAACATCGGGCCGCCGCGATAGACTGGCCAGCCATAGCCATAGATCCACACGACATCGATGTCCGACGCGCGCTGCGCCTTGCCTTCGGACAGGATCAGCGCGCCTTCGTTGACCATCGGATACAGGGTGCGTTCGATGATCTCCTGATCGGTGATCTCGCGCTTCTGCGTTCCGGTCTTGCCGCGGAACTCCTCGATCAGCTCGGCGACGCGGGCGCTTTCCGACGGCTGGCGCTTTTCGTCATAATCGTAAAAGCCCGCCTGCTTCTTCTGGCCCCAGCGACCTTCGGCGCACAAAGCGTCGCGGATGCTCTCGATGCGGTTGGGGTCGCGGTGCCAGCCGATGTCGACGCCCGCCAGGTCGCTCATCTGGAACGGTCCCATCGGCATGCCGAATTCGACATGCACCTTGTCGACCTGCGCCGGAGTGGCGCCTTCCATCAGCAGGTTCATCGCCTCCAGCTGGCGCGGCTTGAGCATGCGGTTGCCGATAAAGCCGTCGCACACGCCCGCGACCACCGCGACCTTGCCGATCTTCTTGCCGATCGCCATCGCCGTCGCCAGGGCGTCGGGCGCGGTCTTTTCGCCGCGCACGACCTCGAGCAGCTTCATGACATTGGCGGGCGAGAAGAAATGCATGCCCAGCACGTCGCCGGGGCGGCTGGTCGCGGTCGCGATTTCGTCGACATCGAGATAGCTGGTGTTCGACGCCAGGATCGCGCCGGGTTTGGCGATCGTGTCGAGCTTGCCGAAAATGTCCTTTTTGACCTCCATATTCTCATAGACCGCCTCGATGATCAGGTCGCAATCGGCGAGATCGGCGAGGTTGAGGGTCGGGGTCAATATGCCCATCATCGCATCGACCTGTTCGGGCTTGAAGCGGCCCTTGGCGGCCGATGCGTCGTAATTCTTGCGGATCACCCCGACGCCGCGGTCGAGCGCGTCCTGCTGCATCTCGACGATCGTCACCGGGATGCCCTTTTGCAGGAAATTCATCGAAATCCCGCCGCCCATCGTGCCGGCGCCGATCACGCCGACCTTCTTGATATCGCGCAGCTGGGTGTCCTTGGGCAGGCCGTCAATCTTCGCGGCCTGACGTTCGGCGAAAAAGATGTGGCGCTGCGCCGCCGACTGGCTGCCGAACATCAGCTTCATGAACTGCTCGCGCTCGAACGCCAGCCCCTCGGCGAACGGCAGGCGCGTTGCGGCTTCGACGCAGGCGAGGTTGGCATAAGGCGCCTCGAACCCGCGCCAGCGCTTGGCGTTGGCGGCTTTCAGCTGTTCGATCACCGCGACGTCGCCGAACACCGCGCGCTCGCGCGTCGGGCGCGGGCCGTCGGCGATCTTGGCGCGCGCAAAGGCGATCGCGTCGGCGGCCAGGCTGTCCTCACCCGCGAGTTCGTCGACCAGGCCGAGTTCCTTTGCCTTAGCGGCGGGCAGCGGATCGCCGGTCGACGTCATCGTCGCCGCGGCTTCGACCCCGACGACGCGCGGCAGGCGCTGGGTGCCGCCCGCACCGGGCAGCAGGCCCAGCTTGACTTCGGGCACACCGAGCTTCGCCGACGGCACCGCGATGCGGTAGTGACAGACGAGCGCGGTTTCCAGACCGCCGCCGAGGGCGGTCCCGTGAATCGCGGCGACGACCGGCTTCGATGCCGCTTCGATGCTGTTGAGCACCGCGTTGAAATCGGGACCGCGCGGCGGCTTGCCGAATTCGCTGATGTCGGCGCCGGCGATAAAGGTCGCCCCGGCGCAGCGCAGCACGATCGCCTTGACGCTGTCATCGGACAGCGCGGCGGCGAAATGATCTTCCAGCCCCTGCCGGACGTGCCAGCTCAGCGCGTTGACCGGCGGGTTGTTGACGATGATGACGGCGACATCGCCATCCTTTTCCATCGTGACGGAAACGGGGGTTTCTTCGGACATTTCAGGCTCCTTAAAAGATTCCGTTCGCTTCGAGCGCAGTCGAGAAGCGTCTAGCGCTGCGCTTCGCGTGTCTCGACTGCGCTCGACACGAACGGGGGGTGGGTTCTCAATTCAATCGTTGATCGCGGCGTGGACCAATGTCTTGACCTCGCGCCGCACGGGATAGGTGGAGGAGGGCATCAGCTGGGTCATGAAAACCATACAGATCGCCTCGACCGGATCGACAAAGAAGCCGGTCGAAAACATCCCGCCCCAATAATAATCGCCGACCGACCCGGGGGTCATCGTCTGCGCCGGGCTTTCGTTCACCGCAAAGCCCAGCCCAAAGCCGACCCCGGCGTTTTCGGCCTCGGAAAAGATGCCGACGCTGTGCTGGACCAGGTCGCCGCCGCCGACCAGATGGTTCGCGGTCATCAGCGCCAGCGTCTTGCGGCTGATGATGCGGGTGCCATCGAGTTGACCGCCGCCGAGCAGCATCAGGCAGAAACGGTGATAGTCGGCCAGCGTCGAGGCGAGCCCGCCGCCGCCCGAATGGAAGGTCCGATCCTTCGCCCAGCGGCTCTTGTCGCCGCTGTCGAAGGGCTTCATCTTGGCGGCCGGGTCGAACGCATAGCAATCGGTCAGCCGGTGCTGCTGGTCGGCGGGCACCTTGAACCCGGTGTCGGCCATGGCGAGCGGGCCGAAAATGCGCTCCCGCAACACCTGCGCAAAGGGCTTGCCCTCGATCCGTTCGACCACCGCGCCAAGCACGTCGGTTGCCATCGAATAATTCCAATGCGCGCCGGGATCGAACTGCAGCGGGATTTTGGCGAGTCCGGCGATGAAGCTGTCCATCGTATAATCGGCGTCGAAATCGTCGATCCGCGCCTTGCGATACGCGGCATCGACCGGGGTGCGCTCCTGAAACCCGTAAGTCAGCCCCGATGTGTGGCGCAACAGGTCGACCATGCGGATCGGCTGCGTCGGCGGGCGGGTCAGGAACGGCACATTGCCGCCGCCCGCGACGAACACCCCGGTGTCCTTGAACTCGGGGCAAAATTTGACCAGCGGATCGGACAGCGCAACCTTGCCTTCCTCGACCAGCATCATGAACGCGATGCTGGTGATCGGTTTGGTCATGCTGGCGATGCGAAAAATCGCGTCCTCGGTCAGCGCCGCGCCCGGCCGCGCTTCGCCGATGCACGACAGATGCGCGATCTCGCCGCGCCGCGACACCAGGGTCGCGGCGTGCGGCAGGCGGCCGGTGCCGACATATTTGGCCTCGAGAAAGGCAGGAATGCGGTCCAGCCGCGACGCGTCGAAACCGTGAGTCATTGGAACGTCTCCACAGTAGAACACGTCCTGTTCCCCCGCGAAGGCGGGGGTCCATCTCCCGCCAGTGCAAAATGGCACCATCCGGTGATGGGTCCCCGCCTTCGCGGGGAAACACAGATATTGCGGCGCTGCGTCATCCTCAAACCATCATCCTCAATGCGAAGTCTGGCCAAGCAGCTGGCGCGTCACCGGATGCGAACTGGTGAGCCCGCCGTCAACCGCGATTGCCTGTCCGTTGACGTAGCTTGCCTGATCGCTGGCGAGGAACAGCGCGACATTGGCGAGCTCCTCGGGCTGCGCGGCGCGCTTGAGCGGATTGAGCTGGCCCAGCTTGTGGGTGACTTCCTTGGCCTTCGCATAGTCAAAGGTCGGCTTGGTCATCCCCGTCTCGGTCAGCCCGGGGCAGATGGCGTTGACGCGCACGCCGCTGGTGGTCAGCTGCTGCGCCGCGGTCTTGGCGAGGTTGATGACCCCCGCCTTCGACGCCGAATAGGCGCCCGGCCCGGCGCCCGAATTGATCCCCGCGACGCTCGCGGTCAGCACGATCGCGCCGCCGCGGCCCTGATCGACCATCGCTTTCCCGGCATGTTTCACCATCAGCGCCGGACCGATCAGATTGACGCGCAAAGTCTCGGCCCAGGCGGCGGGATCGAAATCGAAAATGCCGCCCATGTCGCCGATGATCCCGGCGTTGGCGAACGCGATGTCGAGCGCGCCATAGGTGTCGTTCGCGGTGGCAACCAGCTTGGCGACGTCGGCTTCCACGCCCGCGTCGATTTCCAGTCCGACCGCTTCGCCGCCCGCGTCCTTCACCAGCTGCGCGGTCTCATGCACCGCCGCACTCTTGTCGCCGAGCACCAGCTTCGCGCCCTCGGCGGCAAAGCGCAGCGCGCTGGCGCGGCCGATCCCCGAACCGGCGCCGGTGATAATCGCGATCTTGCCGTCCAATGCACCCATCATCCGCCTCCCGAAATCGTCGCCCCGCCATCGCACACGATGGTCTGGCCCGTGGTAAATGCCCCCGCCTTGCTGGCCAGGAAGACCGCGGCGCCCGCAATTTCATGCGGCTCGCCGATCCGCTTCAGCGTCGAAGCGGCGGTCGATCGTTTCAGATTCTCGGGATTTTCCCACAAGGCGCGCGCCATGTCGGTGCGCACCAGCCCCGGCGCGATGCAATTGACCCGCACGCCTTGCGGCCCGAACTCGACCGCGAAATTGCGCGCCACCTGCATGTCGGCGGCTTTGGAAATGCCGTAAGCGCCGATGATCGGCGATCCCTTCAGCCCGCCGATCGAGCTGATGATGGTGATCGACCCGGCGCCGCGTTCGAGCATCTCGGGCGCCACCATCGTGATCAGCCAGTGGTTGGACAGGATATTATTGTCCATGATCTTGCGGAACTGGTCGTCGCTGATCCCCAGGCCGGGGCCATAATAGGGGTTCGACGCGGCATTGCAGACGAGCGCGGTGATCTTTCCGAACGCCGCGCGCGTCGCGTCCACGAGGTGCTGGAGATCGTCCTTTGACGAGATGTTCGCGGCGACCGAAATCGCGGTGCCATCGCCGAACCTCGCGTTGATCTCCGCCGCCGCGGCGTCGCAGGCGTCCTGCTTGCGGCTCGAAATCACCACCTTCGCGCCCTGTTCGGCCATCGCCTCCGCGGTCGCCTTGCCGATGCCGCGCGACGATCCGGTGATCAGCGCGACTTGCCCCGTCATATCGAACAGGCTCATGCTCCGGCCTTCTTCGCAAAGTCCCACGCCCGCTCGGCGAGCGGGCGAACGCGTTCGGACATGTCTTTCGCGTGCTGCGATGATGCGGTGCCCTCGATCACGCGCTTCTTGATCCCCTGGATGATCCCCGCGAGGCGGAAGAAATTATACGCGAAATACCAGTTCATGTCGGGCACCCCGTCGCGCCCGGTGGCGGCGCAATAACGTTCGACCACCTCATCCAGCTCGGGAATGCCGAGCGCCTGGCGGTCAAGGTCCATCACCCCCGAACGCCCGCCATTTTCGGTCACCCACGCCATCGCCACATAGGTGAAATCGGCGAGCGGATCGCCCAGCGTCGATAGCTCCCAGTCGAGCACCGCCAACACCTGCGGCCGATCCTTCGCGAAAATCATATTGTCGATGCGGTAATCGCCATGGACGACGCTGGTGCGCGTCTGTTCGGGCAGGGTCGCGGGCAGCCACGCGATCAGCTGCTCCATCTCGTCCATCGTCTCGGTCTCGGCGAGCCGATATTGCTTGGTCCAGCGATCGACCTGGCGGCCGAAATAATTGCCCGGCTTGCCGAAATCGGACAGCCCCGCCGCCTCGATATCGACGCTGTGCAGCGCGGCGAGCGTATCGATCATCGCTTCGTAAGTGGCGCGGCGGTTTGCGGGGGTCGATCCCGGCATCGCGCCGTCCCAGATGGTGTGGCCGTCGACCATCCCCATCACATAAAACCAGCTGCCGGTCACGCTGTCGTCGGTGCACAGCCCATATTGGCGCGCGACGGGGAAACCCATCTTATGCAGCCCCGACTGGACCTTATATTCGCGGTCGACCGCGTGCGCCGACGGCAGCAGCGGGCCATAGGGTTTGCGCCGCAGCACATAATTGCCCGACGGCGCGGCAATCTTGTACGTCGGGTTCGACTGGCCGCCCGCGAACTTGCTCTGCGTCAGCGGGCCAGCAAAGCCTGCGACATTGGCTTCCATCCACGCGGTCAGTTTCGCCTCGTCGAGCACATCGGCGCCCTCGGGCGCGACGGTGCCGCTAAAGGCTTTCTGCGCGTCGATCGTCATTGATCGAAAACGATCACCGACCGCGCGGCGTCGCCCTTCTTCATCTTGTCGAACCCGTCGTTGATCCGCTCCAGCGGGATCGTCTCGGCGACGATGCTGTCGAGGTCGAGCAGCCCGCGCAGATAGAAATCGACGAGCCGCGGAATATCGACCGGGAAGCGGTTGCCGCCCATGATCGCGCCCTGCAATTTCTTGCCCGACAGCAGGTCCATCGCGCTCAGCCCGACCTTTTCGGCCAGCGGCATCATGCCCAGGATCGTCGCGGTGCCGCCGCGGCGCAGCGACGCGACAGCGAGCGCCGCCGACGCCGGTCGCCCGACCGCTTCGATCGCATGGTCGACCCCGCCCTTGCTGATCTCGAGGATCTGCTTGGCGGCATCGCCGTCCAGCGCATCGACGACATCGGTCGCGCCTAGCTTCATCGCCAGCGCGCGTTTCTCGGGCACCGGGTCGGCGGCGATGATCCGCCCCGCGCCGGCAATCTTCGCCGCGTTGATTGTCGCCAGCCCGACGCCGCCGCAACCGACGACGACGACGGTCTCGCCCGGGGTCACCTTGCACGCGTTAAAGATCGTTCCCGCGCCGGTGGTCACCGCGCAGCCGATCACCGCGGCGCGGTCGAGCGGCATGTCGGGGTCGATCGCGACGCACGCATGTTCGTGGACCAGCATCGTTTCGGCAAAGGCCGAGAGGTTGAGCATCTGGTTGACCAGGCTGCCGTCGGGGCGCGTGATGCGCGGCGCCGAACCGGCGGCGCGGCGGGTATCGCCGCCCATGCACAGCGACATGCGCCCGCTGACGCAAAATTCGCAATGGCCGCAGAACGCCGACAGGCAGGTGACGACCGCGTCGCCGACCTTGACCGTGCGCACTTCGCTGCCGACCGCCTCGACGATGCCCGCCGCTTCATGGCCGGGGATCGCGGGCAGGGGGTGCGGATAGGCACCGTCGATGAAATGCAGGTCCGAATGGCACAGCCCGCAGGCGGCGGTGCGGATGCGCACCTCGTGCGGGCCGCAATCGGCGATCTGCACCGTCTCGATCGACAGCGGCTGGCCCGGTTCGATCAGAATCGCGGCTTTGGTCATGTGAACTGGAACCTTTCCCATCTACGTGTGGCGAGACCCGCTTCGCCATTCCTGTCATTGCGAGGAGCGAAGCGACGAAGCAATCTCCAGCTATCGGCCTTGCGCCATGCTGCACGCTAGAGATTGCTTCGCTTCGCTCGCAATGACGTTAGTCCCGCGATGTCAGCGCGAAGCGCCGACGTCGCCCGACGAAAAGCCCGGCTCGCTCGCCGCGCTGTGCTTGGCGAATTCGATGCGGGCGATCGCGCGTTCATGCACTTCGTCGGGACCGTCGGCGAGCCGCAGGGTACGCTGATGCGCATAGGCGTTGGCCAGGCCGAAATCTTCGGACACCCCCGCGGCGCCATGCGCCTGGATCGCATCGTCGATGATCTTCAGCGCCATGTTCGGCGCCTGCACCTTGATCATCGCGATCTCGGCGGCGGCGGCCTTGTTGCCGACCTTGTCCATCATGTCGGCGGCCTTCAGGCACAGCAGACGCGTCATTTCGATGTCGATGCGCGCGCGCGCCAGACGATGTTCCCAGATGCTGTATTCGGCGATCGTCTTGCCGAACGCGACGCGCGATTGCAGCCGCTTGGCCATCTTGGCGATCGCTTCTTCCGCGGTGCCGATGGTGCGCATACAGTGATGGATACGCCCCGGGCCAAGCCGCCCCTGCGCGATTTCAAAGCCGCGGCCTTCGCCCAGCAGCATCGCCTCTTCGGCGTTGACGCGGACGTCCTTCAGCTCGATTTCCATATGGCCGTGCGGCGCGTCATCATAACCGAACACCGGCAGGTGGCGCAGGATGGTGACCCCCGGCGCGTCGAGCGGCATCAGCACCATCGATTGCTGCGCGTGGCGCTTGGCGGCGAAATCGGTCTTGCCCATCACAATCGCGATGCTGCAACGCGGATCGCCCGCACCCGACGACCACCATTTGGTGCCGTTGATGACATAATCGTCACCGTCGCGCTCGATCCGGCATTCGACGTTGGTCGCATCGGACGACGCCACCGCGGGCTCGGTCATCAGGAACGCCGAGCGAATCTCGCCGTTCATCAGCGGCAGCAGATATTTCTCTTTCTGCGCACGCGTCCCGTACCGGTGGAACACCTCCATATTGCCGGTATCGGGCGCCGAGCAGTTGAACACTTCGCTGGCGAAGCCGATCCGCCCCATTTCCTCGGCGCACAGCGCATATTCCAGGTTGGTCAGGCCCGGGCCTTCAAATGCGATCGTTTCGTCGACATGATGATGTGCGGCCGACTTGGGCGGCATGAACAGGTTCCAGATGCCCGCGGCCTTGGCCTCGGCCTTCAGTTCCTCGACGATCGGAATGACCTTCCAGCGGTCGCCCGCCTTGTCCTGTTCCTTGTATGTCGGGACCGCCGGGCGCACTTTGCGCTCGATAAACTCGCGCACCCGATCGCGCCAATGGGTCTGCCGGTCGGTGAGATCGAAATCCATCTGAGCATCCTTTCCGTTTACGTTCGCGTAAGCCTTTGGACCGATTCGTCCCGCTTTGCCAACCCCTGCGGGCCGATTATTACCGCATTCCGTCGTCAACTGACATTTTCCGTTACGGATGCGCTGTTCTTGTCTCAAGCGGATAGCGCGACAGCGCCCAGGCGGTCGCCGCGCCCAGAGTGATCGTTACCGCGACATAGGCCATCGCGAGCCGGGTGACGACGGCCGGATCTATCGTTGCGGGATTGGCCTGCGCCGGAAATCCGATCAGCACCAATATCTGGCCCGACACGAAAATCCCGATCCCGGTGACGCATTTCTGCATGAAGAAATGGCCGGCGAAAAATACGCCTTCCTGCTGCTTGCCGCTGATCTGCTGATGCGCCGTGGTCACGTCGGCCATCATCGACGCCGCCGAGATCATCACCGCGATACTGGTCGCGGTCGACAGGGTGACGATCGGCAAATAGGTCAGCATTGCCGTCGTCGTGCCGCTGGTCGGAAACAGTCCGGCGACATGCAGGATATAGGGCGTCACCCCGATAATCGTCGTCGCGATCGACAGCCGGACCGCGGCGCCGCGCTTGCCGTACCGCTCGCCCAGCCGCCGCGCCAGCACCAGCGCCACCACCACTCCGATGAACAGCGAACAGGCATAGATGACCTGTTCCTGCCACCCGAATTTCCACACATAGGCGAGCAGATAGTTCGACAGGGCAAAGGTGACGCCCTGGTTGGCGAAAGCGAAAAAGGCGGCGAGCAGCAGGATCAGAAAGGGTCTGAAGCGCAGACAGGCCAACATGTCGCGCAGCGACGGCTGGTGCATCCCGGCGGCGGTCGGTTTGGCAAAGCGCTTATGGGTGCCGATTGCCGAAATCAGCACCGACACCAGCATGATCAGCGCGCCGGTGACGGCATAGGCGCGGAAACTTGCCGCGGTGGCGAAATCGGGGTCGGCGAGCTGAAAAATGCCATAAGCGGCGGCGAGGATGACCAGCCCGCCGAACCAGCCGAAAAAATAGCGCAGCCCGAGGATCGAGGTGCGCTCATGATAATCATAGGTCATTTCGGGCGCGAGCGCGATCGACGGCACTTCGTTGAGCGACAGGCTCATCCGCACCAGCGTCGCAAACACCAGCAGCCAGAGCAGCTGGAACGTCTGGCTCCCCTCGGGCGGCATCCACAGCGCCAGCCAGCAGCCAAAGATCGGCAGCGCCGAGATATAGAGCCAGGGATGGCGGCGCCCCCAGCGGCTGCGCGTCCGGTCGGACAAATGCCCGACCGCGGGATCGATCAGCGCGTCGAGGAACAGCGCCAGCAGCAGCATCAGCCCGACCAGCCCCGCGTCGAGGCCGATGATCTGGTTGTAATAGAGCAGCAGGAAAACCGAAAAGCCGTTGTCCTTGATGCCATAGGCGATCGCGCCCATCGCATAGAAGATACGGGTGCGCAGCGGCACGCCGGGCCCGGCGGGCGACCCCGCCGCCGCAGTGGTCGTCGCCGCCGTCGCGTTCACGCCGTCGCTCCGGCCTTGGCCGCTTCCTCCATCGCGACCAGCGCGTCGAACATGCCCGGCGATTCGGGATCCCAGGCGTGGCGCTGGCCGATCGTCAGCCCGCCGTCGACGAGCAAATGGGTGCCGGTCATGAACGACGATTCGTCGCTCGCCAGAAACGCGACGGCATTGGCGATGTCGTCGGGCTGGCCGCCGCGCGCCACCGGCTGCGCCTGCGCGCTCATCCCGGCGATGATCGCATTGGCCTGATCCTTCATCGCGTCGGGAACCTCCAGCGACGCGGTGAAGATATTGGTGTTGATGAACCCCGGGCAGATCGCGTTGACGCGGATGCCATAGCGGGCAAGGTCGGTTGCCGCGACCTTCGACAGATGGAGCACCCCGACCTTGGCCACGGCATAGGCGGTCGGCGAATAGCCCGCGCCCAGCGCCGCGACGCTGGCGGTGTTGATGATCGACGCGCCCTTGCGCCCCTTCATATGCGGGCTGGCATAACGGATGCCCATCGCCACCGATTTCAGCACCAGGTCCATCGTCCGGTCCCAGCCCTCGGGGGTGATTTCGTCGATCGGGGCGCGGTCGCCGCCCGCCGCGGCGTTGTTGAACAGGATGTCGATGCCGCCGGCCTTCGCGGCCGCTGCGTTCATCAGCGCCTCGATATCCGACGGCTTGGTCACGTCGCAGCGGACAAAATCAATCTTGCCGTTCGACTGTCCAGCGAGCGCGCGGCCGCCCGCCTCGTCGATGTCGGCGGCAAAGACGTGCGCGCCTTCGCTCGCGAGTTTCAAAACTGTGGCTTTGCCGATGCCCGACGCTGCTCCGGTGACGACGGCAATCTTGCCCGCGAATCGCATGACCCATTCTCCCGTTTTCTTTTGCCACTTAGCTTAAGCGCCAAAGGTGACGCGTCAACGGCGGCCTGACCGACGCTACGGCGCCGTAACGGCAGGTCGGGCCGCCCAAGTTGACGCTTGCGTAAAGCAGGCGACTGCTCCTAGATTTGGGCCAGGAAGAGGAGCCTGAAACATGAGCGATCTGGACGCTTTTCGCGCCGAAGTGCGCGGCTGGCTGGAGGCGAACTGCCCCGCCGAAATGCGCGAACCCATCCGCGAGGAAGGCGATGTCTGCTGGGGCGGACGCAATTGGGTGTTCAAGAATGAGGCCCAGAAGGCCTGGCTCGAGGCGTGTGCGGCGAAGGGCTATACCGTCCCCGATTGGCCCAAAGCCTATGGCGGCGCCGGGCTGACCCCCGAGCAGACCAAGATCTTCAAACAGGAAATGAAGCGCATCCACGCGCGTTCGCCGCTCGACAGCTTCGGCATCTGGATGCTCGGCCCGGCGCTGCTGCAATTCGGCACCGAGGAACAGAAGGTCCACTATCTCAACCCGATCGCGCGCGGCGAAATCCGCTGGTGCCAGGGCTATAGCGAACCGGGCTCGGGCAGCGATCTCGTCAGCTTGCAGACCTTCGGTGAAGACAAGGGCGATCATTGGGTCGTCAACGGATCGAAGATCTGGACCAGCTACGCCGACCAGGCCGACTGGATTTTCTGCCTCGTGCGCACCGACAAGGCGAATAAATATCAGGGCATCACCTTCATGCTCTTCGACATGGCGAGCAAGGGCGTCACGACCAAGCCGATCCTGCTGATTTCGGGCAACTCGCCCTTCTGCGAAACCTTCTTCGACGATGTCGAAGTGCCGAAGACGCAGTTCATCGGCGAGATCAATCGCGGCTGGGACGTCGCCAAATATCTGCTCGGCCACGAACGCGAGATGATCTCGGGCGGCGGCGCCGGCGGCGACATGGTCAGCATCGGCGGCGCCTTTGCCAAAGCGTTCGGAAAGAACGCCGCGGGCGAGCTCGACGATCCGATCCTGCGCGCCGAAATGGCGGCGTTCGATGTCGACGTCTTTGCCTATCGCGCGATGGGTGAGCGCTTCATGGACATGTGGAAAACCGGCCGCGCGCATCCCGCCAGCTCGAACATGATGAAATATGTCGGCACCGAACTCAACAAGCGCCGCCACGAACTGGTGATGTCGGGCGGCGGCAGCGAAGCGCTCGAATGGGACAGCGAGGAAACCAAGGGCGGGGCAAGGGCGCGCGGTTGGCTGCGCACCAAGGCCAATTCGATCGAAGGCGGGACGAGCGAAGTCATGCTCAACGTCATCGCCAAGCGGATTTTGGATCTGCCGGGGGCGTAGAACGAAACACGCCCTCCCCTTCAGGGGTGGGCAGCGAGACTTGGGAACTTGTTCCCTAGTCGCAGCGGGTGGGGTCCATCGGCCTTGCGAAAGGTCGATGGACCCCACCCCAACCCCTCCCCTGAAGGTGAGGGGCTTTGGAGACAAGACATGCCACTCTACCACAATGACGACCAGGCGATGCTCAAGGACAGCGTCGCGCCTTTCGTGGCCGAACAGGCGCCGGTTTCGCACCTCCGCCAGCTCCGTGACAGCGCCGACGCCACCGGCTTCTCGCGCGACCTCTGGGCGCAGTTCACCGAAATGGGGCTGCCCGGGATGCTCGTTCCCGAAGCGCATGGCGGGCTCGGCATGGGGCATATGGAGGCGGGCATCGTGCTCGAGGAAATCGGCCGCAACCTGACCCCGTCGCCCTTCCTCTCGACCAGCGTCGGCGCGGTCGCCGCGCTGGCGAAGGCGGGCGGCGCGCAGGCGGGCCGCTGGCTGCCCGCGATTGCGTCGGGCGAGGCGATCATCGCGCTCGCGATCGACGAGGGCGCCAAGCATCGTCCCGACAGCATCGCCACCAGCGCGACGCGCAGCGGCAACGGCTTCCGGTTGGACGGCAAAAAGAGCTTTGTCCTCCACGGCCATGTCGCCGACATGAGCATCGTCGCGGCGAAGACCGACGGCGGCATCACCCTGTTCGCGGTGCCGAAGGACGCCAAGGGCGTCACCGCCGACCCGCGCCGCCTCGTCGACTCCTCGCTCGCGAGCCATGTCACCCTTGACGGCGTCGAGGTCGATGCCGACGCCGTGATCGGCGAAGTCGATGCCGGGGGTGAAATTCTCGACGCCTTGCTCGCCGCGACGCGCACCGGGGCCGCTGCCGAAATGGTCGGCGTCGGGCAGGGCGCGATGGACATGACCGTCACCTACCTCAAGGAGCGCAAGCAGTTCGGCAAGCTGATCGGCGAGTTCCAGGGCCTCCAGCACCGCGCCGCGCATCTCTACGGCGAGATGGAAGTCGCGCGCGCCACCGTGATGAAGGCGCAGGAATTGCTCGATCAGGGTAGCGACGGCGCGAAGCTGATGGTGTCGGTCGCCAAGGCGAAGGCCGGCCGCGCCGCCAACCTCGCGGTGCGCGAAGGCGTCCAGATGCACGGCGGCATCGGCATGACCGACGAATATGACATCGGCCTTTATATGAAACGCGACCGCGCGCTCGCCGAATTTATGGGCGATGTCCATTACCACATCGACCAGGTCGCCCGGATGAACGGCTACTAGGCGACCTAAAACCCCTCCCCTTCAGGGGAGGGGCAGTGAGACTTGGGAACTTGTTCCCTAGTCGCAGCGGGGTGGGGTCCATCGGCCTTGTACTACCTCGCGAGACCCCACCCCAACCCCTCCCCTGAAGGGGAGGGGCTTAAAAGGAGCCCATATAATGAACCTCCAAGACATGTTCGGCCTCGACGGCCGCATCGCCCTCGTCACCGGCGGCTCGCGCGGCATCGGCAAGATGATCGTCGAGGGCTATCTCGCTGCGGGCGCCGCGCGCGTGTACATCTCGGCGCGCAAGACCGCACAGATCGAGGAAGCCATCGCCGATTTCGAAACGCGCTATCCGGGCAAGGTCATCGGCCTGCCGGTCGATCTGGCGACCGTCGAGGGCTGCCGCGCGCTCGCCAAGGAACTCGAAGCGCGCGAAGAGCGGCTCGACATTCTCGTCAACAATGCCGGCGCCGCCTGGGGCGAACCGTTCGAGGGGTTCCCCGAGGCGGGCTGGGACAAGGTGATGGACATCAACGTCAAATCGCCCTTTTTCCTGACGCAGGCGCTGCACGGGCTGCTCAAGGCGGGCGGGTCGCACGACCGCCCGGCCAAGGTGATCAACATCGGGTCGATCGACGGCCAGCGCCTCAATCCCTGGGAAACCTACAGCTATCACGCGTCGAAGGCCGCGATCCTCTATCTCACCAAGCGGCTCGCGGCGCGGCTCGTCCACGACCATATCCTCGTCACCGCGATCGCGCCGGGCGCGTTTCAGTCGGACATGAACAAGGCGGCGCGCGATCATGGCGACGCGGTGGCGAAGAGCATCCCGGTCAAGCGCATCGGTATCCCCGAGGACATGGCGGGCGCCGCGATCTTCCTTGCGTCGAAGGCGGGCGATTATGTCGTCGGCGACACGATCACCGTCGACGGCGGGCTGGTCCACGGCGATTTGCGGACCAGCATCGACGCCTGACAATAAGCCCCTCCCCTTCAGGGGAGGGGTTGGGGTGGGGTCCATCGGCCTTGTGCAAGTGTGCTGGAACCCACCCGCTGCGACTAAGCCAGCAAGCTGGCAAGTCTCGCTGCCCTCCCCTAAAGGGGAAGGCGAGGGGCAATTGACTCGCTCATTTCCAAGGTGTATTATCAAACTAATGCACCAAGGAGATGTGCCATGCGTCTTGCGTTTCTGATCGCCCCGATGGTCCTCCTCGCCGCCTGCGAGCAGGAAAAACCGGCGTCCGACAGTCCCGGTGCCTCGGTCAGCGCCGACGGCGACGTCCAGATCACCGTCGACAAGGATGGTGGCGAACTGAAGATCAACAGCGACGGGGTCAAGCTCGACCTCGACATCCCCGATCTCGGCGACATGGATATCGCCACCGATTTCGACATCGACGGGGTCAAGCTCTACCCCGGCAGCAAGATCGACACGATGGACATCGACGCCAGCGACAAGAATGGTGCCGACGCCGCGACGGTGAAATTCGGCTTCAGCGCGCCTGCCGCGCCCAAGGTCGCCGCCGACTGGATGGGCGCCGAATTCGCCAAGAAGAATATCCAGGTCGAACGCGCCGGCACGACGCTGCGCGGCACCGACAAGGATGGCGATGATTTCACGATCAGCTTCGTCCCCGATGGCGCCAATGCCAAGGGTCAGGTGGTGATCGTTTCGAAATAGGCGAAACCGACCGTCGCCCCCGCCTCCGCGGGGGCGACGGATATTAGCCGCTGTTCCGCAATGCCGTCGCGATCGCGTTGATCGTCAGCTGGATGCCCTCGGCGATCCGCGGGTCGGTCTCCCCGGCGCGATGGCGCTTCATCAGTTCGATCTGGAGCAGGTTGAGCGGCTCGATATAGGGCAGGCGCAGCCGGATCGACGCTTCGAGCGCCGGGTTCTTCTCCAGCAATCGCGTCTGGCCGGTGATGCCCAGCAACCCGTCATGCGCGCGGTTCCACCCGTCGCGGATGCGAGCGAAAATCGCCTCATGCCCGTCGATGCCTGCCGCCAGCTCGGCATAGCGCGCCGCGATCCCCATGTCGGATTTCGCCAGCACCATCTCCATATTGCCGAGCAGCGCGGCGAAAAACGGCCAGCCCGCGGCCATATCGGCCAACAGCGGCTTGTCCTCGAACGCCGCGAATCCCTCGCCGGTCCCGTACCAGCCGGGCAGCATCGCGCGCGCCTGCGCCCAGCTGAACACCCAGGGGATGGCGCGCAGATCCTCGATCGCGTTCGACTTGGTGCGGCTCGACGGGCGCGACCCGATCTTCAGCGTCGCGATCTCGGCGATCGGGGTCATCGCGCGGAAGAAATCCTTGAACGTCGGCGTGTCGTACACCAGCCCGCGGTACGCGGCGAAAGCACTGTCCGACAGCGCATCCATCGCCGCGGTAAAGCGCGCCGCGTCCTTCTCGCTCAGCGCCTCGGGCTCGAGGCTGGCGAGCAGGCTGGCCGACACCATCGCTTCCAGATTGGTCGCCGCGCTCGCCGCGGTGCCATATTTCGCCGCGATCACTTCGCCCTGCTCGGTGATGCGGATTCGCCCCTGCACCGTGCCCGCGGGCTGGGCGCGGATCGCGGCAAAGGCGCTGCCGCCGCCGCGCCCGACCGCGCCGCCGCGGCCGTGGAACAATTGCATCGCGGTATCGGCGTTTTCGAACACCGGGGTCAGCGCCTGCGACGCCTGATGCAATCCCCAGGTCGAGGTCAGATAACCGCCGTCCTTGTTCGAATCCGAATAGCCGATCATCACTTCCTGATGCCCGCGCCGCCCGATCTGCGGGCCGATTTCGGGCATCGCGAAATAACGCGCCATGATGCCCGGCGCCTTGTCGAGATCGGCGATCGTCTCGAACAAAGGCACCACCATCAGATTCGATTGCCCCGCCGCTTCGCCGCTCCGCCACAATCCGGCCTCGCGGGCGAGGACATGGACCTCCAGCAGGTCGGACAAAGTCTGCGCCATGCTGATGATCCATTGGCAGATTGCATCGCCGCCCAACCGCGCACGGACGTCGGCGGCGGCGTGGACGATCGCCAGTTCGCCTGCGGTCTCGTCGCTCCACTGGTGCCACGGCGCGGCGAGCGGCCGGTCGCTTTGCAGTTCGGCGGTGAGCAGCGCGACGCGCGCCGCTTCGTCCAGCGCCAGATAGTCGGCGCAGACCCCCGAAACCTTGAGCAGCTCGGCGAGCACGCGCTCGTGCACCGCGCTGTTCTGCCGCATGTCGAGCGTTGCGAGGTGAAACCCGAACACCTCGACCGCCCGGATCAGCCGCCCGAGCGCGCCGATGCCGCCGAACTGACCCTGACTGTTCGACGACAAGCCATTGGCGATGGTGACAAGATCGCGGCGAAAATCTGCGGGGGTCGCGTAAGGCTTTCCCTTCAACGCCGACGGTCGCGGCGGCGCTTTTCCGACGATCTGCGTATAGGTCGCGCACAGCCGCGCATAAATGCCCGACAGCGCCCGGCGATAGGGCTCATCGCGGCGGCTCGGCGCACCATCGCCGCTCGCCTCGGCCAGCGCCTCGACCGCTTCCGGCACTGCGGCCAAGCTCGCCGACACCGACAGCTCCGCGCCCAGCCCATGCACCGCGTCGATATAATGGCCCAGCACCGCCGCCGCATTGCGCGCCGTCGCCATGACCATCGTCTCGGCGGTGACGAACGGATTGCCGTCGCGGTCGCCGCCGATCCAGCTGCCGACGCGCAGGAAGCTCGCGGGGCGCGTCCCCAGCTCGGCTTCCCAGCGCGCGTAAAGTTTGGGCACCACGGGCAGGAACACATCGCGCAAATAGGTCAGCGCGTTGTCGATCTCGTCGGCGACGAAGAGCTTCTCCATGCGCAGCGGCCGCGTTTGCCATAGCAGCACGATCTGCCGCCGGATCGCATCCTCGACGACATCGCCCTCGGGCGTCTCGTCGGCGCCGCTGTCGCGCAGCAGCATCAGTTCGGCGATGCGGTTCTTGTGGTCGAGCACCGACTTGCGCCGCACCTCGGTCGGGTGCGCGGTCAGCACCGGCGCGACGAGCGAGGCGCTCAGCAGCGCCGCGATCGCGTCGCCGTCGATCCCGTCGGCGCGCAGCTTGTCGATCGCTGCCGCGACGGTTGCTTCGGGCTCCGCCGCCACCCCCTGCCGGTCCTCGGCCAGATTGGCGAGCATCGAAAACAGCATGAACCCGCGCACAAAGGCGATCGTGTCGTCGAGGCTCAGCGCATCGAGCCCCGGATCGATCGCCTCGGCCCCCGCGATCCCGCGGTGCCGGTCGACGCTCGACGAGCGGATATATTCGGTCTGCCGAAACAATTTGTCGCCGCCATAGGCACGAATGACATCGCCGAGGATCCGCCCCAGATAGCGGATGTCGGGATTTTGCGAGATCTGAATAGGCGGGCCCATAAGCCGTTTGCTGCACCTGCGAAGGCGCGGGGTCAAGCCGCGCATAGCTATGCGCCCGGCTGCATCGGATGCAGCACCCACTTATCCTCCCCCTTGATGGGGGAGACAGCGAAACTTGCGAACTTGTTCGCTAGTTGCAGCGGTTGGGGGTGCGGTCTCGGCCATCAGCAACCGTGCAACGACGCACCCTCACCCCCATCCAACTGCGCCTAATCGCTTCGCGATAAGGCTGCGTATCCTTCCCCCATCAAGGGGGAAGGGGGGCTAGGATCAGCGCGTCTTCACCAGCGTCAGCGTTCCCATGTCGATCCGGCTCCGGCCATCGAACGCCACGCTGTTGCGCGTGTCGGTGATGAACATCAGCCGCCCCGACGCGTCGCTGATCCGTGCCGACACCGCATAGCTGTGCCGCGGGTCGAGCTGGGCGCGGTCGACGGTGAGCGTGAAGGGCAGTGGCACCTGCTTGCCATCGGCAGCAAAGGCCTGCCGCGCCAAGTTGCGCGCGGGCGCATCGGCGAGGCTGACGTCGTCCAGCCGCACCTCGATCTGCGCGCTCGGCGGCAGCGCGATGCGCTCGCGATAGGTGATGCTGCCGGTGACGGTTATATTCTGGACCGCTCCCTCGCCCGCTCCCTCGCTGGCCATGGCGCAGGACGCGAGCGGCAGCGCCGATAGGCCGATGGCGAGCGCGACAGCGAAACGAAGCATGATCTTCTCCTTGCAAGCCCGTTCCCCTGCGAAGGCAGGGGTCCATCTCCGGTCGGTGCGATTTCGAACCAGCGGGTGATGGGTTCCTGCCTTGGCAGGGACACGAGGATCGTAACCGAAACCGGACCACTTGCCTAACCCTCCAGCTCGACATCCCAGTACAGCCAGTCGATCCAACTCGTATGCAAATATCCGGGCGGAAAGGCGCGGCCATTGTCCTGCAACTGCCAGCTCGTCGGGCGCCACGGCTGGCGATAGATCGGCATCCGCGCCTGCTGCGGCGTCCGCCCGCCTTTTTTCAGGTTGCATGGCGCGCAGGCGGTGGTGACATTTTCCCAAGTCGTCCGCCCGCCCAGCCGACGCGGCACGACATGGTCAAAGGTCAGGTCTTTGCCCGACCCGCAATATTGGCACGAAAACCGGTCGCGCAGGAACAGGTTGAAGCGGGTGAACGCCGGGTGCTGCGACGGTTTCACATATTGGCGCAGCGCGATGACGCTGGGGATCGGCATCGTCCGCGTCGGCGAATGAATCTCGCGCTCGTAATTTTCGACGATGGTGACGCGGTCGAGGAAAACCGCCTTGACCGCGGTCTGCCACGGCCACAGGCTCAAGGGATAGTAACTGAGCGGCGTATAATCGGCATTCAGGACAAGCGCGGGACAGCTATCGGGATGCCGGGCGAGATCGGGATGGAACATGGCGGTTGGACATTGCCCCCATTGCTGATCAGATGGCGCGCCACTGCCTTCCTCAAGTGACAGGGTCATTACATGCCGCATCAGAATCTGACGTCAAGGGGGCATCTGCCGCAAGATATGGAAGGATAATGATGGCGGCGGCACAGTATATGGAGTCTTTACCACGGCGATGCTGACCCGTTTCGCGCCCAGCCCGACCGGCGACCTTCATCTGGGCCACGCTTACAGCGCGGTGCTGGCGCATGCCGCGGCGCGCGCGGGGGGCGGGCAATTCCTCATCCGCATCGACGACATCGACGGCAGCCGTTCGCGCGAAGAATATGTCGCCGCGTCGCTCGCCGACCTTGCGTGGCTTGGCCTCGACTGGGATGGCGCGCCGGTGCGCCAGTCGGCACGGCTCGGCGATTATGCCGCCGCGCTCGATACGCTGCGCGCCCGCGGCCTCGTCTATCCGTGCTTCTGCACCCGCGCCGACATCGCCGCCAGCCTTGCGGCGCCGCATGATCCGTCGGGAGCGGTTTATCCCGGCACCTGCCGCCACCTCGCCGCGGCCGAGCGCGCGCAGCGGATGGCGGGCGAGCCGCATTGCTGGCGCCTCGATACGGCCCGCGCGGTCGCGAACGTCGGCGCGCTGACCTGGGAGGAACAGGGGCAGGGGACGCGCATCGCCGACCCACAGGCGCATGGCGACATCGTCCTCGCGCGCAAGGACGCCCCCGCCAGCTATCATCTCGCCAGCACCCTCGACGACGCCGCGATGGGCGTCACGCATGTCATCCGCGGCGCCGACCTGATCGCCGCGACCGACGTTCACCGCCTGCTCCAGGCGCTGTTTGACCTGCCGACCCCGCTGTACCGCCATCATGCGCTCGTCTGCGGCCCCGATGGCAAGCGGCTCGCCAAGCGTGATGATGCCGCGTCGCTGGCATCATTGCGCGCCGCTGGCGTGGATGGTCCTGCGCTCGCCGCCGATCTGCTCGCCGGACGCCTTCCCACTGGTTATTCGCTGCAAATGCCCTAAATAGGGGCCATGAACATCTTGCTGATCATCGGCGTCGTCGTGGCGGCCGGCTTCGTCCTCTTCTCGCTCGCGCGGGGGCTCTTCTATTTTTCGCAAGGTCACCAGGCGGTGATCGACGGAAAAGCCGAAGAAAATCAGATCATGCAGAACAAGATGATGATGTCGCGCGTCAAATGGCAGGCGATCACCATCATCCTCATCGTGCTGATCGGCCTGCTCGCCGCCGGCGGTTGATCGGGGACGTTTCTTCTTCCGTTCGTGTCGAGCGAAGTCGAGACACCCATCGTTCGTCCCCGCCCTCCCGGTGTCTCGACTTCCGCCAAAGGCGGAAGTTTACCCTGAGCGCCTGCCAAGGCAGTCGAAGGGCGCGACACGAACGGGGCAGGGTGATGGTCCCACAACGGATTATCCACACATGGTAAAACTCAACAAAATCTACACCCGCACCGGCGACGACGGCACCACCGGGCTGGTCGATGGCTCGCGGATCGCCAAATCGGCGCCGCTGATGGCAGCTATTGGCGACGTCGACGAAGCGAACAGCGCGATCGGCATCGCGGCCGCCGCGCTCCATCCGAACAGCGATGCCGCCGCGATGCTGGCGCGGATCCAGAATGAACTGTTCGACCTGGGCGCCGATCTTGCCACCCCCGCCGACATTCAGTTCGGCTTCGGCCCGCACGACATGGCGCTGCGCATCGTCCCCAGCCAGATCGCGCGGCTGGAGGACGAGATCGACACGATGAACGACGATCTCGAACCGCTCCGCAGTTTCATCCTCCCCGGCGGCACCGACGCTGCGGCGCGGCTGCACCTCGCCCGCGCAGTGGCGCGCCGCGCCGAACGCGCCGCGGTCGCGGCGGGCAGCGATCGCGACCTAAACCCGCTCGCGCTGACCTATCTCAACCGGCTGTCCGACCATCTGTTCGTGCTGACCCGCCACCTCAATGCGGCGGCGGGCGGCGATATACTGTGGAAGCCCGGCGCGACGCGTTAGCACATCGTCGCCCCGCCTTCGCGGGGGGCGACAGGCCATGTTCCCTAAATGTTCTAGACATTTCATCGCCGCGTAACCATATTCGATCTTCATGCGAAACCGAATCGCATCGCGGGGGATTGTCTCATCATGGCCAGCCGAACCGATGCACCTCCGACAACCGAACCGCTGGAATCGCTCATACAGCGCTTCGCGGCGACCCGTCGTCTGTCGCTCGACCTTGTCGCCACGCTGTCCGACGCCGACGCCAGCGCGCAGTCGATGCCCGACGCCTCGCCCGCCAAATGGCACCTCGCGCACACGACATGGTTCTTTGAAACCTTCGTCCTGCGCGACCATCTGCCGGGCTACCGCGCGTTCGACGATCGCTACGCCTTTCTGTTCAACAGCTATTATGAGGCCGAGGGGCCGCGTCATGCGCGGCCGCAGCGCGGGCTGCTGACCCGCCCGTCGCTCGCCGACATTGGCGTCTGGCGTGCGCATGTCGATACCGCGGTGCAGACCGCACTCCCCGATCTGCCGCCCGCGGCACACGCGCTGATCGAACTCGGCATCCAGCACGAGCAACAGCATCAGGAATTGCTGCTCACCGACCTCAAACATCTCTTCGCGCAGAACCCGCTCGGCCCGGCGGCGTGGGACAAACCTGCAATCGCGCGTGAAGTTGCGCAGTTTTCCGCCATGAAATGGATCGAGGGCAAGGCGGGCATCGTCTCCATCGGCCATGGCGGCGACGGTTTCGCGTTCGATTGCGAAGGCCCGCGGCACGATGCGCTTTTATCCCCGCACGCGCTCGCCAGCCGCGCGGTCAGCAACCGCGAATGGCAACAATTTATCGCCGACGGCGGTTATCACACGCCCTCGCTGTGGCTCAGCGACGGCTGGGCCTGGGTGCAGGGCGAAAATATCGACGCGCCCGCCTATTGGGATGGCGAGCGCCACTTCACCCTAGCGGGCTGGCGCGATATCGACCCCGCCGCCCCCGTCACCCACATCAGCTTCTTCGAGGCCGACGCCTTCGCCAGCTGGGCGGGCGCGCGCCTGCCGACCGAGTTCGAGTGGGAGGCCGCGGCGGCTACGCTCGATCCGGCCGCGGGACAGCAGCTCGATACCGCGGGGCCGGTGCAACCCGCCGCTGCCGATGACGCCGATCTGCAACAGATGTTCGGCAGCGTGTGGGAATGGACCGGCAGCGCCTATCGCCCCTATCCCCGCTTTCGCGCCGCGTCCGGCGCGGTCGGCGAATATAATGGCAAGTTCATGAGCGGGCAGTTTGTCCTGCGCGGCGGCAGCTGCGCGACCCCGCGCGGCCATGTGCGCGCCTCGTACCGCAATTTTTTCTACCCCCACCAACGCTGGCAATTCACCGGCGTGCGTTTGGCCAAGGATCTTTGATATGGGCGTTGTTCGCAATCTTCGGCAGGTCGATGCCGATACCGCGGGGATCGATATCGCGTTTCGCGCCGACGTCCACGCCGGGCTGGCGCAGGCGCAAAAGGCAATCCCCGCGCGCTGGTTCTACGACGCGACCGGATCGGCGCTGTTCGAGGATATCACCGCGCTCCCCGAATATTATCCGACGCGCAGCGAAACCGACCTGCTCACCCGCCATGCCGCCGATCTCGCCGCAGCCATCGGTCCGGGCCGTGCGGTCGTCGAACTCGGCTCGGGCAGCTCGGCCAAGACTCCGCTACTCCTCGCCGCAATCGCCCCCGCGGCCTATGTCCCGGTCGATATTTCGGGCGACTTCCTGCGCGACAGCGCGCGCGCGCTCGCGGCGCGCTTTGCGGGCTTGCCGGTCTATCCGGTCGAGGCCGATTTTACCCAGCCCGTCGAATTGCCGGGCGAAATCGCCGACCTGCCCAAACTCGGCTTTTTCCCGGGCAGCACGATCGGCAACATGGTCGCGCGCACCGCGATCGACCTGCTGCGCCACTGGCGCGGCGCGCTCGGCGACGGGTCGCTGCTGCTGATCGGTATCGACCGGATCAAGGATGTCGGGGTGCTCGAACGCGCCTATGACGACCCGGCGGGGGTCACCGCGGCGTTCAACCTCAATCTGCTCGAACGGATCAACCGCGAACTCGGCGGCGACATTCCGGTCGAAAATTTCACCCACCGCGCGGTCTGGGACGATGTGCATGCGCGCATCGAAATGCATCTGGTCGCCGCCTGCGCCATGGATTTCACGATCGACGGACATCGCTATCATATGGCGGCGGGGGAGACGATCCACAGCGAAAACAGCCATAAATATGGCGCCCGCGATGCGAATTTGCTGCTCCGCGCGGGCGGCTGGACTCCGGTTGCGACCTGGGACGACACCGACCCCGCCTTTGCCCTGATCCTCGCCGTCGCGACCGCCTTCCGCTCGGCCCCCTGACCCTCCACCCTTGACGCATGATACCGAGACCGTAGGGCACGGGCTGGGTTTCCAGCGAAAGGGCATTTATGATCGTCGGCGTCATCGGGGCAGGGCAAATGGGCGCAGGCATCGCCCAGGTTTCGGCGGGCGCGGGTCATGACGTGCTGCTGTCGGACATCGACCTGGCGCGCGCCGAAGCGGGCAAGGCGGGGATCGCCAAGGCGCTCGGCCGCCTCGTCGCCAAGGATAAGCTGACTCAGGGCGACGCCGATGTGCTGCTTGCCCGGATCACCCCGGTCGCCGATCACAGCGCCTTCGCCCCCGCCGACCTCGTCATCGAGGCGGCGACCGAGCGCGAAGAGATCAAGCGCGCGATCTTTGCCAGCGTCGGCCCGCATTTGTCGGCGACCGCGATCCTCGCCAGCAACACCAGCTCGATCCCGATTACCCGCCTGGCGCAGGCGTCGCCCGATCCGGCGCGCTTTATCGGTGTCCATTTCTTCAACCCGGTGCCGGTGATGGGGCTGATCGAACTGATCCGCGGCCTCGCCACCAGCGACGCGACGCTGCAGACGGTCGAGGCGTTTGGTCGCGGCCTCGGCAAGGAAATCGTCCACGCCAACGACGCGCCGGGCTTCATCGTCAACCGCGTCCTGATGCCGCTGATCAACGAAGCGGTGTTCGCGCTGGGCGAGGGGGTCGCGACGATGCAGGACATCGACGCCGGCTGCCGTCTGGGCCTCAACCATCCGATGGGGCCGATCACGCTGGCCGACTTCATCGGACTCGACACCTGCCTTGAAATCATCCGCGTGCTTTACAGCGGCACCGGCGATCCCAAATTCCGCCCCGCCCCGCTGCTCGTCCAATATGTCGAGGCGGGCTGGGTCGGCAAAAAGGCGGGGCGCGGCTTTTACGACTGGACGGGAGCCGAACCGGTCCCGACGCGTTAGTGGGTGGCTGTCAGGGGGCAGCAAAGGAGGCACCATATGCACAGGAACATTCTCGCAGCTTTGTCGGTCGCCGCATTGGCCGTGTCGGCAACCGCCTATGCCCAGCAGGGCGCGCCCGAAGATTCGACGATCAAGGACACCGCCAATCAGGTGACCGAACCGTTCGACGGCAAGGAAGCCCCCGCCAAGCTGGTGGCGATCCAGAGCGATCCCTATTCGCTGGCGGGGCTGGGCAAATGTTCCGCAATCATTCGCGAAGTGACCGAACTGAACGACGTACTCGGCCCCGACGTCAATGAAACGGTCGACAAGGACCGCGAGAAAAAGCGTGAAGAAACCGCGGGGCGGGTCGCTGGCAGTCTGGCCGGATCGATCATCCCCTTTCGCGGCCTGATCGGCGAAGTGACCGGCGCGAACGCGGAACGGCGGCGCTATGCCGCGGCGGTTTATGCCGGAACGGTGCGCCGCGGCTTCCTGAAAGGCGTTGGCCTGCAACGCGGTTGCAAGGCGCCCGCGCGTCCCTGATACGCGGACGGCAAGGGAGGGGGTTTTTATGGACGTCGACAATATCCGCCGCTTCACGATCGATGTGCCGCAATCGGCGCTCGACGACCTCAAAGACCGGCTGGCGCGCACGCGCTGGCCCGAAAAGGAAACGGTGGGCGACTGGGACCAGGGCATTCCGCTTGCCTATGCACAGGAACTCGCCGCCTATTGGCAGGGCAGCTATGACTGGCGCCCGGTCGAAGCGCGGCTGAACGCGCTGCCCAATTATCTCGCGACGATCGACGGGCTCGACGTGCATTTCCTGCACGTCCGGTCGGCCAATCCCGCGGCGCGCCCGTTGATCCTGACCCACGGCTGGCCGGGGTCGGTGCTGGAATTTCTCGACGTCATCGAACCTTTGTCGGCCGACTATCACCTCGTGATCCCGTCGCTGCCCGGCTACGGCTTTTCGGCCAAGCCGACCGCGGCCAAATGGAGCGTCGAGCATATCGGCGCCGCGTGGGACGCGCTGATGGTCGCGCTCGGTTACGATCGCTATTTTGCGCAGGGCGGCGATTGGGGCAGCGCGGTGACCTGTGCGATCGGCATGAACCACGCCGATCATTGCGCCGGTATCCATGTCAACATGGTCGTCGGCGCGCCGCCGCCCGACCTGATGAGCGACCTCAGCGACGCCGAGCAACTCTATCTGGCGCGCTTCGGCTGGTATCAGGCGAAGGACAGCGGCTATTCGACCCAGCACGCCACCCGGCCGCAGACGATCGGTTATGCGCTGACCGACTCGCCGGTCGGCCAGATGGCGTGGATCGCCGAAAAATTTCATGGCTGGACCGATTGCGGGCATCAGCCGGGCGGCCAGTCGATCGGCGGCCATCCCGAACAGGCGCTGTCGAAGGATGCGATGCTCGACACGATCAGCCTTTATTGGCTGACCGCCAGCGCGGCCTCGTCGGCGCGGCTATACTGGCACAGCTTCCGCAATTTCGCCGCGGGTGAGATATTGGTGCCGACGGGGTGCAGCCTGTTTCCGAACGAGATCATGCGGCTGTCGCGGCGCTGGGCCGAACGGCGCTATAAAAATATCGTCCACTGGAACGAACTGCCGCGCGGCGGCCACTTTGCCGCTTGGGAACAGCCCGAATTGTTCGTCGGCGAGGTTCGCGCCGCGCTGGCCAAGATGGACTTGTGATCCGGCCGCGGCTTAGCGCGGCACCATCACCTGGCGGCAGGTCTCGGGTGACGAACGCAGCGCGGTGTTCCACATTGCCTCATTGCCCTTGGTATGGAGGCGCCAGCCGGCGCGATTTTCATACATCGCGCCGCTCGCCGCCGGCGCCGAGCGCATCGCCTCGGCGCGGCCGCCGTTGACGCTGACCAGCGCCCGGTCGCCGACAAAATCGACCTTCAGCCGGGTGCCGCGATCGCACTCATAATAGGTGCTGACCCCCGGCCCGCCGACCGACGCACAGGCGGACAAGAGCAGGAGAGCGCCGCCGCTGAGCGCCACGATTTTGGGCATCGTCATCATGCGTCTCCCGCTCAATAGCCCGACCGGACGCACAGCACATCGGCCAGATAGACGCGGTTGCTGACCGTTTCCATATGCTCGCGCGCCGCCCCGTTCCAGCCGATCGAACGGCAATAATTGTCGGCGGTCTGCGCCGCGCAGTTGGCCGTCGCCGACCCATATTCGCAGGCGAGGACGCGGCGGTTGCCGCGGGCTGGCTGGGTGTGGAATTCGGCAAAATTGCCGCGCGCGACCTGATCATTGGCGGGCGGTGCCGGATCCCATCCGCCGCCGCTGCCGACCGGACGGATCGACTGGATCGTCAGGCCGCGCAGGACATTGTTCAGTATCGGCGTATCGCGCTCGATCGTGCGGCAGGTGCCGCGATAGCGCGTCTTTTCACATAATTCCCAGCGTCCGCTGGCGACACGCACCGAATTGACCGGCCAGGCCAGGCCAAGGTTGGGTTTCGCCTCGCCAATGAACACCGCCGGGCCGCGGTAGGCGGCGTCGCGATAGATCGTCGCTTCGGGCGGCCGGTACATCTTGTCGTCGGGGGTCTGGGCGCTGGACGTGGCGAGGACACCCGCGCCTATCGACGCCGCGACCGCGGCGAGGATCGACAAACGATATGCGATTTTCATGGCAAACTCCCTGCTGGCGAACGCGACCCGGGATTCGTTTTCGGTCAGCAGGTTACGCCATTCGCGGCGGGCTTGCAAATTCTCCCAGGCGCCGAGCGCGCCGGGTCAGGGGGCTTTGGCGGGTGCGCTTGTCGCCGTGTCCGGTGCCGTGGCGGGCGTCTCCGCCGGGGCGGCCGCCGCCGCGGGCGCGGCTGGCGCGGCGGGCGGCGGCGCCAGCGGCGGCGCGATGCCCAGCATCAGCCCGGCGAGCGCCGCCGACATCAGGTTCGACAGGCTGCCCGCGAGCAAGGCTTTCAGTCCCAGCTTGGCGATCATCGGTCGCTGGTTGGGGGCAAGCCCGCCGGTCACCGCCATCTGGATCGCGATCGAACTGAAATTGGCAAAGCCGCACAGCGCAAAGGTCGCGATCGCGACCGCCGCGGCCGACATGTCGCCCTGCGCCCGGCCCAGATCGATGAAGGCGACAAATTCGTTGAGCACGACCTTGCTGCCGAACAATCCGCCGACGACCGCGCTTTCGTCCCACGGCACCCCCATCAGCCACATCACCGGGCGGAAAATCGTCCCGATGATCGCCTGAAACGTCAGACCGTCGACGCCGAACCAGCCGCCGATGCCCGCCAGCAGCCCGTTGGCGAGCGCAACGAGTGCGACGAACGCCATCACCATCGCGCCGACCGCCACCGCCAGCTTGACCCCGGTCTGCGCGCCCTGCGCCGCCGCCATGATGATGTTGGCGGGCTTTTCCTCGTCATGGCTGGCTTCGGGCATGACCACGGGTTCGATGCCGATGTCCTTGGGATCGTCGGGCATCATGATCTTGGCCATCAGGATGCCGCCCGGCGCCGACATGAAGCTGGCGGCGAGCAGATAGGGCAGCAGGTGCGGACCGATCATCCCGGCATAGGCGCCCAAAATGGTCCCCGCGACCCCCGCCATGCCGACCGTCATCACGGTGAACAGCTGCGGCGGGGTCAGTCCGGCAAGATAGGGCCGGATGACGAGCGGCGATTCGGACTGGCCGACAAAGATGTTGGCCGCGGCGCCCAGGCTTTCGACCTTGGTGATGCCGGTGACCTTCTGGATCGCGCCGCCGACCCATTTGATGATCAGCTGCATGATCCCGAGATAATAGAGCACCGAGATCAACGAGGCGAAAAAGATGATGACGGGCAGCGCGCCGATCGCGAACACCGCCTTGCCATAGGGCGCCTGGGTCAGCACTTCGCCGAACAGGAATTTCGTGCCCTCGTCGGCGTAACCGAGCAGGTTCGACACCCCGTTCGACATCGCCTGAATCACCGCGCGGCCCCAGGGAGTGCCGATCACCAGCACCGCGAAACCGGCCTGAAGCAGGAAGGCGGGGATTACGATGCGCAGGCGAATCCAGCGGCGGTTCGACGAAAACAGCACCGCAATCGCCAGCAAGGCGACGATACCGACCAGACCAATCAGGCGTTCCATATTCTATTGCGTCCCCCGCAAGTTTGTTGCGCCTTGTCTAGCGGGCTTTGGCGGTGGGGCAAGTGCCGGTGCCACGGCCATCTTTCCAGCGCCGATAAAAGCGACTATCGGGCGGCATGACCGACACCACATCGACGGCGCTGCCGCGCACGCTCTCGCCCTCGCTCTTCCTTTTCACCATCATCTATGGCGGCATGGTCGTGCTCGCCGGGGTGCTGGGCAACAAGCAGGTGGCGCTCTTTGGTGGGTTGGCCGTCGAGGCCGGGATTTTCCCGTTTCTGATCCTCGTCGCGCTGTCGAGCGCGGTGTCCGAATTGCAGGGCCAGTCGACCGCGAACAAGCTGGTGCTGTGGGGCTTTGTCCCGCTGGTGATGTCGATCATGCTGACATCGCTGGTCTATTCGCTCCCGGCGGCGCCCGAGATGGACCCGGCGCGGCTGGCATCGTTCGAAATGATCCTGGGCCAGACCCCGCGCCTGATGGCGGCAGGGATCGTCGCTTATGGCACCTCGCAATTCCTGAACGTCACGATCTTCAGCAAGCTGCGCGGGCGCGAGGGCGCGGGGACTGGTACGACCTGGCTCGCGATCCGCGGCGCGATCGCCAGCGCGCTCAGCCAGATCGTCGATACCCTGCTGTTCGTCACCATCGCCTTTTACGGTGTCTTCCCGATCGCCAATCTGATGGGCGGCCAGATGCTGGCCAAGGTCGCGCTGTCGGTGCTGGTCATCCCGTTCGTGATCACCGGACTGGTCGCGCTGGGCCGCAATCTCGACGCCAAGAACGGCGGATGATGGTGATGACCGACCCGTCGAAAATGCCCGACCTGCTCGCCAAGGCCGAAACGCTTGTCGAGGCGCTGCCCTATTTGCAGCGCTACGCCGGCGAAACCTTCGTGATCAAATATGGCGGCCACGCGATGGGCGATGCCGAGGCGCAGCGCGATTTTGCCGAGGATATCGTGCTGCTCAAAGCGGTCGGCATCAACCCGGTCGTCGTCCATGGCGGCGGGCCGCAAATCGGCGCGATGCTGAAAAAGCTCGGCATCGAATCCTCCTTTGTCGGCGGCCTGCGCGTCACCGACGCGGCGACCGCCGAGGTCGCCGAGATGGTGCTGGCGGGCAAGATCAACAAGGAAATCGTCGGCTGGCTCGCGGCGCTCGGCGGCCGTGCGGTCGGCATTTCGGGCAAGGACGCGAACCTCGTTCTCGCCGAAAAGGTGCAGCGGACCGAGCCCGACCCCAATTCGGGGATCGAGCGCCACGTCGACCTGGGCTTCGTCGGCGAGCCGGTGGCGGTCGATCCGACGATCCTGATCAACCTGACCAAGGATAATTTCATCCCCATCGTCGCGCCGGTTGCACTGGGCGCCGACGGCGCCACCTACAACATCAACGCCGATACGATGGCGGGCGCGATTGCCGGGGCGCTTGGGGCCAAACGGTTTTTCCTGCTCACCGACGTCGCCGGGGTGCTCGACAAGGCGGGCGAACTGCTCACCGACCTCGACCGCCCGGCGATCGACGCGCTGAAAGGTGACGGGACGATCACCGGCGGCATGATCCCCAAGGTCGAAACCTGCGTCGCCGCGGTCGATGCCGGGGTCGAGGCGGCGGTCATCCTCGACGGGCGCATTCCGCACGCGATGCTACTCGAAATTTTCACCGCAAGGGGTGCAGGCACGCTCATTCACCGCTAAGAGACGCGGCAAGACCCTTTTTCGGAGAAATCGCCTTGGTTCTCATGCTCCTCCAGATCGTCCACATCATCCTGACGGTCCTGTGGTGGTTCATCATCGCGCAGGCGGTGATGTCGTGGCTGATCGCGTTCAACGTCATCAACACGCACAATGATTTCGTCAATCAGCTGTGGACGGTGCTCGACCGGATCACCGAGCCGCTCTATCGCCCGTTCCGCCGCATCATGCCCGATTTCGGCGGGCTCGATCTGACCCCGATGCTGGTGTTGATCATCATCATAATCCTCGACGGACCGGTGCTCGGTTATCTGGCGCGGCTGGCCTATGCCAATGGCATGGCGTGATGATGGCTGACACTGCGGCGCAGCTGATCGACGGCAAGGCATTTGCCGCTGGCCTGCGCGCCCGGATTGCCGACGCCGTCCCCGCCTTTGCCGCCGCCGCCGGGCGCCCCCCGGGCCTTGCCGTCGTGCTGGTCGGCGACGATCCGGCGAGCGCGGTCTATGTCGGGTCGAAGGGCAAGGCGACGGTCGCCGCTGGCATGGCCAGTTTCGAGCATCGCCTGCCCGCCACTGCGTCGCAGGCCGAGGTTCAGGCGCTGCTCGCACAGCTGAATGCCGACGCCGCGGTTGACGGCATCCTGCTGCAATTGCCGCTTCCCGGTCATCTCGACGAACAGGCAGCAGTCGCGACGATCGATCCCGACAAGGACGTCGACGGGCTGACCCCGGTCAGCGCCGGGCGGTTGGCGCTCGGTATCGCGGGCATGGTCCCCTGCACGCCCTATGGCTGCCTGCTGTTGCTCCAGGATCGGCTCGGTGACCTGTCGGGCAAGGATGCGATCGTCGTCGGGCGCTCGATTCTGGTCGGCAAGCCGATGGCGCAGTTGCTGCTCGGCGCCAACGCCACGGTGACGATGGCGCACAGCCGCACCAAAGATCTGCCTGCGCTCGTTCGCCGCGCCGACATCGTTGTCGCCGCGGTCGGGCGCGCTGAAATGGTCAAGGGCGACTGGATCAAGCCGGGCGCGGTCGTCATCGACGTCGGCATCAACCGGCTTGCCCCGGCAGAGGGCGAAACCAAGGGCCGATTGGTCGGCGACGTCGATTATGCCGAGGCCGCGGCGGTCGCCGATGCGATCACCCCGGTTCCCGGCGGGGTCGGGCCGATGACCATCGCCTGCCTGCTTCGCAACACTCTGGTCGCCGCGCATCGCCGCGCGGGGCTGGCCGATCCGGAAGGATTTTGATGCGTATTCTGCTGCTGCCCGCGCTCGCCCTGTCGCTGCTCGCCGCGTGCGCCGGGCCGCAGGACGAGTTCCGCAATCGGCCGCTATCGGCGAACCCGAGCGCCTTTGTCGCCGCCGAAATCGGCTTTGCGCGGCTGGCGCAGGAGAAAGGCCAGTGGACCGCGTTTCGCGAAACGTCGCATCCCGACGCGGTGATGTTCGTGCCGCAGCGGGTGAAGGCGCGTGACTGGTTGAAGACGCAGACCGATCCCGCCGAAGCGGTGAAATGGCAACCGCACGCGGTCTTTGTCAGCTGCGACGGCAATGCCGGGGCAACGACGGGCGCATGGCAAAAGGGGCCGGCGAACGGCTTTTTCAGCACCGTCTGGCTGCGCGATCCCAAGAGCGGCAAGATGAGCTGGATCCTTGACCATGGCGACGGTCTGACGAGCCCGCGCGCCGCGCCCGAATTCATTGAATCAAAGCAAGCCGTCTGCGGATCGCGCCCCGCCGTCCCCATCGAAGCGGGCGCCGAGGGTGACGATATGGCGGTCGGCCTGTCGCCCGACCAGACCTTGAGCTGGACATCGACCGTCCGGCCCGACCGGTCGCGCCGCGTCACGATCCGCCTGTGGGACGGCAAGGCAATGGAAACCGTCATCGACGATCAGGTCGCGGCGCCCAAACAGCCATGATCGACCTGTTCATCTCGGCCTTTGTCACGCTGTTTGTGGTCATCGACCCGCCCGGTTGCGCGCCGATCTATGCCAGCCTGACCACCGGCGCGAGCGCCGCGCAGCGCCGCGCGATGGCGATCCGCGCGACGGTCATCGCGGGGCTGATTCTCGTCTTTTTCGCGATGTTCGGCGAAGCCTTGCTCAGCTTCCTGCACATCGACCTCGACAGTTTCCGGATCGCGGGCGGCATCATGTTGTTCATCATCGCGATCGACATGGTGTTTGAAAAGCGCACCGAGCGGCGCGAACAACGCGCCGAAAAGCTGATCGCGACGCCCGAGATCGAGGATGTGTCGGTGTTCCCGATGGCCATGCCGATGCTGGCCGGACCGGGGTCGATCGCGTCGGTGATGCTGCTCGTCGCGCAGAACAACGGGATCGACCGCGCGTTCGTGATCTTTGGCGCGCTGCTGCTCGTGCTGCTGCTGACGCTGGGCGCGCTGCTCGCGGCGGGACCGCTGATGCGGCTGATCGGCAACAAGGGCGAGGCGGTGATCACCCGCCTGCTCGGGGTGTTGCTCGCGGCGCTCGCGGCGCAGTTTGTCATCGACGGGCTGAAGGCGAGTTTTCCGTCGCTCGCCTGATCCCGATCGCGGCGCTGTGACTTATGTCCTTGGAACCGGCGATGATTGCGGGCATCGTCGGCGGGGTGGGATCGAAATGCGCTGCCGCGACGTTTGGATTCCAGTCAGGTAGCAGGGAGCAGCAAGATGAAGATTGGTTCGCGCCGGAAACAGGCTGTTGCCTCCGCGATTGTCATCGCCGGGGCGCTCGCGCTTGGCGGGTGCGCCGGGATGGGGAAGCAGGCGGCGACCACGCTTCCTGTCGCCGACGCCCATGCCCAGCTTTATGATGCCAAGGGCGCCGACCGCGGGCGCGCTGATTTCTATCGCGATACCAACGGGCTGCGAATCGAACTGGTCGCGCGTGGTTTTGCGGCCAGCACCTATGGCATGCACGCCCATAGCGTCGGCCGCTGCGACGGCCCCAAATTCACGACGGCGGGGCCGCACTGGAACCCGACCAATGCCCAGCATGGCCGCGACAATCCGCTGGGCGCCCATCATGGCGATATGCCCAATCTGGTGGTCGAGCCCGACACGATCGGCCGCGCGACGCTCACCCTCGTCGGGACGCGGCTGACGGGCGAGGGCGGGCTGCTCGACGCTGATGGCGCGAGCTTTGTCATCCATGCCGGACCCGACGACATGAAAACCGACCCCAGCGGCAACAGCGGCGACCGCGTCGCGTGCGGCGTGATCGTGATGGGCGGCGGCTAGGGGCAGGCCCCTAAGCGCCGCCGGCCCGCTCGACGAGGGTGGCTTCGGCGGCCGGTACGGCGCGATAGGCATAGAGCAGCAGCGCCAATGCAATTGGCGCGACGCCGATCAGCGACAGGATGCCGGTGCGCAGATCGCCGACCGGCTGACCATTCACCACCGTGCCCGCCAGATCGGAAATCTGCCCGACCATATAGGGACCGAAGGACAGGCCGACCAGGGTAGTACCCAGGAAGAAGGCGGCGGTGGCTGTGCCGCGCATCCGCGGCAACACCAGATCCTGCGTCGTCGCCGCGGCGGCGCCGAGCGCGGTGGCGCCAAACATCCCGGCGAGGAAGTTCATCGTATAGAATAGCGCCGCATTTTCGGTGGTGTAGCCGATCCAGATCGGCGCGATCGGGGCGATCACGCCGAACATGATCATCAGGACGCGGCCGGCGGGGTTGCGGGCGCGCAAGGCATCGGCGATCCAGCCGCCGACGATCACCCCGATGAAGCCGCTGACCGCGCCGTTCGCGCCGAGGATCGCCGCCAGCTCCTGCTTGGGCAGCCCGAGCACCGTTTCGGCATAGGGCGCCGACCAAAAGGCCAGCGCATAGGCGGCGAGGCTGACCATGCCATAACCCAGCGTCGTGCAGATGAAGGCCGGGGTGCCCCAGATCAGGCGAAACGTGGCGCTATCGCGCGCGCGCAGCGTGCACGCCCAGGAAAAGACCGCATAATAGCCAAGGCCGACGGCCGACCATTGCGGGAAGTTGCCGGTCAGGCCAATCATCCACCAGGCAAAGGCGGCGATCAAGGCCGCAAAGCCGATGTTGATCGCCAGCGCGGTCGGCCCGCGTTGCCATGCGCCGATCAACGTGAAGGGCGGGACGATCGTCGACAAATCCTGCGCAAACTGGCGGAACGGGGCGGGCGAGCTGGGGCTGGTGACCCCGTCCATTGCGCCGCGCACCGGTTCGCGCAGCGTCGCCACCCACAGCGCGACGATCAGGCCCGGGATGCCGACGGCCAGGAACGCCGCCTGCCAGCCGACCAGATCGAGCGGACCGCCGCCCGGATAGGCATCGTTCCACGCCTTGACGATCCATGCGCCGATGAACAGCGAGATGCCGCCGCCCAGATACAGGCCCGACGAATAGACCGCGAGCGCGGTCGCCCGCTGTTTCTTCGGAAAATAATCGGAGATGAGCGAATAAGCGGTGGGGCTCGCGGTCGCTTCGCCGACGCCGACCCCCATGCGGGCAAAGGTCAGGGTGAGCTGATCGCGGGCAAAGCCGGACAGCGCGGTCATCGTCGACCACAGCGCCAGCCCGACCGACAGCAAGCGGACCCGGCTCCAATTGTCGGCCAGCCGCCCGAGCGGAATCCCGAACAGCGCGTAAAACACCGCAAAGGCGGCGCCGCCCAGAAAGCCCAGATCGGCATCGGTCAGCCCCAGATCGGCCTTGATATCGACCGCCAATATGCTCAGGATCTGGCGGTCGATGAAATTGAGGATATAGACGACGACCAGTACCGACAGCACATACCAGCTGTAGCCGGTGGCTTTCGGTTCCTGAACAGCCGATGTTTCGGCCGCAATGGCTTCGCTGGCGGTCTCGGCCATCTGGCAACCCTCTCCCTGACCCATTATCGATTATGGCCCATGGCTAGCAGAGCCGGACAAAGGCGCAAGTTGAAAGTCGGTTCACCTTTTGCGCGAGAGGATCGAGATGCACGATAGAAAGCCCGACGCACCGGCGATTCTGTTCCTCTGCCTCGGCAATATCTGCCGTTCGCCGCTGGCCGAGGGGGCGGCGCGCGTGGCCTTCGCCGCCGCCGGGATCGATGCGACGCTCGATTCGGCCGGCACCGGTGACTGGCATGTCGGCCACGCGCCCGATCACCGCGCGCAGGCGGAGGCGCGGCGCCGCGGCGCCGACATTTCGGATCTGCGCGCCCGCCAGCTGGCGCAGGACGATTTCTATCGTTTCGATCTGATCCTGGCGGCGGATGCGGCCAACCTGCGCGAGGCACGCGCGCTGGCGCCGCCCGACGCGACGGCGCGGATTCGCTTGATGCTCGACCTGGTGCCGGGGCGGCAAGGCGGCAGCGTGACCGATCCCTATTATGGCGACGCGGGTGGTTTTGCGGCGACCTGGGACGATGTCAGCGCGGTCGCCGCGGCGCTCGTCGCCGCAACATCGAGCGGGTAGCGCGCGACCGGATGATAGCGCGCGCCGCCATGCGCGAGCTCGCTTTCATACAGCACGACATGGGTGAAATCGAATGGCGGGCTGGCGAGGTCGCTGTGCTGGCTCAGAAACGCCGCAACCGGCCCGGCGCTGCGGTTCAGGCGGGCCAAGGTGATATGCGGCGTAAAGGCGCGCGTCTCTGCCGCGACCCCGACCCGCGCCAGCAGCTGATCGACCTTGCGATGCAGCCTGGCGAGCGCCGCGAGCGGTTCGACCCCGGCCCACACCATATGCGGCCAGCCCTTGCGTTCGAACAATCCGACTCCGGCGATCCGCGCCGTGATCGCGGCGGCGTGCAGGCCGCCCAGCGCCGCGGCGATGTCTTCAGCGCGGTGGTGGTCGACGTCGCCAATGAAGCGGAGCGTCAGGTGGAGCTGGTCATCGTCCTGCCAGCGCGCCGCCGAAATCCCGTGCATCGCGGCGCGCAGCCGGGCGCGGATCGGGTGCGGCGGCCGCAGCGCGACGAACAGGCGGGGGCTCGACATGGTCCGGCCAACATAACCGCTTGCCGCAGCGCAACCACCGAAACTTGCACGATTTCCGGTTTCGCTTGAAAGCCGGTGAGAAAATCACGATATTGCCACCTACGGCCGGTATGGGCTGGCCGGTGATGGAGTAATGACAATGGCGAATTGGAACGACCCCAATATGGCGGCTTCCGGTTTTGGGACCGGCGCGAACGCAATGGACCAGGCCGTCGATGCCGGCCTGCGGTCGTACATGCTGTCGGTTTACAACTATATGGGCTCGGGCGTGCTGCTGACCGGCATCGTCGCGTTGCTGGCGTTTCAGTCGGGCTTTACCGCCTCGCTGATTGGCTCGCCGCTGATGTGGGTCGTCGCATTGGCGCCGCTGGCGTTCGTGCTGGTGCTCAGCTTCGGCATCAACAAGCTGTCGACCACGGCGGCGCAGGCGCTGTTCTGGGTCTATGCCGCGGTGATGGGTCTGTCGATGTCGACGATCTTCATTGCCTTTACGGGCACGTCGATCGCGACGACCTTCTTCGCGACCGCCGCGGCGTTTATCGGTCTTAGCCTCTACGGCTACACGACCAAGAAGGATCTGTCGGGTTTCGGCACCTTCCTGATCATGGGCGTCGTCGGCATCCTCGTCGCGATGCTGATCAACCTGTTCTTGCAGTCGAGCGTGCTCAGCATGGCGATCAGTGTCATCGGCGTGCTGCTGTTCGCAGGCCTCACCGCCTATGACACGCAGAAGATCAAGAGCATGTATTTCTATGTTCGCGGGACCGACTTTGTCGGCAAGTCGGTGGTGATGGGCGCGCTGACGCTCTACCTCGACTTCGTCAACATGTTCACCTTCCTGCTCAACCTGATGGGCAACCGCGAATAAGCGGACGGACGACGACCGAAACAAGGGAGCCCGGCGAAGCAGTTCGCCGGGCTCTTTCTTTGGGGATTTGGCCGAGCTGTAAATGTAAGAACCGAATCACCGCTGTCGACCGGTTGCGGACATAGGCTGGAAGGCAAATATAAGGAAAACCGCATCCCCGAGCGAAGACGAGGGGCCACGCCGAGCGAAGTCGAGGCAGCGAGGGTTGCGCGGTTCTCGCTCCGCTCGAACGAGCCCCTCGTCTTCGCTCGGGGATGCGGTGTTTTCAGATGTCGCTACGTCCGCTCCCCATCCCAAAGCCGACGTCGCCTTCAAATAAGCCTTTCCTACATTATCCAGCCGTGCCAGCCCTCATCCCGGCTCTTTCATTTGGTGGATAAAGGCGTCGTCGTCTGGCTTGCAGGTGCGGCCACGGCGGGGGTGGCGGGCGCGTCCAGCAAGTCGCGAGGTCCAGATCGAGCGATGCACAGGGCTGAACTTTCCTGAACTTTGAAATATTGCGCGGTCCTTGCGCCGACCGGATCGGGGTTTCACCGCAATCACAAAAGACGGTAATGGCCGCTCCGCACGCCAACGCCGGGGTTCGGGTCAGCCCGTTACCGCCGCCTGCATTTCGGCGATCAGGCCGTTGTCGATGTCCTTGGCGCGCTTGTACGCGGCGCGTTCGCGCAGCCGCGCGACATAGGCCTCGAACGCCGGGCGCGAGGCGATCGTGCCGAATTGCAGCCCCCAGTCGATCTGGCTACCAACATAGACGTCGGCGGCGCTGAACCGGTCGCCCGCGACGAACGCCTTGCCCGCGACCGCGGTTTCGAGCGCGTCCAGCGCCATGTCGAGCGAGCCGAACCCGGCCATCCGCTGCTGCTCGCTCGTCGGTTCCAGCCCGAAATGTTTCGACGTGATCGCCTGTTCGACCGGCCCCGCGGTGAAAAACAGCCAGCGATAATAATCGGCACGGTCGCCGGGGGCGGGCGCCAGCCCGGCGGCGGGGAAGGCATCGGCCAGATAGGCGCAGATCGCGGCGCATTCGGTCACGACCTTGCCGTCATGGACGATCGCCGGCACCTTGCCCATCGGGTTGACCGCCAGATAGGCGGCGTCCTTCATCGTCGTGCCATAATCCAGGATGCGCGGCTCGTAAGGTGCGCCGACCTCTTCGAGCATCCAGCGAACAATCTGCCCGCGCGACATCGGATTGGTATAGAAAATCAGCGCATCGGCCATCGCGGCTCTCCCTTATGCATTGCGAGTCGAAATTGAACATAACAAGAACATATATGCCGGTCCACCGGACTTGTTTTGTCATGGCGTCCGGTTATGGCAAGCTGATGAACGACGAACGCATCTGGACAGCCGCCGTGCTGGTGATCGGCGACGAGATTCTGTCGGGCCGTACCCAGGACAAGAATATCGCCCAGATCGCGACCTGGCTCGACGCGCAGGGCATTCGGTTGCGCGAAGTGCGCGTCGTGCCCGATGTCGAGGACGAGATCGTTGCGGCGCTGAACGCGGTGCGCGCGCGCTACGACTATGTCTTTACCACTGGCGGCATCGGCCCGACCCACGACGACATCACCGTCGATGCGGTGGCGAAGGCGCTGGGGGTCGGGGTGATCGTCCATCCCGACGCGCGCGCGATCCTTGAGCGGTACTACAGCGGCCGCGGTATCGAATTGACCGAGGCGCGGCTGCGCATGGCACGCACCCCCGACGGCGCCGAACTGATCCCCAACCGCATGTCGGGCGCGCCGGGGATCCGCATCGGCAATCTGTTCGTGATGGCCGGGGTGCCGCACATCACTGCGGGCATGCTCGACGCGCTGACCGGCCAGCTGGAGGGCGGCGCGCCGCTTATCGCGCACACGATCGGCGCCTGGTCACCCGAAAGCGAGGTCGCCGACCTGCTGCGCCAAGGCGAAAAAGATCATCCCGGGGTGGTGATCGGCAGCTATCCCTTTTTCCGCGACGGGAAGGTCGGCGCCAATTTCGTCGTCCGGTCGACGTCGGCGGCCGACGTCGCCGCCTGCGTCGCGATGCTCACCGCGGGGCTTGAGGCCGCCGGCTATGCGGTGACCGACGGCGGCATCTGATCGGGCGTATCGTCGCTGGTCCGCGTGACGCGCGGCAAGCGGCGCAGCATCACGATCGCCAGCAGGCCAAAGATCGCCGACACGATGAAGGCGGCGCCCGGAAAATGGACCGGCGCCTTGTCGGCGGTGAAATAGGCCATGGTGCCGGTCAGCAGGATCGGCGCGACGAGCTGCCCCAGCCCCATCGCCATCGCCGAAATGCCCTGCACCTCGCCCTGCGTTTCGGGGCTGGCGCGCCGCGACATCAGCGCGTTCAGCGACGGCTGCACCGGCGCTTGCACGGCGATCGGGAGAAGCAGCAGGAATGCGCCCCAGGTCGACGTGACAAAGGCAAAGCCGATATAATTGGCCACCGCGATCAGGATGCCGATCGTCGCCGCGTCGCGCTCGCCAAAGCGCGCCACCATCGGCCCGACGACAAAGGTCTGGCCGAGCGCGATCATCACCCCGACCGCGGCCAGGCTGGCGCCGATCATCCCCGGGGTCCAGCCGAGCTGCGCGATGCAGTAAAAGCTCCACGTCATCGGATAGACCAGGCTGGCGATCTGCCACAGCGTCAGCACGCTCGCGACCCCGCCCATGCCGGGCAGGCCGCGCATCGTCTTGAACGCGCCGAGCGGATTGGCCCGCCGCCAGTCAAAGGCACGGCGGCGCTCGGGCGGCAGCGTTTCGGGGAAGATGAACAGGCCATAGAGCATGTTCGCGGCGGCGAGGATCGCGGCGGCGACGAACGGTGCGCGCGGGCCGATCTCGCCCAGAAAACCGCCGATCGCGGGGCCGGCGACGAAACCGATCCCGAACGCCGCGCCGACGAAACCGAAATTGCGCGCGCGGTCTTGCGGCGCGGTGATGTCGGCGATCGCCGCCTGCGCCGCGGCATAGCTGCCGCCGAAAACCCCCGACAGGGCGCGCGCGACGAACAGCCAGGGCAGGGTGCCGACGACGGTGAGCAGCGCATAGTCGATCGTCAGCCCGGCGAGCGACAACAGCAGCACCCGCCGCCGCCCGAACCGGTCGGACAGATTGCCGAGCACCGGCGAGGCAAGGAAGGTCGCCACCGCCATCACCAGCCCGATCCATGCGCCGACCTCGATCGCTTCGGCCAAATCGATTCGCCCGACCTCCATCACCAGTTGCGGCAGCACCGGCATGATGATGCCGAACCCGACCGCATCGATAAAGATCGTCGCGACGATGAAGGGGATGGTACGCGATGCGGTCACAAAATATCCCAAGGATGAAGGCGTTGGCGGCTCATACCGCGCTGCCGCCGAATCGCGCCAATGCTTTTCGGTTGTGCCGCGGTTTTTATCGCCCTAGCGGCACCGATCCCGCTTTGGAGCGTTACCAGCCGATGAAACTCGAAATCACCGCCGCGCTCGACTATCGCCTTGGCGATCCGGTCGATCTGATGCTGCATATCGAGGCAGCGGCGATCCCCGAACAGCTGATCCTGAACGCGGTGCTCGACGTCGGTAATTGCGAATATTTTGCGCGCGTGCCGGCGCAGGACATGATCGGCGACCGCATCTGGCTGCGCCGGGGCGGCGAGCTCAATGTCCGCTATCGCACGACGGTCGAAATCCAGCGCGACCTCACCGACTACCGGACGCTGGACAAGGTGGCGATGCACCGGCTGCCCGGCGAGACAGTCCAATATCTCAACGAATCGCGCTACTGTCCGGCGAACAAATTCATCCACTTCGTTCAGGACGAGTTCGGCGATGTCGAGGGCGGCGCCAAGATCGGGCGGATGCGCGACTGGATCGAAACGCATTTCACCTATGTGTCGGGGTCGAGCGATGCCGAAACCGGGGCGCTCGACAGCTTCGTCGAACGGCAGGGGGTGTGCCGCGACTATGCGCATGTGATGGTCAGCCTGGCACGCGCCGCGGCGATCCCGGCGCGGATCGTCAGCGTCTATGCGCTTGGGGTTCAGCCGCAGGATTTCCATGCGGTGGCCGAGGTGTTCTTGGGCGATGCCTGGCATCTGGTCGATGCGACCGGCATGGCCAAAGCGGGCGAGATGGCCAAGATCGCCGTCGGCCGCGACGCCGCCGACATCAGCTTCCTTACCGCTTATGGCGAGATCGCGATGCTCAACCAGCGGGTGACGGTGACGAAACTGGCGTAGCGAGCGGCGCGGCAAAGCCGCGCCGTCAGTCCCGCTGTGCGGGCTGGCCAGACTTTCGCCGATCGTGATTTAGCTCTGCTAAATCGCTGCGAAAGTCTTGGGGTGAAGGGAATCCAATAATTCAGATAAAGATGTGTTAATTCAATAAGATGACTTGATAATATAATTTAGAGGCCCCCAAGAAAGCCCCTGTCAGATCTTGACTTAAAAGTCCAGGGGTTTGATTCCGGACGCGACTCGCTGGCCGGTTCTCTCCTCCACAGACGTCAATAGAATGTCCCGCCCGATTGTTCGAGCGGGACGAGTCTCTCAGTCGCCGTTTTTGCGATTGATCCGGGACCAGATGAGGCTGAATTCCTTGCCGCCCTCGCCCTCGAAGAGGTTCGCGTAGATCGGAGCACTGAAGCTCGGATCATCGAGCTTGATCCCGAGATAGGCGCGGCCCTCATTCGACTGCTTGGCCCAGGCGGCACCAACTTCGGCGCTGCCGACCAAAACCCGGTGCGTGGGCGCATTCTCGCTGGGCGGGTTCTGATCGGGGACGATGCGAACCCCCTTGGCCTGAACGCTGAGTGTCACGATGTCGCCGATATATTCGCCGTTGGCGATCTTTTTGAAAGTGCCGATGGTAGCCATGTTGATGTCCTTTCCTTACTCCGAGACCATGCCCTTCATGGCCTCGATGGCTTGAGGCATGACCGGGGCTGCCGCGGCCGCAGCCGAAGGCCCGTAAGCAAAGCTGGAGGACGGCGAGGGGCGCTCTTTTTTGCCTCGCGAGGAATGACGGCGCTCGCCGCCGGCAGGGGAAAAAAGGGCGAACCTGCCGTTGCGGCCCGAGCGGCAGAGGCGCAGCCGGTTTCGGTCATCAAGCCTTTCGAAGAGGCCGTGAAGGGCAGGGGTTCGCGAGCCGCAAAAGAGACAGGCTGGAGCGTTCGGCTTTCGGCAAGGCCGGATGGAGGATTATCGAAGTTCGACCAACTCAGCCGCGCCCGAGGCAAGGGTTTCGTCAGGCGCCCGCTTTTGCGGGACCACGCCGCGCAGGCACTGGCTTCGCAGCGGGTTTGCGACCGCCGCCGCGTCCCTTGGTGCCGAGTCCGATCGATTTGGCGAGTGCCCGCCGTGTCTCGGCATAGTTCGGCGCGACCATCGGATAGTCTTTGGGGAGATTCCACTTTGCGCGATAGTCGTCGGGCGTCATGCCATAGGCGGTCATCAAATGACGGCGCATCATTTTCAGCTTTTTACCGTCCTCGAGACAGACGATATAGTCGGGCTTAACCGACGAACGGATCGAGACCGCTGGCTTCTGCTCCTCGACCGGCTCAACAACCGGCGAACCCAGCCCCGCAAGCGCGCTGTGAACGCGGGTGATCAGATCGGGAAGATCGGCGAGGCCGACGCTGTTGTTCGATACTGTCCGCCGTCAGCGCCAATGGCACAGATTTGAGGTTGTGATTTAAGGAGGAT
>CAZCUW010000011.1:0-69772 GCA_964502035.1 uncultured Sphingopyxis sp. | reverse complement strand
TCGGCGGCGATCGCCGCCGATTGAGCAGCATCGATCCCCGCTTCGCGGGCTTGTAGTTCCGGCGCGCGCGTCGCTGCCAGCCCAAGCGCCGTGTCGAGCGTCATCGGCTCGGCGCGAAGGGTCGTGGGCAGCGCGAGCAAGGCTGCCGTAAAGAATAGGCGCATGATGTCCCCCCTGTCGTGGACTGGACGAATGCCTCCCCGGCGATGTACGCCGGGGAGGCAAGACCGTCACCCTTGTGAGGGCATCTTATGGTCGCCGGACATCTTTTTCATGCAGTCCGCCGGACTCATCTTCATCATGTCGCATTCGCACTGCGCCATCTCTCCGGGCTTGTCCTTCACCCAGACACGGACCCGCGAGGGGGTATTGGACTTGTTCGGTCCCGGTGCCTGGCGGGTCTGCCATTCATATTTGCCGCCCGATTGCTCTTGGGCAAGAACGGGAGCGGCAAGCGTTGCTGCCACGAGCGCGGCAACGGCAAAAATCGGCTTCATGTTTAATTCCTCGGTTGAAAAGGCAGGAAACGCGAGCCGAAACGGTTCGGCGCGCATTGTGCAATTCAGCTGAGGAATAGGGGCGGGTCAGGCTCTGGGCCGAATGTCCGGCCATTCAGTCGCCGGATCGGAAGCGGGTCGAGCAAGCCCGGGATATGGACTTTCGCCGCAAGCGGCATGGCCGGCGACACGACAGCGGGCGGGATCGCACAGCCCATCTTAGCGATGCAGTCGAGTGTAAGGCCCGCACAGGACTTCTTATCCTGCGACTTGTCGATGCCCATCATTTCCGCGCATTCGTCGCTCATCGCTGACGCCGCGATTGTCATGTCCGCCATAGGCATTGCCGGCGCCGACGCGAACGCCGCCTCTTGGGCAAGGAGGCCCAGCACGGCTCCGAAGAGGAGCAGGAAGGAAAGCCAGCGTTTCACGGTCGAAGCATGATCCTTGTCAAACTTGGCGTCAAATTGAAATTGCGGCGGCGGGATTGCCGAGCAGTTCGCGGGCAGCCCCGTCGCGGTTACACCCGGGCCGGATTATCCCTGTCCAGCCTGCCATCATCAGGCCTTCGGCTTGCGCGAAGAACTGTGCAGGCTGATGATCTGCCATCTACCGCCCGTCCATTTGAGCACGCTCGTTGCGATGCCGGCGCGTTCGATCGTCTCGCCGTTCGTAAGGAGGATCGTGTAGTTATAGGTTTCGGTGGCGATCGCGACCTCGCCTTCGCCCCGCACCGAGACCTTATAGTCGCGAAAGGCGAAGGATTTGAAAGCCTTCAGCTCGGGCGCGAGATGATGGTCGCGATAATGCGCGAAATTGCCTTCGATGCCGCCCGACTCGAAGATCTGGGCGTCGGGCGCAAACAGCGCTTCGACGCCCGACAGATCGCGGCTCTCGATCGCCTGCTTATATTGCGCCAGCGTCGCGGCCGCCGCCTGATAATCCGGGGTTGCGGCCGCGTGGGCGGGGACCGCCATGACCAGCGCCAGCCCGATCGCCGCTACTGTGAAACCTCTCATCCTCATTCTGCCTTTCTCTATACCTGCCGCCGCCCATCGGGCGCGGCGATGCTTCGATCAGATTTGCACGAACCGCAACCGCAGCGAATTGGCGATGACGCTCACTGACGAAAGCGCCATCGCGGCGGCAGCGATGATCGGCGACAATAGCAGCCCGAAGACCGGATAAAGTACGCCCGCCGCCACGGGTATGCCCGCGACATTATAGGCGAAGGCAAAGAAGAGGTTCTGGCGGATATTCCCCATCGTTGCCTGGCTGAGGTGCCGCGCCCGCACGATGCCGAGCAGGTCGCCGCGCAGCAGCGTGATGCCCGCGCTTTCGATCGCGACATCGGTTCCCGAGCCCATCGCGATGCCGACATCGGCGGCGGCGAGCGCGGGGGCGTCGTTGACCCCGTCGCCCGCCATGGCGACGATCCGGCCCTGCTCGCGCAGCCGCTGGACGACTGCACTCTTCTGGTCGGGCAGGACGTCGGCCTCGACCTCGTCGATGCCGAGGCGCCGGGCGATCGCCTCGGCGGTGACGCGATTGTCGCCGGTCAGCATGATGACCTTGATTCCGGCTTCGCGCAGAGCCGCGAGTGCCTCACCCGTCGTCTCCTTGACGGGGTCGGCGATAGCGATGACGCCGGCCGCCTTGCCGTTGACTGCGATGTAGATCGCCGTCGCGCCGTCGCCGCGAAGGCGGTCGGCCGCCTCGTTGAGTGCGCCCAGATCGACGTCATATTCTTCGAGGAATTTCGCATTGCCGAGCACGATCGCCTTGTCGTCGACGACCCCGACGATGCCTTTGCCGACGGGCTGATCGACCCCCGATGGTTCGACGAGCGCGAGCCCGCGATCCTCGGCCGCCTTCACAATCGCCGCCGCGAGCGGATGCTCGCTGCTGCGTTCGAGGCTCGCCGCGATCCGGAGCAAATCCTGCTCCTCGAACCCGTCGGCGACTTCGATGGCGACCACCGAGGGTCTGCCTTCGGTGAGGGTTCCGGTCTTGTCGACGACGAGCGTGTCGACCTTCTCCATCCGCTCGAGCGCTTCGGCATTCTTGATCAGCACCCCGGCTTCGGCGCCGCGTCCGACGCCGACCATGATCGACATCGGTGTCGCGAGGCCGAGCGCGCACGGGCAAGCGATGATGAGCACCGACACGGCCGCGATCAGCCCATAGGCCATCGCGGGCGCCGGCCCGACGAGCGACCAGATAATGAAGGCGGCGACGGCAACCGCGATGACGCCGGGGACGAACCAGCCCGAAACCGTGTCGGCGAGGCGCTGGATCGGCGCGCGGCTGCGCTGCGCGTCGGCGACCATCTGCACGATGCGGGCGAGCATCGTGTCGCGTCCGACCTTCTCGCTTCGCATCAGGAGCCCGCCGGTCTGGTTGATTGTCCCGCCGATCAATGCCGCGCCGGCTGCCTTCGTGACCGGCATCGACTCGCCCGTGACCAGCGACTCATCGACCGTGCCGCGGCCTTCGAGGACGATCCCGTCGACCGGAACCTTCTCGCCCGGGCGGATCCGCAGTATATCGCCGACCGCGACAGCCTCGAGCGCGATTTCCTCGTCGCCCCCGTCGCTGCGCACGCGCCGGGCAAGCTTCGGCGTCAGGTCGAGGAGCGCGCGGATCGCGCCGCTCGTCGTCTCACGGGCTCTCAGTTCGAGCACCTGACCGAGCAGCACCAGCACCGTGATGACCGCGGCGGCCTCGAAATAGACCGCGACCGAGCCATCGGCCGCGCGAAAGGCGCCGGGGAAAATCCGCGGCGCGAGCGCCGCGATCATACTGTAGCCCCAGGCGACGCCCGTTCCCATCGCGATGAGGGTGAACATGTTGAGGCTCTTGTTGCGGACAGAGAGCCAGGCGCGCTCGAAGAAAGGCCGGCCCGCCCACAGCACGACCGGAGTCGCAAGCAGCATCTGGATCCAGTTGCTCGTCTGGCGGCCCAAGATTTGATGCAGGCCCGTCAGATGGCCGCCCATTTCGAGCGCGACGACGGGAAGCGCGAGCAGGAGCCCGATCCAGAAGCGCCGCCGCATGTCGCGATATTCTTCGCTGGGACCGCTTGCCGCCTCGGGAAGGACGGGTTCGAGCGCCATGCCGCAGATCGGACAGCTTCCGGGCCCCGGGCGCTGTACTTCGGGGTGCATCGGGCAGGTCCAGATCGCGCCTTCGGGGGCCTCGGCCGCGACCGCCTCCGCCTTTGCCGTGTAGCGCCCTGGGTCGGTCTCGAACTTGGCTAGGCAGCCTGCGCTGCAAAAATAGTGATGCTCGTCGGCGCGCGTCGCGATGTGCGGGGTCGTCGCCGGATCGACTGCCATGCCGCACACCGGATCGGTCGTGCTACCGCTGTCTTGTCCTGCGCTCTGATGATCGTGCACGGCCATCGCTCCTGTCGCTAGCCCGGCGGCGTGAAGGTCGCGCTCGGGCTTGCTGTTCTCGTTTCGCGGCCCGACCCCATCGTCGCGGCCGCAGTATGTGGCCAATTTTATAGATACGCAACGCAAGCCGTTGTCCCTCAGATTCATGCGCGTCCGGTCAGTCCTCGGCCTTGTCGCCTCGGAGGATGGCTATCGCGCCCGTCGGCGTTGGGCTGACTATCGTGGACACCATCGAGTTGCTGGACCGTTAGGCGGAACGGCAGACGCATCAAGCGGCTGCGCTATTCGTTATAATCGGCGACATAGAGCGCGCGCCCGGGAGCAGGCTTGTGTCTGGCCTTGCACAGCAGACCGTTCTTTTCCTCAATGCGAACCTGATGGAGGACGAGACAGATTATGATCATCGCCGGGGCCTCAATGACGACCGCGACCTAAGGTCCGACGCTCGCCTCAGGCAGCGTTCTGCTTTGGCTGTGCGCCGCGACCCAAGCGCGCGATCGCGCGCACATACACGAGTTCGAACACAAGCTCGACCAGCGTCTGCGTCACGATAATGGCAGGCAGGACCGGCAGCGCTCCGGGGACCGCCATTGCCAGCGGCAACACCACCAAAGAATTGCGTGTGCCCGCGCTGAAGGCGACCGCGCGGCCGCCAGCCGCATCCAGCCCCGCGACGCGCGCGACCAGCCAGCCGACGATCGGGGCGAGCACTGCAAAGGCGATATAAAGGGGCAGCACGCTTATCGCGGCCGGGGTCGCGGTCCCGAGCTGCGGCACGACGGCGGCAATGACGATGAACAGCACCAGCGCAGTGGCCGGGACGGGAAGAAGCCCGAGCGAAGAGGTGACGCCTTCGCCCACCGGGCTGCGCCCCGCCCACCGCTGGCACAGCATCGCCAGCGCCAGCGGCAGCGCGATCAGCCAAAGAAATGCGTGGACGAACGGCCCCGCCTGAACGAGACCAGCCGCGTCATCGCCGAGGAACGCGGCAAGATAAGCGGGCAGTAACAGCATCTGCACGATCAGAAGCGCCGGCGTCGACGCGAGGAGCAGCCGCGCATCGGCGCGGCCGAGATGCGCGAAGGTCACCACATAGTCGATGCAGGGGCACAGCAGAACGATCAGAACGCCAAGGCGAATGAGCGGATCGTCGGGCGCGAAGGGCATTAATCCGGCAACCAGCAGCGGCACGACGATGAAATTGACCCCGAGCAGCGCAGCCAGAAAGCGAAGGTCGCGAAGTGCCTGTCCGAGCGCGCCGATCGGCACTTGCAGGAAGGTCACGAACAACATGAAGGCGAGCGCGGGGTTGATTGCCGGTTCGAGCGCCGTCGCGCCCGGAACGAACGCGCCCGCCGATGCGCCGAGCAGAACGGCGGCGAAATATATTGCGACCTGGTGGGTTTCCAATCGGTCGCGCAGCCGGCTTTGCGTCATGTCTCGAACGGTCCTCGCGCGGTCGGGCTGCAGTTCGAAGGGATGCTTGTCGCGCGTGGTTTCGTTCGAGCCATCCGGGCGATCACGGCGCACATCTCAAGCGACCGCGAGGTCGTCGTAGATCGTGCAGCAGGATGACGCACCGCCCGCACAATCGGCCTCGCAGCGCGCGACGATCAGCGCGAGGGCGCGGTCCAGGGCTTTGAGGTCGGCAATCCGGGCGTTCAACTGCGCGCGGTGATGCGTCACCGCCTCGAGCGCATTGTCGCACGAGGACGGGCTCTCGCGGATCGCGATCAGTGCCTTGACCTGGTTGATCGACATGCCGAAATCGCGGCAGCGACGAACGAGCGTGAGGCGCTCGATGTCCTGCCGTCGGTAAGAGCGATGTCCCCCGGCGGTACGCGCGGCTTCTGAGAGCAATCCCACGCTCTCATAATAACGGATCGTCGGAACCGAGCAGCCTGCCGCCTTCGCGGCATCGCCGATCATCATTTCACTCGTCATGGGAAGGGCCATTCATTTATCGCTTGCACCTCAAGCTACTTGAGGCCGCATAGGCATAATCCTGAGCCGGAAGTCTGGGAAGGAAAATGTGATGAAGTGGAAAATGGCCTTGGGGCTGGGCGCCGCCTGGGCGGCATGCTGCGCCTTCCCGCTGCTGTTCGGAGCGGGCGCTTTGGGAACGCTCGGCGTAGCGAGCGGTAACGACACAGCCATGCTGATTGGCGGTCTCTTGCTTGCGGCGACCGCCGCCGCCTATGTCGCACAGCGTCGGGGCCAGCAGGCTTTGGCGGCCTGCAAAATTGACGGATCGTGCGGCTGCAAGCCGGAAGGGGCAAATTGATGGCCACGCGCATGGAAACGCCGGAACAGACAAGCGCCGCCGAAACGGGCGCCGGCGTCGCAGCGACGATGACCTCGTCGGCGGCGGTGCTGAGCTGCGCGGCATGCTGCGTTCTTCCACTCGCCCTGCCGGCCGCGGCGCTCGCGGGCGCGGGAGCAACCTTGAGCTGGCTCGAAGGCGCCGCGCCATGGCTGCGCGCGCTCTCGGTGATCGTCGTCGCAGCCGCATGGTTCATCGTCTGGCGGCAGTCCAGGGCAACCGGGCGAAAGGCCGCCCCGTCGACCCTCATCCTGCTCGGCGTCTCGACCTTGCTGACGGTGATCGCGCTATTGTGGGAGCCGCTGATCGAAGCGCCGCTGATTGGCCTGCTGCGCTGATTTGAACGTGGCGGAGACAGCTATGCTCCGGGCGGCTCAGCCAGTTCCGCTGGCGTCGCGACGGGCTCGTCCCGATCCTTGCGCTCCGAATAGCGGTCGACAAGCCGCGCCGCATGACCATTTGTCAGAACGGTGAAGCGAACCAGTTCTTCGACGACGTCGACGATCCGGTCGTAATAGCTCGAAGGCAGCATGCGGCCCGCCGCATCGAACTTCTGCCAAGCCTTGGCGACGCTCGACTGGTTGGGGATGGTAATCATCCGCATCCAGCGCCCGAGAATGCGCAGCTTGCCGGCGCTGTTGAACGATTGCGATCCCGCAGCGACCTGCATCACCGCGAGGATGCGGCCCTGCGTCGGGCGAAGTCCCTTAGGGTTGCAGTAAGAAATGGGCGATGCCGAATCTGTCTCCCGCGATCTTGCCTGTGGTTCATCAAGCGGTGCAAATCTGGGACCAGGCGTCATTTGTCGCAATTATTATTGTAATTGCGAATCGTTCGCGATAGTGACGCTGCATCATTTCTTTTCAGAACCCCCCAATGCACGCACCCACTCCCCCGCGTCCGGCGATCAAGAAGAGCCGGAAAGCCTTTTGGCTGAAACAGCTGCACATGTGGCACTGGATGAGTTCGGCTGTCTGCCTGATCGGACTGTTGCTGTTTGCGATCACCGGCTTCACGCTCAACCATGCCGCCGACATTGAAGGGTCGCCGGTCGTCACCGAAAAATCGGCCGAGTTGCCGCCAGCGCTGCTCGCCCGGCTCACTGCCGCCGTCCCCGCCGACGCCAAGGCACCGCTGCCGGGGCCGGTCGCCGACTGGGTCGAGCAGAATTTCCCAGTCAAGGCGTCGAACGAGGCCGAATGGTCGGCGGGTGAGGTCTATCTGCCCGCGCCGCGTCCCGGCGGCGATGCGTGGGTCGCGATCGACCTGACGACGGGCGCGGTGGCCAGCGAGGTCACTAGCCGCGGGTGGATTTCCTACCTCAACGATCTTCACAAAGGCCGCAATTCGGGCGGCGAGTGGAGCCTGTTCATCGACATTTTTTCCTTCGCCTGTCTGGTCTTTGCGATCACCGGGCTGTTCCTGCTCCAGCTTCATTCGGCGAAGCGCAAAAGCACCTGGCCGCTCGTCGGGCTGGGACTGGCGATCCCCGCCGCGATCGCCGTCATCTTCATTCATTAGGGAGTTTCGTGATGCAGCTTTCCACCCGCGTGCTTGTCCTCGGCTCGACCGTCGGCCTCGGCGCTGCCTTCGCCGCGCCTGCGCTGGCCGCCGACCCCGGCACGATGGACGTGACGATCAACATCCCGCGGCTGAAGGTCGCCGAATATCACAAGCCCTATGTCGCGATCTGGGTCGAAAAGGCGGGCGCGAAGGCCAAGACCGTTGCGGTCTGGTACGACCATGACATGAAAGCGAACGAGGGGACCAAATGGCTCCGCGATGTGCGCCAATGGTGGCGCGTGTCCGGGCGATTGCTGACCTTCCCCGCCAACGGCATCACCGGCGCCACCCGCGCCCCGGGGGCGCACAAGGTCGCTTTCTCGCGCGCGCAGCTCGGTGCGGCGGCGCCGGGGCAATATGTGCTGGTGATCGAGGCGGCGCGCGAGGTCGGCGGCCGCGAGTTGCTGCGTATTCCGTTCAGCTGGCCGGCCAAGGCCGGGGCCGGCGGACGCGCCGCGGGGACGACTGAACTGGGGGCCGTTTCGGTTTCCTTCCGCTAGACATGAGAGGGCAGAATGATGAACAAGCGACTTTGGGGTTTTGCGGCGGGCGCCGCGCTGACGGCATTGGCAGCAGTGCCCGCGAGCGCGCATCGGCAGTGGATGATGCCGTCGTCGACGGTGGTGTCGGGCGACGATGTGTGGGTGACGGTCGATGCCGCGGTGTCGAATGACCTGTTCTATTTCGAGCATCAGCCGATGCGGCTCGACGCGATGAAGGCGTGGGCGCCCGACGGCACCGAAGCGGCGATCGAGAACAAGTCGACGGGGCGTTATCGCAGCACCTTTGACGTCCATCTGACGCAGAAGGGGACATGGCGGATCGCGTCGGTCGCCGACATGCTGATGGGCAGCTACGACCTGAACGGCAAGACGGAGCGGCTGCCGCGCGGGACGACCGCCGCCAACCTCGCCGAACGCGTGCCTGCGGGCGCGACGAATGTGAAGACCGCCGAGGCGAACAACCGCAACGAAATTTTCGTGACCGTCGGCGAACCGACAACGACGCTGTTCAAACCGACCGGCAAGGGGATAGAGCTGGTGCCGGTGACCCACCCGAACGATTTGATTGCGGGCGAGGCGGCGACCTTTCAATTCCTGTTCGATGGCAAGCCGACGGCTGGCTTGCCGATCACAGTGATCCACGGCGGCATCCGCTATCGCGACCAGCTGGGCCAGATGGACCTGACCACCGGTGCCGACGGCAAGGTCGAAGTGACCTGGGCCGAGCCGGGCATGTACTGGCTGAACGTCACGACCCCGCAGGTCGAGAGCGAGGAAGGCGAGGGCGCACCGCCTCCGCTGGCGCGCCGAGCCAGCTATGTCACCACGCTCGAGGTGCTGGCGCCCTGAGCGACCGCATCCTGATCCCCCGGGCGCTGACACCTGCGGCCTTTGCCGCGCGCGACCCGGGGGCGGCGATCACGAGCGTCAGCGGCGAAACGATGGGGACGGGCTGGTCGCTGCAAGCGGTCGCGGCGCCGCCATCGGTCGCCGCCGGGGTGCAGGCCGCGCTCGACCGCGTCGTTACGCAGATGAGTCAGTGGGACGCCACGTCCGACCTGTCGCGGTTCAACCGCACCGCGCCCGGCGTGTGGTGCGATCTGCCCGCCGAATTTGCCCATGTTGTCGATGCCGCGCTGACGATCGGGCGCGCGAGCGACGGTGCGTTCGACCCGTGCTTGGGCGCGCTGACCGAGCAATGGGGCTTTGGCGCCAGCGGTCCGGTTGATTGCGTGCCGGATGCCGCCGATCACGGCGAACGCCGGATCGATTTCGACCCCAATACCCGCCGTATCCGGCGTAGCGAAAGCGCGATGCTCGACCTGTCGGGGATTGCCAAGGGCTATGGCGTCGATCTCGCCGCCGAATGGCTACTGGCGCTGGGCGTCCGCCATTTCCTGCTCGACGTCGGCGGCGAACTGCGCGGCGAGGGGATCCGGCCCGACGGCCAGCCGTGGTGGGCCGATGTCGAAATACCGCCCACATCGTCGGTGGCGCCGTACCGGATCGCGCTGCACGATTTGTCAGCGGCGACATCGGGCAATTATCGCCGCGGTTTCACTGTCGATGGCCGTCATTATTCGCACAGTTTCGACCCGCGTACCGGGCGGCCGATCGTCAATATGGTGTCGTCGGTGACGGTGTTGCACCGCAGCTGCATGATGGCCGACGGCTGGGCGACGGCGCTGACCGTGCTTGGCCCCGCAGCGGCAATCGCGCTGGCCGATGCGCGGCAACTCGCCGCCTGCGTGATTGCGGGTGATCGCGAATATATCTCGCGCGGCTGGCGCGCGATGCTGAGCTAGCTGTCGGCCCAGCGGCGCAGCAGATTGTGATAGACGCCGGTCAGGCGCACCACCGTCGCGTCGCCCTGACCCAGCGCCATGGCGGCGCCCTGCACCCCCAGGTCGAGGTCGAAGAGCAGATTGCGCTGGCCCTGATCGCGCACCATCGACTGGATCCAGAAAAAGCTCGCGACGCGCGTCCCCGCGGTCACCGGTTCGACGCGGTGCACGGTCGTTGCGGGATAGAGCATCATATGCCCTGCGGGCAATTTGATCCCCGGCGCTTCGGAAAAGCCCTCAACGACCAGCCCGCCGCCCTCATAGCTGTCGGGGTCGGCAAGGAAGATCGTCGCCGACAGGTCGCTACGCATGCGAAATTCGGTGCCGCGGCGCAGGCGGATCGCGTTGTCGATATGATCGCCAAAATTTTCGCCGCCGCCATAGCGATTGAAATAGGGCGGGTAGATTTTGAGCGGCAGCGCCGCGGCGATGAACAGCGGGCTGCGGCCCAGCGCGTCGAGCACGAGGCGGCCCGCTTCGCTCGCGGCTTCGCCGAACTCGGGCAACTGCTGGTTGCGTTTCGCGAGCGCCGCCTGCGGCCCCGACGTCTCGTTGCCGTCGATCCAGTCGGCGGCATCGAGGATCGAGCGGAGTTTGGCAACGCCGTCGGCGTCGAGCACGTCGGGAACGATACGGATCATGTGCGTGCTTCTAGGCCGAAAAGGGCGGGAACGGCAATCGCCGCGCCCGCTCCCTTTGATCAGAAGTTGTAGAAGAGGCTGAACACCGCCGAGCGCGCGTCGCCGGGGGTCGCCCAACCGCCCGAGACGGCGCCGGTGGTCGCGTTCACATTGTTGCGGACGCCAGTGTAATAATCCTCGTTGGTCAGATTGGTGACGTTGAGCTGCGCGACCAGGCCGTTCTTGAAGTCATAGGACACGAAGGCGCGGTGGATCAGATAGTCGTCGACCATGAACTGCGTCCGCTGGAGCAGGGTGCGCTGGTTGGTCGCGAACTTGCCCTGATAGGTCAGGCCGTAACCCACCTGCAACCCAAACGGGAATACGTAGGTGGTGAACAGGCTGCCCGAATGTTTCGGGGTCTGGATCAGGCGGTCGCCCGCCTGCGGATCGGCAATTGCGGCGCTGTTGCCGCAGCCAGTCGCTGCGGGCGATCGCAAGCAGAAGTCCGACACACTCTGTCGCACTTCGCTGTCGAGATAGGTGTAGTTGGCAAAGATTGCCCACTCAGGGGTCACATTGCCGGTAACGCCCAGCGAGGCGCCATCGACGCGTGATTTGCCGTCGAGCACTTGCAGTGAATTGGGTAGCGACGGGTCGTTCGACGGGGTGCGGAAATTGCTGCGTTCGTTACGGAACAGCGCCGCGGTGAGCAGCAGCTTCTTGTCGAGAAGTTCGGCCTTGGCGCCAATTTCATAGGTCCGCGCCTTTTCCGGCGCGACCGCGCAGGGATCGGCCGCGCCGGGTGTCGCGGGGATGACGCCGCAGCCCAGGCGAACGGTCGCCGACGACGGCGTCTTGGCGTTGCCATAGGCGGCGTAGAGGCTGACATTCTCGATCGGGTGGAACACTGCGCCGACGCGGTACGAAAACAGATTTTCGTCGCTGATCTGCGGCGCGCGCTGCGCCGCGGTCAGGTCGGTCGTCCCCGGGGGAACAAAGGTCAGCGGGATATTGCGGAATTCGGCGCGGTTGCTTTCGTACCGGACACCGGCGTTCAGTTCGAACATGCTGCCAAGTTCTAGCGTATCAAAGGCATAGATGGCGGCGTTGCGGCTATAGCCCTTTGACCGCGCGGTGACGGTGAAGTTGATCGGGCCGGTATAGACGGTGTTCGGGTTCGACAGGCTGATCGGCGGCAGCGGGGTCACCGCCGAGCCATTGGGATTGCGCAGCAGCGACCCGGTGGTGATTGTATAATCCTCGCGCGAGAAGGAGGCGCCGACGACGAGCGTGTTGCGCGTGCCGCCCGTTTCACCCGTGACGATCGTCAGGTCGGTCTGGTTGTGCAGCAGGTCGTTGACCTGATCACGAACCAGTCCGCGCGGGCCGCTCTGATAATAGGTGCCCGGGACATTCTGGCCCACCGGACAGGCGATGCCGACGGTCGCATTCGGTCCCGCGCCGATCGGCTGAAGCCCGCTGGCCAGGCAGAAGACGCCCTGTGGCGCGCTGGTCTGGCTATACTGGCCGACGCGCTGCCAGCGGGTGAGGTTGCGGATCGAGACATTGTCGCTGAACGCATGGCGGAAGGTCGCGGTCAGGCGGTCGACCTTGGTTTGCTGCTTGTCGAGATTGACGATGCCGAAATAGTCGCTGTCATCGACCCCGGCCAGCGGGCCGTCGTTAACCGTGCTCAGATAATAGGGAACGCCATAGATCGGGGTGTTATCATCATTCTGGTGCACATAGGCGAGCGTCAGGCTGGTGTCGCTGTCGACCCCGATGGTGATCGACGGCGCGACGCCCCAGCGCTTGAAGTTTTCGACATCGCGGCCCGGAACGTCGTTTTCGTGATACATTGCGTTCAGGCGCACCGCGATCAGGTCGCTGACCCGCCAGTTGCTGTCGACCGAGCCGCGGTAATAATTGTCGGTGCCGACCGCCGCCTGCACCGTCGTCGCGTCGCGCGCGAAGGGGATCTTGCTGACCAGGTTGATCGTGCCGCCGACGCTGCCTGATCCGTTGAACACCGAGTTGGCGCCGTTATAGACTTCGATCTGTTGCAGGTTGAACGGATCGGTGCGGCTGTATTGGGCGGCGTCGCGGACGCCATCGACGGTCAGGTCGTTGTTGGCCGAATAGCCGCGCAGGTTGATCGAATCGCCATAGCCGGCGCCGCCTTCGCCGGCGCCAAAAGTGATGCCGGGGATCGTCGATAGCGCGTCGCGCAGCGTCAGCAAATTCTGCTGGCGCAGTTGTTCCTGCGACACGACGGTGACCGTCTGCGGCGTATCGACCAACGGCGCCGTCGATTTGGGCGATTCCACCTCGGTCGCCAGCGTGCCCGAAACGACGATATCGCTACGGCTGCCGGGGGCGTCCTGCGCGTCGGTTCCGGTCTCGGTGGCGAAGGCGGGGGCGCTGATCAGGCTGCCGACGCAGGAAAGGGCGAGGAACGAGGCGGATGTCGATGGCTTCACGGTAAACCCCTGTTTTGTGATTGGCTTGGGGCGCCCGCTATTGAGAGTCGATCGCAGTGTCAACGTATATTGCGAACTATTCGCATCTAAGTTGCATTTTGTCGCATTGCTTGTGCAACACCCTCTGCGCGACACCGGTCAGCGTCGCGGTTCCAGCCACCAGTTTTGCCGCCAGCCATAGGCGCTGGCCACCGCGTCACCCGCGGCATTGGTCGCGGGCTTGAAGCGAAAACGCTCCTCGATCAGGCGGCATGTTATGGTATCAAGCGCTACATCGCCGCTTGAGCGTGTCACGCGGCACCCGGTGACCCGGCCTGTCGGCTGGATCGTAAAGCGAACCTCGACCTCGCCGCCGACGCGCGCGCGGCTGGCGGCGGCGGGATAGTCGCGGTCGCGGATCGTGCCGCTCTGCCACACCGCCTTGCTGCCACCGCCCGTGCCGCTGCCTGCGCCGCCCGCCCCGGTGCCGTCGCCGCGCCCGCCGACGCCCGATCCGCCCCCGGGGGTGGGCGTGGCGCCCGCCGATGCGTCATCGCCCGCGCGGGGCTTTGGCGCCGCGGCAATCGGGGGCACGATCGGCGGCAGTTTGGCTTTGGGGGCAACAACGGGGGCGGCTTTGGCGTGCTGGTTCGCCGCCGAGGCCTTGCCGCTCGCCTTGTCGCTGGCGATGGTTTGCGGCTCGACCGGCTCTGGTGGCGGCGGTGCCGGGATGGCGAGCGCGGCGATCGCCTGGCTGGCCTTGCGGACGACGTCGAGGTCGAGACCGCTGGCTAGGCCAAAGCCGACCGCGACGACGGCAAACAGGGCACCACCGCCCGACATGACCCGCTGCCGCCTGGAAATCTGCCCGGTATAGGCCATCGTCTGCCCCAACATGCGCGCCATCGCGCACCAAATCTGGGTCGATTTACAGGAAATCGTCTAGCGTGGACATGAACCGGTCGAACTGGTCGTGATGCAACCAGTGGCCGGCATTTTCGAATTCGATCACCTTGGCGGTATGAAAATGCGCCAGGCGCCCGTCGCCTTCGGGGTTCGATGCCCAGCTGTTGGCGCCATAGAGCAGCAGGGTGGGGCAGGTGATCGCCCCCCACAGTGCCGTTATGTCATCTTGCGGCATGTCAAAGGCGGGCCAGACATTCAGGTAATTGTCGAACTTCCAACTCCAGCTGCCGTCCTCGTTGCGGCTGATGCCGTGGATGGTCAGGTGGCGTGCCTGTGCTTCGGTCAGATAGGCGTTCTCGCCCATCATCCGCGCCAGCGCATCGTCGAGGGTGGCGTAGCGGCGCGGGGTACGCCCAGCCGCCTGACGCTTGTCATCGATCCATTTGCGGAAGCGTTCGGCATAAGGTTTCTGGGCGCGTTCGGCGATGATCTTTGGCGACGGACCAAGCCCTTCGATTGTGACCAGCTTGCGGACATTTTCGGGATAGAGCCCGGTATAGCGTAGCGCGATATTGCCGCCCATCGAATGGGCAACAATGCTGATCGGCCCCAGATCGAGCTGGTGGATCAGCTGCGCCAGGTCATAGACAAAGCCGTCCATCGCGTAATTGCCGTCGGGCGACCACGCGCTGTCGCCGTGTCCGCGCAGGTCGGGGGCGATGATATGATAACGATCGCGCAGCTTGTCGGCGACCCAGTCCCAGTTGCGGCAATGGTCGCGCCCGCCGTGCACGAGCAGCAGCGGCGGCGCGCCGCGATTGCCCCAATCGACATAGTGCAGCTTCAGCCGCTGCGAGATGAAAGCGTTTGAGGTGGGGCCGGCACTTGCCATCGGTTCGTCCTTGCTGTCTGTTCCAGTTTCAAAAGGCGACTGATCGCCATCCGTCAACCCCGCATTATGTACAATGGCGGCGGATGCGGGGGGCGCCGATAAAAGAAGCAAGGGAGAGAGGCACGATGACGACATTTCGCGATAATTTGCTCGTGGGCAAAACGGCGTTCGTCGCCGGCGGCACCAGCGGCATCAATCTGGGCATCGCCAAACGCTTTGCTGAGCTTGGCGCCAAGGTCGCCGTGGCGGGGCGCGATCCCGACAAGGCAGCGCGCGCCGCCGCCGACATCGGCGCGGGGGCAATCGGGCTGTCGGCCGATGTGCGCGATTATGCGGCGATTCGCGGCGCGATGGAACAGGTTGCCGATCAACTGGGGCCGATGGACATCGTGATTTCGGGCGCAGCAGGCAATTTCCTCGCGCCTGCGCTCGGCATGTCGGCGAATGCGTTTCGCACCGTCGTCGATATCGACCTCAACGGCACCTTCAACGTGTTCCGCGGCTGCCATGACCTGCTCAACCGGCCCGGCGCGTCGCTGATCGCGATCACCGCGGGGCAGGCGGTCAACGCCTCGGCCCTGCAGGTCCACGCCTGCGCCGCGAAGGCGGGGATCAACCAGCTGATTCGTGTGCTGGCGCTCGAATGGGGGCCGGAGGTGCGGGTGAACGGCATTTCGCCCGGCCCGATCGCCGATACCGAAGGGATGAAGCGCCTCGCGCCCGACGCCGAAACGCGCCAGTCGCATTTCGACCGCATCGCGATGAAACGCTGGGGCAAGATCGAGGAGGTCGCCGAATCGGCGGTGTTCCTTTGCTCGCCCGCCGCGGGCTATATCACCGGCACGATCCTCGACTGCGACGGCGGCAGCCAGGTCGGCGACGCATCGCGCGGCGATCTGGCGCGCGGTATGGCGTAAGGGTCGGACCAGCACCGTAGCCCTGAGCTTGTCGAGGGGCGCCTCGCTGAGAAGCGCCCTTCGACAAGCTCGGGGCTGCGGTTTGTAATGCCGGTTAGCCCCATAGCAAAAACGCCGCCAACCCGGCTGGGTGGCGGCGTTTTTAATGGTGGGCGTGGCAAGGATTGAACTTGCGACCCCTGCGATGTCAACACAGTGCTCTACCACTGAGCTACACGCCCATCCCTTGGGGTGACGGCCCCCTAATATCCCCGGCAACGCTTGGCAAGCCCTTCGCGCCCGATGATGTCGTTATTGTTGGCTCGACCGGTCGGCGCGGCCGAACAGATTGTCGACTTCGCGCACCAGATCTTTCAGGTGGAACGGCTTCGACAGCAGTTTTGCCTGCGGCACATTTTCCTCGGCACGCAGCGACACGGCGGCAAAGCCGGTGATGAACATCACCTGCGTCTGTGGCGCGACCTTGGCGGTGTGCTGGGCGAGTTCGATCCCGTCCATTTCGGGCATGACGATGTCCGACAGCAGCAGGTCGAAGGTGCCCGAATCGATATAGGGGACCGCGGCTGTGCCGCGATCGACGGCGGTGACGTGATAACCGGCGCTGGTCAGCGCCCGCGCGAGATATTCGCGCATCACGTCATCATCCTCGGCCAGAAGAATACGAATCATGCTGAAATCTGTCCCCTGGTCCCTCGATACCGCCGGTTCCGGTCGGCTGCATCCTTAATACCACATCCGCCATAGCGTCAGAGATTTAACAAATTGACGCGCGGTGCTGGATTCATCGCGCTTTTTTTGCCACCGATGATTCATGCGATCCCGCACCATCCCGTCCGCCGCCATCGCCGTCAATCGGCCTGCGGCGATCGGCCCGGTCGTCGTGTCGGTGCCGCACGCGGGGCGGCTGTACCCGCCCGAAATATTGGCCGCGGCGCGCGTCGGCCATGCCGATCTTGAACGGCTCGAGGACAGCTGGTGCGATCTGATCGCCGCGGGAGCGGTCGGGGCGGGGGCCACCGTGGTGCACGGTCTGTGGGCGCGGGCCGTCGCCGATTGCAATCGCGGCGAGGGGCAGATGGCGCCGGGCGAGGTCGCGATGCCGCTGCGCGCGCAATTTTCGGTGCCGGGGCGCAAGGAACGCGCCGGTCTGGGGGTGGTGCCGACGCGGCTGGCCGATTGCGGGCCGCTGTGGAAAAAGCCGATCGACCAGGCGGCGCTGCAATGGCGGCTCGACTCCTTTCACCGGCCCTATCATGCGGCGTTGGCCGATGCCTTGGCGGCGGCGCGCGACCGGTTCGGTTACGCGATCCTGCTCGATCTCCATTCGATGCCGACGATCCCGATCGGTCAGCCCGGCCATGGTGCGAACATCGTCGTCGGCGATCATTTCGGGGTGACGTCGGGTGGATGGCTGGTCGACTTCGTGCTGGCGGCGGCCGAAGGTCTGGACGAGCCGGTCTCGCGCAATCAACCCTATGCCGGCGGGCACATCATCCGCACGCACGGCAATCCGGGGCAGGCGGTTCATGCGGTGCAGATCGAGATCGACCGCCGCCTCTATCTGGGCGCCGACCGTTTGCCCGATAGCGCCAGACTGGCATCGATGGCGCGCTGGTTCGCCGATCTGGTCGGCGCCGCCGGGCAAGCGCGGCCGCTACCCGACGCGATGATTGAGGCCGCCGAATAAAAAACCACCCCGTACCGAAGTACGAGGTGGCCAGGGTCCAGGGAGGACGCGCCCGCGTCAAGAGGACGGGGCACTCACCGCGATGGAAAGGGGGAAAACCATGGCGGCGTAGAACAAATCTAGGATGTTGTGCGCCGACTTACAAGAAGCGACGGTACAGAATCTGCAATATGCGAAGAAATTGGTCGGGGAGAGAGGATTCGAACCTCCGGCCCCTGCCTCCCGAAGACAGTGCTCTACCAGGCTGAGCTACTCCCCGACCGATCTGCGCGCCGACCGGGGTCGCCGCGAAGGCAGGGCGGTCCTCTAGACGCGCAATCTGTGAACTTCAAGCGCCAATCGGCACATTCATCGGGATTGCCGCAGCTACAGCATTTCGGCACTCCGAAAGCTGAAATGTCCGCTCGCCACAAAAATCAGATGGTCGACCAATTCGATGCCCATGACGCGCAGGAAAAGCGCGGTTTCGCGCGTGGTTGCGATATCTGCGTCGCTCGGCCGCGCAATACCCGACGGGTGATTATGCGCCATCAGCACCGCAACGACGCCGTGATCGAGCAGCGCGCGCCAGCAGCGCGGGGGAATGATGCAGCGCTTCGCATCGTCGCCGCCCGCGCGTTCGAGGCGAACGAGCCGGTCGAAGGCGTCGAATCCGGCGAGCAGCAGGCTCTCGCGATCGGCTGCGAAATGGGGGCGGAGCAGGTGGTGGGCGATGTCATCTTCGGCGGCGCACGGCACAAAACCGTCCACGACCGACGGATCGGGCATCTGGCCGACGGGTTGGAGCAGGGTCATGGCGCATGCCATGCGCGGCCAATGCATGTTCGCCAATCACCGACTGCCCCGCTTTGGAGGCTTTCCCGCCGCGGGCCTGTCCGGGGCGCCTGCTCCGCCCTTGTCGCCATCGCGCGCGCGGCCTAGCAAAGAGCGACAGAAGCGGGAGTGAGTCTTGTCTGAATCCATCCATTATGAACTGCAATATCTTGACCTGATGCGCCGCATCTGGGTCGAGGGCGACGAGCGCATCGACCGCACCGGGGTCGGCACGCGGTCGCTGTTCGGCGAAACGATGCGATTCTCGCTGAAAGACGACGCGATTCCGCTGCTGACGACCAAGCGTGTCTATTGGAAGACCGCGTTGCGCGAACTGCTGTGGTTCCTGACCGGCGACACCAATATTCGCGCCCTCGTGTCGCAGGGCGTGAAAATCTGGACCGACTGGCCGCTCGAGAAATATCGCAAGACGACGGGGGAGAGCATCAGCGCCGAGGAGTTCGAGGCGCGGATCATCGCGGATGACGCCTTCGCGGCCCAATGGGGCGATCTTGGCCCCGTCTATGGCCATCAATGGGTCAACTGGCCGCGGTACGAACCCGCTGGCGAGGGGCTGTTTCGCCGCGCAAGCCAAGGGCACAACCAGATTATGGCGCTGATCGACGGGCTGCGGAGCAATCCCGGGTCGCGGCGACATATCTTCACCGGCTGGAACGTCGCCGATCTCGACCGCATGGCGCTGCCGCCGTGCCACATGACCTATCAATTTCATGTCCGCAGCGACGGCGGGCTCTCGTGCCTGCTCTTCCAGCGCTCGTGCGATCTGGGGTTGGGCTTTGCCTTCAACGTCTTTGAAGCTGCGTTGCTGACCCGCATGGTCGCCGACCAATGCGGCCTGCACGCCCACGAGCTGGTCTGGACGGGCGGCGACGTCCATCTGTATCTGAACCATGCCGAACTGGTTGAGCAGCAAATGGGGCGGATTCCTGGCGGCGCGCCGAAACTCCGGATTTTGCGGCGTCCGGACAGCATTTTCGGCTATCGGTTCGACGATTTCGCGGTCGAGGCCTATGCCCCGCAAGCGCATATTTCGGCGCCGGTCGCGGTCTGATCGCTAGCGTTGCATTCGTATGGCGACCGAAATAATATGTCGTCACGCTGAAATATAACTAGGCGCCGATTCGCGCCGCAATGGGAAGACGATATGTCCGAAACGGATCGACGCCCGGCGAGCAATCTGCCGCCGCTGTCGCTTCATATTCCTGAGCCGCGCTACCGCCCGGGTGACACGCCCGACTTTGGCGATATCGTTGTTCCTGCCGTCGACGCGACGCCGCGCCCATCGGAGGCGACCAAGCCCGATGCGATGCGCGACCTGTGTTATGGCCTGGTCCGCGTGCTCGATTTCGACGGCCAGGCGAAGGGCCAGTGGGATCCCAAACTCTCGCCCGAACGACTCCGCACGATGCTCCGCTACATGATGCTCGTCCGCGCCTTCGACGACCGCATGTTTCGCGCCCAGCGGCAGGGCAAGACCAGCTTTTACATGAAATGCACCGGTGAAGAAGCAACGTCGGTCGCCTCGACAATGGCGCTCGACCGCGGCGACATGTGCTTTCCCAGCTATCGCCAGCAAGGGATTCTCATCGCGCGCGATTATCCGCTGATCCAGATGATGAACCAGATCTACTCGAATCGCGGCGATCATCTGATGGGGCGCCAGCTGCCGATCATGTATTCGGCGCCGGAGCATGGGTTCTTCAGTGTTTCGGGCAATCTTGCCACCCAATATCCGCAGGCGGTGGGCTGGGCGATGGCCTCGGCGTCGAAGGGCGACAGCCGCATCGCGACCGTGTGGTGCGGCGAAGGATCGTCGGCCGAAGGCGACTTCCACTCGGCGCTGACCTTTGCGACCGTCTATAACGCCCCGGTGATCTTTAACGTCGTCAACAACCAGTGGGCGATTTCCAGTTTTTCGGGCTTTGCCGGCGGCGAGCGCACGACCTTTGCGGCGCGCGCCGTGGGTTATGGCATCGCCGGGCTGCGCATCGACGGTAACGACCCGCTCGCGGTCTACGCCGCGACGCAGTGGGCCGCCGACCGGGCGCGGACCAACAACGGCCCAACATTGATCGAGCATTTCACCTATCGAAGCGAAGGGCACAGCACGTCGGACGACCCGACCGCGTATCGCCCCGCCGAAGAGCCCACGATCTGGCCGTTCGGCGACCCGATCGCGCGGCTGCGCCAGCATCTCGAAACGCTCGGCGAATGGGACGGCGAACGGCATGAGGCGCAGCGCATCGAACTCGAAGATTTGGTAAAGACGACGCAGAAGCAATCGGAAAAGCTAGGTATTTTGGGTCACGGTATGCATCAGCCGTTCGAAACGATGTTCGACGATGTGTTCGAAGAGCTGCCTTGGCATCTGAAGGAGCAATGCGTGCAGATGCTCGCCGAGCAGGAAGCGAAGTTCGGCCCCGGCTGGAAGCCCGAATAATGGTTGGCGAGACCAAAACCATGAACATGATCGAGGCGATCAACAGCGCAATGGACGTCATGCTCGAACGCGACAGCAACGTCGTGGTGATGGGCGAAGACGTGGGCTTTTTCGGCGGCGTGTTTCGCGCCACCGCGGGCCTGCAGAAAAAACACGGCAAGACGCGGGTGTTCGACACCCCGATCAACGAATGCGGGATCATCGGCGTCGCGGTTGGCATGGGCGCCTATGGCCTGCGCCCGGTCCCCGAAATCCAGTTCGCCGATTATATCTATCCGGGGCTCGACCAGCTGGTCAGCGAGGCGGCGCGGCTGCGCTATCGCTCGGCGGCCGACTTTATCTGTCCGATGACGGTTCGCACGCCGTTCGGTGGGGGTATCTTTGGCGGCCAGACGCACAGCCAGTCGCCCGAAAGCATCATGACGCACATCTGCGGCGTAAAAACCGTCATCCCGTCAAACCCTTACGACGCCAAGGGGTTGCTGATCGCTGCGATCGAGGACAACGACCCCGTCGTCTTCCTCGAACCCAAGCGCATCTATAACGGCCCGTTCAGCGGTTATTACGACCGCCCGGTCGAACCCTGGTCGAAACATGCCACAAGCGCGGTGCCCGAAGGTCATTACCGCATCGAACTCGGCAAGGCCGCGACAGTGCGTGCAGGCGAGGCGCTCACCATCCTCGCCTATGGCACGATGGTCCATGTCACCAAGACGATCGTCGAGGAAATGGGGATCGATGCCGAAATCATCGACCTGCGCACGCTGTTGCCGCTCGATATCGACGCGATCGAGACGTCGGTGAAGAAGACCGGGCGCTGCCTGGTCATCCACGAAGCGACGCGCACCTCGGGTTTTGGCGCCGAACTCGCTGCGCTGGTGCAGGAACGCTGCTTTTACCATCTCGAAGCCCCGGTCGAGCGCGTTACCGGCTTTGACACCCCATATCCGCACAGCCTGGAATGGGCCTATTTCCCCGGCCCGGTACGCATCGCGACCGCGCTGACCAAGATTTTGAAGGACTGACGCAAATGGCCCGCTATTCATTCCGTCTACCTGACATCGGCGAAGGCATTGCCGAGGCCGAAATCGTCGCTTGGCACGTCAAAATCGGCGAGCGCGTCGAGGAAGACGCGCAGCTCGCCGACATGATGACCGACAAGGCGACCGTCGAAATGGAATCGCCGGTATCGGGGATTGTCGTCGAGCTGGCGGGCGAAGTCGGCGATCTGATCCCGATCGGGTCGACACTGGCGGTGATCGAGACCGACGCGGACGGTGATGCCGAGGCGCCGCCGGTGGATACGGTGGTCGAACGGCAGATTGAGGCGGAAACGCCCGGGGCGGAACAGGTGTTCGAGCCGAAGGTGACAGAGTTAACATCGAAGGTTGTGGCGCCGCAAACCGCAACAAAGCCTAGCGCAGTGCCGCCAGTGCCCGCGGCGCCAGCCGTTGTTACCGGGCATGACGCCAAGTTACTCGCATCCCCCGCGGTTCGCGCCCGCGCCAAGGATCTGGGCATCGACCTGGGTCAGGTCCATTCCGACGGTGATCGTGTCCGGCACGCTGACCTTGATGCCTTCCTGCGCTACAGCGGCGGGCAGGGTTATCATTCCCCCGACGCAAGCCGCGCCCGTGCCGACGAGCCGATCAAGGTCATCGGGATGCGGCGCAAGATTGCCGAGAATATGGCGGCGTCGAAGCGCGCGATCCCGCATTTCACCTATGTCGAGGAAATGGACGTCACCGCGCTGGAAGACATGCGCGCCGATTTGAACGCCAATCGCGGCCAGCGGCCGAAGTTGACGATGTTACCTTTCCTGATCGTCGCGATCTGCCGCACGATCCCGCAGTTCCCGATGATCAACGCGCGCTACGACGACGAAGCCGGGGTGGTGACGCGGTACGGCGCGGTGCATCTGGGCATGGCGACGCAGACCGATGCCGGGCTGATGGTGCCGGTGATCCGCGACGCGCAGGACAAGAATGTCTGGCAATTGGCGAGCGAAATCGGGCGGTTGGCCGAGGCCGCGCGCACGGGCAAGGCCAAGGTCGACGAGCTGTCGGGCTCGACACTGACGATCACCTCGCTCGGTCCGCTCGGCGGCATCGCGACGACCCCGGTGATCAACCGGCCCGAGGTGGCGATCATCGGCCCGAACAAGATTGTCGAGCGTCCGGTCTTCGACGGCGACGAAATTCGCCGGGCCAAGCTGATGAACCTGTCGATCAGCTGCGATCATCGCGTCGTTGATGGCTGGGATGCGGCGAGCTATGTCCGGGCGCTGAAAAAGCTGGTTGAGACGCCGGTTTTGCTGTTCGCGGATTAATCCGTTCGTCATTGCGAGCGTAGCGAAGCAATCCAGTGTCGCGTAAGCCGCCCTGGATTGCTTCGCTACGCTCGCAATGACGGCATTTTGGGTGGGCTTACAGTCCCAGCCCAGCAAAACTCGTCTGGTCGAACTTCAGCTTGAACGTCACATAAGCGCCCGACCGCGAATAGCGCGCATCTTCGAAATCGCGGTCGTGGAAGCCCGCAAAGTTATAGCCGAAGGTGATGTTGGCGTTCTTCATCGGTGCCAGCGTGACGGTCGGCCCGCCCGCCCAGCTGACCGTTTCGGCATCGGTGCCGACGCGCACGGTGCCCGAGGCACCGACATCGACATGCTCGCCAAGGTTGAAGCGGAAATCGGCGCCGAGCAGGTTCGACCACCCTTTGACGTCGTCGGCGCCAAACTTGTCGAAATTATAGCGCGTGCCCCAGAAGAAGCCGAATTCGCCGCGTTCATACCACATGCGGCCTGCGTCACGGCGGTTTTCGCGGTCGCCAAGCGGGGTCCAGTTCACCGACAGGCTGTTGAGCAGGCGGCGACTGGTCGCGTCGCCGTCGATCGTCAGCGCGCCACCGCCGATCGGGCCGGACTGTCCCGCGACCGCATCGCGCACCTTGTCCGACCGGAACTCGCTCTTGTTGAGCCACGAAATGCTCGAGGCTGCGGGGCGGTGTGCCCAGCTCATCTCGAAATTGATGACCTCGGTCGTCGGCGTCGTGCCGCTGCCGCTCGCCTTGGCGTAGGTGAACAGCGCACCGAGCGCGCGGCCTTCGCCGAGCTGGCGCAGGCCGCCCAGCGTCAACCCGTAGCGATTGGCGACTTCGCCGTCGCGATATTCGGCGCGTCCCGTCAGCGTCCAGCGATCGGCGCGGTATGTGGCGCCGGTGCTGATCGCGAGGAAATCCTCGGTCAAGGTATCATTGCCGCCGAGGAAGCCGCCCGAGGCGACCGGCTGGTTAACATTGATAACATCGCCCGCGCGGATGCCGCCAAGGGTGCGATTGCCGTCGACTGACACATCGACCGACCAGCGTTCGCCGAGCTTGAGCGATTGCGACAGGCCGTAAGCGGCAAAGCTGCGCGGGCCATATTCGCCGATCTGCTGTTGGTTCGCGGTGGCGAGCAGGCGCGCGCCCGACCAAGGGGTCAGATCGAAGCCGAGACGCGCTGTGCGCGCCTTGATCGTGTCACCGTCGGCAATTTCATAGCTGCCGACCAGATTGACGTCGCGATTGATCGTGAAGCGCGCGCCGAGACGGTGGCGGGTCGGGAAATCGATGCTCGCATCCTTGCCGCCCAGCGCAAATTCGGTCTGTGCGTCGAGTTCGAGGCGTTTCTCGAACAGGCGCTGCGTTGCGCCAAACTGGGCGATGTTTGAGCGGTTGCGCGTGCCGTCCGACAGTCGGTCGTCGGCGTGGGTTAGCCCGGCGCGCGCGACGGTGGTGCCATTGTCATATTCGGCGAGCGCTCGCGCGGCGCGGCGGCGGGCGCCGCCAGCGAGATAATCTTCCTGCCACGCGCTGCCGGTCAGCGACAGCGTGCGGGTGGCGCGTAGCCGGGCGTCGATGCCGTACTTGCGTGTACCATCCTCGCCGCGGTTGAGCTGTCCGGCGCCGAAACCGCTCTCGCGTTCGCGGACATAAGCGAGGAAATCGGCATTGCTGCTGTGATGTTCGGCCTCGATCAGCCACGCCTTGGCGGTGCCCGAGACGGCGGCGGGGCTGCCGTTCTGTGCCTTGGCGTCGCTGACCGCCAGTTCGGCGCGGATTTCGGTGTCGATATTCGGGCGATAGCGCGCATCGATGCCGCCCAGGTTGGTCTTGGCGTTGCCGTCTTCATCGTGGATGAAAGTCGCACCGACGCGCAATTTTTCGTCATTCGACTGGTAACTGACGCGGCCGCCCGCGTTGAGGACGCGCTGGCCGATGCCATCGACCTCGTATTCAGCGACGATGAACTGCGGATCGAGATCCGATGAGCGGCTGAGCACGGGGCTGCGGAAGCGGATCGTGCCCGACAGATAGTCGATGTCGTAATCGACATGGCGCGTCATGCTAACGCTGTTAACTATGCGCTCGCTGTGGAGGCGATCGCGCGTTTCGATGACGATGCGTTCGCTGTTCGGCAAGATATCGCGCGCGCCGAGCTGGTACGGACCCGTCAGGCCGTTGCCCTGGATTTCGTCACGGCGGAAGCGGTACGGGGTGTCGGCAACGAACGCCGTCGCGGCGAAGTTGCGGCCGCGATACTCGGCCTTACCGCCGTTGAGCGCCCGTTGATAGCGGGCGAGCTGCGGTTCCGAAATCCCCGTCTCGATATCGCCAAACATCGCATAGAATTGCGGGCGTTCGAGGCGCAGGTAGAGCTTGCGCACCGACGCCGCATCGTAGCGCGTCTCGTTGCGATCGGCGTAGATGGTGTAATAGGCGCGCGGGTCGATGACGCCGCCAAAGCGGGCGTCGTCCTTGTCCTTGTCGCTGTCATAGGCCAGCGTCATCAGCCATTTGCCGCGCACCCGGCCCTTGGCATAGAGCGCGAGGCGCGTATCGGCGTTGAGGTCGTCCAGCGTTTCGGCTGCGGGCTCCATGCGGTCGTCAAGGGTGTTGTAGCCGATCGTCCCGGCGGCAAAGCCAACGACGGTCCACGGGCGATCGCCCGGATCGAGCCAGGTTTCGATCGTCTGCTTGCGCACCACCTTGTCGTCGCGAAAGGTGAAATCCATCGCCAGCGTGCCCGATGCGGTGGTCGGTTCGAGTTCGATATAGGCGATGCCGTCGTCGCCATCGATTTTCCATAGCGGCTGGGCGCGTTCGAGCCCGGCGAGCTGGCGCGCCTGCTGTGCATCGGCCTCGACCGCGGGATAATAGGGGGCGGGGACGCTAAAATCGCCCGTCAGGCCGGCACGGATCGGCTTGCCGTCGCGATCGGTCAGGCGCACCGCGATTACCGGGCGGGTGACGCCGTCAGCGACCAAAACCGACCGTTCGCGGATCAGCGCGGCGCGCATCGGGGTAATCGAATAATGGACCGTGCGCTCCAACGTCGCGATGCCAACGCCGTTAACATCCTTCACCTCGGCGACCAGTCGGTTTTCGCCCTCGCGAATTTCGAGCCCACGCCACAGGCTGACCGCGACAGCGCCGTCGGCCGACTTGCTGGTGCCTTCAAAGGTCAGCGGGTCGGCGGCCTTGCCGTTGACGCGGAGGGTGACAGTCTGGCCGGGCGCGTGCTTGACCGCCGCGCGGATCGCTTTCGAGCGCGGGTTGTGATCGGTGGCCGGGAACAGCCAGTCGACGCCCGGCGCCTGTCCCGCCAGCCAGTCACGACCGGCCCCTGCGGCTTCAGGGTCGCTGAGTACCGTCGGGGCGGCAATTGCCGCGGTCTTGGGCGCCGCGCGCGGTGCGCTGGCAATCGCGCGGAAATCGGCGCGTTTCAGCGCACCGCCGCGGCCTTCGACGAAGCGCGAGATCGCGCTGCCCGCGCTTTGCGTCGAGCGCGCGCAGTCGATCGGCGCGCGGTCGAGGGGGAGCGTCGACGGATCGATCTGGACGACGTGGAGGCCGGGGCGGACGCCTTCGAAATGGTAGCGGCCATCCTCGTCGGTGACGGTGTAGCTGCCGTCCTGGAGCATGACGCGCACCCCGGCGATGCCTTCGGCTTTGCGCGGATCGACGCGGCAGCCGCCGTCGGTGATGCGGCCGATGATCGTCATCCGATCGCCGAGCTGGTCGCGCTTGATCGAAATCGTCGCTTCGGCAATATTGCTCGCCGAGCCGCGGTTATCGACCGCCGAGGCGCGGTTGAGCGCATTGCCGGGCTGCGCCGACACGACAACTTCGGCCAGATAGGTGAGCAAAGCGGTGCGCGATGCGGCGATGCTGGGCACCACGACGCTGAACTCGCGGCCATTGGCGGCGACATTGGCGATCACGCGCACCCCGTCGATCCGCACTGTATCGGCGCGCAGGCGCATTCCGGCGGGCAGGACATCGCTGACCGTCACCGCGCCGGTGTTGCGGCGCGCATCGCGGTTGGCGACCTCGATCCGGTACTGGATCACATCGCCGGGCGCCGCGACCTGCGTCGAGGTCGTTTTGCGCAGGATCAGCGGCAGGCCAGGCTGATCGACCGGAATATCGACGCGCACCGGCGCCGGACTGTTCAACGTGAAAGGATTGCCATAGCTGGCGCCGCTGATTTCAAACGGCAGGCCATCGTCGGGGCGGCGGAAACCGGCCAGATCGGCAGGATTCGATGCCGACGGCGCGGTGAACGGCGCGGGGGGCTGGACGATCAGGCGATAGGTTCCCGGCGCGACGAACGGGAAACGATAGTCGCCCGGCGGGAAATTATAGGTCGTCCCGCCCGAATCGGTGACGCTCTGTCCCGTGATGACGCTGGACGGATATGCCGAGACGCCGTCGTCGCCGAACACCTGCGCCGGCTGGCCGGTGGCGGCATCGACAAGGGTGACGCGGCTGCCCGGGACCGGCGCCCCGTCGCCGCTGTCGAACACAATGCCGAACGGATCGACGAGGAAATTGATCGTCGCCAGCGCGACCAGGCTGGCGTTCGCCTGGTCGGTGACGCGCAGCGAGAGCGCCGCGCCCGGATTGACCGACAGGCGGCAATCACCCTGAACGACCGCGGGCGGAACCCCGATGGTGTTGATAAAGCCGACAAATTCACCACTGTTGTTGGCGGTTTCGGTCAGGGTGATCTGCTCGCGGTCGCCATTTTCGAGCTCGAGCACCACCGCGAGGGTGTCGCGCCGCTGCGGATCGACATTGGCCGATGCGAGCGTGACCCCAACGACGAGCACTTCGCCGGCGCGGAAATTGTCGGTGCTTTGGAGCGACGCAGGGGCGGTCGAAATGCCCTCATAGACGCCGCTGAGCGGGATCGTGCTGCTGGTGCTGCCTGCACTGGCGCTGCTCGCGCTGCTGCTGCTGGCGCTGCTGCTGCTGGCGCTGCTGAAGCTGCTGGCGATCGGGCCGCTGCCCCGGCTGCACTGGGTCGGCGCCAGCGGGACCGATTTGTTGCCGCCGCCATTGGTCAGTCGGTATGTGGTAATCGTCGGTCGTTCGGGCGGGCGCGGCGCCACCATGACGTCGACGCGGTTCGACAGCGCCTGACCGGGCTGCCCGTCATGCGTCCACTGCGCCGAAGCCGTGTTCGTAATCACCTGTGCGTGCGCCGGGGGAGCCGCAGGCAGCAACGCTGCCGCGACGAGGGCGGTCACAAGGCCGAAATATTTGGTGCCGAGCGCCACGATAGCCCCGAACGGAGCAGCGGGAGGCGGTTTTTGGGCCGCACCCGCTGCTCCATCGGTGTCCCGATCAGTTGACCGTTGCGCGGAAGACGAGCGTGCGCGTGGCGCCCGCCGCGATCGTGGCGATGGCCCCCGACACGTTCGGTGCGGCATAGCTGCCACCCGCCGCGCCGTCGGCATTGCACGTTCCAGCCGTGGTTGTGCCGTTCAGCAGGATCGTGCCCGCGCTGAACGTCAACTGGCCGGGGACGGGATCGTTGATGACCACCGACGTCGCCGCCACGCTGCCGCTGTTGGCGACCGCGATGCAATATTCGACGACTGCGCCAGGGATCAGCTTTGGATTCGTCGTATTGTTGAACGGATCCGAGATGACGCGGCTGGTCTTGGTGACGGCAAGCGTTGCCGTCTGCACGGTATAGTCGTCGTTGTCGCTGTGCGACGCATCGCGCGCCGCATCGCCGGTCACGCCCGCGATATCGGCAAAGACGGTGTCCTTGCCCGCGGTATTTGCACCCACAGTTTCGGTGATCGCCGCACCCTGGGTACCAGCCAGCGCGCCTTCGCGCGCCGTCGCGCGCAGCGTGACGCCGGCAACCGCGTTGTTGGCCAGCCCGGTCGGGATATCGGCGACGACAAACAGCCGGATCGCGGTATCGACGACGAGTTCATCGACAAAACCGGTGAGCAGGGTGTCACCCGCATCCCAGCTGCCGACCGTACCGGTGACAATATTATCGCGGTAAATCCGCACGTTGGTGGCATCGAACGTGTCGGTGCCGCCATGCGCGGCGGTGCCGCCGACGATTTGCGAGGCGACAAGTGCAAAGTCGAGCACTTCGTTCGAGCTGTTGGTCAGCTGGAAGGTCGTGACGGCATTTGTCTGGCCCGGTACGACGCTGGTCGTGACCGTCCCCACCTCTTCGACGAGCAGGTTGATCTTGCGGTCGACGGTGAAATTGTTCGACGCCGACTGCTGTCCCTGCGCAACGCCACCGACCTGATAGTCGACGGTGGCGGTATTCGTGATCGTGGTACCCGCGGTCGTTCCGGCAGCAAGTGCCGGCGTGGCGGCGAGACTTGTGATCGCCGCCAGACCGATGATGCCCATAGTGTTCAGCTTGCTGGTCATAGCTGAGCTCCTTGGCTTTGGTCGATTGCCGTTTCCCCACCGCTGGCAATCATTAAGCGGCTGTATTTATTATGTTATTTTACTACTCCTCGAAACATCAGCTTGCCGCTGCCGCCGACCGGAATCGGCTTTTGAAAGGCCCAGCGGATGTGGGTCACATCGTCCGGCTGCGCCGCACGGCGGGTGCCGTCGTTCAGCGCCACCGTCAGTTGATCCAATTGCCCCCAGCCGCGGCCGCCATCGATCGAGACGAGCGGCCTTGTGTCGCCCGCATCGGCAAAGCGCACCGCCGCGGGCAGGGGGTTGGTGATGACGAACTTGTCAGCGGGCTGCGCCCCGGCGTTGCGATAATTGAGCACGAAGACGAGCCGGTCGCCGGGAACGACGACCTTGGGTTCTTCGAGCAATATCCGCTGTTTGCCCTGAGCATCGGTGGTCACGCGCTCGACGAACACGTCATTGGCGAGCGCGACCTGGTTGGCGGCGAGCGCTTGACCCGGCAACAGCGCCGCGAGAAACAGGAAAAGGACGGTGCGCATGGGCATCTCCATCAATCGATTGTGGTTCGGAAGGTGACGGTGCGGGTCTGGCCGCCGGCAACCGTGCCGAGCGCGACGTTGATCCGCGTGCCGTTGTAATCGCCGGCGTCGGCATCGACCGCGTCGGACTGCGCGACGCCGCCCAGCGTGATCGAACCCGTGACATAGCTGGTGTCCGCCGGGATATTATCGGTGATCGCGAGACCGCTGACCGAGCCGCTGCCGGCGACGGTGGCAACGATCGTGTAAGTGATCGTCGCGCCCGGAATGGGATCGGCGGTGCCGAGTGGATTGGTCACCACCGCCGATTTGACGAGGGTGACGGTGGCCGCCGAGACGATGAACGCACCGGCGTCGGCGCCATCAGCACCGGTCGAGCCGACGACGGCATCGCCGCCGCCTTCGCCCTGGCCGGCAAAGCTGGTTCCCGGCGCGCCGGTGCCGGTTACTGCGGCCGCGACGAGGCTGACGATGCCGCGATTGCCATCGACGACGCCGCCCGGCGTCGTCGCGACGACAAACACGGTGACGCTTTCGTCGGGATCGAGCTGCGGATCGTTGGCGCCCGGGGTATAGAGCGTGTCGGTGCCGGGGTCGAACACGCCGTCGCCATTGTCGATATAGATTTGGGTGACGACGGGGTCATAATTGTCGCCGCCGGCGTTGGCGATCGTGCTCAGCACGAAATTTTCGACGCCATTGCCGGTGTTGGTCACCGAAAAGGTCAGCACCTGTCCGGTCGCGCCCGGCGTGGTCGGCACATCGGCGGGATTGCTCGAATCGACGGTGACATCGAGCAGTTCATCGACGAGCAGATCAACCCGGTTCGAATTGATCGTGGTCGAGCCGCCGCCGGTATCAAAAGTGGCGCTCGCGGTGTTGCTGATGGTCGTCCCGGCCCGCGTCAGCGGCGGGGTGGCGACCTGCGCCTGAACCTGCGTCGGCAGCGCGAACGCCGCCAGCAGGGCGAGAAGTGAACAAGAGGGTAGAAGCTGATGCTTCGCGCCCCCCACAGGCGCTTTCATCATCACTTTGACTCCGAATAGGTTGGTCCTTGGAGCCATCAATCGACGAAAAAGGGTAATTTCTGGTTAAATAGCAGTGCGAAAGAGCGGTTTTGACCCAGACGGGGACAGAACAGGTCCATGGTTCGTCGCAAACGGGGCGACTGGCGCAAGATGCAAAGCCCGCGTAAGACGAGGGGGTTAACGTGAGGAGAGATGGGGTGGCGGACGATCGGGGGAGCAGAGACGCACGCCCGCGTTCCAACCCGCTGCATCAGATCGAGATCGACGATTTCCGCCGCGATCGCCTGCTCGCGGCGCTGACATTGATCTTTGGCGCCAGCTTTTGCTTGGGATTGCCCTTTGCCTTGCAGGCGGGCGCCGAATTCTTTCTGCCGCTGACCGCGGCGATCGTGATCGCGATCGCACTGGTGCCGCTGCTCGAATGGCTGGAGCGGCGCGGGGTGCCGTCGGGGCTGGCATCGTTTCTGGCGCTGACGATATTCCTGATGCTGATCAACGCGGCGCTGGCGATCATCGTCGTGCCGGCGACCGACTGGTTTGCGCGGCTTCCCGATTCGATTCCGCGCATTCAGAGCAATCTGGCGCCGCTGATCGATTTTTACTCGACGCTGCAAGCCTTTGTCGACCGGACGCTGATGTCGGTCGCCAGCGGCAGCGAGGCGACGGCGCAGGCGGTGGCGGCGACCGCGCCGACGTCGGTCGTCGATTATTTCATCACCTCGGCGCCCGCCGCCGCCATCCAGCTGTTCTTTGCGGTGCTGGTCATCTTTTTCTTCCTCGCCGGCTGGACGCGCCTGCGCAAAGGCACGATCCGGCGCCGCGGCAGCTTTGACGGGGCGATGCAGACGGCGCGGGTGATCCAGAATGTCGTCGATGCGACCGCCGACTATCTGGCGACGATCACGATGATCAACGCGATCCTGGGGCTGACCGTCAGCCTGCTGCTGTGGGCGCTGGGGATGCCGTCACCCTTCATGTGGGGCGGGATCGTCAGCATCTGCAACTTCGTGCCCTATCTGGGGCCGATCGTCGCTGCGGCGTTGCTGGGGCTGGGCGGTTTGATGACCTTTGACGCGGTCGGACTCGCGCTGTTGCCCGCGGTGATCTTTATCGGCGTCCATCTGGTCGAGGCGAATCTGATCACCCCGCTGGTGCTTGGCAAGCGGCTGACGATCAATCCGCTGCTCATATTGGTCTCGCTGAGCTTCTGGGGATGGATTTGGGGGACGCCGGGGGCGCTGCTGGCGGTGCCGTTGCTGCTGATCCTGCAGACGGTGCTGGCATCGACCGGAACCCCCGATCTGGCCGGTTTCCTGTTCGAGCATGGGACGCTGACTACCACCGACGAGGTACGCGACCGATTAAATCGCACCCACGAAGAAAGCGACGGTTGACAGGCCGAAGCGCGCCGCATATTGGCGCGGCTCCCAAGCACACGCGGGTGTAGCTCAGTTGGTTAGAGTGCCGGCCTGTCACGCCGGAGGTCGCGGGTTCGAGCCCCGTCACTCGCGCCATTCCTTCCATTTTCGGACGGAATGGCCACCGCAGCTTGGGATCATCCGATACCGGAAATTGGGGACTTGGCGCCGCTCGTTAGCGGCGCCAAGTCCCCAATTCCATCCAGCGCAGCAGCGGCTTCAGCGGCAGGATCCAGACGATCCCCGCGATCAGATAAAACACCGCCTGCACCAGCACCGGCCACGCGCCGACCCACGGCGACAGGCTGACCACGATCGCGGTCCAGCCGGCGATGAGCAGCAGGATCAGCAACATGCCCGCCGGTTTGCGCCAGCTCGGCTGGGGATTGCCCGCGGCAGGGTCTTGGCGATCTTGGCTCACAAACGGTCTCCACACAGGATGAATTCTTGTTCGGTCAATATGGCGTCGAGCGCCATGTCGGTCGATTCGCGCGGGGCCGCGTCGATTTCCTGCACCGACCAGCCGATTCCGATCCGCAATACGTCGGGATGCGCGGCGAAATAGCGGTCATAATGGCCGCCGCCCTGGCCGATCCGGCCGCCCTGGCGGTCGAAGCCGACGAGCGGGCAAAAGATCAGGTCGGGGACCGCCGCGGGGGCATCGTCCGCGGGCTGCCGGGTGCTCCATGGTCCCTGCACCAGCGGCTCGCGCGGATGCCAGCGCCGAAAATCCATCGTATCGATGCGCGCGGCGTGGTGGGGCAGGGCGAGTGCCCCCGCCGCGGCGAGATCGGCGAACATCGGCAGGATATCGGGCTCATCGCCCCAATGGGCATAGGCGCCGACCAGGGCGTGATCGGCGAGCAGCTGGACCAGCGGCGCGGGCAGCGCGCGAAACGCCGCCAGCTGCGCCATGCCGTCGAGATTTGCGGCGAAATGCTTGCGGCGAAAGCGCAATTTTTCGCGCAATTGCTGTTTTTGCTGAACCAGATCGGCGGACAAGGGAGTCATCGCCTCCTGTGCGGGATTACACCCGGGCGCGGGTCGGTTGGCGGGACCGCCGAGGTCGTTTGCTGGAAAGTCCTCTGACGCCAGTAACGTCAGGTGGGAACCATATACGTCGGACCAGGGTCCGGGCAGGGACAGCTCCCTAGGATGATGTATCGCCTCAGGGATTTTCGCAAAAGCTCGTGCCGGGCAGTACCCGCCGCCCCTTATGTAGGGGCGCGGGCGGGCGCGCTCAAGGGATTTGCTCGACTTTCGTCGCCAGCGCCTCGATCCGGTCGGCGATCTGGAGCAGCGCGCGGTCATTGGCCGGCGTCGCGGGCGACGGGGCGGCGGGGGCCGATTGCGCCGCCTCCAGCTCCTTCAGCGCCGCCTGTTCGCGCGCCACCGCGGCGCGCAGTTCGTCGCGCGTCGCGGCCTCGCGGCTTTCGGCGAGCGCCACCGCGGCGCGCAGCGAATCGGACTGCGGCTCGGCCTTGTCGACCTTGCCCTTGGCTTCCTGGACATCGTCGGCGAGCATCAGCGCCGCGAACAGCAGCTGGCGAACCTCGGTCCCGCCATTGATTTCGCGCGCTTTTTCATCGACGACGGCGGCGAGCTGGAGCAGCTGCGCCTCTTCGCCGTCGGCGCAGTGGACGTCATAGGGCCGTCCGGCGATCATCAGTTTCACATCAGCCACGATCCGCCTCCGCAATCAGTCGGTCGAGTTCGCCGATCACCGCCGCGACCTCGGCCTTCAGCGCCGATTGGTCGGCCGCGGGGGCGGCAAGCGCGGATGGAGGCCGGTTTGGCTGGGCGGCCAGCGCCTTTTCGATGCGGCTGAGCGCGCGTTCGATACGGCCGATGGCCAGGCTGGATTCGTCGAGGTCGAGTTCCATGCGCGATGGGTAGCAGCGTGGGGGAGGGGGTGCAATTGCCCTGTCGGTCCAAAATGCGCCGATTTTCCCTTCGCAGCGGTTGACTCCTGACCCCGCCGCCGCAAAGGGCTGTGCGCATCCAGTCGGGACGTAGCGTCCGGCGCCTGCCCAGCCATTTCCGGGGGACCAATGACACTGCCCGAACGTCAGCTCGCCAATGCTATCCGCGCGCTTGCGATGGATGCCGTCCAGGCCGCAAACAGCGGCCATCCGGGGATGCCGATGGGCATGGCCGACGTCGCCACGTTGCTCTATTCGGACTATCTGAAATTCGATCCGGCCGATCCGAAATGGGCCGATCGTGACCGATTCGTGCTGTCGGCAGGCCATGGTTCGATGCTCGCTTATGCGACGCTGCATCTTGCCGGCTATGCGCGGCCGACGTTGGACGACATCCGCAATTTCCGCCAGCTGCACAGCCCGTGCGCCGGGCATCCCGAGAATTTCGAGCTGGAAGGCGTCGAAACGACGACCGGACCGCTGGGGCAGGGGCTGGCGACCGCGGTCGGCATGGCGATTGCCGAGCGGCATCTGAACGCGCTCTATGGCGACGATCTGGTCAATCACCGCACCTGGGTGATCGCCGGCGACGGATGTCTGATGGAAGGCATCAACCACGAAGCCATTGGTCTGGCGGGGCATTTGCAGCTCGGCCGCATGACGGTGCTGTGGGACGATAACAGGATCACCATCGACGGATCGACCGACCTGTCGACGAGCGAGGATATTGCGGCGCGTTATGCGGCGACCGGCTGGCATGTCGAAAGCTGCGACGGGCATGACCCCGCCGACATTCGCCGCGCCATCGACGCTGCGATCGCCGATCCGCGCCCGTCGCTGATCGCGTGCCGGACGATCATCGGCTTCGGCGCCCCGAACAAGCAGGGCACGTCGGCGACGCATGGCGCCCCGCTTGGTGCCGACGAGATCGCGGCGGCGCGCACGGAGCTTTGCTGGACCGCCGAACCGTTCGTCATTCCGGCCGACATCGCTTCGGCATGGGCGGCGTTCGGTGAGAAGGGTAAAACGCTTCGCGCAGAATGGAATGACCGACTCGCAAATAACGAGAAGAAAACGGAATTTTCAGATCGCCTGAGCGGCAAGGTCATTCCGGGCGATGCCTTCAAGGCCTATCTCGACGGCCTCGTCGCCGAGCCGCCGAAGGTGGCGACGCGCAAGGCGTCGGAGAACACGCTCGGCGCGCTGACCGCCGATATTGCGGCGCTCGTTGGCGGCAGCGCCGATCTGACCGGTTCAAACAACACCAAAACATCATCGACCAAAACGCTGACAAAAGACGATTATTCGGGCCGCTATGTCTATTATGGCATCCGCGAATTCGGCATGGCGGCGGCGATGAACGGCATGGCGCTGCACGGCGGCATCGTCCCCTATGGCGGCACTTTCCTGGTGTTCGCCGATTATTGCCGCGCCGCGATCCGCCTGTCAGCGTTGCAGCAGCAGCGCGTCGTCTATGTGATGACCCACGACAGCATCGGGCTGGGCGAGGATGGCCCGACGCACCAGCCGATCGAGCATCTGCAATCGCTGCGCGCCATGCCGAACCTGCTCGTTCTGCGCCCCGCCGATGCGGTCGAAACCGCTGAATGCTGGGCGCTGGCGCTGGCGCAGGAAAGCCGGCCATCGCTGCTCGCGCTGACCCGCCAGAATCTTCCGCCGCTGCGTCATGACGTCACGGAAAATCATTGTTTGAAAGGCGGTTATCGCCTGCGTGCTGCCGCGGCGGCACGCAAGGTCGTGTTGGTCGCCACCGGATCCGAAGTGTCGCTGGCGATGGACATCGCCGACAAGCTGGAGGCCGCGGGCCACGGTGCCGACGTCGTGTCGATGGTGTCGACCGAACTGTTCGATGAACAAAGCGAAGCCTATCAGGCCGATATTCTGCCGGGCGATGTCCTGACGGTATCGATCGAGGCCGGCACGACCTTTGGCTGGGAACGCTATACCGGCCGCGACGGCCTGCGCTTTGGCATCGATAGCTTTGGCGCCTCGGCGCCGATCGAAGATCTATTCAAGCATTTCGGCCTGACGGTCGATGCTATCACCCCCCAGATCCTGGCACGGCTCGGCGCATAAGGACCGACGGCCTCTACGCAGAAAGGTTATTTCGACATGGCAGTGAAAGTCGCAATCAACGGTTTCGGACGCATTGGCCGCAATGTGGCGCGCGCCATATTGGAGCGGACCGACCACGACCTTGAGCTGGTGTCGATCAACGACCTGGGCGATGCCAAGGCAAATGCCCGTCTTTTCCGCAATGACTCGGTCCACGGCGCCTTCAACGGCAGCGTCGATGTCGATGGCAACGACTTGATCGTCAACGGCAAACGCATCCAGGTGACCGCCGAACGCGACCCCGCCGCGCTGCCGCATGCCGCGAACGGCATCGACATCGTGATGGAATGCACCGGATTTTTCACCAACAAGGCCGGTGGTCAGAAGCATCTCGATGCCGGTGCGAAGCGTGTGCTGATCTCGGCCCCCGCCAAGGAAGTCGATTTGACCGTTGTTTACGGTGTTAACGACGACAAGATCACTGCCGATCACCTGATCATCTCGAACGCATCGTGCACCACCAACTGCCTCGCGCCCTTTGCCAAGGTGTTGCACGAGGCGATCGGTATCGAGCGCGGTCTGATGACCACGATCCACGCCTATACCAACGATCAGAAGATCCTCGACCAGATCCACGACGATCCGCGCCGCGCCCGCGCCGCCGCGATGTCGATGATCCCGACGTCGACCGGCGCCGCGGTGGCCGTCGGTCTGGTGCTGCCCGAACTCAAGGGCAAGCTCGACGGTTCGTCGATCCGCGTTCCGACCCCGAATGTGTCGGTCGTCGACCTGACCTTCACGCCGCTGCGCGACACCACCAAGGAAGAAGTCAACGCGGTGCTCAAGGCGGCGGCCGACGGCCCGTTGAAGGGCGTTCTGGCCTATACCGACGAGCCGCTGGTTTCGATCGACTTCAATCACGATGCGGCCAGCTCGACCATCGACAGCCTGGAAACCGCGGTGATCGACGGCAAGCTGGTGCGCGTGCTCAGCTGGTACGACAATGAATGGGGCTTCTCGAACCGCATGATCGACACCGCGGGCGTGATCGCCAAGTTCCTCTAAGCCAAAGGAAGCAGCGATGACCGCGTTCAAGACCCTCGACGATATTGGTGACGTCACCGGCAAACGCGTGCTGGTGCGCGTCGACCTGAACGTCCCGATGGTTGACGGCGCGGTCGGCGACCGGACGCGGATCGAGGCGGCGATGCCGACGATCCGCGAGCTGGCGGACAAGGGCGCGATCGTCCTGCTGCTGGCGCATTTCGGGCGGCCCAAGGGTGCGAAGAACCCGACCCAGTCGCTGAGCCTGGTGATGGGCGGGGTCGAGGATGTGCTGGGCCATTCGGTAATGTACATCCCCGAAGCGGTCGGCGAGGGCGCCAAGGCGGGGATCGCAGTGCTCGCCGCGGGCGATGTCGCGGTGCTGGAAAATACCCGCTTCTATCCCGGCGAGGAAACAAACGATCCGGCCTTTGCCGACGCGCTGGCCGAGATCGGCGACCTTTACGTCAACGACGCCTTTTCGGCGGCACACCGCGCACATGGATCGACCGAAGGCATCGCCCGGCGGCTGCCGGCCTATGCCGGGCGCGCGATGGAAGCCGAGCTGAAGGCGCTCGACGCCGCGCTCGGCAATCCGGCGCATCCGGTGGCCGCGGTCGTCGGCGGCGCCAAGGTGTCGAGCAAGATCGACGTGCTGCGCCATCTGGTGAGCAAGGTCGATCATCTGATCATCGGCGGCGGCATGGCCAACACCTTCCTCGCCGCGCGCGGGGTCGATGTCGGCAAGTCGCTGTGCGAGCATGAACTGGTCGATACCGCCAACGCGATCTTTGACGCCGCCGACGCCGCGGGCTGCACGATCCACCTGCCCTATGACGTCGTGGTGGCAAAGCAGTTTGCGCCCAATCCGCCGACGCGCACCGTCAATGTCCACGAGGTCGCCGCCGACGAGATGATCCTGGATGTCGGCCCCGCGGCGACCGAAGCCTTGGCAGATGTGCTCAAGAATTGCCGCACTTTGGTGTGGAACGGCCCGCTCGGCGCGTTCGAGACGCCGCCGTTTGACACTGCCACCGTCGCGCTGGCCAAAACCGCCGCGGCGCTGACCCGCGAAGGATCGCTGATCTCGGTCGCCGGGGGCGGCGACACCGTCGCCGCGCTCAACCACGCCGGGGTGGCGAAGGACTTCACCTTTGTTTCGACCGCCGGCGGTGCCTTCCTCGAATGGATGGAAGGCAAGCCGCTGCCCGGGGTGGACGCGCTTAAAGCCTGAGTTTTTCCCGCGCATTTGCATCCCGCCCGCGGGGTCGCTATGCGCGCCGCCACATACGTATGCAAACCATCGGAGATCCTATGACGACCGCCAACGCCGCCATGCTGGAGCAGATCAAATCGGGGCAGGGCTTTATCGCCGCGCTCGACCAGAGCGGCGGTTCGACGCCCAAGGCGCTCAAAGGCTATGGCATCGAAGCCGATGCCTTTTCCAATGACGAAGAGATGTTCGGCCTGATCCACGCGATGCGCAGCCGCATCGTCACCGCCCCGTGCTTCACCGGCGAGAAGGTGATCGGCGCGATCCTGTTCGAGCGCACGATGGATGGCGATGCGGGCGGCAAGCCGGTTCCGGCGCTGCTGTGGGAGCGCGGCGTGGTGCCGTTTCTGAAGGTCGACAAAGGACTTGAGGACGAAGTTAACGGTGTTCAGTTGATGAAGCCGAACCCCGGCCTCGACGATTTATGTGCGCGCGCGGTCGCCAAGGGCGTGTTCGGCACCAAGATGCGCAGCGTCGTCAATCTTGCCAACCCGGCGGGGGTGAAAGCGATTGTCGAACAGCAGTTCGCCGAAGCAAAGCGCATCGCGGCGCACGGGCTGGTGCCGATCATCGAGCCCGAAGTGAACATCAAGAGCGCCGAGCGCGACGGCGCCGACCGCTTGCTGCTGAACGAAACGCTCGCGGCGCTGGACGCATGGGACGGCGCGCCGGTGATGCTGAAGCTGTCGCTGCCGACCGAGGCGGGGCTGTTCCAGCCGCTGGTCGATCACCCGAAGGTGCTGCGCGTCGTCGCGCTGTCGGGCGGCTTTGCGCGCCCCGAGGCGTGCGCCGAGCTGGCCAAGAACCCGGGCATCATCGCGAGCTTCAGCCGCGCTTTGCTCGAAGACCTGCGTGCTTCAATGAGCGACGACGAGTTTGACAAGTCGCTCGGCGGCGCGATTCACGAAATTCACGCGGCCTCCGTGGCCTGATGTGATGGGGTGCCCAAAATGAATGCTGGGTGGCAAGCCGTCGACGACTATATCGCCGCAAAATTGCTCGGCGAAGACGATGGGCTTGCCGCCGCCCTTGCCAATAATGTGGCAAACGGCCTGCCACCGATCGACGTGTCGGCGGCGCAGGGCAAGATGCTGTTCCTTCTGGCGCAGATCGCGAGCGCCAAACGCATCCTCGAAATCGGAACGCTCGGCGGCTATTCGACGATCTGGCTGGCGCGTGCGTTGCGTGATGATGGCGAAATGGTGACGCTGGAGCTCGAGGCGCATCACGCCGACGTGGCGCGGGCGAACCTGGAGCGCGCCGGGGTGGCCGGGCAGGTCGATATTCGCATTGGACTGGCGACCGACAGCCTGGCCGCGATGACCGGCGAAGCGCCGTTCGACTTCGTTTTTATCGACGCCGACAAGCAGAATAACGCGCATTATGTGCGCGAGGCGATCCGGCTCGGACGGCCCGGGACGACGATCGTGGTCGACAATGTCGTGCGCGAAGGCGGGGTGCTAGAGGTCGCCAGCGACGATGAGAAGATCATCGGCACCCGGGCGCTGTTCGACATGCTCGCGGCCGAACCGCGGCTCGACGCGACCGCGGTACAAACGGTCGGCGCGAAGAAATGGGACGGATTTGTGCTGGCGCGGGTGCGTTAAAGCCCGCTATTCGTTGTCGTCACTGCGAGCGAAGCGAAGCAATCCAGAGCGGTTTACGCCTCCTCTGGATTGCCGCGTCGCTTCGCTCCTCGCAATGACGAGGCTTAGAAGCCGCTAGAGCCCGCCCGCGAAACGAAACGAGAACCGGTAATCCTCCGACTTCAGCGTCACATTGGTCATCTTGTCCGGCCGCACCGATTCCAGCGTTATGCTGCCATCGGCGAGCGGGGTCGATTCGCCCAGTGTCACCTCGAACGGCTGTTTTTCGCCATTGCCGCGAATCCACAGCATCTGCACGCGCACCCGGCCCGCCCACACGCAGCGGGCGTTCATGGGGCAGCGGCTGTCCTCCAGCACTGCGACCGGCTGGATGATCGGCCCATCGGCATAGGCGCGTTGGCCGAGCGCGACATTACTGGCGTCGGGCAGCGGCGTCTGGCCGCGCGTCGTGGCGCACGCCGACAAAGCGAGGGCGGCGAACAGGATGGGGGCGGCGAGGCGAGGGCTGTTCTGCATTTGCGGGTTGATGAACGCGTCGCTATGAACCCGCCATGACCCGCACCCCCTGCCAGCTTTATCTGATCTCGCCGCTCGACGTTGACGGCGATTTCCCCGATCGATTGACCGCGGCGCTCGACGCCGGCCCGGTCGCGGCGTTCCAGTTTCGCGTCAAGGGGCTGGAGCAACATGAGGCGGCCCGGCTGGCCGAACCCTTGCAGGCAATCTGCGCCGCGCGCGACGTGGCGTTCATCGTCAACGATGATGTCGCGCTGGCGAAGCGGCTGGACGCCGACGGCGTGCATCTGGGGCAGGAAGATGGCGATCCGCGCGAAGCCCGCCGCGAGCTTGGCGCCAATGCCCAGATCGGCGTTACCTGTCACGCCAGCCGCCATATGGCGATGGAAGCGGGCGAGGCGGGGGCCGATTATGTGGCGTTCGGCGCCTTTTATCCCACGACGACCAAGACGGTTGAACATCAGGCCGAACCCGAAATTCTGGAATGGTGGCAGGGCATGTTCGAACTGCCCTGCGTCGCGATCGGCGGGATCACGACCGACAATGCGCGGGTGCTGGTTGACGCGGGTGCCGATTTTCTGGCGGTTTCGGGCGCCGTATGGGCACATGCGGACGGCCCGGCAGCGGCGGTCGAGGCGTTCAGCGCGCTGCTGAAAGATCAGCCGGCGGGATAGTCACGCCCCGGCGTTTTCGGCGGCTCGCCCACCCCGCCGGGCCGGGCGTCATCCCGGCGCCATCCGAACAAGCCCGCGCACGGGGCAGCGCGCGGTACGGGGCGCTCGCTGCCCCGGCAAGGCCGAGGTGTCGGTTCGGAATGATCGATGTGCATCATGCCGCCGATATGGCAGCGGCGGCGGCGCGCATATTGGATCGATGCGTCAAATCGGCCTCGGTTCGTCGTGTTTTGCCTGACCCAAATTTTGACTTGCCACGGCGGCGGTGTGTCGCAACACAGCGGACGGGGAGAAGTTTATGACCGAAATCACCACCGCGGCCACACGCGGCCGCGAACTGACGCTTCGCGCGATTTTGCTTGGCGGCATCCTGACGCTGATGTTCACCGCCGCGAACGTCTATCTGGGGCTGAAGGTCGGGTTGACCTTTGCCACCTCGATCCCCGCCGCGGTGATTTCGATGGCGTTGCTGCGCTATATGGCCGGGTCGACGATCCTGGAAAACAACATCGTCCAGACGATCGCGAGCGCCGCGGGCACGCTGGCGGCGATCATCTTCGTGCTGCCGGGTTTGGTGATCGTGGGCTATTGGCAAGGTTTCCCGCTGCTGGAGACCACCGCGATCACCATGCTCGGCGGAATACTGGGCGTGTTGTTCTCCGTGCCGCTGCGCCGCGCGCTCGTCGTCGATTCGGACCTGCCCTATCCCGAAGGCCGCGCCGCCGCCGAAGTGTTGCAGGTCGGCGCCGCGAGCGCCGAGGGGGCGGAGGAAAACAAGGCGGGACTGTCGGCGCTGCTGTGGAATTCGATCGTCGCGGCCGCTTTCACGCTGCTGACCCAGATGAAGCTGGTGGGCGCCGAAGTCGCGCGCTGGTTCAGCGTCGGCACCGGCGCGACCGGCATTGCCGGCGGCCTGGGTTTTGCGCTGTTCGGGGTCGGCCATCTGGTCGGCCTGTCGGTCGGCATGGCCCAGCTTGTCGGTCTGATCACCGGCTGGTGGGTGCTGCTGCCGATCCTGACGCAGGGCGGATTGGGGGGCGGCGTCGGCGATGCCGAGACGCTGGCCAACACCGTGTTCCGCGCCGACGTGCGCTTTTTTGGCGCCGGGGTGATCGCGGTCGCGGCGATCTGGACCCTGGTCAAGATTGCCGGACCAGTGCTTGGCGGCATCCGTTCGGCGATGGCGGCCAGCCGCGCACGGCAAGGCGGCGCCACGATGGCGGTCGAAGAACAGGATATGTCGATCAACTGGGTGTTCGGCGGTTCGCTGGCGCTGATGGTGCCGATCGGCTGGCTGCTCTGGTCAGTGCTCGCGGGCGGACCGCTTGCGGGATCGTCGATGATCCTCGTCGCGGGCGCGATCCTGTTCATTATCGTGGTCGGGCTGATGATCGCGTCGGTGACCGGCTATATGGCCGGCCTGATCGGCGCGTCGAACTCGCCGGTATCGGGAATCGGCATCCTCGCGATCATTGCGTCGTCACTCTTGCTGCTCGGTCTGCTTGGCCGCGGCGGGGGAGAGGCCGAAATCGACGCGATGGTCGCCTATGCGCTGATCGTCACCGGGCTGGTGTTCGGTATCGCGACAATCTCCAACGACAATTTGCAGGATTTGAAGACCGGCCAGCTCGTCGGCGCGACGCCGTGGAAACAGCAGGTCGCGCTGATCATCGGGGTCATCTTCGGTTCGCTGATCGTGCCGCCGGTGCTCAACGTGCTGAACGAAACCGTCGGGTTCGTCGGGGCGCCCGGTGCAGGCCCGAACGCGCTCGCGGCGCCGCAGGCAGGACTGATCTCGTCGTTGGCGCAGGGCGTGCTCGGCGGCGACCTTAATTGGACGATGCTCGGCTATGGCGCACTCGCCGGGGTCGGTTTCATCATCGTCGACGCGCTGCTTGGCCGCGCGGGCAAGCTGCGCCTGCCACCGCTCGCGATCGGCATCGGCATTTATTTGCCGATGGCGGTGATCCTGCCGGTGGTGATCGGCGCCGTCGGCGGCTGGTTTTACGACCGCTGGGCGGCGAAGCGCCCGAACGCCGGGTTTGCGCACCGCATGGGGGTGCTGACCGCCACCGGGATGATCGTTGGCGAAAGCCTGTTCGGGGTGGTCTACGCCGGGATTGTCGCGGGCAGCGGCAGCGATGCGCCGCTAGCGGTGGTGGGCGAGGGCTATGCGCCCTACGCGCCGTGGATCGGGCTTGTCCTGTTCGTCGGGCTCATCTGGCTCAGTTATCGGCGTACCCGGCGCATGGTCGTCGCAACGCCCTGACTTGCCCTTCGCCGCGGGCGCGGCTAAAGGCGCGCTCCTGTGACCGGCATATCCCGATATGTCGGCGGCTCTTTCCATCCTTGAACTGTGAGTGTGCGCGATGAAAATCACCGGCGTTGAAATCCGTCCCGGCAATATTATCGAATTTGAAAAGGGGATCTGGAAGGTCACCAAGATTCAGCACACCCAGCCGGGCAAGGGCGGCGCCTATATGCAGGTCGAAGCCAAGAACCTGATCGACGGCCGCAAGCTGAACAACCGGTTCCGCAGCGCCGACACGGTCGAGAAAATCCGCCTCGACACCAAGGATTTCCAGTTCCTCTATGCCGAGGGCGACGATCTGGTGTTCATGGACAAGGATAGTTTCGAGCAGATCAATATCTCGAAAGAGGTCGTCGGCGACGCGCATGAATTCCTGCAGGACGGCATGGATGTCGTGCTCGAGCTGTGGGAAGAGCGCCCGATCTCGGTCGAACTGCCCGAAACGATCGAAGCGATGATCGTCGAGGCCGACGCGGTGGTGAAGGGGCAGACGGCCTCGTCGTCGTACAAGCCCGCGATCCTCGACAATGGCGTGCGCGTGATGGTGCCGCCGCACATCACCAGCGGTACCAAGATCGTCGTCCATGTGTACGACCGCGAATATGTCCGCCGCGCGGATTAATTAACGTCGCCCCCGCGAAGGCGGGGGCCGCTACCAGCCTGGCGCAACGCGGCCAGCGGCCCCCGCCTTCGCGGGGGCGATGCGTTGAAGGAAAGCAATATGGCCCTATCCGGCATCATCACCGTCATGGAACGCGCCGCGCGCAAGGCGGGGACCAAGCTGCGCCGCGACTTCGGCGAGATCGAGCATCTGCAGGTTTCGCAAAAGGGGCCGGCCGATTTCGTGTCGAAGGCCGATCAGGCCGCCGAACGCACACTGTATGACGAACTCGGCCGCGACCGTCCGGGCTGGGGATTCGTGCTCGAAGAGGGCGGGGTGATCGAGGGTGATCCGGGCAAGCCGCGCTTCATCATCGACCCGCTCGACGGCACCTCGAACTTCCTCCACGCCATCCCGCATTTCGCGATTTCGATCGCGGTGCAGGAACCCAAGATCGGCGGCGGCTGGGGCGACGTGACCTCGTGCCTGATCTATCAGCCGGTCACCGACGAAAGCTATTGGGCCGAGCGCGGCCGCGGGGCGTGGCTGCACGACCGGCGCCTGCGCGTGGCGTCGCGGCGCCACCTCAACGAATGTCTGATTTCGACCGGCATTCCCTATATGGGCCATGGCAATATGGCGCAGTGGAGCCGCATTTTCGGTGCGGTCGCCCCCGAAGTTGCCGGCATCCGCCGTTTCGGCGCCGCCAGCCTCGACCTCGCCTGGGTCGCGGCGGGGCGCTATGACGGGTTCTGGGAAAGCGACCTCAAGGTCTGGGACGTTGCGGCGGGCATGTTGCTGGTCCGCGAAGCCGGCGGCTTCGTCAGCGACTTCCGCGGCGGCGACCGCGCGATCGAGCGCAGCGAGTTCATCGCGGGCAGCGCCGCGGTGCATTCCAAGTTGCAGAAACTGGTCGCGGGCGCGCTCCGCAACGCTTGAGGCCGTTTGGCGCAGACAGCACAAGCGTCAAATGATCTCGTCATTGCTTCGCTTCGCTCGCAATTACGTAAAACTTTGAGGCTGATACGCCTCACTTCTCGAAAATAAACTCGCGGAAACTGTCCATCAGGGTGGCCCAGGTGTTGAAGGTCTCGCCGACATTTTCGCGCGGGATACCGGCGAAATCGAGATCGACGTCCATTTCCAGCACTGGGTCGCCCTCATTGTCGCGATAGGCGCGCGCAAAGCGCTTGTCCTTGTTCCACTGGTTGAGTTTTTCGAGCGACACGTCCTTCGCGTCGTTGAATCCCATATAATATTGCAGCGTCTTGCAATTCTTGCCGTCGGTGCAGTTCATGAACAGGACCAGGAATTTGAGGTCGTTCCGGTTGCTTTCGATATAGGGGTCATCGCCGGGCTTGGCGACGATCGTTGCCGGCCAACCCTGCGACTCGACGATCGCCTCGATCGTTGCAGGATTGGTCGCGTTGACCAGTTCGGCGTGCGCCGGGGCCGCGGCAAAAAGAGCGGATGCGCCGAGCAGGATGAAAGCGCGGCTGGTAACTGGTCCCATATAACTCCCCTTGTCGAAATATCGCCCGCAAGCACGGGATTGCACCCCTTTTCCGGTGGCGTATCACAGCGATAGGCGCTGTCGCCAGCGGCGTTTGTGCTTTTGGTCACTTGGGCTACGAAAATGATGCCCGCGGCGCTTGCGAGGCGCGGCGCGCTGGCCTAAAGCGCCCGCATAAACGGGTGGCAAACACCTCAAAACAAGACTGCGAGCTCCCATGGTCGATCTGACGCAATATCTGCCGATCCTGATATTCCTGGTCATTGCGGTCGGGTTGTCGTCGGCGTTCGTGTTCCTGCCGATGGGCGTCGCGCGCCTGACCGGCGCGCACCAGCCCGACCCGGCCAAGCTGACCGAATATGAATGCGGCTTCCCGGCGTTCGAGGATGCGCGCAGCCAGTTCGACGTGCGCTTCTATCTCGTCGCGATCCTCTTCATCATCTTCGACCTGGAAGCGGCCTTCCTGTTTCCCTGGGCGGTTAGCCTGGAGGAAATCGGCTGGGCGGGTTGGGCGACGATGATGATATTCCTCGCCGAACTCGCGATCGGCCTTGTCTATGCATGGAAGAAAGGGGCGTTGGACTGGGAATGAGCAGCTCGATCATCCTGCCGCCCGGCCAGATGCCGGTTGCAAGCCCTGTTGCCCCGGGGACGAACCCCGACATGGCCTATTTCGATGATCTCAACAGCGAGGTCGGCGACAAGGGCTTTCTCGTCACCTCGACCGAGGATCTGTTCAACTGGGCGCGCACCGGCTCGCTGTGGTGGATGACCTTTGGCCTCGCGTGCTGCGCGGTCGAGATGATCCACGTCAACATGCCGCGCTATGACATGGAACGGTTCGGCGTCGCTCCGCGCGCTTCGCCGCGTCAGTCGGACGTGATGATCGTCGCGGGCACGCTCTGCAACAAGATGGCGCCCGCGCTGCGCCGGGTTTACGACCAGATGTCAAACCCGAAATATGTGATTTCGATGGGCAGCTGCGCCAATGGCGGCGGCTATTATCACTACAGCTATTCGGTGGTGCGCGGCTGTGACCGGATCGTGCCGGTGGACATCTATGTTCCCGGTTGCCCGCCGACCGCCGAGGCGCTGCTTTATGGCGTGATGCAGTTGCAGCGGAAAATCCGCCGCACCGGGACGATCGAACGCTGATGGCGCATCCCGCTCCCCTGATCGCGCCGCGCGCAACCCTTGCGGCCGAGCTCAAGGCGCTGCTCGGCGCCGACCTGCTGGCGCATGATTTTGCTGCCGACGAAGACAGCATCACCGTGGATCGCGACGCGATTGCCGGGGTGATGATCGCGCTGCGCGATAACCTCGAATATCAGCAGATGATGGAGATTGCCGGGGTCGATTACCCCGACCGCGCCGAGCGGTTCGAGGTCGTCTATCATCTGCTGAGCGTGACGCGGAACCACCGCCTGCGCGTCCGGGTGTCGACCGACGAGGCGACGCCGGTGCCGACGATCGTTCCGGTGTGGCCGAACGTCGGCTGGCTCGAACGCGAAGTGTTCGACATGTATGGGGTGCTGTTCGCGGGCAATCCCGACCTGCGCCGCATCCTGACCGACTATGGGTTCCAGGGGCATCCGCAGCGCAAGGACTTCCCGCTGACCGGCTATATCGAGCTGCGTTACAGCGAAGAAGACAAGCGCGTTGTGTACGAGCCGGTGAAGCTGGCGCAGGATTTCCGCAACTTTGACTTCCTTAGCCCATGGGAAGGCGCTGATTATGTGCTGCCCGGCGATGAAAAGGCCGGCGGCACGGGCGAGGCGCCGGGCAAAGGCGCGCCGACCCCGATGACCGCCAAGGACGTGAAGGCGGCCGACGACAAGGCCAAGGCCGCGCCGCCGCCGACTCCCAAGACGACCGACAGCCCGGCGCAAACGGGCGCCGGGGCCAAGGTCAACAAGGCGGCGGCCAAGACGAGCCGCGACGGCGCGAAGGCGACGACCGCGGCGAAGGCAAAGACTCCGGCGACGAAGACGGCCGAAAAGGCGCCGGCCAAGCCGCGCGCGCCGCGCAAGCCGAAAGGAGGCGACGCATGACCGATGCTCCTGAGGTCAAGCACCATGGCAGCGACATGTTCGCGGGCTATCCGGTCGACACCGCGAACACCGCGGGCGACCAGGCGGTGACCAATTACACGATCAACTTCGGCCCGCAGCATCCCGCGGCGCACGGCGTGCTGCGGCTGGTGCTCGAACTCGATGGCGAGATCATCGAGCGCGTCGACCCGCACGTCGGCCTGCTGCACCGTGGCACCGAGAAGCTGATCGAATATAAGACCTATTTGCAGGCGCTGCCCTATTTCGACCGGCTCGACTATTGCTCGCCGCTCGGCATGGAGCATAGCTATGTGCTCGCGATCGAGAAGTTGCTCGACCTCGAAGTCCCGGCGCGCGCGCAATATCTACGCGTGCTGTTCGCCGAGCTGACGCGCATCTGCAACCATATGTTGAACATCGGCAGCCACGTCATGGACGTCGGCGCGATGACCCCGAACCTGTGGGTGTTCGAGCTGCGCGAGGATTGCCTCAACTTCTTTGAGCGGGCTTCGGGCGCGCGGATGCACTCGGCGTATTTCCGCCCCGGCGGCGTCCATCAGGATGTCCCCGAAAAGCTGCTCGTCGACATTGGCGAATGGTGCGAAAAGCGGCTGCCGGAATTGTTCGGCGACGCGATGAGCCTGGTCATCGATAACCGCATCTTCAAACAGCGCAACGTCGATATTGCGACGGTCAGTAAGGAAGACGCGCTGGCGTGGGGCTTCTCGGGCCCGATGATCCGCGGCAGCGGCATCGCATGGGATTTGCGCAAATCGCAGCCCTATGACGCCTATGCGGCGATCGAATTCGACATTCCCGTCGGCACCCGCGGCGATTGCTACGACCGCTTCATGGTCCGCGTCGAGGAAGTCTATCAGTCGGCGAAGATCATCAAACAGTGCCTGCGCGACATGCCGACCGGCCCGATCGCCAGCCTCGACCGCAAGGTCGTGCCGCCGAAGCGCGGCGAGATGAAGCAGTCGATGGAATCGCTGATCCATCACTTCAAGCTCTACACCGAGGGTTTCCACGTCCCCGCGGGCGAAGTCTATGTGGCGACCGAAAGCCCGAAGGGCGAATTCGGCGTCTATCTGGTCAGCGACGGCACCAACAAGCCGTACCGCTGCAAGATTCGCCCGACGGCGTTTTCGCATTTGCAGGCGATGGACATGATGTCGAAGGGACACATGCTCGCCGATACCACCGCGATCATCGGCGCGATCGACGTGGTGTTCGGGGAGTGCGATCGGTGATGCAACTGACACAGATTTTTCTGGCGATGCTGGCAGTATCCGCACCGCAGACTCCAAGCCTCTCGGCGGAGGCGGTCGTCCAGCGGCAGGTGGATGCGTATAATGCCTTCGATATCGAAGCATTTCTCGATGCCCACGCGGAGACCGCGGAGGTTCGCTTCGATGCCGGAGGACATGTGATTAAGGGACGCGCAGCTTTGCGTGCGTTCTACGAACCAGGATTTCGCCGACGCGACACCACGGTACGGATTGGCCATCGAACGGTTCTCGGCAACACGGTAGTTGACGAAGAGTATGTTAAGATCCGCGGCAACGAGGTCTGCTGCGCCGTGCTGATATTTAAAGTGACAGACGGAAAGATCGGCTCTGTCGATGTATTCTTGTCCCCACAGCTCTTGCAGGCATTTCGAAGCTAATGGCTGACGCACCCCAAATCCCTGATGAAGCCGAGACCCGCGCGCGCTGGGGCGCTTTTGCGTGGACGGCGGAAAATGCCGCGAAGGCGAAAGCGGTCATCGCGCGCTATCCCGCGGGGCGCCAGCGTTCGGCGGTGATGCCGTTGCTCGACCTAGCGCAGCGCCAGGTCGGCGCCGAGACGCAGACGCAGGGCTGGCTGCCGGTGCCGGTCATCGAGTTCGTCGCGGCGCAGCTCGATATGCCGTTCATGCGCGCCTATGAGGTCGCGTCCTTCTACACCATGTATAATCTGGCGCCGGTCGGCCGCTATCATGTGCAGGTGTGCGGCACGACGCCGTGCCTGCTCCGCGGGTCGGACGATGTCATGGCGGCGTGCAAGAACCGCGGGATGACCAAAGGCAAGACGACCCCCGACGGGCTGTTCACGCTGACCGAGGTCGAGTGCATGGGCACCTGCACCAACGCGCCGATGGTCCAGATCAACGACGATAATTACGAGGATCTCGATTTCGACCGCATGGCTGCGATCCTCGACGCGCTCGCGGCGGGCGGGACGCCGAAGGCAGGGACGCAGATTGCAGGACGGCACACGAGCGAGCCTGAGGGCGGCCCGACGACGCTGAAGGAAATGGTCGAGGCCAACCACGACTACCGGAAGGAATGGTGATGGGCGCTCTTAAAATCCTCCCCGGAACGGGGAGGGGGACCGCCGAAGGTGGTGGAGGGGGTTCGCGTCCTCACGCAACGGCGGCGGGCCACGACAGCCCCCTCCGTCAGCCGCTGCGCGCCTGCCACCTCCCCACAAGTGGGGAGGATTTGGCATGAGCCTCGCCGACAAGGACCGCATTTTCACCAATCTCTACGGCTTCCAGCCGTGGAACCTGAAAAGCGCGCAGATGCGCGGCGATTGGGACAACACCAAGGATCTGATGAAGCGCGGCCAGGACGCGATCATCGAAGAGATCAAGGCGTCGGGCCTGCGCGGCCGCGGCGGGGCCGGGTTTCCGACCGGGCTCAAGTGGAGCTTCATGCCGAAGGAGCCGCGCGCCGACCGCCCGAGCTTCCTGGTCATCAACGCCGATGAATCCGAACCGGGTTCGTGCAAGGACCGCGAAATCATCCGCCACGATCCGCACAAGCTGATCGAGGGCGCGCTGATCGCGGGCTTTGCGATGCGCGCGCGTGCCGCATATATCTATATCCGCGGCGAGTTCATCCGCGAGGCCGAGACGTTGTTCGCGGCGGTGCAGGAGGCGTATGACGCCGGCCTGCTCGGCAAGAATGCGGCGAAATCGGGTTATGATTTCGACGTCTTCGTCCACCGCGGCGCCGGCGCCTATATCTGCGGCGAAGAAACCGCGATGATCGAAAGCCTCGAAGGCAAGAAGGGCCAGCCGCGTCTCAAGCCGCCGTTCCCGGCGGGGGCGGGCCTCTATGGCTGCCCGACGACGGTCAACAATGTCGAGAGCATCGCGGTCGTCCCGACGATCCTGCGCCGCGGCGCGCCATGGTTCTCGAGCTTTGGGCGCGAGAATAACAAGGGCACCAAGCTTTTCCAGATCAGCGGCCATGTAAACACGCCGTGCGTCGTCGAGGAAGAGATGAGCATCCCGTTCCGCGAACTGATCGACAAGCATTGCGGCGGTATCCGCGGCGGCTGGGACAATCTGCTCGCGGTGATCCCGGGCGGTTCGTCGGTTCCGCTCGTTCCGGCGGCCGAAATCATGGACGCGCCGATGGATTTCGACGGGCTGAAAGCCGTCGGATCAGGGCTCGGCACCGCGGCGGCGATCGTGATGGACAAGTCGACCGACGTCGTCCAGGCGATCAGCCGCATCAGCTATTTCTACAAGCATGAAAGCTGCGGTCAGTGCACGCCATGCCGCGAAGGCACCGGCTGGATGTGGCGCGTGATGGAGCGCCTGCGCACCGGCGACGCCGACATCAGCGAAATCGACACGCTGTACGACGTCACCAAGCAGGTCGAAGGCCACACCATATGCGCGCTCGGCGATGCCGCGGCGTGGCCGATCCAGGGCCTGATCAAGCATTTCCGCCCCGAAATCGAACGCCGCATCCGTGACAATGGCGCGTTGGAGGCGGCGGAATGAGTATCTCAAGGATCTGGAAGGAACACACCTTTCCGCGTGGTAAGCGCAAGGGTCAACAAGAGCTGTTTGTGGTGGAGCCGCGTTCTGAGAATGGCATGTATTCCGTCAAGAAACTGGGCCATCAAACCAACCGGGTTCCCGATGACTATGATGATGTTGCAACGCTCGATGAAGTTTGGCGGCTTCTCCAAGCAGGGAGGTCTGTAAGGATGCGCGGCGCTATCTCAAAGGAGTGGAATACCCTGAATAATAAGGGTATTCAAAATGCCTAAAGTTACCGTAGATGGCGTAGAAATCGACGTCCCGCAGGGCGCGACCGTGCTGCAGGCGTGCGAGCTGGCGGGGAAGGAAATTCCGCGCTTCTGTTACCATGAGCGCCTGTCGATCGCCGGCAATTGCCGCATGTGCCTCGTCGAAGTCGCACCCGGCCCGCCGAAGCCGCAGGCGTCGTGCGCGCTGCCGACCGCCGAGGGGCAGATCATCAAGACCGACAGCCCGATGGTGAAGAAGGCGCGCGAAGGGGTGATGGAGTTTCTGCTCATCAACCACCCGCTCGACTGCCCGATCTGCGACCAGGGCGGCGAGTGCGATTTGCAGGACCAGTCGGTCGCCTATGGCCGCGGCGCGACGCGCTATGTCGAGAATAAGCGCGCGGTGACCGAGAAATATATGGGTCCGATCGTCAAGACGGTCATGACGCGGTGCATCCAGTGCACGCGCTGCGTCCGTTTTGCCGAGGAAGTCGCCGGGGTCGAAGACATCGGGGCGATCGGGCGCGGCGAGAATATGCAGATCACGTCGTATCTGGAACGCGCGGTCGCGAGCGAGCTGTCGGGCAATGTCGTCGATCTGTGCCCGGTCGGCGCGCTGACCAGCAAACCCTATGCGTTCGAGGCGCGGCCGTGGGAGCTGACCAAGACGCTGGGCATCGACATGATGGACGCGGTCGGCACCAATGTGCGGATCGATGCGCGCGGGCGCCAGGTGCTGCGGGTTTTGCCGCGGATCAACGACGATGTGAACGAGGAATGGGCGAGCGACAAGACACGCCACCATGTCGACGGCCTGACCCGCCGCCGCCTCGACCGCCCGTTCGTGCGCAAGGATGGCCAGCTCGTCGAAGCCACGTGGAGCGAGGCGTTCGACGCGATCAAGGCGGTGAAGGCGGGCAAGTCGGTCGCCGCGATCGCGGGCGACATGGCCGATTGCGAGACGATGTTTGCCGCCAAGGCGCTGGTCAATGCGCTGGGCTCGACGTTGCTCGAAGGGCGCCAGACGGGGCTCGACTATGATGTCACCAGCCTGTCGGCGGTTAATTTCAACACCGGGATTGCCGAGGCCGAAAATGCCGACGTGATCTTGCTGGTCGGCACGAACCTGCGCTGGGAAGCGCCGCTGATCAACACGCGCCTGCGCAAGGCAGTGTGGAAGAAGGGCGCCAAGGTCTTCGCGATCGGCGCCGAGAAGGATCAGACGTACAAGGTCAGCTGGCTGGGCGATGATGCGTCGCTGGTGGCAAAGCTGCCCGCCGCGGCGCTCGACGCGCTGAAGGGCGCCGAACGGCCGCTGATCATCGTCGGCGGCGGCGGGCTGGCGGTCCCCGGCGTGCATGGCGCGGCGCTGGCGCTCGCCAAGTCGGTGAACGCCGTGAAGGACGGCTGGAACGGTTTCAGCGTCGTCCATATGGCGGCGAGCCGCATGGGCGGGCTGATGCTCGGCTATGCGCAGCCCGGCGGGATCAAGGACATTGTCGCGGCGAAGCCCAAGCTGGCCTTCTTCCTCGGCGCCGACGAGGTCGATTTCACCGGCTTTGCCAAGACGCTGAAGGTCTATGTCGGCCATCATGGCGACAAGGGCGCCCACGCCGCCGACGTCATCCTGCCCGCGGCCGCATGGCCCGAAAAGGACTTCACGACGGTCAATACCGAGGGCCGCGTCCAGCGCAGCGAAAAGGCGGTGTTCGCACCCGGCGACGCGCGCGAAGACTGGAGCATTTTCCGGGCTTTGGCCGATACGCTCGGCGTGTCGCTCGGCTTCGACAGCTTCGCGGCATGCCGCGCGGCGATGGTCGCGGCGGTTCCCGCGCTCGGGACCGAAGGCGTTGCCGATTACGGCTGGTCGGCTCCCAAGCTGCCCGCCAAGCCGGAGGCGCGCGCGATCCCGTCGCCGATCCAGGATTTCTACCTCACCAACGCCATCTGCCGCGCGTCGCCGACGATGCAGCGCTGCTCGGACGAAATTCTCCATGGCGCGGATTATGCGGAGGCGGCGGAATGAGTGGCAACCTCCCAGAATGGGTTCAGCGGAGCCCGCGCTATTTCTACGCGGCCGCCGTTTTTCTCTTCTTCGCCTATTTTGCGATCGGCGTTTACGAGATCCAGAATTTCACGATGACCTATGGCCAAAACGAAGCTGTTCAGCTTGCTATGCTGCGCGTGTTGCTCGATGCGCTGCGCGAAGCAATTTATGCGGTCGGGACCGGAGTTCTGATCCACGTCGCGCTGGCAATCTGGGCTTCCAAAAAGACCAACTATGCTGCGGAGGCCGCGGAATGACCCCGGTGCATGCAATCGCCAGCGTGCTGCTGGCCGGGATGAGCTTTGCCGTCTGGCGCGGCTTTAACCCGCGCAACAAATCCGAAAAGCCCGGGCCGCACAATGGCTGGCGGAACCAGGACGGGACGCGGAAATGACCGAGACCTTCATCTCCTGGGGCATGGACCCGAATTGGGCCTGGGGCGTCGCGACCGTCGCGGGCATCCTGCTGATCGCGCTGCCGCTGATGCTCAGCGTCGCGATGATCATCTATGCCGACCGCAAGATCTGGGCGGCGATCGCGCTGCGCCGCGGCCCGAACGTCGTCGGCCCCTTCGGCCTGCTCCAGTCGTTCGCCGACGGCCTGAAAGTGTTCCTGCAAGAAACGATCATCCCGACCGGCGCCAACCGCGGGCTGTTCCTGATCGCGCCGATCATCACCTTCACCGTCGCGCTGATGGCGTGGGCGGTGATCCCGTTCAATTCGGGCGCGGTGCTCGCCGACATCAACGTCGGGCTGCTCTACATCCTCGCGATCTCGTCGCTCGGCGTGTACGGCGTCGTCCTGTCGGGCTGGGCCTCGAACTCGAAATATCCCTTCTTTTCCGCGATGCGCGCCGCGGCGCAGATGATCTCTTATGAAGTGTCGATCGGCTTCATCCTGGTCGGCGTCGTGCTTTATGCCGACAGCTTCAACCTCAACGAAATCATCAAGGCGCAGCAGGGCCATGGGCTGGGCATCGTCAACGCCTTTGGCTTCAACCTGCTGCTGTTCCCGCTCGCGGTGATCTTCCTAATCGCCAGCCTCGCCGAAACCGCGCGCGCGCCGTTCGATCTGACCGAGGCCGAGAGCGAGCTTGTTGCAGGCTATCAGACCGAATATTCATCGATGAGCTTCGCGCTGTTCTGGCTCGGCGAATATGCCAATGTGCTGCTGATGGCGACGCTGAACGCCGTGCTGTTCTGGGGCGGCTGGCTGCCGCCGCTCAACATCGACCTGATCCCGTGGTTCGACATTCCGGGGATCATCTGGCTGTTCGCCAAGATCCTGTTTTTCTTCTTCATCTTCAGCTGGGTGAAGGCGACCGTGCCGCGCTACCGCTATGACCAGCTGATGCGCCTTGGCTGGAAAATCTTCCTGCCGATCAGCTTGATCTGGATCTTCCTGATTTCGGGCTGGCTGATGCTGACGAGGTATGGTCCCGAAAACAGCGTGGAAGCACAACTAGGCACGTGCTGGATTGCGTGCAGCGATACCAACATCGTCCGGTCTGATCCTGAATGCCCCAATCAAGGCGCCAAGAAATGAGCACGATCGCCCACCTCATCAAAAGCTTCACCTTGTGGGAGTTTGTGAAGGCGCATGCCCTCACACTCAAATATTTCTTCAAGCCGAAGGCGACGATCAACTATCCGTTCGAGAAGAACCCGCTGTCGCCGCGCTTCCGCGGCGAGCATGTGCTGCGCCGTTATCCGAATGGCGAGGAACGCTGCATTGCGTGCAAGCTGTGCGAAGCGGTGTGCCCGGCGCAGGCGATCACGATCGAGGCCGAGCCGCGCGAGGATGGCTCGCGTCGCACGACGCGCTACGACATCGACATGACCAAGTGCATCTATTGCGGCTTCTGTCAGGAAGCGTGCCCGGTCGATGCGGTGGTCGAGGGGCCGAACTTTGAATTCGCGACCGAAACGCGCGAAGAACTGCTGTATGACAAGGCCAAGCTGCTCGCCAACGGCGACAAATGGGAACGCGCGATCGCGGCAAATCTTGCCGCCGACGCGCCCTATCGATAAGGGCGCGCGCATATGATCCAACTTACAAAAAATCCGACGATCCCGAGCGAAGTCGAGGGACTATGCCGAGCGAAGTCGAGGCAGCTTCGGTACAGGTTCTCGCTTCGCTCGAACGAGCCCCTCGCCTTCGCTCGGGGATTCGGCTTTGAGGCAGGGGGCGCGGCATGATCCAACTCACCGCCTTTTACCTGTTCGCGACCGTCGTCATTGCGTCGGCCGCGATGGTAATTTTCGCGCGCAATCCGGTCCACAGCGTGATGTGGCTGATCCTTGCCTTCTTCAACGCGGCGGGGCTGATGCTGCTCGCGGGGGCGGAGTTCATCGCGATGCTGCTGGTCATCGTCTATGTCGGTGCGGTCGCGGTGCTGTTCCTGTTCGTCGTGATGATGCTCAACATCGATTTCGCCGAGCTGCGCGCCGGTTTCGTGCGCTATCTGCCGCTGGGCGCGCTGGTCGCGATTATCCTGGTGGCCGAACTGATCTTTGCACTGGGAGCATGGAGCGCGGGCGGGGTCGACTTGGCCGCGCGCGCCGCGCCGGTCGTCAGCGACAAGAGCAATATCCAGCAGATCGGCGAACTGCTCTACACGCGCTACATCTTCCTGTTCGAGGCGGCGGGCATCGTCCTGCTCGTCGCAATGATCGGCGCGATCGTGCTGACGCATCGCACCCGCGGCGGCGTGCGCACCCAGAATATCTCGAAGCAGAACCAGCGCCGCCCGCAGGACGCGACGCGGCTGGTCGATCCGGGCGTCGGGCAGGGGATGGAATTGTGATTTCGGTCGGCCATTATCTCGCCGTTTCGGCGGTGCTGTTCACGCTCGGCGTGCTCGGCATCTTTATCAACCGCAAGAATATCATCGTCATCCTGATGGCGATCGAGCTGATTCTGCTGGCGGTGAACATCAACCTTGTCGCGTTCAGCGCTGCGCTCGGTGATCTCGTCGGGCAGGTGTTTGCAATGTTCGTTCTGACCGTCGCAGCGGGCGAAGCCGCGATCGGGCTCGCCATTCTTGTGATTTATTTCCGCGGCCGCGGCACCATTGCGGTCGATGACGCCAACCGGATGAAGGGGTAAGCCGGTGATTCAGGCGATCGTTTTCCTGCCGCTGCTCGCGGCGCTTGTCGCAGGGCTGGGCCAGCGGGCCATCGGACCCTTTGCGGCCAAGCTGATCACCACCGGCGCGCTGTTCACCAGCTGCGCCTTGAGCTGGCCGATCTTCCTGTCGTTCGTGACGGGCAGCGGCGAGGCCGATGTCGTGACGGTGCTGCACTGGGTGTCGTCAGGCGCGCTCCAGTTCAACTGGGAGCTGCGCGTCGACGCGCTGACCGCGGTGATGCTCGTCGTGATCACGACGGTGTCGGCGCTCGTCCACCTCTATAGCTGGGGCTATATGGAGGAAGACCCGGATCAGCCGCGTTTCTTTGCCTATCTGTCGCTCTTTACCTTCGCGATGCTGATGCTGGTGACCGCGAACAATCTGGTCCAGATGTTCTTCGGCTGGGAAGGCGTCGGCCTTGCGTCCTATCTGCTCATCGGCTTCTGGTACAAAAAGCCGAGCGCCAACGCCGCGGCGATCAAGGCGTTCGTCGTCAACCGCGTCGGCGACCTTGGCTTCATGCTTGGCATTTTCGGCACCTTCCTGGTGTTCGGCACCGTCTCGATCCCCGAGATTCTGGCGGCCGCACCGGGCATGGCGGGCAGCACCATCAGCTTCATGGGGATGCGTCTCGATACGATGACGATCCTCTGCCTGCTGTTGTTCATCGGCGCGATGGGCAAGTCGGCGCAGCTTGGCCTGCACACCTGGCTGCCCGACGCGATGGAAGGCCCGACCCCGGTGTCGGCGCTGATCCATGCCGCGACGATGGTCACCGCGGGCGTGTTCATGGTGTGCCGCCTGTCGCCGATGTTTGAAACGTCGGACGTCGCACAGGGCGTCGTGATGTTCGTTGGCGCCGCGACCTGTTTCTTCGCCGCGACCGTCGCGACGACGCAGTGGGACATCAAGCGCGTCATCGCTTATTCGACCTGTTCGCAGCTCGGCTATATGTTCTTCGCCGCGGGCGCGGGCGCCTATGGCGCCGCGATGTTCCACCTGTTCACGCACGCCTTCTTCAAGGCTTTGCTGTTCCTCGGCGCCGGTTCGGTCATCCACTCGATGCACCATGAACAGGACATGCGCTATTATGGCGGCTTAAGGAAACAGATCCCGATCACCTATTGGGCGATGATGCTCGGCACGCTGGCGATCACCGGCGTCGGCATCTATGGCGTCTTCGGCTTTGCGGGCTTCTATTCGAAGGACGGTATCCTGGAGGCGGCCTTCGCGAGCGGCGGTGGCGGGGTGATCGCCTTCTGGGTCGGCATTTTCGTCGCCTTCCTCACCAGCTTCTATTCGTGGCGGCTTGTCTTCCTGACCTTTCACGGCAAAGCGCGCTGGGAACAGAGCGAGCATATCCAGCACGCTGTTCATGGCGAGCATGAGGACCCCTCGGACGAGCATTCGGCCGACGATCACGCGCATGGTCACCACCACGACGCGCACGGCGACGGCACCGCGGGCTATAAGCCGCACGAAAGCCCGATCACGATGCTGATCCCGCTGATCCTGCTGTCGGTCGGCGCAGTGTTCGCGGGCATCGCTTTCAACCATTCGTTCATCTACCCCGAAGAAGGGCTGGCGTTCTGGAACGGCAGCATCGCGTTCGACGAACATCTGATGCACGCCGCGCATGAAGTGCCATTATGGGTGAAATGGACGCCGTTCACGGTGATGGCGATCGGGCTGTTCCTGGCGTGGAACAGCTACATCCGCAACACGACGTTGCCGGCGCGGTTCGTGGCGCAGTTCAAGCTGCTCCACCAGTTTCTGTTCAACAAATGGTATTTCGACGAGCTGTACGACATCCTCTTCGTCAAACCGGCGTTCGCGATCGGCCGCTTCTTCTGGAAGCGCGGCGATGAACAGACCATCGACCGCTTCGGTCCCGATGGCATGGCGGCGCTCGTTCAGGGGGGCACGCGGCTCGCGGTGCGGCTGCAATCGGGTTATGTTTATGGATATGCGTTTGTGATGCTGCTCGGGCTTGTCGGCCTCGCCAGCTGGGCCATGGTGAAGTTCCTGTGAGCGGTTTCCCGATCCTTTCGCTGATGCTGGCGGTCCCCGCGGTCGCCGCCATCGCCTGCCTGTTCGTGGGCGACAAGATGGCACGCTGGGTGGCGCTCGGCGCGACGCTGGTCACCTTCGTCCTTGGCTGTATCATGTGGGCGCAGTTCGACATCGGCGGGCCGCAGTGGCAGTTCACCGAACGCGCCGACCTGTTCGGGCGGTTCAGCTGGGCGCTGGGCATCGACGGCATGGCGCTGATGCTGATCATGCTCAGCGTGTTCCTGATGCCGCTCTGCATCCTGGCGAGCTGGGACGCGATCAAGAGCCGCGTCGGGCTCTACATGGCGATGTTCCTGATCATGGAAACGATCATGATCGGCGTGTTCTGCGCGCAGGATCTGCTGCTGTTCTACATATTCTTTGAAGCCGGATTGATCCCGATGTATTTCATCATCGGCATCTGGGGCGGTGCGAACCGCAAATATGCGGCGTATAAGTTCTTCCTCTACACGCTGCTCGGGTCGGTGCTGATGCTGGTCGCGATGATCGCGATGATCGCCGAAGCGGGGACGACCGACATCCCGACGCTGCTCAACTACGACTTTCCGGTCGAAATGCAGACGTGGCTGTGGCTCGCCTTTTTTGCCAGCCTTGCGGTCAAGATGCCGATGTGGCCGGTCCACACCTGGCTTCCCGACGCGCACGTGCAGGCGCCGACCGCAGGGTCGATGATCCTGGCGGGCGTGCTGCTCAAGCTCGGCGCCTATGGCTTCATCCGCTTCATGATGCCGATGTTCCCCGACGCGTCAGCGCAGCTGATGTGGATCGTGTTCGGCCTGTCGATGATCGCGGTGGTCTACACCAGCCTTGTCGCGCTGGCGCAGAGCGATATGAAGAAGCTCATCGCCTATTCGTCGGTCGCGCATATGGCGATCGTCACCGCGGGTCTGTTTGCGTTCAACCAGCAGGGCATCGAGGGCGCGCTGATCATCATGCTGAGCCATGGGGTCGTGTCGGCCGCACTCTTCTTCTGCGTCGGTGTCATCTATGACCGGCTGCACACGCGCGAGATCGACCGCTACGGCGGGCTCGCGGTCAACATGCCGGCCTATGCCTTGTTCTTCATGCTGTTCACGATGGCGTCGATCGGTCTGCCGGGGACCAGTGGTTTCGTCGGCGAATTCCTGAGCCTCGCGGGCATTTACGAAGCGTCGAGCTGGGTCGCTTTCGTGTGCACAACCGGGATCATCCTCGGCGCCGCATACATGCTCTACCTCTACCGCCGCGTCGTGTTCGGCGAACTGACCAAGGACGATGTGAAGGCGATGCCCGACCTCAACGCGCGCGAATGGACGATCATGGTGCCGCTGGCCGCCGTGGCGTTGTGGATGGGCGTTTATCCCGAAAGTTTCCTCGCCCCGATGCGCGGCGATGTGACGACGGTTGTCGCGCGGCTGGCGCCGGCCAAGCCCGCGGGCGACGCCCATCTCGCCGCCGGGAAGCCAAAGGCGGCCAAGGCCCATGGTGAAACTGCCCATGGATCGAGCCACGCGGGAGGCGTCCAATGACCGCCGATCTCGCGCTCATCTGGCCCGAACTGATCCTGACGATCGGTGGGCTCATCACGCTGATGCTCGGCACCTTCATGGGCGACCGGCAGGTCGGTCTTTACCAGCTCAGCGCGCTGCTGACGCTGGCCGCGGCCGCGGCATCCGTCGTCGCGTTGTTCGGTATCGAAACGACGGTGTTTTCCGGCACATTGTCGGTCGATAGTTTCGGCGGCTTTGCCAAGCTGCTGATCTATGCCGCGAGCTTTATCTGCATCATCATCGCGCCGCGTTTTTTCAACGGCGGCATGCGCGCCGAATATCCGGTGCTGATCCTGTTTGCCGCGCTCGGCATGGGGATCATGGCGTCGTCGCGCGATCTGATGACGCTGTATGTCGGGCTCGAACTCAACAGCCTGGCGGCCTATGTCCTCGCCAGCTTCATGCGGACCGACGAACGCTCGACCGAGGCGGGGCTTAAATATTTCGTCCTTGGTGCGCTCGCGTCGGGCATGCTGCTTTACGGCATCTCGCTGCTCTACGGCTTTACCGGCACCACCGATTTTGCCGGGATCGCCAAGGTGATGGGCGGCGAGCTGAATATCGGGCTGATTTTCGGCATTGTGTTCGTGCTCGCGGGGCTTGGTTTCAAGATCAGCGCGGTGCCGTTCCACATGTGGACCCCCGACGTTTATGAAGGCGCGCCGACCCCGGTGACGACCTTCTTTGCCAGCGCGCCGAAAGTGGCGGCGATGGCGCTGATGACGCGCGTCGTCATCGACGCGATGGGCCCCGCGGTCGGCGCGTGGCAACAGATCATCATCTTCCTCGCGCTCGCCTCGATCATCCTCGGCGCGGTCGGCGCGATCGGGCAAAAGAATATCAAGCGTCTGCTCGCTTATTCATCGATCAACAATGTCGGCTTCATGCTCGTCGGCCTTGCGGCGGGAACGCAGCAGGGGGTCGAGGGGGTGCTGACCTATCTGCTCGTCTATGTCGTCACCACGCTCGGCGCCTTCCTGGTGGTGCTGCAACTGCGCGACGCCGATGGCAACCAGATCGAAAGCATCCCGGCGCTCGCGGGCCTGTCGCAGCGCCGCCCCGGCTTGGCGGCAGCGATGGCGGTATTCCTGTTCAGTCTGGCGGGCATCCCGCCTTTGTTCGGCTTCTGGCCGAAATATCTGGTGTTCGAGGCCGCGGTGAACGCCAATTTGGTGCCGCTGGCGGTCGCCGGGATCGTGGCGTCGGTGATCGGCGCATTCTATTATATCGCGATCATCAAGACGATGTATTTCGACGATAAATCGGACACCGAAATCCCTGCTGGCGGCGGTGCGATCGTCGAGGATGCGGTGATCACGGCCAGCGCGCTGTGGCTGTCGGTCATCGGCTATCTGTTCATTCCGGTGCTGGCGGTGGTTTCGGCCAGCGCCGCCGCGGTGCTGTTCTGATCCCGCCGATCGAGCGGATAGCGCAGACAGGTTCGACCAACGCCGACCTGCTGGCGCGGCTGGCCAGCGGTGAGCAGGTCGGCGAAGGCCATTGGCTGGTCGCCGACCGCCAGACCGCGGGGCGCGGCCGTCTGGGGCGCGGCTGGAACGACGGGCAGGGCAATTTCATGGGCTCGACCGTCGTTCACCTGACGATTGGCGATCCGTCACCGGCGACGCTGGCGCTGGTCGCCGGGGTGGCGCTGGCCAAGACCGTCGCCGCGCTCGCATCGAACATAGACGCGCAGCTCAAATGGCCGAACGACTTGCTGGTGGGCGGCGCGAAATGCGCGGGTATCTTGATGGAGCGCACCGGCAATTCGGTGGTGGTCGGCATCGGGGTCAATCTGGTCGCCGCGCCTGATTTGCTCGATCGACCGACCGCAACGCTGATGGACAAAGGTGTCGCGCTCGACCGCGATCATTTCGCCGGCGCGCTGGGCATCGCGATGATCGATGCGCTGTGGACGTGGCGGCAGGAAGGCGTGGCGAGCATCGTGCGCGCCTGGCTGCCGCTGGCGCATCCGCTGGGCACGCCGCTGCATGTGTCCGAACAGGCCATCGACGGGACATTCGACGGCCTGGCCGAGGACGGCGCGCTGCGCTTGCGCCTGGGTAGCGGCGAGACCATGTTGATCCATGCGGGAGACGTCGAGTTACGGCGCCCCGTGGAGGGGAAATAAGATGCTGCTCGCGATCGATGTCGGCAACACCAATGCCAAATTCGCGCTGTTCCGCGGCACCGAACTGCTCGCGCGCTGGCGGATCGCGACCGACGACCGCCGTACCGCCGACGAATATATGGTGTGGCTCGATCAGTTGCTGCGGATCGAGGGGCATGACCGCGCGCAGGTCGATGCCGTGATCATCTCGACCGTCGTGCCGCGCGCGCTCCACAATCTGCAACTGCTCGCGGTCAAATATTTCGGCGTCGATGCGCTGCTCGCCGGGCGCGAGCCGGTGACGTGGGGCATCGCGCTCAAGGTCGACGAGCCGCGCTCGGTCGGTGCCGACCGCGCGGTCAACGCGATTGCGGCGCAGGCGGTCGAGCCCGGCAAGGACAAGCTGGTGATCAGTTTCGGCACCGCGACGACGCTCGACCATATCGGTCCCGATGGCGCCTATCTGGGCGGCATCATCGCGCCGGGGGTCAATTTGTCGTTGGAGGCGCTGGTCGCCGCCGCCGCCAAGCTGCCGCGGATTGCGATCGAGGCCCCGGCAACGAGCAGCGTGATCGGGCGGACCACCGAAAGCCAGATGCTGATCGGCGTGTATTGGGGTTATGTATCCATGATGGAAGGCCTAATAGGGCGTATGAAATCCGAAATCGGCAAACCCCTTACCGTCATCGCGACCGGCGGCCTCGCAGCCTTGTTTCAGGAACAGGCGCACCTGTTCGATCGGATCGAACCCGATCTGACGCTGAACGGCCTGATGCACCTCTATGCCAAGCGGGGCGCCGCGGCATGACCGTTCCTGGCAAAGAGCTGTTGTTCCTCGCGCTCGGCGGATCGGGCGAGATTGGCATGAACGCCAATCTTTATGGCTGCGACGGCAAATGGATCATGCTCGACCTGGGGGTGACGTTCGGCACCCATGACTATCCCGGCATCGACATCATCATGCCCGATCTGGAATTTATCGAGGATCGCAAAAAGGATCTGCTTGGCATCATCCTGACCCACGGGCATGAGGATCATATCGGCGCCTTGCCCTACCTCGCCGCCGACCTGGGCGTGCCGCTTTATGCCAACCGCTTCACCGCCGGGCTGATCGCCAACAAGCTGGCGGAAGAAGGGCTGGAGAAAGACGTCAAGATCAAGACCGTCGACATCGACGCGCATTTCCAGCTCGGTCCTTTCGGTATCCGCCTGATGCCGCTCGCGCACTCGATCCTCGAGATGAGCGCGGCGGTGATCGACACGCCTTATGGCCGGGTGTTCCACACCGGTGACTGGAAACTCGACGCCGATCCGGTGCTCGGCACCCCGTCGAGCGCCTCGGCGCTGACCGCGATCGGCGATGAGGGCGTCGATTTCCTGATCGGCGATTCGACCAATGCGTTCAATCCCGAGGCGTCGGGCAGCGAGGGCGATCTGTATGATGGCCTGCTTGGTGCGGTCGGCGCCGCAAAGGGCCGCGTGATCGTCACCACCTTCGCCTCGAACGCTGCGCGGCTCAAAACGCTGGGCCGGGTCGCAACGGCAACCGGGCGCACCCTGTGCGTCGCCGGGCGCTCGCTTGATCGCATCTTGGGCGTCGCGCGTTCGGTCGGTTACCTCAAGGATTTTCCCCCGACGGTCGATTTCGACGAGGCGATGCGGCTGCCGCGCGACAAGGTGATGGTGATCGCCACCGGCGGGCAGGGCGAACCGCGCGCGGCGCTGGCGCGCATGGCCGCCGACATGCACCAGATCAAGCTGCAGGCGGGCGACACCGTCGTCTTTTCGTCGAAGCAGATCCCGGGCAACGAAGTCGCGATCGGGCGGATCATGAACCAGCTGGCGGCCAAGGACATCCTGACCGTCACCGAAAAACAGGCGCATATCCACGTCAGCGGCCACCCGGGCCAGCCCGAACTGGCGGCGCTCTATGGCTGGTTGCGGCCAAAGCTGGTGGTGCCGGTGCATGGCGAGATCCGGCATATGCACGAACAGGCGCGCTTTGCGCTGGAAACGGGCGTCCCCGACGCGCTGATCCAGGAAAATGGCGACCTGGTTCGCCTCGCTCCCGGTCCGGCCAAAATCCTCGAGCGCGTCCGCGCCGGACGTCTGATCCTCGACGGCGATGTGATCCTGCCTGCCGATGGCGAGACAATCAACGAACGCCGCAAGCTGGCGCTGCACGGTCATATCACCGTCGCGGTCATCTTTACCGGCAAACGCTTTACCGAGGTGGCGGTGAGCTATCGCGGCGTCCCGGTCGAGGATGAGCGCGAGGCGTTTGTCGACGAGATGCGCGAAGCGGCCGAGAAAGCCGCGCTGGTGCCCGCCAAGGAACAGGAAAAGATGCGCGAGGCGATCCGGTTGAGCGTGCGCCGCGTCGCGACCGACTGGACCGGCAAAAAGCCCGTCGTCGATGTCATGCTCGTGCAGCTCTGAACGGACCGACGACAATGAAATGGACTTCGGCGCTCGCCATCTTTTCGCTGTTCCTGGCGCTCAGCGCGTTTTTCGTGCTGCCGTTCCATGGTCGAAAGGCGAGCGACGATGATGCGCCGCTGGTCAGGGGGCAGGATCGCGGCGCGCCCGCGGTGTTTCGCCCGGCGCGCATTCTGTTGCAGATGACGATCGTCGCGACCATCGGGTTCGTGATTTATTACGTCGCTTATGTGAACGGCTGGGTCGATCCCGACGTGCTGAGCGGGCGGGCCTGACTCGCTGGCGCGTAACTATGCCAAAGTTCAGGAAAGTTCAGCCTCTTGCAGCGCCGGATTTGTCGCGCTCGGCGGACAAATGGTGCCTGGCTTTTTGGCCGCATCCGAAATCCGGGCGGCGACCGCTTTTGCCTTCAAATTGAAAGAGCTGAGATGAAGGCTGGCACAGCGGAATAATGTAGGACAGCGCTCTTTTTAGCGGCGGATGGCCGCTTTGGGGTGGGGAGCGGACATTCACCCCTATCGTCGCCCCCGCGCAGGCGGGGGCCGCAAGCGGCCTTTTCCTGCGTTGCTGCGTAGACCGCCAGCGGCCCCCGCCTGCGCGGGGGCGACGGCAAGTTTTGGTCGAAATCCGCCACGCGGATCTATCAATTCCAACACCGCCTAGTTGCGCAACCGGTCGATCGCCTGCGCCAGCGCCACATACAGCTTGCCGATATCCGACGATAGCAAGGTCACGCTGATCGCCGACCCGTCGCGGGCGCCGATCAGCAGGCGCAGCATCGCCTCGAAATCGTGGATGAACTGGTTCACCGACGCATGGAAGCCATCGTCATTCTGGTAGAGGCGCAGGATTTCCTTGGCCTCGCCGCTCTCGATCAGCTTGACCGCACGACGCGCGAACACGCCGCGATCGCCCTTCAGATAGGCATCCCAAGCGGTGTCGCTGACTTCGCTCGACAAAATCTTGGTGACGTCGATGGCGGTCGATTTAAGTGCTTCGGTGAGCAGCCCGACCTGTTTCGCAAGCGAGTCGCGGCCCGACGCAGCGATGGCCTGTTCGGCTTCGGCGACGCGCTGCTCGACGCTGGCGCTGGTGTCCATGATCGTGATCAACTGACGCATCAGGCGGTCGGCGGCACCATTTGCGGCAGCCACCGCGCGCGCCGATGCCTCTTCGATCGCGGTCAGCTGGGCCATGATTTCGTTCTTGAACGCGGCATCGATCGCCTCGGTCGCCGTCGCCTGCATCGCCTCGCGCGCGCCCGACACCAGTTTTTCGAGCGTCTGACGCGCTTCCTCGGCCGCCGAATCGGCGGTGGCGCGCACTTCGCCCAGCGTCGCGATCATCCGCGCGCCGCCCTGTTCGGCAAATTCGTCGGCGCCGTCGCGCAGCTTGGCCAGCGCGGCTTCGGCATCGGCCAGCGATCCATTGATGCGATCGGCCAATTGCTGCTGGCTGGTCGCGTGTCCCGCCATCTGGTCTTCGTTCGCCTTGAGCGTCGCCTGTACCGCGTTGACGTGCGACATCGTCGATTGGGCGACCAGTTCGGACGCCTCCAGCATCGGGCGCAGCTGCGACAGCGCAATCTGCGTCGTCTTGCCGTGCGATGTCATGCGGTCGAGCGCGTGCGGCAGCGTTTCGTCGAGTTCGCGCGTCACCGCGTCGAGCGCGAGGAGTAGCGATTCGGCGTGGCTGATCAGCTGGTGCGCCGATGCGTTGCCGCTCTGCACTTCCTGCAAGAACGCGCCGAGCTGCGCCTTGGTGTCATCGATCGCGCGGCCAATCACGCCGCTGCTGGCGCTGACGCTGACGTCGAGCACCTCAAGCTGCTGCGCAACATCCGCAACATGCGCGGTGATCCGGCTCGCCAGCGCATCGCTGGCGTCGGCGTGGGCCGCCAGCTGCGCGCCCATTGCCTCGCCAGCGTCACGCGCGGCGGCAAGTTTGCCATCCATCTGCGCCGCAGCACTGTCGACGCCGTCGCGGAACAGACGCCAGCTTTCGTCCATCTGGCCGGTCACCGCGGTCACGGTCAATGTCATGTCGTCGCGCGCCGCGGCGCCGACGCTGACCATCCGCGCGAGTGCGGCGTCATGGGCGTCGCTGACCTGGGTCGAGGCCGCAAGCAGCCCCGATTCGGCTTCCTTCACCTGTTCCTGCAACGCCACGATCGCTTCCAGCATGGTCGCGGTCGATGCCTCGCCGGTCTGCGCCGCTTTGGCCGCTTCCTCGCCGAGCGCCGCCAGCTTGGCCTCCAGGCTGGCGCCCTGCTGATGCGCGACAAGCCCAGCCTCGCGGAAATTGACCGCGAGCCGCTGTGCAACATCGTCGATCCGGGGCAGTCCGGCGAGCAAGCCGTCCATCCGCTGTAACGCGACATCGCCCGATCGTGCGAGCTGGTCATGCGCATTGGCGATCACCGACGCATTGCTGGCGAGCTTGTCGCTGCTTTCACCCAGCCGCGCCACGGTATCGAGCCCCAATTGCTGGACGATTTTCGCCTGCTCACCGAGCTGTTTTTGCGCATCGGCCAGATGCAGCCCGAGCGAGTGCATCGACTGATTCAGTGCGGCATTTTCATCGCGCAGCGCGCTCGCAACGCGGGCAAAACGCGCCTGTTCCGATCGACTCGAGCGCAGCAGCGCCATCCACAGAACCGCAAGCAGGGTCAGCGGCATGGCGATCGTCGCGATCAGCGCCGGCCAATCGTTCAGCGCTGGCCCGCGCGTCAAGCCATTGGTGGCAACGGCAATCGCGAATGCCGTCCAGCCGATCCCCAGCAGGATCAGCAGGGCCGGGGCGACACGGTCGCGCCATGCCGACGGCGTGACCGAATCATCGGCAATTCCATCGGAGTCCGGGGCGTCGGTCAGCGACGACATGTCGAGCCAGTCGCGTTCGGCAGGCGCCGCCGTTTCGGGCGTGCGCGCGGTCTCGGGCGGCGCGGCTTCTGCCGGCGCGGCGGTGTCCGCATCCTGAATTGTCGCGGAATCCCGCCACAATCCGACGATCTTCTTGTCCCCCGTCATCCGGCCATCTTAGCATCAAATGACCGTCTTGAAACGGAAACTTAACCACAAGCTGCCAACCCTGTGGAATGTCCTTTGATAGTGGCCCTCTCGACCGTTACCTCAGCGCCGCGATCGGCGACGATCCGGCGATCGCGATGGACCTGCGCGGCGCCTTTACCGGCAGCGCCCGCGACTTGGCAGACCTGATGCGCCGCGCCCGCTGCGACGCCAATTGGGAAGTGGCGGCGCTGCGCTTGAAGGGGCTTGCCGCGACCTTCGGGATCATTCCGCTGATCGAGTTGGCCGAGCAGGCGATGGCGGGGGCACCCGGCGATCCGCTCGTGCTGCGCCAGATCAACCAGGCGATCGACGACATCGCCTGACCCGGCCAGGGCTGACGCGGCCGGGGTTCAATTTCGGTTCAGCCGTTCCATTCCAAAGAAATATCGATACGGGCCGTCTTGCCTTGGCAACGCGACGGGTTTAGCCGCGTTATGAACGCGCGCCGGAACCCTGTTTGCATTGCCTGTTTTCGTTGGGCGAGCCGGCCGATTCTGAGGAGAGATTTCGATGTTGACCCGTTTCCGCTCGATGCCTGCGACGGCCATCGCCGCCGTGCTGGGCTGCGCGCTGATGACGACCGCCGCGCCCGCTGCCGCCCAGAAAAAGGAAAAGCCGAAAAAGGATGAGGCCGCCAAGGGTAAGGGGTTGACCGCGAGCAAGGGGTTCGCGCCCGCGCTCAAGAAGATGACCGACGCCACCACGGCCAAGGACGCCGCGATGTTGCAGGCAGCGGTGACCGAGGGACAAGCGAGCGCGACGACCCCCGATGACAAATATCTGATCGGCTTTTATCAGCTCCAGCTTGGCATCATCAGCAAGGATCAGGCGCTGCAGGGGCAGGGGCTGGACGTCATGATCGAGTCGGGCCTGACCCCGGCCGAGAATGTCGGCGTCTATAATTTCTATTCGGGCAATTTTGCCTATGGCGCGAAAAATTACGCCAAGGCGATCCAGCGTCTGGAGGCCGCGAAAGCCGCGGGTTCGACCGAAGCCGCGCTCGCACCGATGCTGATGGACAGCTATTTGAACGGTGGCCAGATCGATCAGGGTTGGGCGATCGCCAAGGCCGGGATCGACGCCGCGCGCGCCGCCGGGACCAAGCCGTCGGAGGAACTCTATGTCCGCCCGGCGCAGGCGTTTCAG
>CAZCUW010000010.1:0-71143 GCA_964502035.1 uncultured Sphingopyxis sp. | reverse complement strand
CAGTCGACGCCGCGTCGACTGCGCCGATCGCGGTACCGTCGCTGCCGCCGCCGGATGTGGTCTTGCCAGAGGTCGCACCGATCATCGGCGACGAGGAGTTCGAAAAAGCGATCCCGCCGATCAGCGCCGACGATGATGCCGAACTCGATCGGCCCTTGGAATCGATCGCCGACTTTGAAAAGCGTCAGGCGGCCGAAGCTGTAAAAACGGGTGACGCAACCACCGAGGCGCAAGCGCCGGCGGTGGACGGGGTGCCGGTCCCTGCGTTGGCGGATGGCGACGCGGTCGAGGTCATCGGCGATGCGCCCATCGCCGACCGCGAACTTGCTGCGCCTTTGCCGCCGCTTGAAAATTTTGACGTCGAGCCGGTCGAATTTGCCGAAGCCGAGGCAGACCGGGAGAATGTCAGCGTCGGTTATACTGTTCAGGTCAATGGCCTGGTTCCCGCCGATGACAGCACCGATGTGGATCTTGCCGACCTGTTCGGTGATCTGTCGGCGCTGTACGACGGCGATGGCAAGGCCGACAATGTAGCGATGGTGCGCGCCCGCCTGACCGCCGATGGCGAGTTGATGCAGCGCATCCTGGCGTCCGAAGGCTATTATGACGCGGTGATCGACACGCGCATCGACCGCGGTGAGCGCGACGAAGGCCAGGAAGGGCAACCGCGACCGCGCCGTCCGATCACCGCGGTCATCGATACAAAGCCCGGCACGCGCTACACATTGGCCGATATCGTCATCAACGCGGCGCCGACGGTGCCGCCGACGTTGATCGCCGATAATTTTCCGCTCAGTGTTGGTGAGCCGATCGTCGCGCAGCGCGTCCAGGGCGCCGAAGCTGCCATCGCGCTCAAATTGCCCGAGGAAGGCTATCCCTTCGCTCAGGTCGGTCAGCGCGACATATTGCTCGACGGCGCGACCGGCGACGGCGTTTACACGCTGCCTGTCGACATCGGCAAAAGATCGCGGTTCGGCGGGATCGAAACGACCGGCGACCTGGTGTTCGATGCCGAGCATGTCGAGGTGCTGGCCCGGTTCAAGCGCGGCGAGCTTTACGATAGCCGAAAGGTCGATGACCTGCGCCAGGCGCTGATCGCCACCGGATTATTCGCGACCGTCGCCGCCGAGCCCCAGCCAACCGGCGAAAGTGCGGGCGACGATACCGAATATGTGACGATGCTGGTGACCCAGCAAGCGGGGCCGCCGCGGACGCTGGCGGCAAGCGCGGGCTATGGCACCGGCGAGGGCATCCGGCTGGAGGGCAGCTGGACGCACCGCAACCTGCTGCCCCCCGAAGGCGCGCTGATCTTTCGCGGGGTGCTGGGAACGCAGGAGCAGGGGATTGGCGCGACGCTGCGCCGGTCGAACGCCGGGCGGCGCGACCGAACGTTCGAGCTTGTCGCCGAAGCGAGACGCAGCGATACCAACGCGTTCAACGCGATCACCGGGCGGGTGGCGGCGCGCATCAGCTTCGATTCGACGCCCATCTGGCAAAAGAAGTTCACTTACGCCCTTGGGGCGGAATTGATCGCGACGAGCGAGGATGATTATGATTTCGCCCGCGCCGAGCGAAACCGCGATTTTTATACGATTTTCGGACTGACCGGCCAGGTCGGGATGGATCGCACCGACAGCCTGCTCGACCCGACCAAAGGGTTCCGTATCACGTCGCTGATCCAGCCCGAAGGGTCGCTGGCGGGGCGCTTCTCGCCCTATGCGCGCACCCGGATCGACATCAGCGGCTATTATCCGGTGACCGACAGCATCGTGCTTGCGGGCCGCATCCGCTTTGGATCGATCCTGGGCGCGGCACGCGAACGCTTGGCGCCGTCGCGGCGCTTCTATGCCGGCGGCGGCGGTTCGGTGCGCGGCTTCGGCTATCAGGGACTGGGGCCAAAAGACCCAAACAACGATCCGATTGGCGGGCGCAGCGTCAACGAAGCGGCGGTCGAGGGGCGCTATCGCTTCGGCAATTTCGGTGTCGTCGGCTTTGTCGATGCGGGGCAAGTCTATCGCGGATCGGCGCCGACCTTCTCCGACCTGCGCTTTGGCGCCGGGATCGGGGCGCGTTATTACACGAACTTCGGCCCGATGCGGCTCGACGTTGCTACCCCAATCGGCCGCAAGCCCGGTGAGGCGCTGGTCAGCGTCTATGTATCGATTGGCCAGGCCTTCTGATGGCCGGTGCGGCGCCTGTGGCCGCCGAAGCGGCGCCGGCCGCAGCGCGGCGTAACTGGCCGATGACGATCCTGCGCTGGCTTGGCCTGGCGCTGCTTGGGCTGATCCTGCTGTTCGCGCTGCTCCTCGTCGGGCTGAACAGCGATGCCGGACGCCGCTTCGTGGTCACCCAGATCGAAAAATATGAGTTCGAAAACGGGATGAAGATCGGCATCGGTCGGCTCGACGGATCGCTTTATGGCCAGATGGTGATCCGCAACTTCACGCTGTCCGATCCGAAGGGGGTGTTCCTGGCGTCGCCCGAGGTCCGGGTCGACTGGCGGCCGATCCGCTATTTCGCGAACCATGTCGACGTTCGCTCGGCGACCGCCGCGACGATGACGATGCGCAAGATACCCGCGTTCAAGGTCGTGCCCGACACGGGCGAGCCGCTGCTGCCTGATCTTGATATCGATGTTGGTGCGCTGCGTGTCGATCGCCTGATTTTTGAACCGGCGGTCGCTGGTGAGCGACAGGAAGCGCGGCTGACGGGCAAGGTCGCAATCGCCGATCGCCGCGCCCAGATCACCGCCAATGCCGAGACGGTCGGGGCCAATGCGAAAGGCGATACGCTGGCGTTGCTGCTCGACGCCGTTCCCGAGGCGAACCGGCTGGCGATGACATTGGACGTTACGGCGCCGCAGGGCGGCGTGTTGGCGGCGATGGGCGGCTTTTCCGAACCGCTGACGGCCAAGCTGACGGGGCGCGGCGACTGGAAGGCATGGAACGGCACCCTTGTCGCCAATCTCGGTGCGGCACCGCTGGCCCGGCTTGGGCTTAGTGGCCGCGACGGCAATTTCGCGGTCAAGGGCATGACGCAGGCGTCGCGGCTGTTTACCGGACCGGTCGCCGCGCTGTTGGGTCCGCAAACCGCTATCGATCTCACGGCGCGGCTCGATGCGCGGAAGGCCGATCTCGATGGCCGTCTGTCATCCGACGCTTTCCGCCTCGGGGTGAGCGGCGGGGTCGATCTGGGCGCCAGCCGCTACGAGGCGCTGCAGTTGGCGTTCGTGCTGCTCCGCCCGAGTGCGATCGCGCCGTCGGTGCGCGCCAATGGCGTGCGCGCGACCGCGCGGCTCGACGGCGCGTTCGACTTGCCGACGGTCGACTATCAGGCGAATGCGACGTCGCTGGCGGTCAACGACATCATCGTCGAGACGCTGAACCTGGCGGGCAAGGCGCGCGTCGATGCCGATCAGATTCTGATCCCGGTTGCGGGCCGCGCGGCGCGGATCCGCGGGCTCGACACGGTCGCGGGCGGCACTTTGGTGTCGGTCCGTCTCGACGGCGATCTGGCCTATAGCGACGGCCGTATTCTCAGCGACAATCTGCGCCTGCGTTCGCCGCGTATCGATGCCAAGGCGATCGTCATTGCCGATTTGAACCGCGGTTTTTACACGGGGGCGATCGACGGACGGATCAACGATTATCGCATCGAAAGCGTCGGCATTTTCGACATCGATACTGATGCCGATCTGGAAACTGCGCCGGGCGGCGGCTTTGCCATTGCCGGGCGCGTTCGGGCGCGCTCGACGCAATTGTTCAACTCGGGCGTGCGCGATCTGCTCGGTGGCAATGCGGTGGCGACCAGCAATGTGCGTTATGGCACCGACGGCATCGTCCGTTTCGCGAACCTGCGGATGACCTCGCCATCGGTGCGGATCGTCAGCGGGCAGGGGAGCTATGCGCCGAACGGGCAGGTCCGGTTGACCGCGCGCGCCAATTCGACCGACTATGGCCCGCTCGGCGTCCAGCTGGCCGGGACGATCAGCGACCCGCGCGCGACGCTGACCGCCGAACGCCCCGGCCTGGGCATCGGTCTTGCCAATGTGGTGGCAGAGATCAACGGGGCGCCGAATGGCTATCGCCTCGCGGCGACCGGCGACACCGACTATGGGCCGCTGGCGGCCGACGTCGTGCTGTTGACGGCGGCTGGGCCGCTCACGATCGACGTCGAGCGCGGCGACCTGTCGGGGATCGGGTTTAACGGGCGGCTGGTGCAAAGCAGCGCGGGGCCGTTCGTTGGCCAGCTGAACGCATCGGGGCAGGGGCTGGGCGGGCTCGTCCGATTGAGCGCGGCGGGCCAGTATCAGGCCGCGGCGATCAACGTGCGCGCCAATGATGTCGTGCTGCCCGGAGCGGCCAAACTTGCCGTCGGATCGGCGATCGTCGACGCCGACGTCACCCTCTATGACACCCCGCATGTCGTCGCCGACATCCAGATCGCCCAGACGCGTATCCGCGAATATGATATCGCGGTCGGGCGGGTGAAGATCGACTATCGCGATGGGCGCGGCAAGGCGCAGGCGCTGGTCGAAGGGACCAGCGGAGTGCCGCTCCGCATCGCCGCCAATGCCGATCTGACCCCCGAATTGTGGCGCGCGTCGGTGCAGGGCCGCGCGACCGGCATCAATTTCCGCACCACGTCGCCGGCGCGGATCATTCCGGGCGCCGACGGGTATGAGTTGTTGCCGACGACGGTCAATCTGGGTCGCGGCAGCAGCGCGCGCGTCGCCGGGCGCTTCGGCGACGGCATCATGGTCCAGAGCCGGCTCGAGCGCGTCAACATGGCGATCCTCAACGCGGTCTATCCCGACATGGGGCTGGGCGGCCGCGCGACGGGCAGCCTCGATTTCGAGCAGGCCAATTCAGACAGTTTCCCGCGCGCCGACGCGCGCTTGTCGATCACCGGCTTTACCCGCACCACCGCCGCGTCGGTCAGCCAGCCGGTCGATGTCAATTTCGCCGGCAAGCTGCTGAGCGATGGCGGCGAAGCGCGCGCGGTGATGCGCAAACGCGGCAGCGTGATCGGGCGCATCCAGGCGTCGCTGCGCCCGCTTGGCCCGGGCGCGGGCGACTGGATGACCCGGCTTCGCGCCGCGCCGCTGGGCGGCGGCATCCGTTACAACGGCCCCGCCGATACGCTCTATTCCTTCTTTGGTCCCGCCGATCAAAGCATCCAGGGGCCGATCGCGGTTGCCGCCGATTTCAGCTGTAGCGTCGCCGATCCCTGCCTCGCGGGCGTCCTGCGCGGCAAGGACATGGTCTATGAAAACCAGACCTATGGCACGCGGCTGACCAACATGGTCGTGAATGGTCGCTTCACCGGCAATCGGCTGGAGATCGATCAGCTCACCGCGACCGCGGGCGACGGCAAGGTCGAAGCGAAGGGCGATATCAGCCTGGCGCAGGCCGATGGTTATCCGATGAACATCGCGATGACGCTCGACAATGCGCGGCTGGCGCGCAGTGAAAATATCGCGGCCCGCGCGACCGGCAATCTGGTGCTGGAAAAGGTTGCGGGCCAGACGGCATTGCTGTCGGGCAGCCTCCGCCTGCCCGAAACGCGCTACCGCATCGTCCGCGAAGGCGCGGCGCAGGTGCCGGTGCTCACGGGAATAAGGCGCAAACCCGCGGCGGGCCGCCAGCGGATCAGCGGCGACGGGCTGGCGGCGGTCGGCGGCAGTTTGTTCGACCTCATTCGCCTCGACATTGCGCTGAAGGCGCCCGACGAAATCTATGTCACCGGCATGGGTCTCGAATCCGAATGGAAGGCCGACATCGTCTTGCGCGGGACGACCGAAGCACCGCGCGTCACCGGCGAGATTGAACTGGTCCGCGGAACGCTGGGCTTTGCGGGGCGGTCGTTCGAACTGCAGGAAGGCCGGGTCACCTTCCCGACCGGCGACGCGTTCGATCCCGCGATTCGCCTGCTCGCCAGCGACACGATTGAAACCGTGACGGTGAACGTCAGTGTGTCGGGCCGCGCCAGCAATCCGCAGATCGCTTTTTCCAGCGTCCCCGGCCTGCCGCAGGACGAGATCGTCTCGCGCATCCTGTTCGGCGATTCGATCACGACGCTGTCGCCGCTGCAGGCGGTGCAGCTCGCCTCGTCGCTCAACACGCTGAGCAGCGGGGGCGGCGGATTGAGCCCGCTCGGCGCGCTCCAGTCGGCAACCGGGATCGACCGGCTGCGCGTGCTTGGCCCCGACGATACCGTCGGGCGCGGCACTGCGCTCGCCGCCGGGCAATATATCACCAAGGACATCTATCTGGAGGTCATCACCGACGCGCGCGGTTACACCGCGACCCAGCTTGAGATCAGCCTGACCCCGGCATTGTCGTTGCTCAGCCAGGCGGGCGGGTCGGGGCAATCGAACCTCAGCATCCGGTACCGCAAGGATTATTGATGCGCGGCGCGATAGCCCTGCTGCCGTTGCTGTTGTTCGCCGGGTGCAAGGACGAGCCCGATTTCGAGGCGCGTTACGACAAGGCGGCCGAGGAAATCGAGGCGCGCGCCAAGGCGATGGATGCCGATATCGCCGAATCCGAAGCGGCCGCGCAAGCCGCCGGCGATCCCGCCAAAGCGCCGGCGCAAGTGGTCGAGCCGGGCGGAAAAATTCCGCGCGTGTCGCCCGAACCCTTGCCAGAAACCGTCAACCCGACTAACCCGCCCCCGTCATCTGGGGAGTAGCCAGCCGTCCGATTGGACGGGCCACCGTGTCAACATACTCGGCCGAGAGGTCGTGGTGCGGTGGAAGCGGGGAACCGCTTGGGTGAGACCAATGGCATCGCATCCTTCGTCCGGGCCGGGCGGCGGGTGTCGATGTCCGTTGGAATCGCAACGCCGCCCGGCCCCGGAGTTTTTTCATGGAAGCCATGCTGACCTCGACCGCTGTCGTCGCGCTCGCCGAAATCGGCGACAAGACGCAATTGCTGGCGATATTGCTCGCGACGCGGTTCAACCGCCCAATGCCGATTATCCTGGGCATCCTGGTTGCGACGCTGGCCAATCACGCGCTCGCGGCGCTGCTCGGCGCGCAGGCAGCGGCGTTTCTCGACAGCCCGATTTTCCGCTATGCCGTGGGCCTTTCGTTCATCGCGATGGCGGCGTGGACATTGATCCCTGACAAGTTCGAGGACGATGCGGCGCCGCGGCCGCGCTTCGGGGCCTTCCTGACGACGCTTGTCGCCTTTTTCCTTGTCGAAATGGGCGACAAGACCCAGATCGCGACGATCGCGCTGGGCGCGCAATATCATGATGTCATCGCGGTGACCGCGGGAACCACGCTGGGCATGATGATCGCCAATGTGCCCGCGATCTTCCTGGGACATGAATTGCTGAAGCGCGTCGATCTGGCTAAAGTGCGCCTTGTCGCGGCCGCGATGTTCCTCGTCATCGGCCTATGGGTGTTGGCGCAGACCGCGGGGTGGTTCGGCTAGGGCCAATCGACATTCAGTTCTGGCGGGCTGCAAATGGCGGCTTTCCGTGCTTCCGGTGCTCACGTGCATTGAGCATGCTGCGCTCCGGGTCACGAAAAACCACCATTTTCGTTCCGCCATCTCCTGAATGTCGATCGGCCCTAGCCCGAATTGCGCATCGCCAGCGTGCGCTCAAAACTCCAGCTCGACGCGCACATGGCGTCGAGGTCGCGGTGTGCGGTCCAGCCCAGTTCGCGCGCAGCGCGTTCGGGGCTGGCGAAACAGCTCGCAACATCGCCATCGCGGCGCTGCGCAATGCGATAAGGGATGCGGACATCGTTCACCCGCTCGAATGCCTCGACCATATCAAGCACCGAATAGCCCTGGCCGGTGCCGAGGTTCCAGGTCGACAGCGCCGGTGCAATCCTGGCGATTGCGTCCAGCGCGGCGACATGGCCGTCGGCAAGGTCGAGGACATGGATATAGTCGCGCACCCCGGTGCCGTCGGGGGTGTCATAGTCGTTGCCGAACACCGACAATTCGCTGAGCCGTCCCGCCGCGACGCGGCTGATAAACGGCATCAGATTGTTGGGGATGCCGTTCGGATTCTCGCCGATCAGGCCGCTGTCATGCGCGCCGACCGGGTTGAAATAGCGCAGCGTGGCGATGCGCCAGGCGGGATCGGCGGCGGCGATGTCGGACAGCATTTCCTCGACCATCAGCTTGGTGCGGCCATAGGGATTGGTCGCCGAGGTCGGATGATTTTCGTCGAGCGGCAAATAGCGCGGCTCGCCATACACCGTCGCGCTGGAGGAAAAGACGAGCGTCTTGACGTCGCAATCGGTCATCGCCTGCACCAGCGACAGCGTGCCGCGGACATTATTGTCATAATATTTGATCGGCTCGGCGACCGATTCGCCGACCGCCTTCAGCCCCGCGAAATGAATCACCGCCTCGACGCCATGCTCGGCGATCGCCCGGCGCACCGCGTCACCGTCGCGAATGTCGCCGACGACCAGCGGGATGGGGACACCGGTGATCGCCTCGAGCCGATCGATCACGTCGGCATTGCTATTGGCCAGATTGTCGAAACACACGGCCGCGTGGCCCACCGACACCAGCGCCGCCGCGACATGGCTGCCGATATAGCCGGCACCGCCGGTCAATAGGATTTTCATCGGATATTCTGCCTCCATGTCGAACTTGGCGTCGTTCGCGGCCCGCCTTATTCTATCCGCGACCTCCTACCAAGATATTGCCCGCAAAGCATCGGCCGTGCGCCGCCTGTTTGGCAAAGGCCCGTGAACCGCTAAGGCGAATTCGAATGCGACAAGGAAACGGATCATGACGGGCGGCAGGCCTTGAAAACGCGGCAGCTGATCGATAGCGCGCCGGTCCCCGGCGGCGACGAGCTTCGCCTGTTTCAGCGCGGCGATGAATATATCATCGCGCTTGGCGGTAACGAGTTGATGAACAGCCGGATGAGTGGTTCCGAAGAGGCGCTCGCGACGATGAGCTGCGCTCGGCTCCGCGATCCGGGCTCCGCGAAGATGCTGATCGGCGGCTATGGCATGGGATTCACCCTGCGCGCGGCGCTGGCCGTTTTGGGGCCGCAGGCGCGCGTCATAGTCGCCGAACTGGTCCCTGACATCATCGACTGGGCGCGCGGCCCGATGGCGACACTTGCGGCGGGCTGCCTCGACGATCCCCGCGTCGAGATTGTCATCGCCGACGTCGCCGCAACGATTGCGGCCCCAGCAGCGGCTTTCGATGCGATCCTGCTCGATGTCGATAATGGCCCCGATGGTTTGACCCGACCGGACAATGATCGAATTTACGCGCCGGCCGGTCTGGCCAAAGCGAAAGCGGCGCTCAAACCGGGCGGTGTGCTGGCGATCTGGTCGGCGGCCCCCGACGCCAGCTTTACGCGCCGCCTGACCGCGGCGGGCTTCGCGGTCGAACAGGTCAGCGTGCGGGCGCGGTCAAATGGCAAGGGCGCGCGCCACGTCATCTGGTTTGCCCGATAAGGTTGCCAGATGAGGCTGAACGACGGCGCCTGACCAGAAAATGGTGAGCCCTGCTGGGTTCGAACCAGCGACCTACTGATTAAAAGTCAGTTGCTCTACCGACTGAGCTAAGGGCCCATCCCGGCGCTGCGTGTTGCGGCGCGCAAAATGAGCCGTCGCCCTAGTGCGGTGTGGCGGCGCGGTCAACCGGCTTTGCCCGCACCAGACGTGCGGCCAGTTGCCGAACGCTGTGCGCGGTCAACGGATGGCGCCAATCGGGGGCGATCGCGCGCAGCGGACCCAGCACGAAATCGCGCTGCGCCATCGCCGGATGCGGAATGCTCAGCGCTGCGTCGGACCAGGCGCCGCCCGACCACAGCAGGATGTCGAGGTCGAGGGTGCGCGCGCTCCAGCGCTGGCCGGTGCGGCGCCCGAACGCGGCCTCGATCGCCTGCAAGCGCGCCAGCATTTCGGGCGGGGCCAACGTCGATGCCACCAGCGCCACGGCATTGGCGTAGCGGCGGCGCGAGGGGCCGAGCGGGGCGCTGGCGATGATCGGGCTGGCGTCGACCGCTTCGATATCGTCGCTTTCCAGCGCCGCGAGCGCGGCCATCAGCACCGCGCGCGGATCGCCGAAGCGCGGATGGCGGCGGTTCGACCCCAGGCCGATGGCATAGAGAGGAAGCGGTATTGCGTTGCTCATGGCCCCGCGCCTATCGCAGAAATATGGAAATTGACAGTCCATTGCCCGGTACCGAGCCGCCGCGGGACTGTGCTCGATGCCCGCGGTTGGTTGCGTTCCGGCATCAATGTCAGGCCGAGCATCCGGGCTGGTGGAATGCGCCGGTTCCCGCATTCGGCGATCCTGGCGCATGGCTGGTCCTTGCGGGCCTTGCGCCCGGCAAGCATGGCGCCAACCGGACGGGGCGGCCGTTCACCGGCGATTATGCGGGCGATCTGCTGTTCGCGACGCTCGCCGAATTCGGGCTGAGCAAAGGCCGCTATGATGCGCGCGTCGATGACGGGCTGACGCTGGATGGCGCGATGATCGTCAACAGCGTCAAATGCCTGCCGCCGCAGAACAAGCCGATGCCGGTGGAGATCGCCAATTGCCGGCCCTTTTTCGAAACGCAGCTGGCCGCTTTGCCCAGCGCCCGCGTGATCATCGCGCTGGGTCGTATCGCGCATGACGCGGTGTTGCGCGCGGCGGGTGTGCGGCTCGCGGCGTGCGCTTTTAGGCACGGCGCGGTCCATGCGCTGACCGACGGGCGGCGTCTGGTCGATAGCTATCATTGTTCACGCTACAACACGAACACCGGGCGGCTCACCCCCGAAATGTTCGCCGATGTCTTTCGTATCGCGCTGGGCTTGCGCGATCAGACGAGCGGGCCGAATTCCTCGACCAGCCCGCGGTAGAGCACGCGCTTGAACGGCACGATCAGCTTTTCGATCTCGGTCAGATCGGCCCATTTCCAGGCGCGGAATTCCTGATGCCTGGTGGCGATGTTGACGTCGCTGTCCTCGCCCATGAAGCGCATCAGGAACCAGTGCTGGCGCTGGCCGCGATATTTGCCGCCCCACATCTTGCCGATCAGATCGTCGGGCAGGTCGTAGAAATATTCCTGGCGGCTGCGCGCGATGATCTCGACCAGCCCGCCATGGACGCCGGTTTCCTCACCCAACTCGCGGATCGCTGCCATTTCGGCATCTTCGCCGGGGTCGATCCCGCCCTGCGGCATCTGCCACGCCTCGCTCGACGTATCGAGCCGCTGGCCGACGAAGATCCGGCCGTCGCGGTTGGCGAGCATGACACCGGCGCAGGGGCGGTAGGGCAGGGCGTTGTGATCGATCATGCGGTCCCGCTAGCCTCGGCGACGATCGCTTTCAAGACCGTCAGCGCGCCGCGGATGTCATCTTTCGCACTCGGGATGCCCTGCGCCAGATTGATGTAACCGTGGATCGTGCCCGTCGCTTCGCGATAGGTCGTCGGCACGCCGGCCTCGATCAGCTTGGCGGCATAGGCGCGGCCCTGATCGCGCAGCGGGTCGAGCCCCGCCGTGGTGAGCAGCGTCGGCGGCAGGCCCGCCGCCGGGAAGTCGAGCGGCGACGCGCGGTAGTCGGCCGGATCGGCAGCATAATGATTGCCGAACCACGTCATGCTGCCGGTCGTCAGCAGATGGCCTTCCCCAAAGTCCCGGTAGCTTTGCCAATCGTCGTGCGTCGTGACTGCGGGGTAGATCGGATACATCGCGATCACCGGCTTGGACGCCGGTTTGTCACGAAGGGTCAGCGCGGTCGCAATCGTCAGGTTGCCCCCGGCGCTTTCGCCCGACAGGACCAGCCCGGTGCAGGGGACATGATCGGCAATCCAGCGCGTCGCGGCCTCGCAATCGTCGGGCGCGGCGGGGAAGGGGTGTTCGGGCGCCAAGCGATAATCGACCGCGATTACAGGCATGTCGAGCGCGCGCGCGGCTTCGGCGCAATAGGCGTCGTGGGTGTCGAGGTCGCCGATCACCCAGCCGCCGCCGTGATAAAAGACCATCACCGGGCCGGGAGCGCGACCCGGACGATTGTCATAGATGCGAATTGGGATTTCGCCCACGGGGCCGGGGATTGTCCGATCCTCGACATGCGCTATCTCGCCGCGCGGCGCGTCGGCCATCTGGGCCATCATCCGGAACATCTCGCGCGCCTCGGCAGGCGGCAACTCTTCCATCTTGGGGCCTTCCTGCGCGTTCAGGAACGCCAGGAACATCGCCACGTCGGGGCGGGTATAATGGGTGGTGCCGTCGGTCATCCTGCTGGTCCCCTTTTTCCGCTTGTGCGGCCTGTCGTTCGCGCAGCTATTCGGCATCGCGCCCGATAATTCAATGGCAATTGGCAACTCATCGGGCGTTTGAAGTTTGCAGCGCACAATTTTTTCTGAATTGCGGCATCGCGCCCACAGGCCTAGGCCAGCGTCACAGGTTCGCAAGATTTAAGGCAGAAGATAAAATGGCGACAGCGGTAGTGGACGAAGCCGACAAGCGGCAGTCCCCCCTTTCGGATGCGGTAGTAGTCAGATTTGCGGGAGATAGCGGCGACGGGATGCAGCTGACCGGTGGTCAGTTCACCCTCTCGTCGGCGCTGGCGGGCAACGACTTTGCGACCTTCCCCGATTTCCCGGCGGAGATCCGCGCGCCGCAGGGCACGTTGTTCGGGGTGTCGGCGTTCCAGATCAATTTCGGGTCTTCGGCGATCGACACCGCGGGCGACGCGCCCGACGTGCTGGTCGCGATGAACCCCGCGGCGCTCAAGACCAATGTGCCGTCGCTCAAGCAGGGCGGGCTGATCATCGCCGACGAAGGCGAGTTCAACGACCGCAACCTCGCCAAGGCGAAATATGACGCCAACCCGCTCGACGACGGCAGCTTGGCGAAGTGGCAGCTGCTGAAGCTCAACATCAGCCAGCTGACGATGGACGCGGTGAAGCCGTTCGGCCTTGGCAACAAGGAAGCGCTGCGCTGCAAGAATATGTGGACGCTGGGGCTGGCGCTCTGGATGTTCGACCGCGACCGCGCGCCGCTCGTCGACTGGCTGAACGGCAAGTTCGCAAAAGCGCCTGATCTCGCCGCCGCCAATATTGCGGCGCTCAACGCCGGTCATGCCTATGGCGAAACCGCCGAGCTGGCGGGGCCGCTCAAGCAGCATCATGTCGACCCCGCGCCAGTGGCGCCCGGTCTGTACCGCACGCTGACCGGCGCCGAGGGCATTGCGCTCGGCCTGGTCGCGGGGGCGCAGCTGGCGAAGCTGCCGATGTTCTTCGGCGGTTATCCGATCACCCCGGCGTCGGCGATCCTGCACCATCTGTCGCGGCTCAAGGAATATGACGTCACGACCTTTCAGGCCGAGGACGAAATCGCCGCGATCTGCTCGGCGATCGGCGCGAGCTATGCCGGTTCGCTCGGCGTCACCAGCTCGTCGGGGCCAGGGATCGCGCTGAAGGGCGAGGCGATGGGCCTGGCGATCATGACCGAACTGCCGCTCGTCATCGTCAATTCGCAGCGCGGCGGCCCGTCGACCGGCCTGCCGACCAAGACCGAACAGTCGGACCTGTATCAGGCGGTCTATGGCCGCAACGGCGATGCCCCGCTGCCCGTCATCGCGGCGCGCTCGCCCGGCGACGCGTTCGACTGCGCGATCGAGGCGGTGCGCATCGCGGTGCAATATATGACCCCGGTGATGCTGCTCACCGACGGTTATATCGCCAACGCCGCCGAGCCGTGGGCGGTGCCCGACCTGACGACCTATGAGGCGTTCCCGGTCGAATTCCTGACCGAAGTGCCCGAAGGCGGGTTCAAGCCCTATGGCCGCGACGAAAAGCTCAAGCGGCCGTGGGTCAAGCCCGGTACCCCGGGCCTGCTTCACCGCATCGGCGGGATCGAGAAGGAACTCGACACCGGCCACATCAATTACGAGGCGTCGAACCATCAGGCGATGACCGACATCCGCAAGGACAAGATCGACGGGATCAAAGTGCCCGACCAGATCGTCGAACTTGGGGCGGAGAGCGGCAAGCTCGCGATCGTCGGCTGGGGCTCGACCTTTGGCCCGATCCATCAGGCGGTGCGCCGCAAACGCGCCGAGGGGCTCGACGTCAGCCATATCCACATCCGCCACATATGGCCGCTGCCCGCCAACCTCGGCGAGTTGCTCAAAAGCTATGACAAGGTGATCGTGCCCGAGATGAACACCGGCCAGCTCAAGACGGTGCTGCGCGATCAGTATCTGGTCGATGCCCAGCCGGTGAACAAGGTGTCGGGGCAGCCCTTCACGATCGCCGAAATCGAAGCCGCCATCGAGGAGGCACTCAAGTGAACGAGATGACGACCATCGCCCGCACCACGACGCTGAAGGATTGGGAAACCGATCAGGAAGTCCGCTGGTGCCCCGGCTGCGGCGACTACGCGATCCTCAAAGCGGTCCAGCGCACGATGCCCGAAATCGGCACCGCGCCTGAAAACACCGTGTTCATCAGCGGTATCGGCTGCTCGTCGCGCTTTCCCTATTATATGGAAACCTATGGCTTCCACACGATCCACGGCCGCGCGCCAGCGTTCGCTACCGGATTGAAGCTGGCGAACCCGAATCTCGACGTATGGATCGTCACCGGCGACGGCGACGGGCTGTCGATCGGCGGCAACCACACGATGCACCTGATCCGGCGTAACCTCGATTGCCAGATCATGCTGTTCAACAACGAGATTTACGGGCTGACCAAGGGGCAATATTCGCCGACCAGCCGCGTTGGCACGACCAGCCCGTCCACCCCCTATGGCTCGGTCGACCGTCCGGCGCAGCCCGCCGCCTTCGCGCTCGGCGCCGGATCGCGCTTCGTCGCGCGCGGTTTCGACGTGTCGAAGAAATTGCCCGAGGTGTTGAAAGCGGCCCATGCCCACAAGGGCGCAGCGTTTATCGAGATTTTCCAGAACTGTATCGTCTATAATAAAGACGTGTTCGAGGATTTTGCGGCACCGAAAGGCGCCGAGGATCGTCAGCTCTGGCTCGAGAATGGCGAACCGATGCTCTATGCCAAGGGCACCAAGGGCATCGCGCTCGACGCCGAGGCGTTGCACCTGAAGGTCGTCGATGTCGTCGATGGCGACTGGCACGCCGCGGGGGTAATCGTCCACGACGTCACCAACCGCAGCGTCGCGCATATGCTGGTCGAAATGCGCTTCGGTGAATTCCCGATGGCGCTCGGCGTTCTCTACGACGATCCGCGCCCGACCTTCGAAGCCGACGTCTGGCGCCAGAATGCCGCGGCCGCCGAAGGCAAGACCGCCGATCTGCAGAGCCTGCTGAAAAAAGGGCAGACGTGGACGGTGACCGAGGGCGGCCCCGACCTGTAACGCCGGCGCACCCGGCTTTGGCTATGCGGAGCGTGAACCGGTCCGCATAGCGCATTGCAAAGCGGCCCGATCCGCGCCACCAAGCGGCGATGGATAATCTTACGCACAGCCTCGTCGGCGCGGTTCTCGGCCAGATGGGGCTCAAAAAGAAAACCGGGTTGGCGATCCCGACGCTGATTCTGGCGGCCAACCTGCCCGACATCGACGCGGCGTGTCTCGCCTGGCTCGACGGGATCCAGCATCTCGGCTTTCGGCGCGGGATCACCCATGGCCCGATCGCGCTTGTCGTCCTGCCGATTCTGTTGTGGGCGGCGATGCTGGCGTTCGATCGCTGGCAGACCAAGCGCGGCAAGCGTCCCGCAGGGCGGCTGCCGATCAACAAGGGCTGGCTACTCGCGCTTGCCTACATCGGCTGTCTCAGCCACCCGGCGCTCGACTGGCTCAACAATTACGGCATCCGCCTGCTCGAACCCTTTTCGTCGCAATGGTTTTATGGCGATACGATCTTCATCATCGACCTGTGGATATGGATCGCGCTGGGTCTGTCGGTCTGGCTGTCGCTGCGCCGTGAGCGGGGCGGGGCGGCGAATTGGCAGCGGCCCGCATGGGTCGGTTTCACGGCGGTTTGCGGCTATATCTTCGCCAATGGCCTGATCACCGGCGCCGCCGAACGGGCGACCGCGAGCGCGCTGGCAGCGAGCGGGCATCGCGACGCGCTGGTTGTCGCCAGCCCGCCGCCGCTGGCCTTCTGGCAACGCGATGTCTTCTGGCGCACCGCAGAGCGTTATGGGAGCGGTAGCTTTACGCCCGGTGTGGGCGGAAATCTGGACATCAGCGGCCTGCCGACCGGGATGGACGATCCGCGCCTGAAAACATGGCTGATGGGCGATCCCGATGCCCGCGCCTTCCTGTTCTGGGCGCGGATGCCGGTGGCGCAGGCCGATGGCGACGCGATCATGCTCCGCGACCAGCGTTTCATGCATCCGCTGTCGCAAGACCGGTTCCAAGCCCGGCTGACCGCGCCCGACACCGCCACGCGCGACGAATGACCACGCCGAATATCCTGTGGTTGCGCCGCGACCTGCGCCTGTCGGATCAGGCGGCGCTGATCGCTGCGGCCGCCGAAGGGCCGGTCATCCCGGTCTTCATCCTCGACGATGAGACGCCCAGGCATCGCCGCATGGGCGCGGCGTCGCGCTGGTGGCTGCACCACAGCCTCGCCAGCCTCGATGCCAGCTTGCGCGAAAAAGGATCGCGCCTGATCCTGCGGCGCGGCAAGTGCGAGGATCAACTGGCTCTGATTGCAGAAGAAACCGGGGCGCTCCGGGTGCATTGCCTGCGCCATTACGAGCCATGGTGGCGCAACGCGGAAAAGGCGGTGGCGAAGCGGCTCGACCTGGTTTGCCATGACGGCAACTACCTGCTGCCGCCCGGATCGCTGACCACCGGCGGCGGCACGCCCTACAAGATTTACACCCCCTTCTGGCGCGCGCTGAAGGACCATATGCCGCCCGCGAACCCGCTGGAACGCCCCAGCGACATCGCGGCGCCGGGCGCATGGCCGGCATCGGACCGGTTGGGCGGCTGGAATCTGCTTCCGACCAAGCCCGACTGGGCCACCGGCTTCGCCGCCGAATGGCAGCCGGGCGAGGCGGGTGCGCGCACGCGTGTCGTCGATTTCATCGACGCCGCGTCCGATTATGACCGCTGCCGCAACCTGCCGTCGCAAGAGGGCAGCTCACGCCTGTCGCCGCACCTGCATTTCGGTGAGGTGTCGCCCGCCGCCATCTGGCATCAGACCGCCGGTGCCGGGGGGTCGGTCGATGTGTTTTTGGGCGAGATCGGCTGGCGCGACTATGCCCAGAATATCATCCTGCAATTCCCGGACTATGGCGGTCGCAGCGCGCGCCCGGCCTTCGACGATGATTTGCCGTGGCGCAGCGGCAGCCAGGCCGATGCCGACCTGGCGGCCTGGCAACAGGGCCGCACCGGCTATCCGGTCGTCGATGCCGGGATGCGCCAGCTGTGGGCGACGGGGTGGATGCACAACCGGGTGCGGATGATCGCCGCCAGCTTCCTGATCAAGCATCTGCTGATCGACTGGCGGCAGGGCGAGCAATGGTTCTGGGACACGCTGGTCGATGCGGACTATGGATCGAATGCGGTGAACTGGCAGTGGGTGGCGGGCAGCGGGGTCGACAGCAACATGTTCCCGCGCATCATGGCGCCGCTGACGCAATCGGAAAAATTCGATGCCGCGGCCTATATCCGCCGCTGGGTGCCCGAACTTGCCGGCGTGACCGAGCCCGCGATCCATGACCCCGACAGCTTTGGGCAGCGACCGCGCAGCTACCCCGCCAAGATCATCGGTCACCGCGAAGCCCGCGAACGCGCGCTGGCCGCTTATGACGTCATGAAGGCGCGCGGCAACTGATTGTCAGGCGCCGGACTTTGGGGCAGGAAGACGCAATGAACACGCATGTCAGCCCGCGCCGCGGCAAGGAGTTGCTCCGCGCCGATCGCGCCTATCGCACCGGCGGGTTGTTGGCACGGCTGTTGGCGCTGGCGCCCGCGAACCTGTTCCACCGGCTGCTCGACCGGATCGACGCGGGGCTCGCGCTCGGGACGATCGACGCGCATTTGCCCGACGGCAGCGTGCGGCTGCTCGGCGGCCGCGGCAAGGGGCCGGTGGCGGTTGTTCATTTGCACAGCTGGGCGTCGCTGGTGCGCCTCGCGCTGTCAGGGTCGGTCGGCTGGTATCGCGCCTGGGATGCGGGCGAGTGGACATCGCCCGATCCGGTGCCGTTGTTCGACCTGTTCATGCGTAATGGCGAGATGCTGGGCGATGTGGCGCGGGCGCGGGGGCCGCTGCGCTGGGTGAACAAGGCGGTCCATGGCCTTCGTCGCAACAACCGTCGCGGCGCTAGGCGAAACATCCATGCTCACTATGATTTGGGCAATGATTTCTATCGCTTGTGGCTCGACCAAGCGATGAATTATTCAAGCGCGCTGTTCACCGATCCCGGCCAGTCGCTGGACGAAGCGCAGGCCGAAAAGGTCGATGCGATCCTTGACCGGCTGGATCTGCGCTCGGGCAGCCGCCTGCTCGAAATCGGTTGCGGCTGGGGCGCATTGGCCGAACGCGCGGTCGAGCGTCACGATGTGCTCTACACCGGGATCACGCTGTCGCCGTCACAGGCCGAAGTCGCCGACGCACGGCTTGCCGCGATCGATTTGTCGGGGCGTTCGCGCATCGAAATCTGCGACTATCGCGACGCGCAAGGCCCTTATGACGCGATCGCCAGCGTCGAAATGGTCGAAGCGGTGGGACAGGCCTATTGGCCGGCCTACCTCGACGCGATCGCGCGCTTGCTGCGCCCGGGGGGCAGGGCGGCGATCCAGTATATCCTGATCAACGACGCGCTGTTCGAGCGCTACGCGGTGAGCAGCGATTTCATCCAAGCCTATATCTTCCCGGGCGGCTGCCTGATCTCCGAAAGCCGGTTTCGCTCGCTTGCCGAGGCCCGGGGGCTGGCGTGGCGCGATGTCCACCGGTTCGGCGACGATTATGCCGAAACGCTGCGCCAGTGGCGCGAACGCTTCGACGCCGCGGTTGCCGCCGACCAGCTGCCGCCGGGCTTCGATGACCGCTTCGTGCGGCTCTGGCGCTATTATCTGCAATATTGCGAAGGTGGCTTTCGCGGCGGCGGCATCGATGTCGCGCAAGTCACGCTGGAAAAAACAGCCTGAAAACAGGGGAGGGAATTATGCGACGATATCTGGCAGCGGCGCTTTTGTGCGCCGCGACGACGGGGTGCAATGCGCCCGCTTCCGTCCCGACTGCCGACACGCTGCCAAAGGATATGAATGTGCTGTTTTGGACCCAGGATCAACGCGACGCCGCCTTCCGCACGATGGAGACGGTGCCCAAGGTCGTCGTCAACACGGTCGAGGCGGGTGACGCGGTGTATCCGCTGCCGCAGGGGCAGCCGCTCGACCTTGGCGCCGATGTCGATGCCTATATGGCGAAACAGCGCAACGCCGGGTTGATCATCGTCCAGGATGGCAAGATCCGGCTGGAGAAATATGCGCTTGGCTATGGCGCCGCGGGGCGCTGGACCAGTTTTTCGGTGGCTAAGAGCTTCACTTCGACCCTCGTCGGGGCGGCGGTGAAGGACGGCTATATCAAAAGCCTCGACGACAAGGTCACCGCCTATATCCCCGGGCTCAAGGGTTCGGCCTATGACGACGTGTCGGTGCGGCAGTTGCTGACGATGACCTCGGGCGTCAAATGGAACGAGGATTATACCGATCCGAAATCCGACGTCGCGCAGTTCAATATGCAAAAGCCCGTCGCTGGCGAGGACGTAACAGTCAGCTATATGAAGACCTTGCCGCGCGAAGCGCCGGCGGGATCGAAGTGGGTGTACAAGACCGGCGAGACCAATTTGATCGGGGTGCTGGTATCGAGCGCGACGGGCAAGACGCTGTCGCAATATCTGTCGGAAAAGGTCTGGAAACCGTTCGGCATGGAGCAGGATGCGGTGTGGATGCTGGGCGCCACCGGGCACGAAATCAGCGGCTGCTGCATGTCGGCGAGCCTCAAGGATTATGCGCGCTTCGGCCAGTTCATGTTGAACGGCGGCGTTGCGGGCGGGCAGAAGGTCGTCCCCGATGACTGGATGACCGCCGCGACGACCAAACAGGCGGGGATCGAGCAGCCGGGGCGCGGCTATGGCTATCAATGGTGGACCAACGACGAAGGCAGTTATGCGGCGCAGGGCATTTTCGGCCAGGGCATCTTCATCGATCCGAAGCGCAAGCTGGTGATCGCGTCGAACGGCAACTGGCCGACGGCAACCGATCCCGAGGGCGTCGGCGCGGCGCGTGAGGCGTTTTACAAGAGCGTGCAGGCGGCGGTGGATAAGGAAGCGAAGTAACGCCCAAAATCACCTTCCGTGATTGCGAGCGAAGCGAAGCTATCCAGAGCGGTTTACGCAAGCTCTGGATTGCCGCGTCGCTTCGCTCCTCGCAATGACGATGGTGAAATTGCATGTCGCGCCTTCGGGAGGGGACGAGAAATCTTTCAGTCGGCGATCATGGCCGCCGCCCGCTGCGCCAACCACACCGCAGCAAGCGGAACCGCGACGCCCAGCGCCATGATCCACCAGGTGTCGGCAAGGGTCACGGCGCGGTAGAGCGCGGCGCCGATCACCGACCCGGCGACGATCCATCCCGCGCCGGTGCCTGCCGAGATGCGCATGGCGAGCCAGGCACCGGCGAAGGTGCCGATGAACCAGCCGACGATCAGCGCAATCGTCGATCCGATCGGGATCAGTATCTCGCCGGTGTCGATGTCATATTCGGCGGGCGAAAATTCGCTGCCGGCATATTGGGCCAGCCAGATCAGCCCGAATGCGACGACGATGCCGATCACGGCGGCGATCGCCGATCGCAAAATATCCTTGGTCATTCCTGCGCCCTTGCCAACCCGTCTTATCCGGCTGCCTTAGTGCAGGAAAACAAAGATGGCGTTAAGCCTTTTCCATGACCTTGGGCAAGGCGTGGAACGCGGTGCTGTCAAAGCCGTCGACCATCAGCCCGGCGACAAATTCGCCGACCGCCGCGGGTTCCTTGATGCTCTGGGCATCTTCACCGGGATAGGCGCGCGCGCGCATTTGGGTCCGCGTGCCGCCGGGATCGAGGATCGCGGTGCGGACGGTCGAAATGTTCCGCATTTCGGCGCCATAGCTGGTGACCAGCGTCTCGAACGCCGCCTTCGACGCGGCATAAGCGCCCCAATAGGCGCGCGGGGTCCGGGCGACGCCGCTCGACAGTGCGAGCAGGCGGCCGTTCGCGGCGCGGCGCAGCAGCGGGTCGAAATTGGCGATCAGCGCCTGCTGCGCGATCAGATTGAGCGTCAGCAGCTTGTTGAATTCCTTGCCGTCGATCGCCGCGACAGGGGTCAGCGTGCCGAGCATCGCGGCGTTGAGCACCAGCATGTCGAGCTGTTGCCAGCGTTCGGCCATCGCGCTGGCCAGCCGCGCGATGCTGTCGCCGTCGGTCAGGTCGAGCGGCGCGATCGTCGCGGCGCCGCCGGCTTCGTGGATCCGGTCTTCGAGCGCTTCGAGCCCGCCCGCGGTGCGCGCGGTGATCACGACATGCGCGCCGCGCGCGGCCAGCGCTTCGGCGATCGCTTCGCCGATGCCACGGCTCGCCCCGGTGACGAGGGCCACCTGGCCCGTCAATTCTTCAGTCTTCATCGTCATGGTGTCAGACAACCCGTTCAGCAAGCAGCGAAAATTGATCTTCCAAACCATGCTCGTCGAAATCGGTCAGGGTGGTCGGATAGTCGCCGGTAAAGCAGGCATCGCAATATTGCGGCGCGTCGTCGGTACGCTTCGCTTCGCCCAGCGCGCGATAGAGGCCGTCGATGGTGACGAAGGACAGGCTGTCGGCGTTGATGAAATTCGCCATCTGCCCGACGGTCATCTGCGCCGCGAGCAGTTTGGCGCGTTCGGGGGTGTCGACCCCGTAAAAGCAGCTATGCTGGGTTGGCGGGCTGGCGATCCGCATATGAACCTCGGCGGCGCCGGCGTCGCGCATCATTTGGACGATTTTCAGGCTCGTCGTGCCGCGCACGATCGAATCGTCGATCAGCACGATGCGTTTGCCCGCGATCAGCGCGCGGTTGGCGTTATGCTTCAGCTTGACGCCCAAGTGGCGGACCTTGTCGCCCGGCTGGATGAAGGTGCGGCCGACATAGTGCGAGCGGATGATCCCGAGTTCGAACGGGATCCCCGATTCCTGCGCATAGCCAATCGCAGCAGGTGTGCCCGAATCGGGCACCGGGATGATCAGGTCGGCATCGACCGGATTTTCGCGCGCCAGTTCGGCGCCGATCGCCTTGCGGACCGAATAGACGCTGGTGCCGTCGACGATCGAATCGGGGCGCGAGAAATAGACATATTCGAAAATGCACGGCCGCGCCGATTGCGACGCAAAGGGCCGATGCGATTTCAGCTGACCGTCGCGGATGATCACCAGCTCGCCGGGTTCGACCGAGCGGACAAATTCGGCGCCGACGACGTCGAGCGCGACGGTTTCCGACGCCAGAATATGCGCGTCGCCCAGCTTGCCGATGACGAGCGGGCGGATGCCGAGCGGGTCGCGGCAGCCGATCATGCCCTCGGCCGTCAGGCAGATCAGCGAATAGGCGCCTTCAACCTGTTTCAGCGCGTCGATGAACCGGTCGATCAGCGAGCGATAGCTTGATGTCGCGACCAGATGAATGATCACCTCGGTATCGCTGGTCGATTGAAAGATCGAGCCGCGGCGCACGAGCAGCTTTTTGAGCGCCGTCGCATTGGAAATATTGCCGTTATGCGCGACCGCAAAGCCGCCGGTCGACAGGTCGGCGAACAGCGGCTGGACGTTGCGCAGCGCGGTCTCGCCGGTCGTTGAATAGCGGACATGGCCGATCGCCGATCCGCCCTGCAACTGGCGCATGATGTCGTCGCGGTCGAAATTGCCCGCGACATGGCCCATCGCGCGGTGCGTGTGGAATTCCTTGCCGTCAAAGGCGGTGATGCCTGCGGCTTCCTGTCCCCGGTGCTGCAGGGCGTGCAGCCCCAGCGCGACAACCGCGGCGGCGCTGTCGGCGCCATGAATACCAAAGACGCCGCACTCCTCGCGGAGCTTGTCGTCGTCGAAAGGGTGTGTGGTGAGCATGATGGTCCAGCAGCGAGGGCAGTGACTGGCGCGCATATAGGGACGGCAATCGCAAATGTCGCCCCCATATTCACGATATTGTCATCGCGCCTGCGAACGACGGGGTGACAGGGGCTTTGATCCTGCTCTAAAGCGCGGGACATGGACGATCAGCGCGACACCGCCGACCGCTTTATCCCGCGTTTCGACGCCGCGGGACTGGTAACCGCGATCGTCACCGATGCGCGCACCGGGGTGCTGTTGATGGTCGCGCATATGAATGCCGAAGCGATCGAGCGGACGCAGGCGACGGGACAGGCGCATTTCTGGTCGCGCTCGCGCGGCGCGCTGTGGCGCAAGGGCGAGACGTCGGGCAACGGATTGACGCTGGTCGACATGCGCGTCGATTGCGATCAGGATGCGCTGCTGCTGCGCGTGACACCCGCCGGCCCGGCTTGCCACACCGGACGGCGGAGCTGTTTCTATCGCCGCGTCGAAGCCGATGGCAGCCTGACCTTTCTGACTGACGATGCGGCGGGCTAGCGCCGCGCTGGCGTGTGCGGCGCTGTTGCTCGCCGGGTGCGAGCGACCGACCTCGGGCGACAGCGGGCCGGGGATCGACGCCGACAACCCGCTCGAGCAGGCGGCCCGCGAGCGCGGCGTCGTCCGCGCCGATGCCGCATCCCCGGTCGGGGTGTTTGAACGCAGCCACGATCTGGGGCGCGACGCGATGTGCGTCGTGCCCGACGGCGCGGGGCAGTGGCGTTTTGCCGTCACCGCAGCCTTCGGCAACACTCTGTCCTGCACCGCAACTGGCAGTATGACGCGCGAGCAGGGCGGCTGGCGGTTGCGTTTTGCGGGCGCCGACGGCTGCGAGGCGCTCGTCCATGAGGAGGAGGACGAACTGCGCCTCCCCGGAGACCTGCCGCCGCAATGCGCGTCCCTGTGTCCCGCCCGCGCCTCGCTGTCGGGTTTGCGGCTGCCGCGTGCCAGCTGGTCGGCCGACGATGCGCGGGGCTTGCAGATCCGTGATCGACAGGGCAATATGCACCAGCCCTGCGGGGTCTGACCGGCCCCAAAATAGGGCGATTTGCCGGTCTTGACGTTCACGTCAACGGAAACTAGTTTCATCGGCATGACCGAACCATATGGCCACGCCCATATCGATACGCCCGATCACCTGGGGCGCGAACAATTCAGCATCACCGACTTGTCGACCGAGTTCGGCGTCACCGCCCGTGCGCTGCGTTTTTATGAGGATGAAGGGCTGATCAGCCCGTCGCGCAAGGGATTGTCGCGCATCTATTCGAAACGTGACCGGGCGCGCTTGGCGTGGATATTGCGCGCAAAGCGCACGGGGTTCAGCCTGGCCGACATCCGCGAGATGATCGACCTGTACGACGTCGGCGATGGTCGCAAGCTGCAACGGCAGGTGACGATCGAGAAATGCGAACAGCGCATCGGCTTGTTGCAGCGGCAGCGGGACGATATCGACAGCGCTGTCGAAGAATTGTCGCGGTTCATCGATATGGTGAAGAAAGTCGACGCCGGCCAAAAGGTCGATTGAGCCTCTCCCCAGGCAAGTGTGACATTGCGAACCTGATTTTCAGAAGGATATCCCATGCCCGTCTATCGCGCGCCTGTGCAAGACAGCCTTTTTCTCCTCAACGATGTGCTGGGGGTCGAGCGTTATGCGAACCTGCACGGTTTCGCCAATGCGACCCCCGATATGATCGAGGCGGTGCTGACCGAAGCCGGCAAATTCTGCGAAGAAGTGCTGTTTCCGATCAACCAGTCGGGCGATCTGGAGGGCTGTACGCGCCACGACGATGGATCGGTCACCACGCCCAAGGGCTTCCAAGAAGCCTATAAGGCCTATTGTGACGCCGGCTGGACGCTGCTGACCCAGCCCGAAGAATTCGGCGGTCAGGGACTGCCGCATGTCGTCGGCTTTCCGGTCGAAGAATATCGTATGGCGGCGAACCAGGCCTTTGCGATGTATCCGGGACTGACCCAGGCGGCGGTCGCGGCGATCCTGGTCAAAGGGTCGGACGAGCAGAAGGCGCTTTATGCGCCGCGGATGATTTCGGGCGAGTGGGGCGGGACGATGAACCTGACCGAACCGCATTGCGGTACCGACCTGGGCTTGATCCGCACCCGCGCGGTACCGAACGGCGACGGCAGCTATGATATCACCGGGACCAAGATCTTCATTTCGTCGGGTGAGCATGATCTGACCGACAACATCATCCACCTTGTCCTCGCCAAGACCCCCGACGCACCCGACAGCGTCAAGGGCATCTCGCTGTTCATCGTGCCCAAGTTCCTCGTGGGCGACGACGGCTCGCTGGGCGACCGCAACACGCTGCAATGCGGCTCGATCGAGCACAAGATGGGCATCCACGCGAATTCGACCTGCGTCATGAACTATGACGGTGCCAAGGGCTGGATGGTCGGCGAAGAGAACAAGGGTCTCGCCGCGATGTTCGTGATGATGAACGCGGCGCGCCTCGGCGTCGGCATTCAAGGGCTGGGGCAGGCGGACATCGCGTTCCAGAATGCGGTCGCCTATGCACAGGACCGCCGTCAGGGCCGCGCGCTCACCGGCCCTGCCGATCCGCAGGAAAAGGCCGACCCGCTGTTCGTCCATCCCGACGTGCGCCGCATGTTGATGGATGCCAAGGCCACCGTCGAGGGGCTGCGCGCGCTGTGTCTGTGGGGCGCGTTGCAGGTCGATCTGGCGCATGTCGCCGAGACCGAGGAAGAACGCCAGCAAGCCGACGACCTTGTCAGCCTGCTCACCCCGGTGATCAAAGGCTATGGCACCGACAAGGGCTATGACGTCGCGACCAACGCGCAGCAGGTGTTCGGCGGCCATGGCTACATCGAGGAACATGGCATGAGCCAATATGTCCGCGATGCCCGCATCACGATGATCTATGAAGGCGCGAACGGGGTTCAGGCGATGGACCTGGTCGGGCGCAAGCTGGCGCAGAATGGCGGGCGCGCGATCCAGGCGTTTTTTGCGATCATCGATGCCGAATGCGGCCGCGCCAAGGACAATGAAGCGCTCGCCGACTTTGCCGGACGGCTCGAAAAGGCCAATGGCGAACTCAAGGCGGCGACGATGTGGTTCATGCAGAATGGCATGGCGAACCCGAACAACATCGGCGCCGGCGCGCATCATTATATGCACATCATGGGGATCGTTGCCTTGGGATCGATGTGGCTGATGATGGCCGAAGCGGCGCAGAAGGCGCTCGCCGAAGGGCGCGGCAACAAGCCGTTCCTCGAAGCCAAGCTGGTGACCATGCGTCATTTCGGCGAACGCTTCCTGCCCGACGCCGGATCGCTGCGCCGCAAGATCGAGGCGGGCAGCGAAGCGATGATGGCGCTGACTCCCGAGCAATTTTACGCCGCCTGATCGGGCCCGCGGGAACCATCGCCCACGCCGTGCGTGGCGTGGGCGATGAGCACGCCGGCAAGCCAGGGGGCATTGGACCCGATCGTCATTGAAGGCCGCAATTGCTGGCGCATCGAACGCGCCAACAAGGCGCGGATGATCGTCGATGCCGCCGACTATTATGCGCTGCTCGAACGGTTGATGGCGGGGGCGAAGGAGCGCATCCTGCTGATCGGCTGGGACTTCGATCCGCGCATCCCCCTGATCCCCGATGCAAAGGGCCAAGGCGAATCGCTCGGCCATTATCTGCTCCGCCTCGCCAAAGACCGGCCCCAGCGTGATATCGACATATTGCGCTGGAACTTCGGCGGCCTGAAGCATCTTTTCGTCCCGTCGATCGTCGGCATGATCCTGCGCTGGAAAATGACGAAGTCGATCAGCTTCCGCCTCGACAGCGCGCATCCGGTCGGGTGCAGCCATCACCAGAAAGTCGCGGTGTTCGACGATCATCTGGCGGTATGCGGCGGCATCGACGTCAGCTCGGCGCGGTGGGACACGCGCGATCATGTCGATGATGATCCGCGGCGCACCGGCCCCGATGGCAAACCCTATATGCCGTGGCACGATTCGACGATGATCCTGTCGGGGCCGATCGGCACCGCGCTTGCCGACCTCGGCAACGAACGCTGGCAGCGCGCCACGAAAAAGCCGCTCCGCGACCTCAGCGGGGCGGGCGAAAATTGGCCCAAGGACCTTGAAGCAGATTTCAAAGACGTCGACGTCGCCATTTCGCGGACTAGCGCCGAATATGACGGCCGTGCCGAAGTGCGCGAAAACGAGCAACTTTATCTCGACATGATCGCTGGCGCGAAGCGTGTCATCTATTTCGAGAATCAATATTTCACCAGTGGCGCAATTGCCGCGGCGATTGCTGCGCGGCTCGACGAAGACGACCCGCCCGAATTTGTGATGGTAATGCCCAAGACCGCCGACGGATGGCTCGAACAGATGGCGATGGACGCCGCGCGCGTGCAACTGGTCCGCTCTATCGCGAAGTCGCGGCATGGTGACCGGCTGAAAGTCTATGTGCCGCATACCAAGGGCGGTGATCCGATCTATGTCCACGCGAAGACCGCGATCGTCGATGACCGTTTGCTGCGGATCGGCTCGTCGAACCTCAACAATCGGTCGATGGGGCTCGACAGCGAATGTGACGTGACGATCGACGCCGCGCTATCCGCCAATCGTGGCGCTCCGCCCGTGATCGCGCGCCTGCGCACTTCGCTGCTCGCCGAGCATCTGGGTGTCGCCGACGCAGAGGTTGCGGCATCCTATGAACGCACCGGTTCGTTGATCGACACGATCGAGGCGCTGCGCGGCGACGGCCGCTCGCTCGAACTGCTCGACCTGGTGCCGCCCGGCCCGCTCGACCAATTTATCGCCGACAATGAAGTGCTCGACCCGACCAGCCCCGACGCGATGTTCGAAAGCCTGACCGAGCGCGGCCTGAAGAAAAGCTGGCACCGCGGGCGCAGCTGGATGAAGCGGCACCGGCCGTTTCGGCGTAGCTCGACCTAAACTTTCGTTCGCGTCGAGCGCAGTCGAGATGACCCTCGGCATGGCGCTGCCTCGATGGGTGTCTCGACTTCACTCGACACGAGCGGGGGTAGGTGTTTGCGTCAATCCGACAAGGACAAAATATGCTTCGCCTGTTTGAGGTGCGGGGCGTCGACCATCTTGCCATCGACCTGCAGCACTCCGACGCCCGGATTGGCGGCAAAGGCATCGACGATCGCCTGCGCGCGCGACACCTCGTCCGCGCTGGGAGTGAAGGCGGCGTTGATCGGCGAGACCTGGGCCGGATGGATCGCCATCATGCCGGTAAAGCCGTCGCGCCGCGCGCGGGCGGCGTAAGCGGCAAGGCCCGCTTCGTCCTTGATCGCCGGGAACACCGTGTCGATCGCCGCGACGCCCGCGGCGTGCGCAGCGAACAGGGTCAGCGCGCGCGCGACGTCATAGGGGGCGGTGTAACTGCCGTCGGCCTCGCGGCTCGTCGTCGCGCCGATTGCCGCGGGCAGGTCTTCGGCGCCCCAGGTCAGGCCGAGCAGACGGTCCTTGGCCTCGCGGTAGCTGCCGAGGGTGAAGATCGCCGCGGCGGTTTCGGTCGCGATCGGCAGGATCGGCGGCAGCGAGGCATCGGTCACCGATTCGCTGCGGATGATCGTGTCGAGCTGCGCGATGCTCGGCGCGCCTTCGGCCTTGGGGAGCATGATCGCATCGGGCCGCGCGGCGATGATCGCCGCGACATCGGCGGCGGTCAGATGGCCGTCGAGCGGGTTGACGCGCACCAGCGTCACCACCTCGCGCGCGCCGACCAGATAATCGGCGATCGCGTGCCGCGCGACATCCTTGTTCGCGAGCGACACCGAATCTTCCAGGTCGAGGATGATCGCGTCGGCGCCTGACGCCGCGGCCTTGGCAAAGCGCTCGGGCCGGTCGCCGGGGACGAAGAGGAGGGAACGAAGTCGCATTAGCTGGCCTTCCGCTGGACCAGCGTAGAACGCTCGCACTGGCACACAAGTTCATCGCGCTGGTTGATGCAGCGATGGAGGAAGGTCACGATCCCGGCGTTGGGCCGCGATTTCGATTCCTTCAACCCGATCACCTCGCTCTCCGCGCGCAATGTGTCGCCGATGAACACCGGTTTGGGCATCACCAGCTTGTCATACCCCAGGTTCGCCACCAGCGTGCCGAGCGTCGTATCGCCGACCGACAGCCCGACCATCAGGCTGAAGGTGAAGGTGCCGTTGACCAGGATCTGCCCGAACTCGGACGCCTTCGCGGCCTCGACGTCGAGGTGCAGCGGCTGCGGATTGTGCGTCATCACCGTGAACAGCAGATTGTCGGTCTCGGTCACCGTGCGGCGAATGTCGTGGGTCAACGTGTCGCCGATGGTCCATTCGTTGAAATATTTGCCGGCCATTATGCTTCGTCCTTTTCGATCCGCACGAGCAACGCCTCGACCTGAACTTGCGCGCCTGCGGTCGCATTAAGCTCGGCCACCACACCGTCGAACGGCGCTGTCAGGCTGTGCTCCATCTTCATCGCTTCAAGCGTGAGCAGTTTCTGGCCCTTGGCGACCTTATCGCCAGCGGCGACCTCGACCGCGATGACCTTGCCGGGCATCGGCGACAGGATCGCACCGGACGACGCGGTTGCCGATTGATTGAAGGTTCGCGGCCAACCTTGTTCGCTAATCCAGGTTTCACCGAATTGCTTGAGAATAATCTGACTTTCGCCCGGTAGAGAGATAGCGTGCCAGCTCTCGTCCATCAGCTCGTTGGTAAACGGAACAGCGAATATTTGATGGCCAATGCTCATCGGCGCGCTGGTTAGGTTCCGGGCATTAAGCCGGAAGCCCAAGGGAAAACCGCGACGGGTGCCGCGCGGCCCAAACATGGCTGCGCTTGCGTCTTCCAAAAGCCTTTCGTCCGGGAAGGGCGGAGGGAACAGCGCATCCGCCCTACGCGCGATCAAACCCGTATCAACCTCGCCTTGTCGAAATTCGCGATCGTCGAGACACTGCCAGAGAAACCCGCTGTTGGTCTTCACCGGGGCCACGTGCGAATCTTCCAGCATATGCTGGAGCGTATCGATGGCGTCTTCGCGCGTCTCTTCATGCGCAACGAGCTTCGCGATCATAGGGTCGTAATAGGGTGAGATCACATCGCCTTCGGCAACGCCGGTCTCAACGCGGCCAATTCCCTCCAGATAGAAATGTTCCAGCTTGCCGATGCTCGGCAGAAAACCTTTCGCCGGATCCTCGGCATACAACCGCGCTTCCATCGCCCAGCCGTCGATCGACAGATCGTCCTGCCGCAGCGGCAACGGCTCCCCGCTCGCCACCCGCAACTGCCATTCGACCAGATCGACCCCGGTGATCTCTTCGGTCACTGGATGTTCGACCTGCAGCCGGGTGTTCATTTCCATGAACCAGATGCGATCGGCGCGCAGGCCTTCGCTGGCGTCGGCGATGAATTCGATCGTTCCGGCGCCGACATAATCGACCGCATGCGCGGCGCGCACCGCGGCGGCGCACAGCGCTTCGCGGGTGACCTCGTCCATGCCGGGGGCGGGGGCTTCTTCGATCACCTTTTGGTGACGGCGTTGCAGCGAGCAGTCGCGCTCGAACAGGTGGACGACATTGCCGTGGGTGTCGCCGAACACCTGCACTTCGATATGGCGCGGGGTCAGAATATATTTTTCGATCAGCACATGATCGTTGCCAAACGACGCCGCGGCCTCGCGCTGGCACGAGGCGAGGGCGTCGATGAAGTCCGCCGCGGCGTCGACCTTGCGCATCCCCTTGCCGCCGCCGCCCGCGACCGCCTTGATCAGTACGGGATAGCCGATTTCGGCGGCGCGCTCGGCGAGGAAGGCGGGATCCTGGTTTTCGCCCATATAGCCGGGGGTCACCGGCACGCCCGCCTCGGCCATCAGCTTCTTGGCGGCATCCTTCAGGCCCATCGCGGTGATCGAGGACGGGTTGGGACCGACCCATATCAACCCGGCGTCGATGACGGCCTGCGCGAACGCGGCATTCTCCGACAGGAAGCCATAACCGGGATGGATCGCCTCGGCGCCGGTCGCCTTCGCGGCAGCGATGATCTTTTCGCCGACCAGATAGGATTCGCGCGCCGGTGACGGCCCGATATGCACCGCCTCGTCGGCCTGCCGCACATGCAGCGCCTTCGCGTCGGCGTCCGAATAGACCGCGACAGTCCGGATGCCCATCTCGCGCGCGGTGCGGATAATGCGGCAAGCGATCTCGCCGCGATTGGCGATGAGGAGGGAGGTGATCACGGCCGATCCTCCCCGGAACGGGGAGGGGGAGCATCCGCAGGATGGTGGAGGGGCCGCAAGCTATCGGCCAAGGCGAGGATGGATTGCGCCGTCGCTGCCGCATCACTCAAAACATCAACAGCCGCTATCCGCACGATGTGCCATCCTCTCTCGTTCAAAATCCTGTCGCGCCGCGCGTCTCGTTCTGGGCGATCGGTCAAATCATGCGCCATTCCATCAACCTCGACGAGCAGTCGGACTTCGACACATGCAAAATCGGCGATGTAGTCGTGCACAGGAAACTGACGCCGAAATTTCAGTCCAGTCCGCTTGCCACGCAACTCGCGCCACAGCAGCCCTTCCGGCAATGTCATTTCCCGCCGCAGCTTGCGGGCTCGCTTCACCGTCTTTTCAGGCGCGCCTAAAGTCCGATGCCGCACCCGCCCCAAATCCTCCCCGGAACGGGGAGGGGGACCGCCCGAAGGGTGGTGGAGGGGCCGGGCGCTATCGGTCATGCACATGCTTTAGATGGCCAGGTTCCGACCCCTCCGTCACCGCTTCGCGGCGCCACCTCCCCGTTCCGGGGAGGGACTTTCCGCAGGAAAACTCGCTGCGATTGGCCATGATGAAGAAATCAATCATCGGGGCTCTAAAATGATCTCGACCCAAGGTTCCATGCCGTCGATAGTACGCATACCGGTGACTTTTCTGGGGTATTCCCGCGAATGGTGAAATACGGCTTTGACCCGATAAATTTCCCATTCCGGATCGTCAAAGTCGGCCGAGTCTAGCCAATCGCCGACACTGGGTAGCGCGAACACTTCGTGATCTCGCGTGAACAACAACTCAGCATCCTCGAGAGGATCTGCTGGCGTACGACTGTAGGCGGTTAGTCTGACTATCATCATCACATCCTGAACACGCCGAACCCGCGGTCTTCGACCGGTGCATTCAATGTCGCCGCAAAAGCCAGCCCCAGCACATCACGCGTCTGCGCCGGATCGATAATTCCATCGTCCCACAATCGTGCGGTGGCATGATACGGGTTGCCCTCATCCTCATATTTCTGGCGGATCGGCGCCTTGAAGGCTTCGGCCTCCTCGGGTGTCCATTTGTCGGCATCGCGGTGGACCGTTGCCAGCACGCTTGCCGCCTGTTCGCCGCCCATCACGCTGATCCGCGCATTGGGCCAGGTGAACAGGAAGCGCGGCGAGTAGGCGCGGCCGCACATGCCGTAATTGCCCGCGCCGAAGCTGCCGCCGATCAGCACGGTGATTTTCGGCACCGTCGCGGTGGCGACCGCGGTCACCAGCTTGGCGCCATGCTTGGCAATCCCCTCGGCCTCATATTTGCCGCCGACCATGAAGCCGCTGATATTCTGGAGGAAGAGCAGGGGGATGCGGCGTTGCTGCGCCAGCTCGATGAAATGCGCGCCTTTGACTGCGCTCTCGCTGAAGAGCACGCCGTTGTTGGCAAGGATCGCGACGGGGATGCCCCAGATATGCGCGAAGCCGCACACCAATGTGCTGCCGTAATTCGCTTTGAACTCGTGAAACTCGCTGGCGTCAACGAAGCGCGCAATCGCTTCGTGGACGTCATAGGGCGCGCGGACGTCGTCGGGGATGACGCCGTAGAGCTGCTCCGGATCATATTTGGGCGGGCGCGGGTCTTTCAGCGCAACGTCGAACCCGGTGTCGGCGCCGAGATGGCTGATAATGTCGCGCACGATTGTCAGCGCATGCTCGTCATTCTCGGCCAGATGATCGACAACCCCCGACTTGCGCGCATGCAGGTCGCCGCCGCCCAGATCCTCGGCGCTGATTTCTTCGCCCGTCGCGGCCTTGACCAGCGGGGGGCCGGCGAGGAAAATCGTGCCCTGATTGCGCACAATGACGGTTTCATCGCTCATCGCGGGGACATAGGCGCCGCCCGCGGTGCAACTGCCCATCACGCACGCAATCTGCGGGATGCGCCGCGCCGACATGTTCGCCTGGTTGAAAAAGATGCGCCCGAAATGGTCGCGGTCGGGGAACACCTGATCCTGATGCGGCAGGTTCGCACCGCCGCTGTCGACGAGGTAGATGCACGGCAGGCGGTTCTCGAGCGCGATCTCCTGCGCGCGCAGATGCTTTTTCACGGTCAGCGGATAATAGGTGCCGCCTTTCACCGTCGCGTCGTTGCACACGATCATGCACTGGCGCCCCGACACCCGCCCGATGCCGCAGATCAGCCCCGCTCCCGGGACTTCGCCGTCGTAAAGGTCGTTCGCCGCGAGCTGGCCGATTTCGAGGAACGGCGAACCCGGATCGAGCAGCCGCTCAACCCGCTCGCGCGGCAACAGCTTGCCGCGGCTGGTGTGACGCTCGCGCGACTTTTCATTGCCGCCGAGCGCCGCTTCGGCGACCCGCGCCCACAGTTCGTCCTTCAGCGCGCGGTTGTGCGCGGCGCGGGTACGAAACTCGTCGCTGTCGGGATCGACGTTGGTGCCAAGGACCGGTGCGCTCACTGTAAAGTCTCTCCCCGCTTTTCGTCCGGATGATCCGGTTTATCTTTCAGGATCAGGTAACGATAGACACCGATCGCGTTGATGATCAGCAGCGCGACATTCTGCCACCCGATGCCTTCGCTGTCGGGTTGCAAAAAGCCCCACGCGATCAGCGCGATGCTGCTGGTGACAAAGATGACAAAGGCCCAGCCGGTGCGGCGGCGGCCGAGGTTGAGCGACACAATCAACGCCGCCAGCGTCGAGGCGCCCGCGCCATAATATTGCAGGGCGGTGAGCAGCGCGTCGTTCACGCCGCCGCGCCCAACATGGCAAAAACGCCCGACGCGGTCAGGATCGGCCAGCCGATGTGCCGCCCGCGCGTATAAAGGCCATCGACCAGACCCACCGCGGTCCAGGCTGCGCCGATCAGCAGGATCAGCTCGCGCGGCGTGCCCGGCCAGACGACCGAGGCTGCCGACACCAGCATCAGCACCGACATCGCGTGCCATGCAAAGCGAAACACGCGGCGCGCCAGATCGACCGCCATGATTCCCTGGTCGAGCGCCAGCAGCGGCTGAATCAACCGCTTCTCACCCAGCGCGCCATGCACCAGAGCTGTCGTCGCCATGAAGGCCGCCGACAGCCAGAGCCAGATCACGCGCCGGCGCCGATCAGTTCGCGGCCGATCAGCATCCGGCGGATCTCGTTGGTGCCGGCACCGATGTCGAGCAGCTTGGCATCGCGCCAGTAACGCTCGACCGGCCAGTCCTTGGTATAGCCCGCGCCGCCCAATGCCTGGATCGCTTCGCCCGCAACCTTCACCGCGCTTTCGCTCGCCAGCAAAATGCAGCCCGCGGCATCGAAGCGCGTCGTCTGCCCCAGGTCGCACGCCTTGGCGACATTATAGACATAGGAGCGCGCCGACTGGAGCGCGACATACATGTCGGCGACCTTTGCCTGCATCAGCTGGAACGAGCCGATCGGCTTGCCGAACTGCTTGCGGTCGCGGACATAGGGAATGACCGTGTCGAGGCACGCCTGCATGATGCCGAGCTGAAGCCCGGCGAGCACGACGCGTTCATAGTCGAGCCCCGACATCAGCACGCCGACGCCGCCATTCTCCGGCCCCATCACCTGGTCTTCGGAAACCTCGCAATCTGTGAAGACAAGCTCGGCGGTCGGTGAGCCACGCATCCCGACCTTGTCGATCTTCTGGCCGATGCTGAACCCCGGCATGCCTTTCTCGATCAGGAAGGCGGTGATCCCGCGCGATCCGGCCTCGGGGCTGGTTTTGGCATAGACGACTAGCGTATCGGCGCAGGTCGCATTGGTGATCCAGAATTTGGTGCCGTTGAGGACATAACCGCCGCCCTTCTTTTCGGCTTTCAGCTTCATGGACACGACGTCGCTGCCCGCGCCCGCTTCGGACATCGCAAGGCTGCCGACATGTTCGCCGCTGATCAGCTTGGGGAGATATTTCGCTTTCTGCTCGGCATTGCCCCAGCGGCGGATCTGGTTGACGCACAGGTTCGAATGCGCGCCGTAGGACAGGCCGATGGCGCCGCTCGCGCGGCTCACTTCCTCGACCGCGATCACATGTTCGAGATAGCCAAGGCCAAGCCCGCCCCATTCTTCCTCGACAGTGACGCCGTGCAGGCCAAGCTCGCCCATCTGCGTCCATAGCTCGTCGCGCGGAAACCAGTCTTCGGCATCGGCTTTGGCGGCGAGCGGCGCGATCTGTTCATCAGCGAAGCGGGCGGTGGTGTCGCGGATCATGTCGGCGGTTTCGCCGAGCGCGAAATCGAAGTCGGGGGTAGCGCGCATGGGGGAACCTATCGATCGAGGGCAGGACAGGGGGGATAGTGCATCAAAATTTCAGCATATGGAAATTGAAACGATAGCCGATTTAGCATAAGTAAAATCTATGATTAAGCGCGCCCATATCCGCCAGTTTCTCGCCGTCGTCGATGTCGGCAGTTTTACGCAAGCGGCGGCGCGGATCCGCGTGACGCAGCCAGCGCTGTCGAGCGGGATCGCCGAACTGGAAAAGCTGGTCGGCACGCCGCTGTTCATCCGCAACCGCCGCCAGATTCGGCTGACCGAGGCGGGGGGACGCTTCCTGCCGATCGCGCGCGACCTGGAGCGCGGGTTTCGCGTCGCCGACGATTTCGGCCGTGACAGCGACCGGCAGGAGGCCGAACTTAAGCTGGGGGTGATCCGATCAGTGCCGGGCGAGTTTTTGCAGGCGGTCGTCGCGGCGCTGCGTCCCGGCTTTGCCATCGAACTCATTGAAAACAGCGATTCCGAATTGCGCGCAGCGCTGGGCAGCGGGCGCATCAACATGGTGCTGGTTCCGTTGCGGTCGGGAGAGCGCGGCGACCATGTCATACCGCTCTACGCAGAGCCGCTGGCGATGTTCATTGCGGCCGATCATCCGCTCGCCGGGCGGATCGAGGTTGGTCCCGAGGAGCTCGCCGCCGAAACGATGATCGCGCGCCGCTCGTGCGAGTTTCTCGACGCCACGAGCCGCTTTTTCACCCGCCACGGCGTCCGCCCCAGATTTGCGCTGCGCAGCGAAAGCGATGAGCGTTGTTTGCGGATGGTCGCCGCAGGAATTGGCATCACGACCGCACCGGTATCGCTTGCAATCGAGGGCATCGTCCCGCTCAAGGTCGCGGGTTATGATTTCCGGCGCCGATTGGGGTTGATACTCGATCCCGCATGGGCGGTGCTTCCCGACGTCGGTTCGCTCCTTGTCCATGCTCGCGAAACGATCGCCGTCATCGCTGCCGAATGGCGGCGGACCCGGGTCGATGCCGCCGCATGACCCCGCGCCTTACAAGTCTGGCTTGCATGGCCAAAAGGCCATACAGCTTGATCGCCGCACGCCGCGGCGGCAAGGGCGGGGCATGACCGATACGCTGACCCATCTCGACCGGCTCGAGGCCGAGAGCATCCATATCATGCGCGAAGTGATGGCCGACGCGGTCAAGCCTGTCATGCTGTATAGCGTCGGTAAAGACAGCGCGGTGATGCTGCATCTGGCACGCAAGGCCTTCTATCCCTCTCCGCCGCCGTTCCCGCTGCTGCACGTCGATACGACGTGGAAGTTCCGGGCGATGTACGAGCTGCGCGACCGGATGGCAGCGGAAAGCGGCATGGAACTGATCGTCTATCAGAACCCCGAGGCGAAGGAGCGCGGAATCAACCCGTTCGACCACGGTCCGCTGCACACCGATATGTGGAAGACCGAGGGGCTGAAGCAGGCGCTCGACCTGCACGGTTTCGACGTCGCATTCGGCGGCGCGCGCCGCGACGAGGAAAAGAGCCGCGCCAAGGAGCGCATCTTTTCGTTCCGTACCCAGGCCCACGGCTGGGATCCCAAGAAGCAGCGGCCTGAGCTGTGGAACCTTTACAATGCCCGCAAGGCAAAGGGTGAAAGCATCCGCGTCTTTCCGATCTCGAACTGGACCGAGCTCGACATCTGGCAATATATCGCGCGCGAAAATATCCCGATCGTGCCGCTCTATTTCGCCGCGCCGCGGCTGACGGTGGAGCGCGACGGGCTGCTGCTCATGGTCGATGACGATCGCTTTCCGCTGCTGCCGGGCGAGACGCCGGTGGAGCGCTCGGTGCGCTTCCGCACGCTTGGTTGCTACCCGCTGACCGGCGCGGTCGAGAGCGAGGCCAAGACATTGTCCGAAGTGATCCAGGAAATGCTGCTGACGACGACCAGCGAACGGCAGGGTCGGGCGATCGACAAGGATGGCGGCGATGCTTCGATGGAGAAGAAGAAGCAGGAGGGGTATTTTTGATGGCGGGTTCCACTAAATCCTCCCCGCTTGCGGGGAGGTGGCAGCCCGCAGGGCTGACGGAGGGGGCTCTCGTCCTCATGCGTCGCTTTAGGCCGGCAACCCCCTCCACCACGCTTCGCGCGGTCCCCCTCCCCGCGAGCGGGGAGGATTTGGCATGACCGACCCCGTCTACGTCACCGACGCGCTGATCGCCGAGGACATTGACGCCTATCTCGAACAGCATCAGAAAAAATCTTTGCTCCGCTTCATCACCTGCGGGTCAGTCGACGACGGCAAATCGACGCTGATTGGGCGCCTGCTCTATGACTCGAAGATGATCTTCGAGGATCAGCTTGCGGCGCTTGAGGCCGACAGCAAGCGCGTCGGGACGCAGGGACAGGAGATTGACTTCGCGTTGCTCGTCGACGGACTCGCCGCGGAGCGCGAGCAGGGGATCACGATCGACGTCGCCTACCGCTTTTTTACCACCGAAAAGCGCAAATTCATCGTCGCCGACACCCCGGGCCATGAGCAGTACACGCGCAACATGGTCACCGGCGCTTCGACCGCCGACCTCGCGGTCATCCTGATCGATGCGCGTAAGGGCGTGCTCACCCAGACGCGCCGCCACAGCTTCCTCGCGCACCTGATCGGCATCAAGCATATCGTGCTTGCGGTGAACAAGATGGACCTTGTCGGTTATGACAAGACTGTGTTCGAGCGGATTTTGTTGAGCTATCGGGCCTTTGCGAGCGAGATCGGCATCACCAACTTCACCGCGATCCCGATCTCGGGGTTCAAGGGCGACAATATCACCGCGCTGTCGGACAACACGCCGTGGTTCAAGGGGCCGGCGCTGATCGAGCATCTTGAAAATGTCGAGATAGCTGCCGCCGCCGATGAGGCGAAACCGTTCCGCTTGCCGGTGCAGTGGGTCAATCGCCCCAATCTCGATTTCCGCGGCTTCTCGGGCCAGGTCGCTAGCGGTACCGTCAAGCCCGGGGACGCGGTTCGCGTGTTGCCTAGCGGCAAAACGACGACGATTGACCGAATTGTGACGCTCAAGGGGGATCTCTATGAGGCGGTTGCGGGTCAGTCGGTGACGCTGACACTTTCCGACGAGATCGACTGTTCGCGCGGTGATGTCATTGCCACCGCCGATGCGCCGCCCGAGGCCGCCGACCAGTTCGAGGCGACGCTGGTGTGGATGGCGGACGAGGCGATGATCGCGGGGCGCGCCTATTGGCTGAAGCTGGCGACGCAGAGCGTGTCGGCGACGGTGCAGGCACCCAAGTATGAGATCAACGTCAACACCCTCGACCATCTGGCGGCGAAGACGCTGGAACTGAACGGCATCGGCGTCGTCGAAATTTCGACCGACAAGCCGATTGTGTTCGAGGCTTATTCGGACAACCGCACGCTCGGTGGTTTCATCCTGATCGACAAGCTGACCAATGCGACCGTCGCGGCGGGTATGCTGCATTTCAGCCTGCGCCGCGCGCAGAATGTCCATTGGCAGGCGACCGATGTCGACCGCGACATGCGCGCGAACCTGAAGAACCAGCGCCCTGCTTTGCTGTGGTTCACCGGTCTGTCGGGGTCGGGCAAATCGACCATCGCTAATCTGGTCGAAAAGAAGCTGCACCGGATGAACCGCCACAGCTTCCTGCTCGACGGCGACAATGTCCGCCACGGGCTCAACCGCGATCTCGGTTTCACTGAGGCCGACCGGATCGAGAATATCCGCCGCGTCGGCGAGGTCGCCAAGCTGATGACCGACGCCGGGCTGATCGTCATCACCGCCTTCATCTCGCCGTTCCGCGTCGAACGCGACATGGTGCGCTCGATGCTGCCCGAGGGCGAGTTTATCGAGGTGTTTATCGACACGCCGCTTGCGGAAGCCGAACGCCGCGACGTCAAAGGCCTGTATAAAAAGGCACGCGCCGGGCAGCTCAAGAATTTCACCGGCATCGACAGTCCGTATGAGGCGCCGGAGACCCCGGAGATTCGGATCGATACAACCGCGATGACCCCCGAAGAAGCGGCCGATCTGATCGTCGACCGGCTGCTCGGCTGATATGGCCGAAAGCGACGAGCAGCTGGCCGAACGGCTCGCCACGGCGGCAGGCGCGATCTTGCTCGCGCTGCGGGCGGAGGGGCTTGAGGGCAAAGCGCTGGGGCAGGCGGGCGACGCGGCCGCCAACGCGATGCTGTGCCGCGAACTGCGCGCAGCGCGTCCCGACGACGGCCTGCTGTCCGAAGAGGAAAAGGACCATATGGCGCGCTGCGGCCAGTCGCGTGTCTGGATCATCGACCCGCTCGACGGTACGCGCGAATATGGCGAGGGACGCGACGATTGGGCGGTGCATGTCGCGCTCGCGGTCGATGGCGTTGCAGCGGTCGGCGCGGTCGCGCTGCCGGGGCTGGGCGTCACGCTGACATCCGGTGCGCCGATGCCGCTTCGCCCTGCAAACCAGCCACCGAAAATGCTGGTCAGCCGCACGCGCCCCGCGGCCGAGGCCGTTTTCGTTGCCGAACGGCTGGGCGCCGAACTGGTCGCGATGGGATCGGCGGGCGCCAAGGCGATGGCGGTGGTGCGCGGTGAGGCCGACATCTATCTGCACACCGGCGGCCAATATGAGTGGGACAATTGCGCCCCGGTGGCGGCGGCGCAGGCGGCGGGGTTGCATGTCAGCCGCGTCGATGGGTCGGCGATCCGGTATAACAATGCCGATACCTATCTGCCGGATTTGCTGATCTGTCGGACGGAATTGGCGGGTGAGGTTTTGCGGCTGGCGGCAGAATTCCGAAATTGACCAATAAACCGCAGCCCTGAGCCTGTCGAAGGGCGCTTCTCGGATAGGCGCCCTTCGACAAGCTCAGGGCTGCGGTAATTTGTTCTAGCCATTGTCACGCGACACCGTCTCGCCTAATCCGTTGCATCGAAAAACCGAATTACGGGAGACGCACGATGACCGACCTGCCTGATACCAACCTGACCATGCTCACGCTGGTCAAGCCCGAGGGCGAGTTGGAGGTGTCGCTGGAACGGCGGCCGATGCCGACCCCCGAATCGCACGAAGTGCTGGTCAAGATTCTGGCCACGCCGATCAATCCGTCGGACCTGGGCTTGTTGTTCGGCGGCGCTGATATGGCGACTGCGCGCGCTTCGACCCGCGACGGTTTGCCGGTGATCACCGCCGATATTCCCCCCGCCGGGATGCGCGCGATGGGCGGGCGGATCGGCGAAGCATTGGCGATCGGCAACGAAGGCTGCGGCACGGTTGTCGCGGCGGGCGATTCGCCCGAGGCACAGGCGTTGCTGGGCAAGACCGTCGCGTTGATCGGCGGCGAAATCTACGCTGAATATCGCTGCCTGCCGGCGCAGATGTGCATGGTCTTGCCCGACGGCACCGACCCGAAGGACGGCGCGTCCTGCTTCGTCAATCCGCTCACCAGCCTGGCCTTCACCGAAACGATGAAGGCCGAGGGGCATAGCGCGATCGTCCACACCGCCGCGGCGTCGAACCTGGGCCAGATGCTCGTCAAGATCTGCGCCAAGGACGGCATTCCGCTCGTCAACATCGTGCGCAGCGAGGCGCAGGTCGAAATCCTGAAAGCCATTGGCGCGGCGCATATCGTCAACAGCAGCGCCGACGATTTCATCGATCAGCTGGTCGCCGCGATCGTCGCCACCGGCGCGACGATCGGGTTTGACGCGATCGGCGGCGGCAAGCTGTCGGGCCAGATCTTGTCCGCCATGGAAGTCGCGGCGGTCAAGCGGATGACGACGTACAGCCGCTATGGATCGGACACCTTCAAGCAGGTCTATATCTATGGCGCGCTCGACCTGGGGCCGACGGTGCTCAATCGCGCGTTCGGCCTGACCTGGTCGCTGTCGGGTTTTCTGCTGACGCCCTTCCTGCAAAAAGCGGGGATGGAGACCAATCTGCGGCTGCGGAAGCGCGTCGTCGACGAGCTGACGACGACCTTCAAGAGCCACTACAGCCACGAAATCTCGCTGACCGAGGCGCTATCGCTCGATCTCGCGTATGCCTACAACGCCAAACGGACCGGAGAGAAATATCTGATCCGGCCATAGGGAAGCGCATTCGATCTTGATCCTCCCTGTGGCGTAATCACGGGGAGGGGGCGTGCAGGGTCGAACCGCTCTTGGCAGTTCAAGTCCTGTCCGGGGGCGCGGACGACCCAGCATTTTTCTTCGCCAGCGGTGCGCCATGCGAGGCACAAGCTCGAACGATTCACGGGTTCATAAATTTGCCGCATATGGCGCCCACACTTGCAGCCTGCGGCAGCATCGAGGCATCCAATGACCGACTTTGCAATCGAACCTGAAACGGCAGCCTATCTCGCAGCTTTCGCAAGCCAGCCGCCACGCGAGAACCAGTCGATTGACGACCTTCGTTCCAGCTACAAGGCAGAGCTTATCCGGTGCGCTGCGCCCGTCGACGACACCCTGATTTCGCGCCCGCTGCGCGTTGACGGGGGTTCCGGGGCGATGGACGCGATACTCTACGTGCCGGACGATGCAGGTCGCAGTCTGCCCCTCCTCCTTTACGTGCACGGCGGCGGTTTCGCCGTCGGTGATCTGGAATCTCACGATGGGCTGGCGCGTCTCATATGCGCCGAAGCGGGCATTTCCGTTCTTACGATCGACTATAGGCGGGCGCCAGAAGCACCGTTCCCCGCAGCGCGGGACGATGTGTTAGCAGCGTTCCGCTGGGCGATCGCAAATGCCGACACTTTCGGCATCGATAAGGCGCGCGTGGTGCTGGGCGGGGAGAGTGCCGGTGCCGCGCACGCAATGGCTGCCGCACTTGCGTTGCGGGCCGATCCGATCACCCCTTGCGCGGTTTGGGTGATGTCACCCGCACTCGACGCTACCACGTCGGGAGAGAGCTACAAAATCTTCGAGACGGGTGCTGGCCGCACCGCCGCCGAATTCGCTTATTTATGGTCGCTTTATGCACCGGAGGAAGCCAGCCGCGCCGATCCGGGCGTATCGCCACGCCTGGCCGATCCGACCGGCCTGCCGCCTCTATTCGTCTACCCGGCGGAATTCGACCCAGCTCGTGCCGACGGAGAGGATTTTGCAGAAAAGGCTCGGGCGGCGGGCGTCGCGGTTGTGTGCCGACGGCGTAAGGGACTTATCCATCAATATCCAGAAATCACGGGTGTTTCGCGCGCAAGCTACGAAGCGGTGGTTGATGCATCTCAGGAACTTTCACGCTTCCTATTTGCGCACACAACAAAAACTGATGCTTGAGATGTGAGAACAGGTGGCGGGTTGGCCGACCACCACCCCAAAACCGTCGTTCACTACGCTCTGAGACCGCCTCACCGCTTCATGCACTGCCGCACATCGTCGCGCTTATATTCGCTGCAATTCCACAGCGCCTTTTCAAACCCCACCTTGTCATCGCGCAGGTAGGAAAAGGTCATCGCGGCACGCTGGGTATCGTTCATCGCGTCGCTGTCGGGTTTCAGCACCGGGTTGGTCCAGCCCATGAACTTGCAATAGGGTTTTTCGCCGCACAACCGCAGCGCCGTCGTCACGAAACTTTCGGGCGCGGCGCGGCGGTCGAGCTGGGTGTAGATAGTGTCGCGGCCCGCCGTGTCGCCCGCGCCGAGGACGACACGCGCATCGCCGATGGCGGCATTGGCGTCGACGCCGGTGGTCCCATCGGTCGGCAGACCCAGCGCAGCAGCGTGCAGCGGCGAGAGCGCCGCCATTTTGGCGATCGGCCCGTCACCGCCCGACACCGCACCGCGAAAGGCGCCCGGCGTGCCCCAATAGCCCGGCCAGCGAAAGAAGAGGTGGGTATCGACGATCGCGATCTTTTCCAGGCTGTCGCTCCAATAGGGGCGGACCCAGTCGGTGTGATAATGCGTAGCGAGCCCGACGGGCGGATAGGTGCCGCCCGACAGCATCAGATCGGCGTTATTGCGCGCGCGCGTCCATGCCGCGTCGGAATAGCGGCGGTTCAAGGCGCCGTCGCAGGTGAAGGTGAACTGGCAGCCGGTGACGCGGTCGGACCCTTGGAATACCACGCCGCAGATCGATTTGGGGAAAGCCGGATGCCGCGCGCGGTTGATGATGACCTGACCGACCGCCTGCTGGCCCTTGGGGTCGTCGCCGGCTTCGTAGATCATCGCCGCGGCCAGGCAGTCGCGGGCGCGCAGCCTTGCGTCGCCGTTTCCGGCATAGATGAATGGGCGCGCGGCGACGAAGCCTTTGGTGACCAGCGCGATCCGCGCATTGGCGGCGCGGGCGTCGTCCTCGGCAACCGGCGCGAACTCCATCGGCTGCACCTCGGGGACGACGTCGGCGGGCGGCGCGACGGGGTGCGCGCGTGCGGCCAGCGCGCCGCTGCCGGGCGGGTCGCTCGCATAGAGAACGGCGCCGATTGCCAATGCCGCGAACAGCACGAACAGCCAGCCGGTCCAGTCGCGCCGCGCGGGCAACGCCGATGGATCACCCTTTAGGCGCATGATCTGGCCTCAGATCTCCGGCAGGAAATCGGGGACCGACAGATAGCGTTCGCCGGTGTCGTAATTGAAACCGAGCACCCGGCTGCCCGGGGGCAGCTCGGCCAGTTTCTGGGCGATTGCGGCGAGGGTGGCGCCCGACGAGATGCCGACGAGCATGCCTTCCTCGGTCGCGGCGCGGCGTGCATAATTCTTGGCATCGGCGGCATCGACCTTGATCACCCCGTCGAGCAGGTCGGTGTGCAGGTTGCGCGGGATGAAACCGGCGCCGATGCCCTGGATCGGGTGCGGCGCGGGCTGGCCGCCCGAGATCACCGGCGAGGCTTCGGGCTCGACCGCGAACACTTTCAGGTTCGGCCAATGGGCTTTGAGGAACTGCGCGGTACCGGTGATGTGACCGCCGGTGCCAACCCCGGTGATCAGCGCATCGATCGGGGTATCCTTGAAATCGGCGAGGATTTCGGGGCCGGTGGTGCGGACATGGACGTCGATATTGGCTTCATTTTCAAACTGCTGCGGCATCCAGGCGCCGGGGGTCGTCTCGACCAGCTCGATCGCGCGCTCGATCGCGCCCTTCATGCCCTTTTCGCGCGGCGTCAGGTCAAAGGTCGCGCCATAGGCCAACATCAACCGGCGGCGCTCGATCGACATGCTTTCGGGCATGACGAGGACGAGCTTATACCCCTTGACCGCGGCGGCCATTGCAAGACCGATACCGGTGTTGCCCGACGTCGGCTCGACAATGGTGCCGCCGGGCTTCAGGCTGCCGTCGGCTTCGGCCGCCTCGATCATGGCGAGGCCGATACGATCCTTGATCGACCCGCCGGGATTGCTGCGTTCCGATTTCACCCAGACTTCGGCGTCAGGGAACAGCTTGCCCATGCGGATGTGCGGCGTGTTGCCGATGGTATCGAGGATGGAATTGGCTTTCATGTCGATCCTGCCTTGAATTGCGGTGCAAAGGTGCGCGCGCGGCGCAGTTCGGGGAACAGCCAAGCCCATAGCGCCGTCACGGCGATCGCGCCAGCACCTCCGACGACCACCGCGCCCACCGGTCCCATAAACGCGGCCATCGAACCGGCGCGCATTTCGCCGAGCTCGTTCGACGCCGAAATCGCCAGCCCCGACACCGCGCTGACCCGCCCGCGCATATGGTCGGGGGTGTTGAGCTGGATCAACGTCCCGCGCACAAAGACCGAGAACATGTCCGCCGCGCCCATCAGGACGAGCAGTCCGAGCGAAAGGATAAAGTTGGTCGACAGGCCAAAAGCGACGGTGCCGGCGCCGAACACGGCGACCGCCCACAGCATCTTGACCCCGACATTGCGTTCGATCGGGCGGAAGGCGAGGCCGAGTGCGACGGCCGCGGCCCCGACCGCCGGCGCGGCGCGCAGGAACCCCAGCCCTTCGGATCCGGTTTGCAGAATGTCGCGCGCATAGACCGGCAGCATGGCGGTCGCGCCCGACAGGATGACCGCGAACAGGTCGAGCGTGATCGTGCCAAGCAGAAATCGCTCGCGCCAGGTAAACTGCAGCCCGTCGGCCATTTCGCGCAGCGGATGGCGGCGTACCTCGGTCGGCGGGGGCAGGACGGGGCGGACGCGGCTGATCGTGAAGGCCGAAACCGCGAGCAGGATCGCAGCGAAAACATAGACCGACGCGGGGTGCGCCGCATAGATCAGCCCACCCGCGGCGGGACCGACAACCGACGCCGACTGCCACGCGATGCTGCTCATCGCGATCGCGCGCGGCAGCACGGCGGGCGGCACGATATTGGGCGCGATCGCGCTCATCGCCGGGCCGGAAAAGACGCGCGCAACCCCGTGCAGCGCGGCAAGACCGAACAGCAGCGGCAGGGTCAATGCGTCGGTCCAGGTGAACCAGCCGAGCAGCGCGGCGATGACAAGATCGATCAGGTTGGAAAAGATCGCCACGCGCCGCCGCTCGAACCGGTCGGCAACCCATCCCGCCACCGGGGTCAGGATCGCCAGCGGGACAAACTGGACCAGGCCGAGCAGGCCGAGCTGAAACGATGCCTCGCGGATCGACATGCCATAGTCGGTGCGTGCGGTGTCATAGAGCTGGTACCCGATGACCACGACCATCGCCATCGTCGCCATCACCGCGGTGAAACGCGCCAGCCAATAATAGCGAAAATCGGGAAAGCTGAGCGGGGAGGGGGCTTTGGGCGTCGTCCCCGGCATCACCGGTTCGTCGCCATCTGCGGGAGGGATCGTCGCCATCACCCTTTGCCCTAAACGGCTTTTTGGCGCTGTCCAGTGGCGTTGCTGGCGCCGTTCGTCGATTAACGGATGCCATTGGCCGGGACGAGTGGCAGAAGCCGGGTCATGGAAATCCAGGGAGATAGCCGAATGACACGCAAATTTGCCCGCTTTGGTGGCGCCGCCATGGCCGCGACGCTGCTGGCGCTGACCGCCTGCAACGCATCGGATAACAAATCCACCACCACCGCCCCGAGCGCGGCCAGCTGGACCGAATTTCGCGACCAGTTTCTGGCCGGCTATTTCCCGCTCAACCCGACCTTTGCGGTCTATCAGGGCAAGCATGAATTTGACGGGCAATTGCCCGACTGGTCACCGGCGGGACTGGAGAAGCAGGCGGCTTATCTGGAAAAGGCGATCGCCGACGCGAAGGCCTTTGATGGCGAGATGACCGCGGCCGAAAAATTCGAGCGCGATTATCTGGTGCACGTCGCGCAGGGGCAGCTGTTCTTCCTGCGCGATACCGATTTCGCACAGAAGAACCCCTCCTATTACACCGGCGCGCTCGACCCCAATGTCTATATCGCGCGGCCTTATGCCGATGCGACCACCCGGATGAAGGCGTTCATTGCCTATGCTGAAAAAGTCCCCGCCGCGGCGGCCCAGATCAAGGCGAATTTGAAGCTGCCGCTGCCCGCGACCTTCGTCAAATATGGCACCGCCGGGTTTGGCGGCTTTGCCGATTATTACACCGGCGACGCGAAGGCGGCCTTTGCCGAGGTCAAGGACGCGGCGCTGCAAAAGCAGTTCGATGACGCCGCGGCGAAGGCCGGGGCGGCGATGACCGATCTGGCGACATATGTCGGATCGCAGCCCGGCACCGCCGACGGCTATGCGCTCGGCGCCGAAAAATTTTCGAAGATGATCCTGACCAACGAAGGCGTCGACACCCCGCTCGACGAGCTGGAGCGCATCGGTCAGGCCGACCTCAAGCGCAATCAGGATGCGCTGAAGGCGGCGTGCGCGACCTATGCCGCGGGGATGGCGATCGGCGAGTGCATGAAACAGATGAACGCCGACAAGCCCGCCGACGGTCCGGTCGCCGAGGCGCGGCGCCAGTTGCCGATGCTGCGCGCGTTCCTGGTCGAAAAGGATCTGGTGTCGATCCCCGGGACCGAACAGGCGCAGGTCGAAGAATCGCCGCCGTATAACCGGCAGAACAGCGCCTATATCGACATTCCCGGGCCGTATGAAAAAGGCCTGCCGTCGGTCTATTATATCTCGCCGCCCGATCCGAGCTGGGACGCGCAGACGCAGGCCGATTTTGTGCCGGGCCGCAAGGATCTCATGTTCACGTCGGTTCACGAAGTGTGGCCGGGGCACTTCCTCAACTTCCTTCACGCGAACCGGGCGGAGAGCATCTTTGGCAAGTTGTTCGTCGGCTATGCCTTTGCCGAGGGCTGGGCGCACTATACCGAAGAGATGATGTGGGACGCGGGGCTGGGTGAGGGCGATCCCGAAACGCATATCGGCCAGCTGTCGAACGCGTTGCTGCGCAATTGCCGCTATCTGTCGGCGATCGGGTTGCACACCAAGGGAATGACCGTCGCGGATTCGGAAAAGCTGTTCAAGGAACAATGCTATCAGGACGAGGGCAATGCGCGGCAACAGGCGGCGCGCGGTACCTATGATCCGCTCTACCTCAACTACACGCTGGGCAAGCTGATGATCCGCAAGCTGCGCGAGGATTGGACAAAAGGCGACCGCACGAAGTGGAAGGCGTTCCACGACGAATTCCTGTCCTATGGCGGTCCGCCGATCCCGATGGTGCGCGCGGCGATGATGAAGGAAGATACGCCGAAGGCGGTGTTTTAGAGGTAGCGAGGGGGCGCTGGCGGGCTCTATTCCGTCGGCGCCCGCAGCCGCGCCACGAAAAAGCCGTCGAGGCCGCCCGCGTCGCTCAGGACGCCGGGCAGGGTGCGGACTAAACCGTCGGTATCGGGCCGAATGGCGCCCGGCAGTTCGTCGGCGCGCACCGGGTCGATGCGCCACGCCGGGTGATGTTCCAGGAACGTAGTGACCTGATCCTCGCCCTCGGCGCGCTCGAGCGAGCAGGTGGCGTAGATCAGCGTGCCGCCGGGCTTGACCCACCGCGCGGCGCGGGCGAGCAGCTCGGTTTGCAGCACCGCCATCTCGTCGATCTGGCGCGGTTCGATCCGGTGCAGCACATCGGGATGACGGCGAAAGATGCCGGTTGCCGAACAGGGCGCGTCGAGCAGCACCGCGTCGACCGGCGCGGCGGGCGCCCACGACCTTAGATCCGCTTGCACGATGTCGGCGACCAGCCCGGTGCGCGCCATATTGGCGCTCAAACGTTCCAGCCGTTTCGCGCTCGAGTCGACGGCGACGACTTGCCATCCTGCCGCCGCCAGCTGCAACGTCTTGCCGCCCGGCGCCGCGCACAGATCGAGCGCGGTGCGCCCATCGCCCGATCCAAGCAGACGGGCGGGCAGGCTCGCCGCCAGATCCTGAATCCACCAGCCGCCTTCGCTGTAACCGGGCATCGCCTCGACCGCCTGCCCGCGCGGCAGACGGCGATGGCGCGGCGCGAGCGATATCGCGCCCTGCCACTCCTCTGCGCCCGGTTCGGCGGCGAAGCTGAGGTCGATCGGCGGCGGCACGCTCCACCCGGCTTCAGCGGCTTCGACCGTCGCCAAACTCCATTGCTCGGCCCATCGCTCGGCGGTGGGCAGGGGCAGGGTGGCGCGGTCGGGCAGCCGCCATTCGTCTTGCTGCGCGCGCGACAATATGGCGTGAACCAGCCGCCGCGGGCCGCCCGCGACGAGCGGCAACGCGGTCGCGACCACGGCGTGCGCGGGGCTTTTGAGGACAAGCAACTGCGCCAGCGCGATCCGTAGCACCGCCCGCGATTTGACGTCGTCGGGCAGAATCTGCGCCGTCGCACTGTCGATCAGCGCGTCGATATCGATCATCCAGCGCAGGGTTTCGGACGCGATGGCGACGGCAAAGGCGCGGTCGGCCCCGGTCAGCCCCTGCGCGGCGGCGTGCATTGCGACGTCGAGCGGGTCGCCGCGGCGCAGGATGGCATCGACCAGACGCAGAGCGGCCCGGCGCGGCGCGGTGCCTGCCGGATCGGGTTCGTTTTGCCCACGCTGTTTGGGACGCCGTGGGCGATCAACCATGACGAAGTTCGGCGAAGCTGGCGTGAGGCATGAAAAATCCTATATGATGTGCGATATGACCGAACGCAGCGAAACTGAAACCATCGGCGGAACGCCGCGAGCGGTGAATCGTCCGGCGCATGTGACGGCGCCTGCCGACTGGACCACCAGTCCGGTACCACCGCCAGCGCCGATCCGCGAGGAAAAGCCCGAGGACCAACCCGGTGGGCGCAATCCGGTGCGCTATGGCGACTGGGAGCTGAAGGGCATTGCCGTCGATTTTTGACGCCGCGGCCAGCGCCCGCGTCAGAATGGTTTCATCCGCCCGATCAGACCGGTTCGATCGACAAACTGATGCTTCAGCGCTGCGAGGATATGGATCGCGGCAAGCGCCAGCATGGCGAGGCCAAGCACCTCGTGCCGGTCAGGCATCACATCGGCCAGATCCTTGTTCGGCTGGGCGATCGCCGGGATTGTCGTCAGCCCGAAAAAATCGACGGGCCGGTCGGCGGCCGACATCCACACCCAGCCCGACAGCGGCAGCAGGATAAGCAGCGCATAGAAGAGAAAATGCACCACCTTGCTGAGCGGGCGCTGCCACGCGGGTGTCGCAGCAGGCAGGGGCGGCGGTTTGTGGCCCAGTCGCCACAGGATTCGAACGACGGTCAGCGCCAGCACCGTTATGCCCAGCGCCTTGTGAAAGTCTATCGCGGCGCGCTGCGTTTCGCGGGGTAGACCATCGGTCAGCATCGCGAGGCCGATGTTGACGATGACCGCCAAGCCGATCAGCCAGTGAAGCCAGATGGCCACCGTGGTATAACGCGAACCGGCGGAGCCGGCGGGGTCTGCCAGGGTGACCATCGGCATCAAACTCCTCAGACCGTCGGGACTTCCTGGATTTCCGGCACCTTGCCGGCTTTCACCTGCTCGGCAAACACTTCGCGCATCAGCTGCAGCGAGAAGAGATGGGCAAAGATCAGGCCGAGGATGCCGTTCTGCATCAGCTTGCGCAGCACATCGCCGCGCAGTTCACGCAGCTTGTTCTCGTCGACCATCTGAAAACCGCGATAGATATAGGGCTTGTCGCTGCCTTCCTGCTGGATGCTGACTTCGCCGTCGATCAGCAGATCGGCCTTTTTCAGCTCGTCAACGAACATGCCGGTGCGCTGACCGGCTTCTTCAAAATTCTTGCAGAATTCGAGGACCGCCTGCACCGGCGCCGTGGGCTGGCCGTTGTCGAACAGCACATCGCCTTCGTCGAACTTGCCGATCGCGGTCGACGTCGGGTCAAAGCACAGCGACAATTCGTCCGAATTGGGCTGGAGCTTGGCAAGCAGGAACGGATAACGGCGGATGTAGGCGGGAACATAGACCGGATTGACCAGCTTGCCATTGTCATCGACGAACGTGTTCACGCCTTCGTTCAGGCCCATCAGTGCGAGCGGCACCGGATTGTCGCCGGCCGAAAAGACGATCGGGAAAAAACGGCACGCCGATACGAACTCGTCCGACGTCAGCGGGATGGCATGCTGGTTGATCAGAAAATCGGCGTTGTCCAGCGGACGCGCGTGGAAATCGGCATGATCGATGCTCGAAAGCGGAACGAGGTCCTTATAGAACAGCGGGAGGTTGGCAGGGGCGGGCGCAGTGGCCATGATAAAACTCCGGTAGGGCGTCCCGACCAGCCGGGACGAAAAGATAACAGCGCGCCTTATTGACCCGCGCCCCGCGGCGCAAGGGGGCGATGGCGCAGGACGGGCAAAGCGTCAGACGATCAGCTTGCCGGGGTTGAAGATGCCCGCCGGATCGAGCCCGGCCTTGATGCCGCGCAGTGCCGCCAGCCGCGCCGGACTGTCGAGTTCGGCCAGGATGTCGCGTTTCATCTGGCCGATGCCATGTTCGGCCGAGATTGAGCCGCCAAGGTCAATAACATGCGAATAGACCAGCCGGCTGACCGCCGCGCCGTGCTGTGCCAGCCACGCCGCCCCGTCCGCGCCGGCGGGAGGCTGGATATGGTGGTGGACATTGCCATCGCCCAGATGCCCGAACGACAGCGCGAGCGCCCCGGGAAAGGCCTGCGCCAGCCGGGCCGGATTATCGGCGATAAAGGTCGGCATCAGGTCGACGGGGACGCTGACGTCATGCTGCAACGCCGGTCCCTCGGCACGCTCGGCCTCTGAAATGGAATCGCGCAGCCGCCAGAAATCCTCGCTCTCGCGGTCGTTCTTCGCGATCACGACATCGCGGATCAATCGCGCGTCGAGCGCCGCCGCCAGTTCGCGCTCCAATGCCTCACCCAGCAACGCGTCATCCTCGCCCGCCAGTTCGGCCAGCACATACCAGGGCTGCGCCGCCGCGATCGGTGCACGGGTTTGCGGGATATGGCGCAGCACGGCAGCGAGGCAGGCGTGCGGGATAATCTCGAACCCCTCCAGCTCGCGTCCGATATTGGCATCGAGTCGGCGGAGCAGGAGCAGGGCGTTTTCGGGCGAATCGATCGCGATCCATGCGGTGCGCCGCGCCGCCGCGGCGGGGACCAGATGCAGGCTGGCGGCGGTGACGATGCCCAATGTCCCCTCGGCCCCGCACAGAAGGTGGCGCAGGTCATAGCCGCGATTGTCCTTTTTGAGCGGCGCGAGGCCATCGAAGATACTGCCATCGGGGAGCACGACCTCGACCCCCGCGACCAGCGCCCGCATCGTGCCGTGGCGGAGTACCTGGGTGCCGCCGGCGTTGGTCGAGACAAGGCCGCCGATCGTCGCCGACCCCTTGCCGCCGAGGGTCAGCGGGAAACGCAGGCCATGCGCCAGCGCTTCGTGATGAAAGGTTTCGAGGATCACGCCGGCCTCCACGACCGCGATCCGCGCCGCGGTATCGACGCTGCGCACGCGGTTCATGCGGCGCAGGCTGAGTAGCAGCTGATCGCCGCCCGCGTCGGGGGTGGCGCCGCCGACCATGCCGCTGTTGCCGCCCTGCGGCACCAGCGCCACCTTGGCCTCGGCGCAGAGGCGAACGACCGCCGCGACCTCGGCGGTTGAGGCGGGCGACAGCATCGCGGCGCTGCGTCCGGTATATTTCCCGCGCCAGTCGGTCAGCCACGGTGCCATCGCTTCGGCGTCGGCCGTGTAGCCCTTTGGTCCCAGCAATTGGGCCAATGCATCGAGCAACGCAGGCAACGGCGCCCGCGTCATGCCGCCGGACTCGCGGATTTTTGAAGCCGGGCAGCGGCAAGGGCGCAATTATAGTTCATTTGATGTTCAATCATGGCTGTTAAAGCGAGCGTTGGATGAATAGCATGGTTTCGTCCAGCGCGTTTGGACACGGGAGCGACGGGTGGGCAGCAATTATCGTCAGGACGCCGAAGGAGCGGCAGCACTGTTGTGCTGACCGCGGCGGTCCTGTGGTTGGCCGCAGCGGCGCCCGCTGCCGATGCTGCGCCGCCGGTTGCGGCGCCCGAGCCGCTGGTGGCGATCACCGCGCCGACGCCCGAACAGATCACCTCGTTCTGGCAGGTGGTGATCGAACAGCAACTGATCATCCGCGTCCCCGCCCAGCGTTCGCAGCTCAACAATTTTGCCGCCGGCCCATCGCCGTCGCGGCGCGCGACCGAAATCCCGATCGTGTGGAAAGAGAAAAAAGCGCCAAAATGCGTGGCGATGCGCAATATCATGGGGATGCAGGCGGTTCAGCGCGACAGCATCGACATCATCACGCGGCAGAAGCAGAGATTGCGCGCCCAGCTCAATCGCGGCTGCCGCGCGCTCGACTTTTATGCCGGTTTTTATATGCAGGGCAGCAAAGACGGGCAGCTTTGCGAGGACCGCGATGAAATCCATGCCCGCACCGGCGCAAAATGCGAGATCGACAAGTTTCGCTTGATGGTTCCGGTCCGCGACGACGATTAGACGATTAGTCGCGGCTTTCGTCGCCATTTCTTGACTTTTCATCGCTATTTGCCCAAGGCCCGCGCAGCGCCGCCTGCGTGGAAGGCTGAGCGTCACCTCTTTTTTCCGGACATGATAATCTTATGAAATTTGCCGACATCGGCCTTTCCGACGAACTTTTACGCGCCATCGACGAGTCGGGCTATGACGAAGCGACCCCGATCCAGGGGGGCGTCATCCCGTCGGTGCTGATGATGCGCGACATCATCGGCATCGCCCAGACGGGGACCGGCAAGACCGCGTCGTTCGTGCTGCCGATGATCGACATTCTCGCCCATGGCCGCGCCCGCGCGCGTATGCCACGCTCGCTGATCCTCGCGCCGACGCGCGAGCTTGCCGCGCAGGTCGCTGAGAATTTTGAGAAATATGGCAAGTATCACAAGCTGTCGATGGCGCTGCTGATCGGCGGCGTCCAGATGGGCGATCAGGTCAAGGCGCTGGAAAAGGGCGTCGACGTCCTGATCGCGACCCCCGGCCGCCTGATGGACTTGTTCGAGCGCGGCAAGATTCTGCTCACCGGCTGCAACCTGCTGGTGATCGACGAGGCCGACCGGATGCTCGACATGGGGTTCATCCCCGACATCGAGAATATCTGCACCAAGCTGCCCGCGAATCGCCAGACCTTGCTGTTTTCGGCGACGATGCCGGCGCCGATCAAACGGCTCGCCGACAAATTCCTGTCGAACCCGAAGACCGTCGAGGTTGCGCGCCCGGCAAGCCGCAACGAGAATATCGAACAATTTCTGGTCAAGACGTCGGAACGCGGCAAGCGCGATGCCCTGCGCGGCCTGATCGAATCCGAAAAGGTTCACACCGCGATCGTCTTTTGCAACCGCAAGACGACGGTGCGCGAACTGGCCAAGGCGCTGCAGCGTTCGGGGTACAGTGCCGGCGAGATCCAGGGCGATATGGACCAGTCGAGCCGTACCGCCGAACTCGACCGGTTCAAGGCCGGCACGATCAACATATTGGTCGCGTCCGATGTCGCGGCCCGCGGGCTTGACGTCAAAGGCGTCAGCCATGTCTTCAACTTCGATGCTCCGTGGCATCCCGACGATTATGTCCACCGCATCGGCCGGACGGGCCGCGCCGGCGCGCAGGGCCGCGCTTTCACGCTGGTGACGCCGTCGGATGACGAGGCGATCGACAATATTCAAAAGCTGACGGGCTATAAGATCCCGATCCACGGCGGCGAAGCCGCAGTGGCCGCAACGGCGCAGGTTGCGGCCGACGAAGCGGAAGCCACGCCGCGGCGCGCCCGGTCGGAGCGTGGCGGACGCGGTCGCGGCGCCGCAAAACCGGAAAAAGCGGCGGCGCGTCCGCGCGAGGAGTCCAAAGCAGCCCCCGCGCCGGCCGCCAAGCCGCGCGGCGATCGCAAACCGGCGCCGACGCCCCGGCGCGACGATCAGGACGGTCCCGACGACGGCTGGAACGGCCCGACCCCCGGTTTCCTGTCGGTCGGCTTCGGAAGCTGAGAATTTTCTGACTGTTTGTGGTGGAGGGCGCGGACACTCGCCTCCATCGTTGCCCCGTCTTCGCCCCGTCTTCGCTGCGGCGACGGCCGGTTTCGGCGGTTAGCCGTCGCCGCCCTATACCCTAACCAGCATCTTCCCCATATTGACGCCCGAAAATAGCCCCAGAAAGGCGTCGGGCGCCGACGCCAGCCCTTCGTGCACGGTTTCGCGCATCGTCACCGCGCCGCTGGCGATCAGGGCGCCCATGTCGGCGTAAAATTCGTCCATGCAGTCGAAGAACTGGTCGGTGTAGATAAAGCCTTCCATGCGGATGCGCGCCGGGATCGTGCGGATCAGATATTTCATGTCCTGCGCTTTGCCGTCGTTATAGACGTCGATCATCCCGCAGATCGCAAAGCGCGCGAAATCATTGGCGGTCGCAAAGGCGGCGTCGAGATGCTCGCCGCCGACATTGTCGAAATAGACGTCGATCCCGGGCTTGCCCAGTTGATCGAGCGCTTGCGCCAGTCCCGCCAAGACCGGCCCCGCCTTGTAATCGACCACCGCATCGGCGCCCAGATCCTTGACCCAGGCGCATTTTTCGGCACCGCCCGCCGATCCGATGACGGTCATCTCGCGCGCTTTGGCGATCTGGACGACCGCCGATCCCACTGCGCCCGCAGCCGCCGAGACGAATATCGTGTCGCCGGGCTTGGCCGCGGCGACGCGCAGCAGGCCGATCCACGCGGTGCCGCCGGTCAGCCCCATATTGTGCAGGAAGGTCTGCGGGGTCAGCCCCGCCGCCAGCGTTTCGGCAGGCAGCTTGTTGGGCATCATGTCGAGGCCGACAATGCCGCCGTCGCGCCAACCGCCCATGTGCAGGATCAGGTCGCCGGGCGCGAAGCCCTCCATGCGGCTTTCGGTCACCTCGCCGATCGCGCCGCCGGTCATCGGCTGGTCGATCTGGAAACTCGCGGCATAGCTTTTGGCGTCGTTCATCCGCCCGCGCATATAGGGATCGACCGACAGCCATAGGTTGCGGACCCGCAACTGGTCGGCTTCAAGCGGACCGTCGGGCAAGTCGCGGAGCGCGAAATTGTCCATCGTCGGCAATCCTTGCGGACGGCTGGTCAAATGCCAGGCTTTGCTCATCGGAACCCCCATTCCCTGATTTCGCGTGGCGGTGAAGGCTTTGATCAGAAAAGCCGTTGCCACTGTTCGGCTGTGCCGTTAATACGCCGCCGTCGCGGGGCCGTAGCTCAGATGGGAGAGCGCTGCAATCGCACTGCAGAGGTCAGGGGTTCGATTCCCCTCGGCTCCACCAGCGACCTTTCTCCCACGATCATACGGACTTACCCCGCGTAGTCGCGGATCATGTTCTTCGCAATGACTAGCTGTTGGATCTGGGTCGTTCCTTCATAAATCCGGTAAATGCGGCAGTCGCGATAGAAGCGTTCAGCCAGATATTCCTTCAGATATCCCGCACCGCCGTGGATTTGCACCACCCGGTCGGCGACGCGCCCGCACATTTCGCTGGCAAACATCTTGGTCGCGGCCGCCTCGACAAGGATTTTTTCACCGCGGTCGGCGCGCGCGCAAGCGTCGGCGAGCATACATTCGGCGGCATAGATTTCGGCCTTGCTGTCGGCCAGCATCGCCTGAATCAGCTGAAAATTGGCGATCGGTTCGCCAAACGCCTTGCGCTCCATCGCATATTTCAGGCCCGCATCGAGCATCCGCTTGGCATAGCCGACGCTGGCGGCGGCGACCGACAGGCGGCCGTTGTCGAGGCTTTGCATCGCGGCACGGAAACCAATGCCTTCCTCGCCGCCGAGCAGGGCGTCGCCGTCGACATGAACATCCTCGAGGATGACATCGGCGATTTGTGATCCGGCCTGTCCCATCTTGCCGTCGGGTTTGCCGATCGACACCCCGGGGGCGTCGCGCGGCACCATGAAGGCGCTGACATGGGCGTTTTTGGGCAACGGCTCGGCATTGGTGCGCGCCATGACGAGGATCATATCGGCGAACGGGGCGTTGGTGATGTAGCGTTTGGTGCCGTTCAGCACATAGCCATTGCCGTCGCGCACCGCACGGGTCTTCATCGCGGCGCTGTCCGATCCGCTGTCGGGTTCGGTCAGGCCAAAGGCGGCGATGCTGCCCATCGCCAGCTTGGGCAGCCAATGCTCCTTCTGCTGCGTGGTCCCAAACCCGACGAGCGATTTGCACACCATGCCGATGTTGATCGATACGATCGAGCGATAGGCCGGCGAGGCGTAGGCGATCTCGCGGATGAAGCCGACATATTGGCTGACGTTCATCCCCGCGCCGCCATATTCCTCTGGCATCGTCACCCCGAACAGCCCCATCTCGCGCATTTCGGCCAAGATGTCGTCGGGGACATGACCCAGTTCTTCGAGCTGGTCCTCGGCGGGGATCAGACGCTCGCGGACATAGCGCTGCAGCTGTTCGATGAAGGCGTCATAAATGTCGGCGTCCATTCCCGGGTTGATCATCGTCGTCCTGTCCCTTGGTCTATTGTTCCGAATAGCTGTCGATGGCGGAAAAAATGCGGGTCAGCTGCTCGCGCTCATCGGCGTCGATATCGGGCCGCCAGATTTCGAACAGCAGGATGGTGCGGTCGCTGGTGCCGCGGTTCCACGCTTCATGTTCAAAACTGTCGTCAAAGATCAGCAGTTCGCCTTCGGCCCAATGGCGTGTTTCGGCGCCGACGCGCAGCCCGCACCCGTCGGGCACAACCAGCGGCAGATGACAGATCAGCCGCGTGTTGAGCATGCCGTGATGCGGCTGGATATGGGTGCCGGGGGTCAGCCGCGAAAACAGCGCGAGCGGCGCGCGACCGGGGATCACCGGTTGCGGGGCAAGCGACAGCGCGGCGAGGGCGGCGGGGCACAGCATGGCAATGCCATCGGCGATCGCGCCATCCTTCCAAAGCCAGGCAGCGCCCCAATCGGGTTTATCGAGCAGCGGATTATTGGGCGGCGGGCGATCGGCGCTGGCGGTGACATAGGGACCGAAACGATCGGCGGCATGGTCGATCAAGGCCAGCAATTCGGCGCGAATGGCGTCGGTCGCGGCCTCGATGGCGGCGGCCCACGCGAAATCGGCGCGGTCGAAAAACGGGCGCTGGGCCAGGCCGGGGAAATAGAACATGCTGGGCTGCTGTAGATAAAGCGGCTGTTCGCCGGCCAGCATGCGGAGCGCCGCGGCGACGCGCGGCGCCGCGCCGACGGCATCAATGCCCGCGCCGCGCAACTGGCTGAGCAGGTGATCGGCATAGGCGCGCTCGGTGGCGGCCAGAAATTGTTCGGCGCGTTGCAGCCCGGGATGAAGGGCGGGCGGGACGCTCTGTGCCTGGGCGGCGGTGCCCAGCGCGAGGCGATAGAAGCTCCCGGCGGCGCGGTCGTCGGCCAGGCGGCGCTTGAGTTCGGCCATGGCGAGCATGGCGGCGATATTGCCGCGATCGGCGCGGATCGCGCCGTCGAGCGCCGCGGTTTCCGCCGCGACATCGCCGCGGCGATGGGCGTCGCGTGCCTGGTCCAGCCATGTTGCCTGCCCCGTCATGGCCTTTGCCATAACGTAGCGGTGGACCTTTGCAAGCGACGCCCTGTCGTGCGTCAGCCCGCGGGCGGGGTCGCTGGATCGGTCGCCGGCGGCTTGCTTTGCAATTGGGCGCGAACCGCGCTGACGAAGCGGCTCCGCCAGACGGCGACGAGCAGCGCGAGCAGGATGCCCCACGGCAGGATTGCCGCGACCAGCGTCAGGACAAAGGTCAGCGCGGTGCTGCCGCTGCGCACCAGCGTCTCGCCAGCATTGGCGAAGGGGTTTTCGTGGCCGATGCTGGGCAGCCCGCCGTCGCTGACATAGTTGAACGCGACGCTGGTCCACGCGATCCGCGCTTCGCCCGTGCGGCGGCTTTGGCGTTCTTCCCCAACTTGTCCGCGCAGCTGGCTGATCTGGGCCAACAGCTCGGCGCGTTCGCGCTTGTCCAGTCCGCCCGATTTCAGGCGCTCCTCCAGTCGGGCGATTTCGGCTTCGGATCCGGCGCTACGTTGCTGCGAGGCGAGGATTTCGGTGCCGACATCTTCACCGGCCACGCTGGCGTCGGCGAGCACGCCTTCGGCCTTTTCGACGCTGGCGATCGCATTGGCGCCAAACCTGCGGGCGATGCCGGGGTCGAGTTTGAACTGGGTCTGCGCCTCGACGAGCCTTTCGTCGCTCAGCTGGTAGCGGACATCGACGATGCGGCACCGCTGGACACCCAGCGTTTCGCAGGCGGCGGCATGCTCCTCCTGCACCTTTGATATGCGATTGTCGGTGAGGCGGAAGGTATAGGCATAGTCGAAGGCGACACCGGGGGCGGCTTCGATGCCGATGCGGGGGGCGACGACATCATCGGCGGCCGCCTCAGCGGCGACAGGACTTTCGGTGGCGGACGTCTCGGAAACCGCCGCATCTTCGGACGATTGTTGCGAACAGCCGACCAGGGCGAGCGCCATCACGCCCGCTAAGAGCCTCATTTTCATTGATGATTCTCCCAAAACGCGACTCGATAGCCGCGTGGGATGGCATATCATAACTGTTCTGGTTGACAATAGGCTCAAGCGCGCTGAACGAAGCTGTCCAAAACCCGCTTGCTGCCGGCCTGTTCGAACGCCACCTCCAGCTTGTTGCCATCGATGTCGGCGATTTCGCCATAGCCGAATTTTTCGTGGAACACGCGCATGCCGATGGCCAGATCGGCGCGCGGCTTGGCGCCGACCGACGCCGCCGGGCCTTTTTCGCTGGGGGCGGGGGCGGGGGCGCGGGTGATCGTCGACAACCCGGCGACGGCGCGCTGCCACGCCGGGCCGCGCGTCATGATCCGCGACGGCTGGCGTTCTGCGACATGGGCAAAGGGATCGCCCTGCGCCGACCAGTTGGCGCGCCACAAACTCGCACCACCGCCGAAGCTGTTTTCGCTGTCGATATGCTCGGGCGGGATTTCGGCGATGAAGCGGCTGGGGATGCTGCTCATCCACTGGCCATAGATGCGGCGATTGGCGGCGTGATAGATGCTGGCGCGCTGGCGGGCGCGGGTGATCGCGACATAGGCGAGGCGGCGCTCTTCCTCCAGGCTGGCGGTGCCGCCTTCGTCCATCGACCGCTGCGACGGGAACACGCCATCCTCCCATCCGGCCAGAAAGACATGGTCGAACTCAAGGCCTTTCGCGGCGTGGATCGTCATGATGGTGACGGTTTCGGTCGTTTCGTTGGTGTCGCGGTCCATCACCAGGCTGACATGTTCGAGGAATTCCTCGAGCGTTTCATATTCCTCCATCGCGCGGACGAGTTCGGACAGGTTTTCGAGCCGCCCCGCGGCCTCGACGCTGCGGTCGGCCTGGAGCATCGCGGTGTAGCCCGATTCGTCGAGGATCAGCTGGGTCAACTCGGGGTGCGACAGCTGGTTTGCCTTTTCCTGCCAACCGCGCATTTGCGCGACGAAATTGGCGAGCTGGCGGCGCGCCTGTGGGGTCAGTTCGTCGGTTTCGATCAGGCGCGCGGCGGCGTGGAGCAGCGACGCCTGTTCGTGGCGCGCGAACTGGTGGATCCGCTGGAGCGCCTTGTCGCCCAGCCCGCGTTTCGGCGTGTTGACGATGCGCTCGAACGCTAGATCGTCGGCGGGTGACTGGACGAGGCGGAGATAGGCGAGGGCGTCGCGAATCTCGGCGCGTTCGTAGAAACGAAAGCCGCCGACGATGCGGTACGGCATGCCGATCGCAATGAAGCGGTCTTCAAACTCGCGGGTTTGAAACTGCGCGCGAACGAGGATGGCGGCGCGGTCGAGGCTGACCTGACGATGCTGAAGCGTTTCCAGCTCCTCGCCGATCCGCCGCGCTTCTTCCGGCCCGTCCCACACCCCCACGACGCGCAGCTTGTCGCCGGGGTCGAGGTCGGTCCACAACGTCTTGCCCAGCCGCCCGCTGTTCTGCGCGATCAGCGCCGAGGCGGCGGCAAGGATCTGCGGGGTCGAGCGGTAATTTTGTTCAAGGCGGATCACGGTCGCGCCGGGAAAATCTTTCTCGAAGCGCAGGATGTTCGCAACCTCGGCGCCGCGCCAGCTATAGATCGACTGATCGTCATCGCCGACGCAGCAGATATTTTTCCGGGTTTGCGCGAGCAGGCGCAGCCACAGATATTGGCTGGCATTGGTGTCCTGATATTCGTCGACCAGGATATATTTGAAGCGGTCCTGATATTGCGCCAGCACGTCGCGGTGATTTTTCAGGATCACCAGCATGTGGAGCAACAGGTCGCCGAAATCGCAGGCGTTGAGCGTCTTCAGCCGCGCCTGATACAGCGCGTAGAAATGCTGCCCCTTGCCGTCGGCGTAGGCTTCGCGGTCGGCGGCGTCGAGATCGGACGGGACAAGCCCGCGGTTTTTCCATTTGTCGATCAGCCCCGCGAGCTGGCGCGCCGGCCAGCGTTTCTCGTCGAGCCCGTCGGCCTGGATCAGCTGTTTGAGGACGCGCAGCTGGTCGTCGGTGTCGAGGATGGTGAAATTGCTTTGCAGGCCCACCAATTCTGCATGGCGGCGCAGCATCTTGGCGGCGATGCTGTGAAAGGTGCCGAGCCACGCCATGCCCTCGACCGCGTCGCCCATCATCCGGCCGATCCGCTCGCGCATCTCGCGCGCCGCCTTGTTGGTAAAGGTGACCGCCAGGATCTCGGACGGCCAGGCGCGCCGCGTCGCGATGATGTGGCCCAGCCGCGCGGTGAGTGCCGCGGTCTTGCCGGTGCCGGCACCCGCGAGCATCAGCACCGGGCCTTCGGTGGTCAGCACCGCTTGCCGCTGCGGCCCGTTCAACCCCTGCAGATAGGGCGGGTCCGAAGGGTCGGGCGGGGGCAGGTCGGGCAGCGAGGCAGGGGTATCGGTCACGCGCGAACGATTAGGGAACAGCGGATGGGCTGTCCAGTGCGGTGAGGCGCGCGGAGTGCAATAGCCGATCCTGGCCATCGCGGCGCGACAGCGAGGGTTCAGCCCAACCGCAACAATGTCAGCCGCGCCTTGCCCACCTTGCGATCGGCGTCGATGATGAATCCGCTCACGTCGATGGTTTCGCTGTGCGCGGTTTCGACCGACACCCAGCTGTCGGGGCCGATCCAGCCAAGGCGGTTCAACTTGTCGAGCGCGACGCTGGCGGCGCCGGTGCCATAGGGCGGGTCGAGCATCAGCAGGTCATAGGCGCGCGGTGCTGGACCCAAGCCGAGGACCGACCCGGCGCGGACATCGGCGCGCGCGGCCGCGTTCAAGCTGGACAGATTGCCGCGCAGCACATCGAGCGCGTCGCGGTCCTGTTCAGCGAACAGGCAGGTCGCGGCGCCGCGCGACAGGGCTTCGATGCCGAGCGCGCCCGACCCGGCGAACAGGTCGGCGACGACCAGCCCCTCGAAACTGCCCAGGCGGCTGGTCAGCATCGAGAACAGGGTTTCGCGGGTGCGGTCGGCGGTCGGGCGCGTCGCGTCGCCCTTGGGCGCCAGCAGTTTGCGGCCGCGCCATTCGCCTGAAATCACGCGCATCGGATCAGCCCATATGCCGGCGGAATTTGAACAATTCGTCGCGCGGCACAACATCGACCGCGCTCATCGGCAAACCGTCGAGTTCGAACGCGCCATAGCGGGTGCGGATCAGGCGGCTGACCTGTAGCCCAAAATGTTCGAGCACCTTGCGGACTTCGCGGTTCTTGCCCTCGGTCAGCGTCATTTCGACCCACTGGTTGCGCCCGGTGCGGCGTTCCAGATTGGCGTCGATCTTGCCATAGGTCACCCCGTCGATGGTGATCCCCATCGCAAGTTCCTCCAGCTGTTCCTGGCTGATGTCGCCAAAGGCGCGGGCGCGATAGGTGCGCTCGACCCCGCTGGCGGGCAGTTCGAGCTGGCGCTTGAACTCGCCGTCGTTGGTGAGCAGCAGCAGACCCTCGGTATTATAATCGAGACGGCCGACCGGCATCAGCCGCGGCAGATCCTTGGGCAACACGTCGTAAATCGTCTTGCGCCCCTTGGGGTCGCGCGCCGCGGTGATGCAGCCAGCGGGCTTGTGAAAGCGGTAGAGGCGCGTCGAAACGGGCTTGGCGACCGGATTGCCATCGACCGTCAGCCCTTCGAGCGAGGTCAGCAGCGGCGCGGGCTGAACGACGACGACACCGTTCAGCGCGATGCGCCCTTCCTCGACCATCCGCTCGACATCGCGGCGCGAACCGACCCCGGCGCGCGCGAGCAGCTTGGCGATCCGCTGCGGCCCGTCCTCGTCGCGTTCGGCGTCGGCGGGCTTGGCTTTGAGCGCCGAGGCGGCACCGCGCGCGGCGCGGCGACCTTTCGGCGCGTCGCGGTCGCCAGCGGACTTGGGCGCTGAGCGCGGCGCGGCGCGGGGAGGTCGACGGGTGGTCATGGGAACGGGTACGGCTTTCTTGTCGTTATGCGGGCAATAGTGTTGCCTTGTGATCACGCTCATAGCCGGAAAAGTGTCGCTTCGTCGATGGCAAGCAGAAGCAATCTTGCACGACCGTGCCGAGCGCGTCATGGCGCGGTTAAAGGGAATGAATATGCTCTTTGCGTCCCGCCCGTCCTGTATCAAGCGGCTGCTGATCATCGAGGATGATCCGCTGGTCGCGTTCGATAATGAGCGGACGCTGAAACACAGCGGATACGACATCGTTGCGACGGTCGATTCGGGCGAGGCAGCGGTGCCGATCATCGCCGACGAACAGATCGACGCGCTGGTCCTCGACCTGGGGTTGGCCGGGCATATGACCGGCCGCGAAGTCGCGCGGCTGGCGCGTGATCGCGGCATTGCGGTGCTGCTGGTCACCGGGCAATGCCCCGAAGATGCTGCCGACATCGCGGTGGCCTGTCTGAGCAAGCCGCACAGCGCGTCGGCATTGGTGAGCGCGTTGCGCGCGGTCGAAACGATGACGTGCAAGAACCAGCAGCCGCGCAAGGTCAGCGGGCTTTTGACCTATTGGCGACCCGAAGCCGCCTGAGCGCGACCAGCCGATAAATCGCCGCTTCCAATTTGCCCCCGACGCTTTAGGCCAATCGGTCAGCGTGATGGCATCCCGGACCGAGGATGCGGGGGAGCCTGTGCATGTCGATTGATCTGATCCGGTTTTTGATTTTTGTCGCGGTGCTTGGCGGGCTTGTCATCGTCGCCTTGTCGGTCCCGGCCTTTCGCCCCTATTTGCGCAAGACTCCGGCAGTTGCTTTCCTGCTGGGCATTTCCAGTGGGTTCCCGCTCACGCTAGTCGCCGCCACCATGACATTCTGGCTTGCAAAGGTCGGTTTTACCCCAACGACCATTGGTTTCGCGGTAATGGTCGGCATCCCTTACACAATCAAATTTCTGTGGGCTCCTCTGGTCGATAAAATCCCTTTGCCCTTCTTAACGAAAGCCGTCGGTCAAAGGCGAAGTTGGCTATTTTTTGTTCAGTTTTTTCTTGTCATTTCTATTTGGAAAATGGGCGCGAGCAATCCGCAACCCGATGATTATAGATGGTTCTTGTTCTGGGCTGTTGTCACCGCTTTTTTTTCCGCGACACAAGATATTGTCATCGATGCCTATCGTATCGAGATATTGGAAGAAGATGAATTTGCTCACGGTACGGCCACGAACCAGTTCGGCTATCGCACCGGTAATCTGATCGCGGGTGCCGGGACGATCTATTTCGCTTCGCAGGAAGGGCTGGGGCTTGGCTGGGCAATGGCTTACGGGCTTACCGCCCTATGCGTGCTTCCCGCAATCATCGGCGCCTTCTGGGCTGGTGAAGGCAAATTTGTCGACCGGTTCAGCAATGCGTCGGGTATGAAGCCGGGGCAATGGCTTGTTGAAACAGTGGTCAATCCCTTTCGCGAGTTTTTGACCCGCGATGGCGCTTTGATGATCCTGCTGTTCATTTTGGTCTATAAGGTCGGCGATGCGATGGGGCAGTCCATGCTCAGCCCGATGATCGTCGATCTGGGATTCGCGGACCTTGATTATATTAGCGCGAATAAGATTTGGGGGTTTGCCGCGCTCATCATCGGGTCGGCCCTGGGCGCGCCATTCGTGCTGTGGCTCGGCATGGGAAGGGCACTTCTTATTTCCGTCCTGCTAATGATGTTCTCGAACATCATGTTTATGGCGCTTTCCATAACGGGCAATAATTACTGGATGTTGGTTGCGGCAATTGTGACGGAAAATATCACAAGCGGTATCGGTTTGACTGTCGTTGCGGTCTATCTCTCCGGGCTGGCGAACATTGCCTATACGGCGACCCAGTTTGCGCTGCTGTCATCCATCGCAGTTATCGGGCGCACATTCATGGCAGGTCCCGCCGGCTATGCCGCGGAAAAACTCGGATGGACAGGTTTCTGGGGACTCACGGTGCTTGCGGCCATACCCGGCATGATATTGCTGTGGATGATGTGGCGCAAAGGCTATGTCGTGCAATCCATTCGTCAGAGCAGCGATATCGATGAACGCAAGCTTCGCGAGCCGGTGGGCGCGATCCGCATCTCCGGCTTCGCACTCATCGTTGCGGGACTGGTCGGGGTGCTGATGGCGCAGCAGCTAGAGCTCCATGCCAATATCATGATCGCCTCTCTCGTGGCCTTTGGCGTCGGCGCGTTGCTGGCGTGGAAGGGCAATGCGCTGAAGACGGCCTAGCCCATGGCGTGGTTCCTGCTCGTCATCGCGCTGCAGATCGCGTGCATCGTCCATGTGTTCCGGCATGGGCGCAACACCGCGTGGGTGATGGCGATCGCCTTTCTGCCGATGATTGGCGTGATTGCCTATTTCATCGTCGAGATCATGCCGAACCTGTCGCGCGACCGGCGGGTGCGGCAGGTGAAAGCGAATATCGCCGACAGCATCGATCCCGAACGGCGGGTGCGCGAAAGCCGCGACGCGGTCGAATTCAGCGACACGATCGCGAACCGGATGGAATATGGCGATGCGTTGATGGCGCGCGAGCGGTACGATCAGGCGCTTGAGCAATACCAAATCGCCGAACGCAAATCGCCGCATGTCGACCGCACGATCGGGATGCGGATCGCCGAGGCGGCGTATGAGGCGGCGCGGGTCGGCGATGCGCTGGCGGCGCTCGACCGGTTGCCCGAAACGACGTCGCATTCCGAGCACGACCGCCGTAACCTGCTGCGCGCGAAAGTCGCCGAGCTCGACGGGCGGAGCGGCGACGCACTGACGCTGTATCGCGCAATGGTCGACCGCGTGCCGGGCGACGAAGTGCGGTGCCGGATCGCCGCGATCCTGATTGCCGGTGGCGACAGGGCGTCGGCGCGGGCGGTGCTGAACGAGGTCGAGATGCGCAAGAAGCGCACGCCGCCAGCGATGCTCAAGGCCAATGCCGCGATGTATGACTGGGCAAAGCGGATGCTGGCGGAACTGCGGTAGGGGCGAGGCTACCCTCTTACCGCTTTGCGACCGTCAGGATCAGCCGCTAGACCGGAAGCTGCTCGTTGCGATCGAGCGCCTGGCCGACAAGGTAGAGCGAGCCGCCGATCAGGACGCTGGGCGCCGGGTTGTCGGCCGCCAGACCGTCGATTGCCGCGGCGATGTCGGGTGCCGCCATCGCACTGGCGATACCGGCTTGGCGCGCAATTTCAGCAAGCGCTGCCGGGCTGTGATGCTCGTGCCCGGCGATCGACACCGCAACGACGCGCGCGACATGCGGGGCAAGCAGGGTGAGGAAACCCGTGGCGTCCTTGTTGGCAAGCATGCCGAGGACGAGGTCGATCTTTTGGTCGCGCGCCAGCGAGCCCGCGAGCAGTTTCGCCAGTTCGCGGGCGGCGTCGAGGTTGTGGCCGCCATCGATCCATAAATCGCGATCGGCGGGCAGGCGCGCGGTGAGCGGGCCTTTGCTTAGCCGTTGCATCCGGCCCGGCCAGAAAGCGTTGGCGACCCCTTGGACAACCTCGGCCTCACTCGGGCGCGGGTGCGGCGCGATGCTGAGCATTGCGATCGCCAGGCCGGCATTGCGATGCTGATGCGCGCCCGGCATCCGCGTGTGCAGCGGGGCTTCGATCGAGCCGAATTCGGACCGCCAGTGAAAGGCGTCGCCGACGGTTTGCACGGTCCATCCGTCGCCTTCGGAAAACAGCGTGCCGCCGACCGCCGCCGCGCGCTCGCCAATGACGTGCAGCAGCGGCGCTGGATAGGCGAGCGTCGCGAGCGCCGCGCCGGGTTTGAAGATGCCCGCTTTCTCCCACGCAATGCGCACCGCCGGATCGGTCGGCGTGTCGGCTTCGGGGGCGAGCAGAAACGCCTCATGGTCGATGCCGAGCGACGCGATGCCGCACACCGCGGGGGCGGGGATGATGTTGGTGGCGTCGAGGCGCCCGCCGAGGCCAACCTCGATGATGATATCGTCGGCGGGGGCGCGCACAAAGGCGAGGAAGGCGGCGGCGGTGGTGACCTCGAAGAAGCTGGCCCGCAGGTCGGCCGCGACGTCGAGCACTTCGGCGAGCAGCGCCGCAAGCTGCGCATCGTCGATCAGCGTTCCGGCAAGGCGGATACGCTCGTTGAAGCGGACGAGATGCGGGCTGGTGTAACTGTGGACGCGGCGCCCCTGCGCTTCGAGGATCGCGCGCAGATAGGCGCAGGTCGATCCTTTGCCGTTGGTGCCCGCGACGTGGAACGTGCGCGGTAGCTTGTCTTGCGGGTTGCCAAGGCGCGCGCACAGTTCGGCGATGCGTTCGAGCCCGAGGATGTCGCGGCCCGGCGACAACGCGGCGAGGCGGTCGAGCTGGGTCTGGACCGCAGGGTCGGAGGAGTGCGCGTGGTCGGGCATATATGTGTCTCAAAGAGCATTGTCATTGCGAGCGAAGCGAAGCAATCCAGAGCGGTTTACGCAGGCTCTGGATTGCCGCGTCGCCTTCGGCTCCTCGCAATGACGACGCTTGTTGCCGTTACGCCGCCTGCTCCGGCACCAGATAAGTGATCACCCGCCCCAGCGTCTCCGGCAAGTCCTTGCGGTGCACCACCATGTCGATCATCCCGTGATCGAGCAGATATTCGGCGCGCTGGAACCCTTCGGGCAATTTTTCGCGGATCGTATTCTCGATCACGCGCTGGCCCGCGAAACCGATCAGCGCCTTGGGCTCGCTGATCTGGATATCGCCGAGCATCGCATAGCTGGCGGTGACGCCGCCGGTCGTCGGATCGGTGAGCAGCACGATATAGGGCAGGCCGGCGCGGCGCAGGCGCGCGAGCGCCACCGTGGCGCGCGGCATCTGCATCAGCGACAGCGTGCCTTCCTGCATCCGCGCCCCGCCCGCGGCGGTGATCGCGATGTAGGGGCAGCGGCGCTTGATCGCCTGTTCGACGCCCGCAACAAAGGCTTCGCCGACCGCGACCCCCATCGATCCGCCCATGAAGGCGAAATCCTGGACCCCGATCACGGCGGGTTGGCCCGCGATGCGGCCAAAGCCGTTCTGATAGGCGTCGCGATCGCCGGTCTGCGCGCGCGCTGCCTTGATCCGGTCGACATATTTTTTGGTGTCGCGGAATTTCAACGGATCTTCGGGGGCGGCGGGGGCGGGCAGGAGTTCGTGCGAACCGCCGTCGAACAATTGTGCAAAACGTTCGGTCGCCCCGATGCGGTCATGATGGTCGCAGCGCGGGCAGACGTTGAGATTGTCCTCCCACTCCTTGACGAACACCATCTGCTGGCACTGGCGGCATTTGTGCCACAGATTGTCGGCGGTATCGCGCTTGGCGGCGAAGGGCAGGGCGTTGCGGACGCGGTCGAGCCAGCTCATGCGGCGATCTCCTTTGCGCCATGGATAGCAGCGGCCAGGCTGCGGGTGAAGGTTTCGATGTGGCGCGGCGCGTCGGCGCCGTGCTGCGCGACGAGTTCGACCAGCGCCGAACCGACGACCACGCCATCGGCGACCCGGGCGATCTGCGCCGCCTGGTCCGGGGTGCGAACACCGAAACCGACCGCGATCGGCAGGTCGGTCTGGGTGCGGAGGCGCGCGACGGCGTCTTCGATGCTCGCCTGCGCGGCCTGTTGCAGCCCGGTGATCCCGGCGACGCTGACATAATAGAGAAAGCCGCCCGCGCCATCGAGCACCGCGGGCAGGCGCGCGGCGTCGGTCGTCGGGGTGGCGAGGCGGATCTGGTCAACCCCCGCGGCGCGCAGCGCGGGGCCAAGGCTGTCGTCTTCCTCGAACGGAATATCGACGCAGATGACGCCATCGACGCCCGCATCCTTGCACGCGGCCGCGAACCAGTCGGCGCCGCGCACCGTCATCGGATTGGCATAGCCCATCAGGACGAGCGCCATGTCGGGATGTCGGGCGCGAAAAGCCGCAGCGATCGCGAGGATGTCGGCGGTGGTCGTTCCCGCCGCAAAGCTACGCAGGTTGGCCGCCTGGATCGCCGGGCCGTCGGCCATCGGATCGGTGAACGGCATGCCGAGCTCGATGACATCGGCGCCCCCCGCGACGAGCGCGTCGAGGATGGCCGCGGTGTCGCCGTCACCGGCGGTCACGAAGGTGACGAGCGCCGGATGGGATTTGGCGAAGGCGGCGGCAAAGCGGGTCATATCTGCGTCCCCAACGCTTCGGCGACCGTGAAAATGTCCTTGTCGCCGCGGCCGCACAGATTGGCGACGATGATCGCATCGCGGTCCATTTCCAGCGCGACCTTGGTCACCGCGGCGATCGCATGCGCGGGTTCGAGCGCCGGGATGATACCTTCGGTACGGCAGAGCAGCTGGAAGGCATCGAGCGCTTCCTTGTCGGTCGCGCTGGTGTAATCGACGCGGCCAATATCGCGCAGCCACGCATGTTCGGGGCCGATGCCGGGATAATCAAGGCCCGCGCTGATCGAATGGGCTTCGTCGATCTGGCCGTCTTCGTCCTGCAGCAGATAGGTGCGGTTGCCGTGGAGGATGCCGGGAGCGCCGCCCGCGAGGCTGGCGGCATGTTCCTTGTCGAGCCCATGCCCGGCGGCTTCGACGCCGAGCATCTGGACCGAGGGATCGTCGAGGAAGGGGTGGAACAGGCCGATCGCGTTCGACCCGCCGCCGATCGCGGCGACGAGCAGGTCGGGCAGCCGCCCTGTGCGTTCGAGCAATTGCGCGCGCGCTTCCTTGCCGATCACGCTCTGAAAATCGCGGACGAGCTCGGGATAGGGGTGCGGGCCGGCGGCGGTGCCGATGATGTAAAACGTATCATGGACGTTGGCGACCCAGTCGCGCAGCGCCTCGTTCATCGCGTCCTTCAGCGTCCGGGCGCCGCTTTCGACCCCGATCACCTCGGCGCCGAGCAGCTTCATGCGGAACACGTTCGGTTGCTGCCGCTCCATGTCGCGCGCACCCATATAGATGACGCAGGGCAGGCCAAAGCGGGCGCAGACGGTGGCGGTCGCGACGCCATGCTGACCGGCGCCCGTTTCGGCGATGATCCGCGTCTTGCCCATGCGGCGGGCGAGCAGGATCTGGCCGATGCAATTGTTGATCTTGTGCGCGCCGGTGTGGTTGAGTTCGTCGCGCTTGAACCAGATTTGCGCGCCTTTGCCCGCGGGCGCATCCTTGCGCAGTTCCTCGGTCAACCGTTCGGCATAATAGAGCGGGCTGGGGCGGCCGACATAATGGGTGAGCAGATCGTCGAATTCGGCGGCGAAGGCCGGGTCGTTTTGCGCGGCGCGATATTCGCGTTCGAGGTCGAGGACGAGCGGCATCAGCGTCTCGGCGACGAAACGGCCGCCAAAGATGCCGAAATGGCCCCGCGAGTCGGGTTGTTGGCGCAGGCTATTCGCCTGCGGGGGGGGCTGACTGCTAACGCTGTTGGGCTCGGTGCTCATGATCGCGCCGCTTTAAGGAAAGCCGCCATCTTGTCCACATCCTTCACACCGGGGGCGCTTTCGACCCCCGACGACACATCGACCAGCGGCGCGCCGGTGGCGGCGATCGCTTCGGCGACGTTCGCCGGGGTGAGGCCGCCCGCGACGCCCCAGTCCATTGTATGACGATGGTTTTTCAGCAGCGACCAGTCAAAGCGCGTGCCGGTGCCGCCGGGCATCGCAGCGGCGGGAGCGTCGAACAGGATGCGGTCGGCGATACCATGATATTTCTGGACCCGCTCCAGCGTGCCGGCGTCTTTCAGGCCGATGGCTTTCCACACTTGCATTGGCACCAGCCGTTTCACGACGGCGAGCCATTCGGGGGTTTCGTTGCCGTGGAACTGGATGATGTCGGGCCGCACCGCAGCAAGCGCG
>CAZCUW010000009.1:0-72540 GCA_964502035.1 uncultured Sphingopyxis sp. | reverse complement strand
GCCGACGCCGCGGCGTCGGCGGCGAGCGATCTTGGGGTCGATCTGGGCAAACAGACGCGCTGGTCGCGCGCGATCATGGCGGCGGCCGAGCGCCGCGAACCCGGGATGGTCGCCTTGCTCGCGGCAACCGGGATGCAGGGCGAATGGTCGAAAGTGCCGCCCTATCACCTCTATTACATCGTCCGCGCGCTGCGCGAGGTCGGGCTGGCGTCCGAAGCGCGGATGATCGCCGCCGAAGCGCTGGTGCGTGTCTGAACCGGCCCCAGCGTCGGACATCGACCATGTCTGAGCGTTCGACGTGGCGGTCAGACCATGTCTGACGGGGCGGCGATCGACCGCTTTCTCGAGATGATGGCCGCCGAGCGCGGCGCCGCGCGCAACACGCTGGCCGCCTATCGCCGCGACCTGGAGCAGGCGGCCGAATTTGTGCCGGGGCAGCTCGCCGATGCCGACGTCGCGGCTTTGCGAAAATTGATGGCGGGTTATCAGTCGCTTGCTGCGAGCAGCGCGGCGCGCAAGCTGTCGGCGCTGCGTCAGTTTTTTGCCTTTCTGCTCGACGAGGGTGACCGCGCCGACAATCCGGCGCTCGACATTGCGCGCCCGACGACCCGGCGCCCGCTGCCGCGCATTTTGACCCACGGTGATGTCGAGCGGCTGTTCGGGCAGGCCGAGGAGGAAGCGGCGGGCGCCGCGCCGCCCGCCGCGGCCGTGCGGATGCTGCTGCTGCTCGAACTGCTTTACGGGTCGGGGCTGCGCGCCAGCGAGCTGGTGTCGCTGCCGCGCCGCGCGATCGCCGGCGAGCGCGAATATCTGATTGTCCGCGGCAAGGGCGACAAGGAACGGCTGGTGCCGCTGTCAGATCGCGCCCGCGGCGCGCTCGATCGCTGGATTCCGTTGCTCGCCGACGGCGCCCTCTGGCTGTTTCCGTCGGGCAAAAGCCATGTCTCGCGCGTCCGGCTGTTCCAGATGCTGCGCGACCTCGCGGGCCGCGCCGGGATCGATCCGGCGGCGGTCAGCCCGCATGTGCTGCGCCACGCCTTTGCCACCCATCTGCTCGAAGGCGGCGCCGATCTGCGCGCCTTGCAGCTGATGCTGGGCCATGCCGACATCGCGACCACCGAAATCTACACCCATGTCGACAGCCGCCGCTTGGTCGAACTGGTCAACCGCCGCCATCCGCTTGCGACCATGGACGTCGGGCCGGGATCAGCAGACGTTGACGTTGCCGCGCCATCGGCTTAGCGGTCCGACGATGACAGCCTTTCTGGACTTCGAAAAACAGGTCGCCGCGCTCGATCGGCAAATTGCCGAGCTGCGCGAAATGGGGGATGACCCCACGCTCAACATCGATAATGATATTGCACGGCTGGAGGACAAGTCCTCGAAATTGCTGCGCGATATCTATACGAAGCTGACCCCGTGGCAAAAGACCCAGGTCGCGCGCCACCCCGACCGCCCGCATTTCAAACATTATGTCGCCGAGATGTTCGACGATTGGATGCCGCTCGCCGGTGACCGCAATTTCGGCGACGATCAGGCGATTTTGGGCGGACTGGCGCGCTTTCGCGGTCGCCGCGTGATGGTCATCGGCCATGAAAAGGGCGACGATATTCCGTCGCGGATGAAGCATAATTTCGGGATGGCCAAGCCAGAGGGTTATCGCAAGGCGATCCGCCTGATGCAGCTGGCGGACCGTTTCGGGCTGCCGGTGGTGACGCTGGTCGACACGTCGGGCGCCTTTCCGGGCATCCAGGCCGAGGAGCGCGGCCAAGCCGAAGCGATCGCGCGCTCGACCGAACAATGCCTAGCGCTGGGCGTGCCGATGGTCGCGGCGATCGTCGGCGAGGGGGGGTCGGGCGGCGCGATCGCGCTCGCCGCGGCGAACCGCGTGCTGATGTTCGAACATGCCGTCTATTCGGTGATTTCGCCCGAAGGTTGTGCGTCGATCCTGTGGCGGACGTCGGACAAGGCGGCCGATGCCGCGGCGGCGATGAAAATGTCGGCGCAGGATCTGCTGGGGCTGAAGATCATCGACCGCATCGTTCCCGAACCCGTCGGCGGCGCCCACCGCGCCCCCGATGTCGCGATTGCGGCGCTGGGCGATGCGATCGCGCAGGAACTCGACAGCCTGTCGGGCCTGCCGCGCGATGCGATCCTGGCGGCGCGCGAGGAAAAATTCCTCGCCATGGGCCGCGCCTGACCCGCCGCGATCGCGGAACCCGATCGCGGGGATTTGCGTTCACCGTCAAGACGCTGGCAAGCCGATGTTCAGGCGCGGCTTGCTTGGCCGCGAAGAAGGGATATTCCCGGAACGACGCGCAGCATGTGGGAGGCGAACCGATGACCCGAACGAAGAAAAAAGGCCTGGCGATTACGCTGGCAGCGACCGCAGCGCTCGGCAGCCTTGCCGTCACTGGCGCCGCTGACGCGCAGCTGAAAGCGATCAAGACCGCGAGCAATATCACGCCGTCCGAACGCAAGCAGGGCGATGAGGCGCATCCGCAGCTGATGGCGGAATTCGGCGGCGCCTACAGCGGTCCGCAGGCGGCCTATGTAGGCCGCGTTGGCCAGAATATCGCGCTGCAATCGGGGCTGTCGAACGCGCGCAGCGACTTTACCGTCACCCTGCTCAATTCGCCGGTGAACAACGCTTTCGCGATCCCCGGCGGCTATGTCTATGTCACCCGCCAGCTGATGGCGTTGATGAACGACGAGGCCGAACTGGCCGGGGTGCTGGGGCATGAGGTCGGCCATGTCGCCGCGCAGCACAGCAAAAAGCGCCAGTCGGCGGCGACCCGCAACCAGATTCTCGGCGTCCTTGGCGCGGTGCTTGGCGGCGCGATCGGCGACCGTGGCGGCGTGCTCGGCGGGCTCGGCGGCCTGCTCCAGAATAATGCGATGCAGGTCGCGCAGCTCGCCACGCTGGGCTTTTCGCGCAGCCAGGAATTGCAGGCCGACCAGCTGGGGGTCCAATATCTGCGCAGTGCCGGTTATGACCCGCTCGCGCTGTCGACGATGCTCGCCAGCCTGGCGAACCAGACCAGCCTCGACGCGCGGCTGACCGGCGGCGACGCGCGCTCGCTGCCCGCTTGGGCCAGCACCCACCCCGATCCCGCCTCGCGCGTCCGCAATTCCCAGACACTGGCGAGCCGCGTCGGCGGCACCGGCGGCACGCGCAATGCCGATGCCTTTCTGACCGCGATCGACAATGTCCTGTACGGCGACGATCCGGCGCAGGGCGTCGTCGAGGGCAATGAGTTCCTCCACCCCGACCTGCGGCTGCGCTTCGCGGTTCCGCGGGGCTATGGGATGCAGAACGGCACCACCGCGGTGACGGTCAGCGGCAATGGCGGCCAGGCGCAGTTTACGACCGGCCCGTATAGCGGCGACATGAACGCCTATATCGCCGCCGCGTTCAAGTCGGTTGCCGGCAACACTGCGATCAGCCCGAGCGCGGTCCAGCGCACCACGGTGAACGGCATCCCCGCTTCCTATTCGACGGCGCGCGTTGCCAGCCAGTCGGGGCAGGTCGATGTGACGGTTTTTGCCTATGAATTTTCACGCAGCAGCGCCTTTCACTTCGTCACCCTGACCAAGGCGGGCGGGACCGGGGTGTTTAATTCGATGTTCAACAGCGTCCGGCGCCTGAGCACGGCCGAAGCGGCGGCGATCAAGCCGCGGCGGATCGATGTGGTGACGGTGGGGCGCGGCGACACGATGGCCGGCCTGGCGCGGCGCATGGCGTACAGCAATTATCAGGCCGAACGGTTCCAGGTGCTCAACCGGCTGACCGCGTCGAGCCGCCTGACGCCGGGGCAAAAGGTAAAAATCGTCGTCTACGCGAGCCGTTGATCGGCAGGCAGACAAAAAAGGGGCGGTGTTGCCACCGCCCCTTTTCTGTTTTTGTGACCGAATAATTACGGTGCGGTGTTCAGGTTGGTGTTCACCTTGTTGAAGGTGTTGCTGACGCTGTTGCCAACTGCACCCATTGCGGTGATGCCGGCGACGGCGATCAGAGCGGCGATGAGGCCGTATTCGATGGCGGTGGCGGCTTTGGTGTCGCGGACGAACTTTTTGATGAACTTCATGACTGGTCTCCTGATTTCACTTACCCTGTTGACGGTCTGGTCTGGGTCAACACTGGCTGGTTTAGGACGAATAGGTTTTGAAAATCTTAATGGCGGGATGCGGATCGATGATGGTCCAAGTCCCAAAATCGAACAGTCGTCCGGCTACATCACGCTGGTCGAGGCGTTCGAAACATTGTTCCACATTTTGGTGGTGGAGTTTGCGGTCCCGCCGATGGCGGTCACACCCGCGAGAAAGATCAGGGCCAATATCAGCCCATATTCGACGGCTGTGGCGGCCCTGGTCGACCGCATCAGCCTGTAAATGTTGCCCATTGTTCCACCCCTGACTGAAATATAGTTCCCCGAGGATGGCCATATTCGCACAGGAAGGTTAACAATTTGTCCGTGCCTAACCCCGGAAAACCGCCAAAAACTGGGCTTGTCGTCGTCGCGGCGGCGCTGGTCGATCGCGATGGCCGGCTGCTGGTTCAGCAGCGCCCCGACGGCTTGTCGATGGCGGGCTTGTGGGAGTTTCCGGGCGGCAAGATCGAGCCCGGCGAAACGCCGGAGCAGGCGCTGATCCGCGAGCTGAGCGAGGAGCTGGCGATCGACGTCGAACAGGCGTGCCTTGCCCCGGCCTGTTTCGCCAGCGACATGCTGGGCGACCGGCATCTGCTGCTGTTGCTCTATGTCTGCCGCAAATGGCGCGGTACCCCGGTCGCCCAACACGCCAGCGCGCTCCGCTGGGTGCGCCCGGTCGAACTGCACAGCCTTGCGATGCCGCCCGCGGACAAACCGCTGATCGGCTTGCTGGAAGCGTTGATTTAGCCGTTCGGCTTCAACGCCGCGGCCAGCGACGCGGTGCCGCTGCCGCGCCGCGCGGGCTGCGGCTGATCGGGGTGCGGCGCCCAGCCGCTGAAATGGACGAGGCGGACGCTTTCGGCGATGCGGCCATCGGGATCGGCCTGCGCCGCAAAGGCGGCGGCGATCCGCGCCGCCTCCTCGCGCGTCAAGGGCGGTGGGGCCGGGGTCAGGCGGCTCGCCAGGCCGACGGCGCGCAGGTCGCGGACCAGCGCGACCCAGTCGCCATAGCGCACCGTCAGCGCCTCGACATCGACAACGGGCAGGGCGAAACCCACGCGCTGGAGCAGATTGCCCATCGCGGCGAGGTCGATCTGCGGGTGCAGCCGCGCGATCGGACGCACCCCATCGGTCATCACCGCGCGGCGCAGACGCGGCAGGCTGCCGTCACCGACAAAGGCGCCGAGCAGCAACCCGTCGGGCGCGAGCAGGGCGCGCAGCCGGAGCAGCGCGCCGGGCACGTCATTAATGCTGTCGAGCCCGCCGGGCCAGACGATCAGGTCGAAGCTGGCGAACGGCAGGTCGATGGCATCGGCTTCGGCGACCAGCGCGTTGCGTGCCGCCGCCAGACGCGGGCCAGCCTCGACGATCGTCAATGCGGTGCCGGTGCCGCGCAAATGATCGGCCAGCGACCGGTCGTGCGCGCCGATCAACAGCGTGCGGGGAAAGTCGCGCGTCACCATCGCCAGCCGGTCGTGCAATGTTTCGGCGATGATCGGCGCCAGGAAATTGGCCGATGCGGGCAGGCGGGCCAGGCGGTCGCGCTGGGCGCGGTGGCGGGCGGCGGAAAAAAGCGGGCGGGGTGACTGCGACATGCGCCGCTTGTGCCGTCCCGGGCGATGCTTCACAAGTCGGTGATGGCGACGACGACGGGGGATGCCAAGGATCAGGGCGCGCCGGGCGGGGCATGGCGCCGCGGCGCGGGCGCGGCGGTGCGCGCGATCGTCGAATATGCCCTGCCGCCGCGCTGCCCCGGCTGCGGCATCATCGTCGGTGCGGACCGGCAATTCTGTCTGGGGTGCTGGACGTCGCTTCACTTTCTCGATGGACCGGGTTGCTCGCAATGCTCGATCCCGCTCCCCACCGCGCTGCCGGGCGGACCGATGGCGTGCGGGGCGTGCCTGGCCAATCCGCCGCCCTTTACCGGCGCGCCGGCCGCGGTCGCTTATGGTCCGGTGGCGCGCACCGTCGCCCTGCGGCTGAAATATGGACGGCTGACCGGCCACGCGCGCTTGATGGCGCAATTGATGGCGCGGCCCCTCGCCGCGCTGGGCGACGGCGGCGACATGCTGTTGGTGCCAGTGCCGCTGCATCGCTGGCGGCTGTGGTCGCGCGGTTTCAACCAGGCGGCGCTGGTCGCCGACGAATTGGCGCGGGCAACCGGCGTGCCGCGCGACCACCATCTGCTGCTCCGAACCAAAGCAACCGCATCGCTGCGCGGCAAGGGACGACGCGAGCGCGAGCGGATCGTCGCCGGGGCGTTTGCGCTGGTCGACGATGCCCGGGCGCGGGTCGCGGGGCGCCATGTCGTGCTGGTCGACGATGTCCACGCCAGCGGCGCGACATTGCGCGCGGCGGCGCGGGTGCTGCGGCGCAGCGGCGCGGCGCGGGTCTCGGCGCTCACCTGGGCGCGGGTTGTCCCCGACGCGCTGATGACGAGCAACATATTTGACTTTGCTTCGTTGGATTCCGATATATCGGACCCGTTCTGACAGGAAAGCCGCATGGCCAAGATCGAAGTATTTACCAAATTCCTCTGCCCCTATTGTTCGCGGGCCAAGGCGCTGCTCGACCGCAAGGGTGCCGAATATCAAGAGATCGACGTGACGATGGACCGCGCCGGGTTCGACGCGATGGTCGCGCGCGCCGGCGGTGCGCGCACCGTGCCGCAGATTTTCATCGACGGGCAGCATATCGGCGGCAGCGACGATATGGCGGCGCTCGATGCGCGCGGTGGTCTTGATCCGCTGCTCGGTCTGGCCTGAGCTTGATCGTTTTCGACCTTTGCTGCGCCGCCGGCGATCACCGCTTCGAGGCCTGGTTCGCCAGCAGTGACAGCTTTGCCGATCAACAGGCGCGCCGGCTGATCGCCTGTCCGGTGTGCGGCGACAGCGATGTCAAAAAGGCGGTGATGGCGCCGCGCGTCGGCGCCAAGTCGAACCAGCTTGCGGTGGCCGCGCCCGCCAATCCGGTCGATGCCCCGGCGCCGGGCGCCATATCGCCCGAACTGGTGCGCCAGGTGATGGCCGACATTGCCGCCAAGCAGGCCGAGATGCTGCCGCAATCGCGCTGGGTCGGGCGCGATTTTGCCGATGCGGCGCGCGCGATGCATGAAGGCCGCGCGGCCGAAGATCTGATCCACGGTCAGGCCTCGCCGGGCGAGGCGCAGGCGCTGCGCGACGAGGGGATTGCCGCGATGCCGCTGCTGGTCCCGATCGTTCCACCCGACGCCGTTAATTGATCCCGGCCAATTGACGCTGAGCGCCCCGCGCCGCTACACGAACCGCGGCGCACCCGTAGCTCAGCAGGATAGAGCATCAGATTCCTAATCTGGGGGCCGTGGGTTCGAATCCCGCCGGGTGCACCACTTCGCTTAGCTTTATGGAGTCACCTCGGCCCGCATCGTCGGTTGTCCCGTGGTGTCGCGCGCCCATAATCGGGCGCCGCTGCCCTCGCGCGATAGGCAAAGGTCAAAGGGCGCACCATCGATCAACGGGGCTTCGGCGCGAAAGCTGAAGCGGGCGGGCGTCAGGCTAGGCATTTCGCGCCGGGCATGATCGATCAGCAGCGTCGCGATCAGCGGACCCTGCACCACAAGGCCCGCATAGCCCTCGACATTACGGGCATAATCGCGGTCGTAATGGATGCGGTGGGCGTTGAAGGTGAGCGCCGAGTAGCGGAACAGCAGCATAGGGTCGGGCGTCACGCGGCGGACCGCGGCGGCGGGTTCGGGTCCGACCGGCAACAAGACAGGTGACGCCGTCGGCGCGGCGGCAGGCGCGCGATAGACCAGATCCTGTTCCTCGCGGATCGCCGGAATGCCGTCGGCGGCAATATCGTGCTGCAGGGTCACGAACAACAGGTCGCCACTGGCGCCGCGCTTGGCGCGGATCGCTGCGATCGTCGTAACGCGGGTCAGCGCCGCGCCGACCGCGATCGGGGCGAGGAATTCGACGCGGCCGCCCGCCCACATCCGGCGGGGGAGGGGAGCGGGCGGCAGCAAGCCGCCATCGTCGCGGCGCGGGTGGCCGTCCTCGCCGAGCGCCGACTGGCGCGCGTCGGGCAGGAAATAGAGCCAGTGGCCGAGCGGCGGGACGGTCGCGGGCGGCGCTGCGTCATGGTCGAGCAGCGCAGCGAGGCCGGCCAGCGGCGCTGCGGTCGCGATGTCGTGGCGCGTCTCGCTGCGACCGATCCAGGCGGAAAAATCCTCCATGCTGGCCTCAGAAGCTCTTGGGCAGGCCAAGCGCGTGGGTCGCGACATGGCTCAGGATCAAATTGGTGCTGATCGGCGCGACCTGATAGAGGCGCGTCTCGCGGAATTTGCGCTCGATGTCATATTCCTCGGCAAAGCCGAAGCCGCCATGGGTCTGGACGCACATATCGGCGGCGTACCAGCTCGCTTCGGACGCCAGCATCTTGGCCATATTCGCCTCGGTCCCGCCATCCTGTCCGGCGTCGAACAGCCGCGCCGCCTTGTCGACCATCTCGGCGGCGGCGGCGAGCTGGACATAGGCGCGCGCGATCGGAAACTGGACGCCCTGATTTTCGCCGATCGCCCGCCCGAACACCTCGCGTTCCCTGGCATAGGCGGTGGCGCGGTCGATGAAGAAGCGCCCGTCGCCGATACATTCGGACGCGATCAGGATGCGTTCGGCGTTCATCCCCGAAAGGATGTAGCGAAAGCCCTTGCCCTCCTCGCCGATCAGATTCGCCGCGGGGACTTTCAGGTCGTCGAAGAACAATTCGGTCGTCGCGTGGTTGAGCATGGTGCGGACGGGGCGGATGGTCAGCCCCTTGCCCACCGCCTCGCGCATGTCGACCAGCAGCACGCTCATCCCGTCCGACGCCTTGGCGCAGTCTTCGCGCGGGGTGGTGCGGCACAGCAGGATCATCAGGTCCGAATGTTCGGCGCGGCTGATCCAGATTTTCTGGCCGTTGACGACATAATCGTCGCCGACCCGCCGCGCGAAGGTGCGGATGCGGGTGGTGTCGGTGCCTGCCGTCGGCTCGGTCACCCCGAACGCCTGCAGCCGCAGTTCGCCGCGCGCGATCGCGGGCAGATAGGCCGCCTTCTGCGCCGCCGAGCCATGTTTGAGCAGCGTTCCCATCGTGTACATCTGGGCATGACAGGCACCGCCGTTGCACCCCGAGCGGTGGATTTCCTCGAGCACTGCGGTCGCCGCGCCCAGCCCCAGCCCCGACCCGCCAAACTCTTCGGGGATCAGCACCGACAGGAACCCCGCGTCGGTCAGGGTGCGGACAAACTCGGTCGGATAAATGCGGTCGCGGTCGAGCCTTTGCCAATATTCGCCTGGAAAACCGGCACAGAGGCGGCGCACCGCGTCGCGGATTTCGGGATAGCTTTGCGGCTGGGCATCGGACATCGGCACTCGCTCTCTCTGATCATCCGCCGAGCCTTAGGACGGCAAAGCGCGGCACGCCAAGATGAATCGGCGTCGCCGAACATCTTCCATCGCGGCGCGCAATCGGGTTATGGAACCGCGTGGATAGTCGGGACGCGGCGTGCTCAAAGCGCAATCGCCTTTTTGCGGAGCGCGGCGGCTACCGCCCGCGGGGGATGATGATGAGGCGTGCGTTTTTGGTTCTCGCGGCTGGTGCAACGTTGGTTGTCGCCGCCTGCCGCGACGGCGCGGCGCCGCAAGCTGAGCAGGTGTCGGCGGCATCCCCCCGGTCATGCCCCAGGATCGCGGACGCGCCGGTAAAACTCGCCGGCGGCTCCTTCCCGATGGGCGAAGACGACGTCTATGCCGAAGAGGGGCCGGTGCGCGAAACCACCGTCGCGGGCTTTTGGATCGATCCGCACGAGGTCACCAACCGCCAGTTCGCCGAATTTGTGAAGGCGACAAACCATGTCACGGTCGCTGAAAAGCCGGTCGACCCCAAGCAGTTTCAGGTGCCCGCCGATCAGATCGCGCCGGACATGCTGAAGGCCGGATCGGCGGTGTTCACGCCGCCCGACTTTCCGTCCAACAATTATTCCGACTGGTGGGCCTATGTCCCCGGCGCCAATTGGCGAAAGCCTTATGGTCCGACCGGCGCCGATCAGGTCGCGAACGAGCCAGTCGTCCACCTCGCCTGGGACGATATGATCGCCTATGCCCAATGGGCCGGCGGGCGCCTCCCGACCGAGGCCGAGTGGGAATATGCCGCAAGCGCGGGGCAACCGTCGAAAAATGTCCAGCCGACCGAGGCGAACAGCTGGCAAGGTGCTTTTCCGAACTACAACGCCGGGACCGACGGCTTCAAGGGCGTGTCGCCGGTCGGCTGTTACCAGCCCAACGCCAACGGTCTGTACGACATGGTCGGCAACCTGTGGGAAGTGACCGCCGACTATTTTCGACCCGGGCACGATCCCGCCGACCGCGACAACCCAAAGGGGCCGAGCCAGAACAAGGCCTATGACCCGTTCAACCCGGGTATGCCGTCGCGAACGGTGAAGGGGGGCAGCTATCTGTGCGCGCCCAATTATTGCCAACGCTACCGCCCCGCCTCGCGCCAGGGCCGCGACCCCGGCCTCGGCGCGAGCAATGTCGGTTTCCGCCTTGTCTATGACAAAATTCCGGCGCGGTAGGATGGCGACCGGTGCGGGGAAAATGACACCGGCTTCACCTGCGACCTGTCCGTTGCAAAACGGTGCCGCGCGTCATGACTGTGGCGATCCTCGCGCTACAGGCTTCAAGCCTATTGCCCCTATACAGCGAGCCGCAATGGATTTTCAACCAACTCGCGAAAGGCTTGCATGAACTGCGCGCCGGTCGACCCGTCGATCGCGCGATGATCGAAGCTCGCGGTGGCGGCTATGATCGTTGCGAGCCCGATCTTGCCGTCGATCTTCCACGGCTGCTCGATGCCGGCCGCGGCGCCCAGGATCAGCGCCTGCGGCGGATTGATCACCGGAACCATCTCGTCGATACCGAACATGCCGAGGTTGGAGAGCGACACGGTTCCGCCTTCATAATCGTCGGGCGTCAGCTTCCCGTCGCGCGCCTTGGCCGCGAGCACTTTGCTCTGGCTCGCGATCGCCGAGAGCGACAGCGATCCGACATCGCGCAGGACGGGAGTCACCAAGCCGCCATCGATCGCGACCGCCATCGAGACGTCGACGCGGGCGAAGCGATGCAGGACGTCGCCGCCGAACTGGACATTGGCATCGGGGACGGCGGTGAGCGCCGCGGCCAGCGCCTTGATGAGCAGGTCGTTCACCGACAATTTGATCCCGCTGTCCGAAAGCGTGTCGTTGAGTTGGGCGCGGACCCTGAGCAGAGGGTCGAGGTTGCAGCGCGCGGTCAGGTAGAAGTGCGGAACCTGCTGCTTGCTCTCGCTGAGCCGCCGCGCGATCGTCTTGCGCATCGAGCTCAATTTGACGGTTTCGACCGGGACGCCGGCGGGAGGCGGCGCGATGACCAGTGCGGGTGAAGGCGCCGGTGCCGCTTGCGACGATGGCTCGGTCAGGAGCGACGCGATGCCAAGGTCGCCCCGGACGATCCGGCCGTTGGGGCCGGTTCCCGCGATCCCCGAGACATCGATGCCCTTGGCATCGGCGATGCGCGCCGCGAGCGGACTGATCTTGATGCGCTCGGCAGGCAGCACGCGCTGCGGTGCAGGCTTTGGCGAAGACTGTGGTATCTCGGAAGTCGGCGGTGGCAGAGGCGCTGCCGGCTTCTCGACGGGCTCGGCCATGCGCTCGGCAACCGGCGGCGCCACCGCTTCGGCGGCCGGGACCGAAGGCGGCGGTGCGTCATCGACCCCGGCCAGCAGGGCGATCACCGATCCCACCGCCACATCGTCGGTTCCTTCGGCTACGACAAGCTGGGCGATCCGCCCTTCGTCGACCGCCTCATATTCCATCGTTGCCTTGTCGGTTTCGATCTCGGCGAGAAGATCCCCAGCCTTGACGAGATCGCCTTCGGCGACGAGCCACTTGGCGAGCGTTCCCTTTTCCATCGTCGGAGAGAGGGCGGGCATTGTCAGTTCGATGGCCATGTCAGTTTCCCAGGAAAAGTTCAGCCGCGGCATCGACGATCGCGTTCGCGTCGATGCGGTACAAATCATAGAGATCGGGCGCATCGCCCGTCTGCCCGAAGCGGTCGGTGCCGAGCGGGCTCACCCGGTTGCCGCAGACGCCGCCGATCCAGGAAAGCGCGCCCGGCGAGCCGTCGAGCACGGTAATGAGACCCGCCCCCGGCGCCAGCGGCGACAGCAGCGTTTCGACATGCGATATTTGGGGCGGCTGGCCCGTCCAGCGTGCCGCGCGCCGCGCCGACCAGCCGCGGTGAAGCAGGTCGGGCGAGGTGACGTTGAGCAGTCCGATTCCGGGCAGGTCGTCGGCCAGTTCCTCCCATGCTGCCAGCGCCTCGGGCGCCATGACGCCGGTGAAGACGATCGCTGCTTCAGCATTGGGGCCGGGCTTCTTGAGCCAATAGCCGCCTTGCAGCGCATCGGCTTTCCAAGCGTCATCGGCGCGCTCGATCTGCGCGATCGACCGCGTCGAGAGGCGGAGGTATACCGAGCTTCCGTCCGGCTGTTGCATGAAGTCGAAGGCGTGTCGCATGAGCAGCGCGACCTCGTCGGCATAGGCGGGCTCATAATAAGCGAGGTTGGGCTGCCCCATGCCGATCAGCGGCGTGTTCACCGACTGGTGCGCGCCGCCTTCGCCGGCCAGCGTGATGCCCGAGGGCGTCCCGACGAGCAGGAAGCGCGCGTCCTGATAGCAGCCATAGTTCAGCGCATCGAGGCCGCGCGAGATGAAGGGGTCGTATACGGTGCCGACCGGGATCAGCCGGGTCCCGAAATGCGGTGCGGCAAGCCCGAGCGAGGCGAGCAAGAGGAAGAAATTATTCTCCGCGATCCCGAGCTCGATATGCTGGCCAGCCGCATGTTGCGTCCATTTCTGGGCCGAAGGGATTTTCGCCTTCTGGAAGACGTCGGCAAGTTCCTGGCGCCTGAAGAGACCGCGCTGGTTGACGAAGGCGCCGAGGTTCGTTGTCTGCGTCACATCGGGCGCGGTGGTGACGATGCGATCGGCAAGCGCGTCGCCCGACTTGGCCAGATCGAGCAAGATGCGGCCGAACGCGGCCTGCGTCGATTGCTCCGCGCCTTCGGGCGCCGGCAGGATGGCCGGGACGGGGACGGTTTCGAGCGCGGGTTCGCGAAGCTTGCGGGCGATCGGGCTGGCATCGACGAAAGCCTGAAGCCGCGCGGCGCTATTGTCGCCGACGCCGCCCCATTTTTCCCATTCGGTTCCCTCGGATATGCCGAGGCTGTCGCGGAATTGATGAATCTGCGTCGCGTTCATCATCCCCGAGTGATTGTCCTTGTGCCCCGCGAGCGGCAGGCCCTTGCCCTTCACCGTGTAGGCGATGAACAGGGTCGGCTTCTCGTCGTCGGCAGCCGCAAAGGCATCGATGATCGATTCCACGCAGTGACCGCCGAGGTTGGTCATCAGCGCGGCGAGCGCGTCGTCGTCGAAGCCGGCAAGCAGCTTCTTGACATTGGGCTTGCCGCCGATGTCCGCGAGCAGCCGTTCGCGCCAGGCCGAACCGCCCTGATAGGTGAGCACCGCGAAATCGGCGTTCGGGCAATTGTCGATCCACTCCTGGAGCGTTGTGCCGCCCGGCCGCTCGAACGCCTCGCGCTGGAGCTTCCCATATTTGAGGGTGATGACACGCCAGCCGCACGTCTCAAATATATCGTCGAAGCGTCGGAACATGCGCTCGGCCGTCGTGCTGTCGAGCGACTGGCGATTATAGTCGACGATCCACCAGCAGTTGCGAAGGTCGTGCTTGTAACCCTCGATCAGGCATTCGTAGATATTGCCCTCATCGAGTTCGGCATCGCCCATCAGGGCGATCATCCGCCCGGCGTCGGCCTCCTTCACGCGGCCATGCGCGATCAGATAGTCCTGCACGAGGCTCGTGAAGGCGGTTATCGCAACGCCAAGGCCGACCGATCCCGTCGAAAAGTCGACGGGAATCGCGTCCTTGGTGCGCGAGGGATAGCTTTGCACGCCGCCGAGGCCGCGAAACTTCTCCATCCTCTCGCGCGACTGTTCGTCGATCAGATAGTGGATCGCATGGAGCACGGGGCCGGCGTGCGGCTTCACCGCGACCTTGTCCTGCGGGCGCAGCGCATGGAAATAGAGCGCCGCCATGATCGCGGTCATCGAGGCGCAACTGGCCTGGTGGCCGCCGACCTTCAGCCCGTCGCGCTTCGGCCGGATATTATTGGCATTGTGGATCATCCAAGAGGACAGCCACAAGAGCTGGGTGTCGAGTGCCTTCAACGCGTTGATGATGTCTTCGCGGTCGGGTGCGATCAGGGTTTTCATGTCTTTGTTCCTGGAAAATCGGGACAAGCCGGGGTGTCACAATTGTTCGGGCAGCAACCGGTCGGCGGGAACCGGCTCGCGCTTTTTCTGGCGCAGGCGGAGGATAAAATATCCGAACCGGCGAAGCCAGCCCGGCCCCCCTCTCGAATCACTCGCGAGGCTTACGCCGCCGTCGAGCGAACCCGAGGCCCCGCCAGTGTGATACGGCATCCCGTGCGGCACATCATGTTCCGATCTGTTCGAGCGACTGCGCCTCGATATCGAGCATCCGGACGAAGGCGGGCCATTCCGCGAGCCGGCCCGGTAGCGCCGCGATTGCAGGGAAGGCATCGATGTCGAAGCCGCCCCGCCGAGCGATGCTCGCAGCCCAGTTGAGATAAACGTCAATGATCGAACGTTCGCCGAGCCACCATCCGTTCGCCGCGAGCCTTTGCTCGGCATAGCCGAAACTCTTCTTGGCCAGCTCCGCCGACCGCGTGCGCACGCCGTCCTCGTCGCCGGCCGTCAGCCGCGAGGGATTGATGAGGCCGCGCACGATGGGATGGAGCGTCCCGCCGCAGAAGGACAGGCCCGCCTGGATCTGCGCCAGCGTGCGGGCGTCGCGGGCCGCCGGGAAAATGCCGGCATCGGGCGCGATCGCATCGATATAGACGAGCAGCGCGGCATTCTCGGTCATCACTTCGCCGTCGGTGCGAAGGGCAGGCACCTTTCCGAGCGGCGATTTAGCGAGATAGCCGGGGTCGCTCTGCTCATTCTGCGCAAGATTGACGAGTTCGAGATCATAAGCGAGGCCGGAGGCTTCGAGCGCGCAGAGCGTGACCTGCGAGCAGGCGCCCGGGAAATGAAACAGGGTCAGGCTTGTCACTGGACATTCTCCGGCCCGGCCGCCGCGCCGACCGCATAATCGATATGGCTGATGGCGCCGTCGAACATCCCGGCGATCTCGCGGACGCGGTCCCGAAGCCTCAGGCGTTCGCGCGATGCCAGCATGTGATCGACATCGGCCTCGTCGGCAAATTCGACGATGATCTGGCATGCGATCGGCGGCGGATCATCTTCCAGTCGGCGCGGCCAGAGCGAGCGCACGCCCAAGACGCCCGGCAGGCGGCCGAGCGCGGGGATCAGCTCATCATCGATGGCGGTAGCGAACTGGCCTTCGAGGCCGGGCTTGATGCGGCCGGTCCAGAAGGCGGAGCGAATCCACATCGACTTTACTGTGCGGCCGAGGGCGGCACAAACTGGGTCATGCGCAGCGCGACCTTCTTGCGCCAGTCGGTGTAAGGTTCATAGCCTTCCTGCCGGAGCGAGAAATCCTTGGTGAGCTCGTAAATTTCCTCGTCCGACCTGGTGAGGTCGAGCGGGATGAGGAAGGGCTGCGGGAAATACCATTCAGTATCCATGAAGAATTCGAGATTATTGCCCTCGGGATCGTGGCAATAAATGCTCCACGCGATGCCGTGGTTCGCCGGGAATATGTTCGTGGCGCCCCCTTCGATCAGGCGCTCGTGCATATCGCGAATGTCGGCGATATTGCTCATCAGGAAGCTGATCTGGTTGATGCTTGGCCCGAACTGCGGATTGGCGGTGTTCGCGGGCATCGAGTCCGGGCGTCCCCCCGCCAGCACGATCTGGTGGTGATCATTGGGGTCGCGCGACAGGAACACGAGGTCCATGCCTTCGGCATGTCCGATATCGGTGACGGTGAAGCCCAGCACATCGGTGTAGAACTGCTTCATCTTGCCGACATCGCGGCAACTGATGCCCATGTGGCTGAATTTAAGGTTCGGTTTGCCAGTCGCCATTGACGCTCTCCAAGATTTTGCTTTTCCCGGTGCGATAAACGCCGCGAGGCGATGCAAAAAAAGATGCTGATTTCGCGGTTGCGATACCCGATTGTGAGCAGTCTGCTTGCCCCGGTCGCGGGTTCAGAAACGGTCGAGGTCACTCGCGAGCATAACTGGCCCTGCAAAGTGATGCCGAATGGCCTCGACGGTCTCGGGACCCGAAGTAGGGTTGTGCGTCACGACGACCTGCTTGACAGCGGCCCGCTTCGCGAGCTTGCCGATCTCGTCCGCGGTCAGATGCTGGTCGGCAAAATGCGGCCGGATCGCCTCGAACTGGGCCGCGGGCATCGTCGGCCGCGCCGTGCGGAGCGATGCCATCGCGGCATCGACATCGACGATCTCGCAGACCAGCAGATCGGCGCCCTGCGCAAGTTTTTCCACCGCCGCGCTGGGACCGGTGTCGCCGGTATAGACGATAGAGCGGCCGGGCATATCGAAACGCAGCGACAGCGACTGGAATCTTTTCGCTTCGAGCGAGCCCGCGGGATAGCTATAATGGCTGTTCGCGGCGACGGTCAGACGCGCTTTTCCGATCACTTCGCTATCGCCATCCGACAGTTCGACCGTTCGGATATGCGCGCCTGGAACCCGGCCGACATAAGATGGAAGGCCCGGGCCGACGTCGGCGGCGGGTTTCATCGCTTGCAACAGGCCCTCGACCAGTTTTGCCGTTCCGGGCGGACCATAGATGGTGAGCGCGCGCTCGACCCCGATCTGCTGGTACAGGCCGAGCAGCGCAAACAAGCCGCCGGTGTGATCGAAATGCAGATGGCTGATCACAACGGCATCGATGCTTGTCGCCGAAACGCCAGCCTTGGCGAGCTGGCCGACTGTGCCGTCGCCGACATCGACGAGGATGTTCAGCCCGTTCACCTGGAGCAGATTGGCGGGTTGGGCGCGCGTCGGGCTTGGGATCGGTCCGCCCATCGTTCCGAGCGTGACAAAGCGCGGCGGCTCCGAGGACGGCGCTGCCATCGCCGGGCCACTCGCGAGCGCGAGCGCGATCAAAACGGAAACGATCCGGGACCGATTGAACCCCATGTCGGTCGCCCTGTCGCTCACACCGCGCCCATCATGTCGTTGAAGCCGACCGTCATCGCGACCTCGTCCTGGCGAATCTTGTCGCGCCGTTCCCGGGCGCTGGGCACGAGCACTTCATCATCGTCGGTCGCGAGCGCGGCCATGGTTTCGTGAATATATTGGTCGAGCGGCATCGCGCGATTGTCCGACTTGCCGTTGAGGAGGTCGGTCTGGACATAGGGCGGGATGATTTCGCGGACCCGCACATTGGTGCCGCGCAGCTGGTAGCGCTGCGATAGCGCGAAGCTGTGGAGCGCCGCCTTGGTCGCGCAGTATACCGACACCTGCGCGAGCGGCAGGTAGGCGAGCATCGACGAGACGTGGAAGATCGCCGCTTCGGGCAACGTTCTGAAATGTTCGATGAAGGCCGAGGTCGTCCGCACGCTTCCCATGAAGTTGATCGCGACCGTATCGGCAAGATCGGCGTCGTCGATCGCGCTCGCGGGATCGTCGACTCGCTGGATGCCCGCAGCGTTCACCAGCATGTTGACGCCGGGAAAATCGGCAAGAATCGTTTTTGCGGCAGCGGCGATGCTCGCAGGATCGGCAACATCGAGCGCGACGAAGGCCATGCCGGGATTGGCGCGCGCGACATCGGCAAGGAGGTCGGTCCGACGTCCGCCGATGATCACCTGGTTGCCGAGCGCGTGAAATTGCTCGGCCAGCGCGCGGCCGATCCCCGAGCTCCCCCCGGTGAGGAAAATTATGTTGCCCGTCGATTTCATCATCATTTCCCTGCGCTGCTGGAATTGCTGTCGCTCCAATGCGCCGGAAATATCGGTCCGGAAAGATGGCGATAGGCGGCATGCGATGCCTGCCGCCTATCGCCACCCGGCAAATGCAATCTGCCGGCGAGCGGATCGAGACCCTATCGAGGCGGCAAATGCGGTGCATGAAGCGCCCGGACAGATAGGGGAACGACATGATCTTGTTGACTGCGGCCAATGGCAATCAGGGCAAGCTGCTCCTTCCCAAATTGCGCGCGCGCGGGCTGCCGGTGCGCGCCTGCGTCCAGTCGGAAGCGTCCGCCGCCGTGCTCCGGGCTTCGGGGGTGGCGGACGTCATCGTCGGCAATATCGCCGACGCCGATGTTCGCGATCGCGCCTTCGAAGGCGTAAGCAAGGTCTACCATATCGGTCCGACGCTGCATCCGCAGGAACGCGAGATGGGATTTGCAATGGTCGATGCGGCGGCGGCCCGGGGGATCGAGCATTTCGCGTTGAGCTCGGTCCTGCACGCGATCACCACCGATCTTGTCCAGCACGCGATCAAGCGCGACGTCGAGGAGCATCTCCTGTCGTCGGGCCTTGAGTTCACGATCCTTCAGCCCTCCAACTATATGTTGCCGCTCAAGCTGCGCCCGGTGTTTGCCGAAGGCGTATTTCGCCTATCCTGGTCGCTCGACCGGAAGCAGTCGATGGTCGATCTCGGCGACGTCACCGATGTGGCAGCCGATATCCTCCAAGAGGGCGAACGACATTTCGGCGCGACCTATGAGCTCGTCGGACCGGGACGGTTTACCGGGCACGATATCGGCGCGGTGTTGTCGAAGGTGCTCGGACGGCCGATCCCGGTCGAGGAGATCGACGGCGACACCTATTTGAAGGCCTGGTGCGGCGACGTCGACCCGTCCGAGCTGCCGCATCAGGCACGCGTGCTGCGATCGATCTCGGCGCGTTACAGCAGCCACGACTTTATCGGCAACCCGAATGTCCTGACGATGTTGCTCGGACGGACCCCGACGACCTTTGAAGAATTCGTCCGCCGCCAGTATGACGCATTCAGGCAAAGCCCGGGCTGAGCTTCGGCCGGGAGCGGAGCGCCATGAGCATGAGCGCCGCCATGAAGGCGCAGGCGCTCATCACGCCCGCGACCAGTTCGAGACTGGCGCCGCTCGCGAACATCATGCCCGCCGACGCCGGGGCCAGCGCCCCCGCGATGCGGCCGATCCCCATCGTAAAACCGACGCCGGTGACCCGCATCCGCGGCTCATAGCTGTCGGCGATCAGCGTGAATATGCCGGTGATCCCGGCGTAAAGGCAGATCGCAACGAGGGCGGCCGCGACGGTCAGCAGGCCAAGGTCGGCGGGTGTAAAACCGAACAGCAGGATCGACGCGCCGAGGCCCGCCGCAACGGTCGCGGCCATCGGTTTGACCGCCCAGCGCAGCGCGGCCACGCCGAAGAGAAGCGACGCCCCGACACCGCAGAAATTGGAAATGGCGGAGATCGACGAGCCGGCCGAGGGAGCGAACCCCTTGTCCGCGACGATCTGCGGCAACCAGCTGAGGAAAAAATAGGCCGCAAGCATGAACAGGAAATTCACGGCGGTGATCCCCAGCGTCGGTGCCAGCTGCGCGCCGGAGAAGATCTCGCGGTAGGGCGCAGGCGGTCTGGCCGCCGGAACCGGCGGCAGGTCGGCGACCGGCGCGTGTCCGCATCGCGCGAGCAGCCGGTTGACGCGGTCGAGGCTGCGTCCATCGCGGCGGCTCAAGAGGAAAGCGAGCGATTCAGGCAGCCAGAGAAGCACGAACGGCAGGAGCAGCAGCGACGCTGCGGCGCCGACGAGAAAGACCGCTTCCCAGCTGTAATGATGGAGCAGTGCGGACGCGGCAAAGCCGCCGATCATACCGCCGAGCGGGAAGCCGATCGACATCACCGCCATCGCCATCGCGCGGTAACGCGCATTGGCATATTCGACCGCCAGCGGATTGATGACGGCGACCATCGCACCGAGACCGATGCCGGTCGCGACCCGCCAGACGGCGAGCATGGCGATCGAGTTCGCCGAAGCCGACAGCGCCATTCCGCTTCCCATGAGCAATAGCGCGATGATCACGATCGAGCGCCGACCGATTCGGTCGCCGAGCGGCGCCAGGAAGAAGGAGCCTGCCATCATGCCCACGAGGCCGCTCGAAAAGACGAGGCCCAGCGCCGATTTGCTCACCCCCCATTCGGCGGAGATCGCGGGCGCCGCGAAGCTGATCGACAATATGTCATAGCCGTCGAGCGCCGACAGGATCGCGGTGAGCGCGATCGCGACCTTCTGCGCCCGGCTCATCGGCCCCTGGTCGAGCAGGTCGCGCGGATTGGCGTTCAGACTGGCGATGGCATCCTCCTCTGTCGGCTCGGTGACCGGTTCGCCGCCGACCATTGCACCTCAGCCTCGCGTGTCGCGATGATATTTGGAAATTGGCGATGCCGAACCGCTATCGGGCCGCCGCCAGAAGCCCCCATTGGCAAGCTGCGATACTGACCCGGTATCGCCGGGCGGCTTCTGCCATCCTGCCAAGCAATTCCTCGCCTTCTAAAAGCGTCGAAGCTTGGAGGGAAACATTGGGCAACACCGCAAATATCGCATCGTCCGCGCCGGACGTCGTCATCGTCGGTGCGGGTCCGGTCGGCCTCGCAACCGCGATCGAACTGGCGACGCGCGGGATCAACTGCCTCGTTCTTGAGCGGCAGGAGCGCGCCGGATATGCGCCGCGCGCCAAGACCACGCATACGCGCACGCGCGAACATTTGCGGCGCTGGGGGATTGCGGGCGACCTGGCGGATGCGGCACCCTTCGGCATCGACTATCCCTCGCACGTCCTGTTCGTGACGCGCCTCGCCGGACCGCTGATCGCGCGCTTTGAACATGCGCTCAACTGTTCGCCCGCGCGTGACGAACGCTATTCGGAACATAGCCAGTGGATACCGCAGTACAAGCTCGAGGCGGTGCTGCAGAAACATGCGGGATCGCTAGCCCAGGCGCGGGTCGCTTTCGGCCAGGAGTTCCTCGGGTTCGAGCAGTCGCCCGATGGTCTCGCGGTTCGCATCCGCGATGTCGCGAGCGGCGACGAGCACATCGTCGAGACGCGCTATCTCGTCGGCGCCGACGGCGCGCGCAGCGTCGTGCGCGATCAGATCGGGGCGAAGATGGTCGGAACCTACGGCCTGTCGCGAAATTACAACACGATCTTTCGCGCCCCCGGCCTTGCCGAGGCGCATCCGCACGGCCCCGGCATCATGTATTGGCAGATCAACGACGAGGTGCCGAGCCTGATCGGCCCAATGGACCAGCCCGACCTCTGGTATTTCATGCCGACGATGGTCGGCGCCGGACAATTTACCGAGGAACAGACGATCGATTTGATCAAAAGGTCGACAGGTATCGATCTTCCCTATGAGATTTTGAGTTCGGATGAATGGGTCGCGAGCCGACTGATCGCCGACCGCTATTCGGACGGCCGCGTCTTCCTCGCCGGCGATGCCTGCCATCTTCATCCGCCCTTTGGCGGGTTCGGGATGAATATGGGCATTGCCGATGGCGTCGATCTCGGCTGGAAACTTGCCGCCGTCCTTCAGGGGTGGGGCGGCGCCGACCTGCTCGCTAGCTATGAAGTCGAGCGCCGCTTTGCACACGAGTTCGTGCTCGACGAGGCTGAATCGAACCACAGCTTCAATCCGAACCGCCTGTTCAAACCCGATATCGAAGCGATGTCGCCCGCAGGGGACCAGGCACGGCGCGAGGTCGAAGACCTGGTCTGGGAATATAAGAAGAACGAGTTCTACGCGCTGGGCGTCGTCCTGGGATATTGTTATCAGAACAGTCCGATCATCGTCGATGACGGCACGATGAAAAACTGGGCGCGCTCGCGCGACTATATCCCGCAGGCGATCCCCGGCTGCCTCGCGCCGCATCGCTGGCTCGAAGATGGCCGGTCGCTCTACGACCTGTTCGGGAGCGGATTTACCTTGCTCGCGATGGGCGGGGGTGCCGATGCCGATATCGCGGCGGCCGAGGCCGAAGCCGGCATGAGGAATGTTCCCCTGACCGTGCTTCGGTTCGCCGATCCCGCCTTCGCATCTCTCTATGGCGCGCCGCTTGCGTTGATCCGGCCCGACCAGCATGTCGCATGGCGGGGGAGCATATGGCCAGCCGAGGGAGTGTTCGACGACGTCACGGGACGGAGATCGAGCCAATTGGAAATCGTGGGAGCGGCTGGAAAAGACCGGCAGGCGTAGCGGCGCCCTATCCAACACCAAACGGCCGCCCCAGAGGGGCGACCGAAGATCCAATATTGCGAAAGGCCGGGAAGCGAAGGCCGCTCCCCGGCCTTGGTTTCAGAAGTCGACCTTCGCGGTAACGCCGAAGGTTCGCGGCGGCTGCGCGTAAGAGACCGGATAGCCGATCGCCTGGCTGGTCGCATTGTTGAGGATGATTTCGTCGAGCAGATTGCGGCCCCATATCGCCACCGAATAACGCTCATCCTCGGACCGCCAGGTCAGCGACGTGTTGAGCAGCGTATAGGCGCCCTGTGCGAGGAAATTGTCGGGCTCGAACTTGTAATTGCCATTATGGTTGGCGGTCACGTTCAGAAGCAGCGAGCCCGACGATAGGGGCTGCTCATAGTCGGCAGCAAGCGTGCCCACGAACTTTTGCGACTGGGGGATGCGGTTGCCCGACGCATCGACGGCAATCAGCGTCGCGCCGCCCGTCGGCCGCGGAATGCTTCCGACGGCATTGGGATAGCTGGTGAACTCCGCGTGGAGCAGCTCGAAGCCGCCGCTGAATGACAGGCGATCCGATGCGCGCGCTTCGAAGTCGACATCGACGCCGTAAAGCCGCGCCTTGGCTCCGTTCACCACCGACTGCGCGATCCCGATGAACTGGGTCACCTGCAGGTTCGTATAGTCGTAATAGAAGCCGCCGATATTGAGCCGCACGGCGCGGTCGAAGAGCTCGGTCTTGATGCCCGCTTCATAAGCGTCGAGGCGCTCCGGGAAATAGGCCGGGTTGGCAGGGTTGAGGATATTGAAGCCGCCACTCTTGATGCCGCGGTTGAACGAGACATAACCGAGGATATCGGGGCTGAACTGATGATCGAGCGCGATGCGCCAGGTCGGTTTTTTGATCGTCAGCGGTGCCGGGTTGAACAGCGCGGTGACCTGCGTGCCATTATAGCGCGTCAGCTCGGCGCGTCCGGTGAGGCTGCGCTTTTCATAGGTGTAGCGCGCGCCGAGCGTGAGGTTGGTGCCCTCGAACAACCTGATGCCGATTTGCCCGAAGGGCGCGAAGGATTCGGTCTTTTCCGAGCCATAGGTCTCGGTGTGGCGGTTCGCGGTCGGCGGCGGTCCAGCGGGCCCGTAGAAGGGCGGGAAGAAGTCGCGATAGATCGGGAGGTTCGCGTTTCGATTATAGAAATAATAGGCGCCCAGCGTGTAGCTGACCGGACCGCTTCCCGACGAGATCAACTGCAATTCCTGCGAAAAGCTCTTGCTTGGCTGATCGCCCTTCCCGACCCCGACATAGAAAATCGGCGTGCCGGTCGGGACATCGTCGAAAAGATAATTGGTATTGCCGCGCCGGTAGGAGCTGATCGACACCAGCTTCGCGAAGGCGAAGTCATGCTCGATCGTCAGGCTGACGCCGCCGCCCCTGAACGCGGCATAGGGATCGACCTGCGAATAGGTGTCCTGCTTGCCGACTGGGCCCGGGAGCGGCACGGTGAAGGCCGTACCGGGGTAGGGGACGAAGCTGTAGGTATAGGCTTTACGATCCATATAGTCGGCGATGAGCAGGATCGAGGTATCGGGTCCGGCTTCGACGAGCAGCTTGCCGCGGAGCGATAGCGAGTGCGCGAGACGGAAGGTATCGTTTCCGGTCGTTAGATTGTCGCCGTAGCCGCGGCCCTGCGTGGCATAGTCGGCCGACACGCTCGCGGCGACACTGTCGGCAAGGCCGCCCGACACGAACAGGCCGCCGCGAAAGGTCGCATAATTGTCGATTTCGAGCTTGCCCTGGAGGTCAAAATCCTGGCTCGGACGGCGGGTGGTGATCTGGATGACGCCGCCGGTCGCGTTGCGGCCGAACAAGGTGCCCTGCGGTCCCTTGAGGACGGCGATCTGCTCGACATCGGGCAGTTCGCGGCCGCCCTCCTGCTGCTGCGGCAGATAGACGCCGTCGATATAGAGCGCGACCGGGTTCTCGACGACGTTGCTCGAGGTGCCGATCCCGCGCAGCGACGGCTGGAACACACCGCCGGCCGATGTGCGGGCGTTGAGGCCCGGCGCGACGGTGCCGAGCGATTGCAGGTTGGCGACCCCGGCGGCGGCGAGCTGGTCGCCGTCGACCGCGGTGATGACGATTGGCACCCGCTGCAAATTCTCGGCGCGCTTTTGCGCCGTGACGACGATTTCGCCGATCCCGCTGCTGTCGGTTTCAGACTGCGCCGCATCGCTCTGGGCGAACGCATTTGTCGAAAAGGCGGCAAATGGGAGGGCCCCGGCCAAGAGCCAGCGTCGGCGCGTCGTCATTCTCATCCTCTATCCCCTTTAACGTGCCTGTTCCGGCAGCTGTCATTGGGGGTGGCCTAGGGACGCGCGCGATGAGCCGGGAGAAGCCAGATCGAGTCGTGCGATAGCCGCGACGCATCGGTCCGCGCGCTCGTGCCGTATGCCTCTACACCTTGGAAACCAGGAAGATATGTGCGGATATTGCGTGTCCTCTTCGCCGGGTCAGACGGCGTGGCGCTCGGCATAACTGCCGCCGACGCGGCTGATGAGGTCGGCGAGATGCTCGGCCATCGGCGTCAGCGGCAGGTCGCGGCGGCGCGCCAGATAGACGGACGGGGCGGGGAGGGGGTCGAAATGCCTGAGCGCCGCGACGTTCGACGCCGTCGGGCCATATTCGAGCCATTGGCGCGGGAGGATGGCGAGCAGGTCCGAGTTGGCGACGGTCAGCATCGCGACAAGCGCGGAGCGCGCGTGCACGACGACCTTGGGCTGCGGCACACCCTTCTGTTTGAACCATTGTTCAAAACCGATATCTTTCGTGCTCGCGGTATTGTGGCTCATCGTCAGTGTCGCATCGACCCAGTGGGCATCTGCCAGATCGTCGAAACTCTTTGCGTCTGCCAGCGGATGCCCCTTGCGCGCCACCACCACACGTTCATTGTCAAAAATCTTCTCGGTGATGACTTTCGGCGAGGTGCCGAGGTTCGAGATCGGGCCGACATAAAGGTCGAGCTTGCCTTCAAGGATTTCGGGCTCGGCCGCGGGAAACAGGCTCTCGGAAATCTTGAGCAGCGCGTCGGGATAGGTTTTGCGAAATTGCGTATGGAGCCGCGGCAGCAGCGCGATGCTCGACGCCGACGACAGTGCGATCGAGACCTGGCCCGTGGTCTTGCCTTTCAACTGCGCGATTTCTTCGGTGGCACGGCGCATCTCGGCCTGTATCGCCTCGGCACGGCGCACGAAGGCATGCCCCATCTCAGTCAGGCGCACCCCCTTGGCGTAACGCTCGAACAGGGGGACGCCGAGTTCATGTTCGATATCGCGGATGCTCCGGGTAATCGCCGGCTGCGCAATGCCGAGATGGCGCCCCGCGGCCCGCAGGCTGCCATGTTCGGACACGGCCAATACGTCGCGCAAATGGGATAGTTTCATCGCGTCTCTCTCCCGGATGTCGTCATGGCATCTTCAAGCGGCCAGATCTGTCCGATATCATTTTTAACATCGCTGCGACATCAACGCCATCTTTCTTGTTATGGCTCGATCTGCTCTCGTCGCAAGGTCCGATGGAAAAGAAGGAAGAAATATCCTCGCGCTCCATCGACGATCGGGAGATTAAACGGATGTTCCTGCGTCACAGTTGGTATGTCGCGGCCTGGGCGCACGAGCTTGGCGACCGCCCGCTCGCGCGGACGATATTGGGCGAGCCGGTTGTGCTGTTCCTGATTGGTCATGACGGAGCGATCGGGGCGCTGATTGCGATGATCGCCGGTCTCATCCTGCTGGTGCACCTGATTCTCGGCGCAATTTTGACGCTCGCTGAGCTTGCGACGGCGCATCGTTCGTGAACGCCGCGATGGCCCCTGTCGCGCTGCTGTTCATGGCGGCGGCGCCCGTGGCGTCGAACCCGTCGCTGGGCAAGGCCGAAGCCGCCTGCCGACCCAATGAGGCGGGTCCGTCGCTGCTCGTCGGCATCACCGGCCTCAAGGATCGCAAGGGCCTGCTGCGCGCCGAACTCTATCCCGACAACGACGGCGATTTTCTCGCCGACGATGCGGCCCTGGTGAACGCGCACAAGCTATTTCGCCGGGTGGACCTGGACCTTCCGGAATCGGGTCCAGTGACCCTTTGCCTGCGCGTGCCCGGTCCCGGTCGCTACAGCCTGTCGGTTCTGCATGATCGCAACCGCAATCTCAAATGGGACAAATTGTCCGACGGTCTCGGCTTCGGCGGCAATCCACGGCTCGGCTGGTCGAAGCCCAAGGCCGCTTCGGCCTCGGTGCTCGTGGGCGCGGAGCCGACGCGCACCGAAATCGTCATGACCTATCTGAGCGGCCTCAGATACCGGCCCCTGGAGCGCAAATGAAGATCGTCGATGTCTGTGCCTTTTACACGCCGCACGGCGGCGGTGTGAAAACCTATATCGACCGCAAACTCGCGATCGGGGCTGCCTTGGGTCACGAGGTGGTCGTCATCGCGCCCGGCTCGCGCGATCATGTCGAACAGCGGCCTGGCGGAGGCCGGATCGTCCATGTCGCAAGCCCGCAACTGATCGTCGATCGGCGCTATCGCTATTTCGATGATGTCGCGGCCGTTCATGCCCGGCTCGACGCCGAGCGTCCCGATCTTGTCGAAGCCTCCTCGCCGTGGCGCACCGCCAATATCGTTGCCGATTGGCGGGGAGGCGCGCCGCGCTCGCTGATCATGCATGCCGATCCGATGGCCGCCTATGCCTACCGCTGGTTCGGCCGCTTTGGCAGCCGCGAAACGATCGACAAGAGTTTCGACCTCTTCTGGCGCCATTTACGCCGGCTCGGCGACCGCTTCGATTGTGTCGTCAGCGCCAACCGCCACCTCTCGTCGCGGCTGCGGGCGGGCGGCGTCGCTGGTGTTGTAACGATGCCGATGGGGGTCGATCCCTGCCTTTTTTCACCGGCGCATCGCGACGTCGATCTTCGCCGCGACCTGCTCGCGCGCTGCGCGCTTCCCGAAACGGCGAGCCTTCTCATCGGCGTCGGTCGCCACAGCGCCGAAAAGCGCTGGCCGTTGGTCATCGACGCCTGCCTTGCCGCATCGCAGCATCGCCCGATCGGCCTCGTCCTCGTCGGCGACGGTCGCAACCGGGGGCGGATCGTGCGTCATATCGGCAATAATCCGCATGTTCATCTGCTCGCTCCCGTCGCCGATCGCCTCCTGCTCGCGAAGCTCATGGCCAGCGCCGACGCGTTGATCCATGGGTGTGAGGCCGAGACTTTCGGTCTCGTGGCGGCGGAAGCGGCGGGGTCGGGGTTGCCGTTGATCGTGCCCGACGCGGGCGGCGCCTCCGATTTTGTGGCTGACGACAATGGCGAGCTATATGCCGCGGGTGATGCAGGCGCCGCGGCCCGGGCGATCGGGCGGCTTCTGTCTCGCGACCGGCCACGGCTGGCTGCGGCAGCGGCGCGGCGCGCTGTCGGCATCCCGCTCATCGACGATCATTTCGCCGCGCTCTTCAGCCTCTATCGCGAGCGGGCGGCGCCGCTGCGCTCGGCCGCCTGATGTCTGCGATCGATCTCTATATTGCGCGGCGTCTGGCGCGACCCTTTCTCGCTACGGGTGCGACCGTCATATTGCTGCTGAGCCTCGAAAACAGTCGGCGGTTGATGGGCTTGCTCGACAATGTCGAGCAGCCGGTCGCGGTGCTGATCAAGCTCATGGTCTATCTGGTTCCCGAATATCTCGGCATCGGCCTCCTGATCTCGGTGTTCGTGGCTGTCGCGCTCGCCTTTCGCAGTTTCGCAATCAACGGCGAACTCGACATCTTCGCGTCGGTCGGCCTGTCGCCCGCTCGGCTGCTCCGCGTGCCGCTGCTCTTCGGGCTGGCCATTGCCCTGTTGCACGTCGGGCTGCGCGCCTATGTCGAACCGGCTGGGGAGCAGCGGCTCGATGCGCTGGGCACCTCCATCGCGATCGGCAACCTGGGGCTGTCGATCGCACCGGGCGAATTTCTCAGCCCGCGCCCCGATACGGTTTTCCACGTCGACGCCGTCGATCCGCGCACGGGCAAATTCCGCGGTCTTTTCCTGCGCGACCATAATTTGACCGTCGCCGCGCGCGACGGCAGGGTCATCAACGGCGGACGCGATGGCGTGCTGCTGCGTCTCGCCGATGGCCATGTCATCGCCAGCAAACAAGGCGGGCGTTTCGAGATGGCGTCCTTCCAGACAATGGCGATGCCGGTCCAACTGCTTGCACCAAAGCCCATCCGCGGGAATGCGCGCCACCGCAACGACCGGTTGATGCTGGGCGACCTGATGCGCGCCGCCGCCGATGGACCGACCGGTGCCGAGCGCACGGCGGCGCGCGCCGCACTCGGCAGTCGTTTTGTGACGGCCGCTTTCATCGTCCTGATCCCCTTTTTCGGCTTTGCGCTTGGGATTCCGCCGAAGCGATCGACGTCAGCACTCGGCCTCGGATGCGGAATCCTGCTCATCGTCGGGTTTGTTCAGGCGATCGTTGCCATCGAAGACAGTGCTCATTCGCTGGCGCCGCTGCTGCAATTGATGACCCTCATTGGCTTTGCCCTGGCGGCATTTGTCCTGTTTCGCTTTCAGCGCAGCCAAGGTCCGGGGGCGGTCGAAGCGGCGCTCGTGTCGGCCAGCCGTCCTGCACGCCATATTTCGCGTTGGATGCCGTTTGATCGCATGATGATGCGATTGCCTTCCACCCAAGCGCCGATGCTCTCGGTCAGCCGATGACGTCCAATGCCCGCCGGTCCGGCCGATCGAATCCGGGAACGCGATCGCCAAGCAAGGCGAGCGACCGCGCCCGCTTTAGGTGGCAGCCGTGCGCGCCATTCTGGTGGAACCTGCTCCGCTTCGCCACGCGGAATGGCAGCGATTGATGCGCGCTTAGCTCAACAACGCTGTCGTCTTTGTCTGTGGGGAGCGACGGTCTGCGCCCTTTGTCCGGCGCCAATCATACACCGTCCAGCCGCGCCGCAGGGCGAGGTTGAGCAATTTCTTGGACGGATTGACCGCCACCGCCTCGTCCGCCCATTCCAAGGTCGGACGATCGGACAAATCGTCCGAAAAGAAACGGATGTGGACATCGGCGCGGTCGATCTTCTGCCCGGCGAGCCAATGTTCGAGCATGCGCCGTTTATTTGCGCCGTAGCAATTCTCACCCGCGATCCGCGGCGTGAGGTCGCGCCCGCGCCACATCGACGCGGTGCCCACGACATCGGCGACGCCAAGCCGCTCGGCGAGCGCCTCGAGATAGAAGAGATGCGCCGCCGAGGCGATGACGACGCGCCGTCCGGCGGCGCGCTCCGCGGCGATGCTCGCGATGGCGTCGGCGTGAATATTGTTCGCGATGCTATGCTCGGCATAGGCATCCACGAGGTCGGTCACGATGTCGAGATCGATCGCGCTTCCGAGCATGAGCCGGTGCATTGCCTGCTTGAGCTGTTTGCGCGTCAGGAGGCGGGCCTTGTAGGCCGCCATAAGACCAACTACCAGCGGAGCCAAGGCGACCCGCCACGGCGCGCGCCGCCGCGCCGCGAAAAACAGGAACGGCGACCAGGTGCCGCGGATGGTGAGCGTCCGGTCGAGATCGAAGACCGACAGCGGGTGGGTTGATGTCATGGGCGATTTCCTCCGCAGGTAGGACGTCGCCCGCGTTTTTTTCCGCACTTGCTGCGGATATCGCGACGCCGCGGCGTCGTTCCCGCCATGCGGATCGGTTTTCTTTTCAATCACGACCAGATTCACCAGATGGCCCACAGCTTGCCGGTCGCGCTTGCCCTTGCGCGCGCGGGCACGGGCGCCGAGATCATTGTCGCAACCACCAATGACCTTCTGGCGCGTGAGGCGGTGCGGCTGATGGGCGGGGCTGTGCCGTCAGGCATTCATTTCGTTGCGCTGCGTCTGCATTCGGCGGCGTCGCGGAGTGTCGATGCGATGCTCGGGCCCATTCTCCCCGCCGCCAAATTGCTGGTCTATCGCGACAATCTCGCCTTCTTTCGCTCGCTCGACCTGCTGGTCGTGACCGAGCGAACGTCGCTGATCCTCAAGACGCGCTACGGTCTGTCATCGCTCCGTATGATCTTGACCGACCATGGTGCCGGAGACCGGGCAATCGGCTTCGGCAAGTCGGCCGCCCTATTCGATCATATATTGGCGGCGGGCCCGAAGATCTGCGATCGACTTACCCGCGAGGCGGGGGTCTGTCCCGACCGGCTGACAATGACCGGCTATCCCAAATTCGATATCGCGGCGGGGGAAGGGCGACCAATCAAGTTTCGCGGCAGCAATCGGCCCGTCGTCCTCTACAATCCGCACGTCTCGCCACATCTCTCGTCCTGGTACAAGCAGGGACGGGCCGTGCTCGACTATTTCCTCGCTACCGATCGCTACAATCTGATCTTCGCGCCGCATATCATGATGTTCGAGCGGCGGATGGCGGTCACGATCGACAAGCTCCGCTTCGGGCTGCCTGGTACACTGGACACCCGCTACGCGGCGGCGCCGAACATTCATATCGATGTCGGCAGTACAGCGTTGACCGACATGAGCTACACGAACGGGGCGGACATCTATCTCGGCGACGTCAGCAGCCAGATTTATGAGTTTCTCAAGACCCCGCGGCCCTGCCTCTTTCTCAACTGCCATGGCATCGACGCCGAGCAGGATCCCAATTTCGCGCACTGGCAGTCCGGGCCGGTGATCTCGGACGCGCGCCATCTCGATCGCGGCCTGGAGGACGCCGTGAGGGATCATCCGGCAAGATATATGGGGGTGCAGCGGCGGCTTTTTGACCATACGTTCGATCTCACCGCCGAGCCATCGTCGGTCCGCGCCGCTCGCGCAATTGCTTCACTCGCGCACAGTCGTGAAATTGACGGCCGATCCATCGATGCCGGCCTTGCCCACTGACGCGGCGGAAAAATCGCCGGGACCGGTCCGCCGCATCTACCAGAATCTCGGGCTGCTGCTCGGCGGCAAGGCGGCTGCGGGGCTGATCAGCCTTGTCTATGTCGTTGCGGCCGCCCGTATCCTTGGCCCCGAGCAATATGGCGTCCTTGTCCTCGTCAACTATTTCGCGATGCTGGTCGGTGGTCTCGTCGCTTTTCCCGGCTGGCACGCTATCGTCCGCTATGGCGTTCAGCCGGCCGATAATGACCATGCGAAACTGGTTCGGCTGTTGCGCTTTGTCGGCGTGATCGAGCTTGTGGCGGGACTGGCCGCAGTGATCGTAGCGGCACTCGCAGTGCCGATCGTCGGCCCGCTCCTCGGATGGTCGGCGGATGCGCAGGCATTGGCCATTCCCTATTGTTTTGCGGTCCTCGCGACCGTGCGCGCGACCCCTGGCGGGTATCTGCAAATCCTGCGGCGCTTCGACCTTCTTGCACTCCACAATATCGTGACCCCGGTGATGCGCCTGCTCGGCACGCTCGTGGTCATCGTCTTCGATCTGGGGCTCACGGCCTTCCTGATTGCCTGGCTCGTCGCGGCGCTGGTTGAGGGCGTGTCGCTCTGGATCGCGGCGATCTATCTCGCGCGCCGTCATTTGCTCGACCAGCCCCTGCTCGGAGCGGTCGCAGACGCCCGGCGCGAGCATGACGGGCTCGGCCGCTTCATGCTGACCGCCAACGCCGACATAATGTTGGGCGACCTGACCGGTCGCCTTACCCCGCTGATCGTTGGCGCGATGCTTGGCCCGGCTGCGGCGGGCCTATATTCGATCGCCCACCGCGCAACGATCGTCATTTCGCAGCCCGCGCAGATATTGGGCCAGGCGGCTTACGCCGAGCTAGCCCGTCTGGCAGCCGCAGACGGTGCGAAAGCATCCATTCGCCATGCGCTCGCGCGCTGTGTCGGCATCGCGCTTGCAACGGCGCTGCCGCTGGTCGTCATCCTGGCGTTCTTCTCGCACGAGGTTGCCGTGCTGATCGGCGGTCCGGCCTTTGTCGGCGCCGCGGCGATCATGATTTGGCTGACGCTGGCCAGGGTCGTGGCGATGGCCGCACCGCCAACGAGCGCGGCGCTGATCGCACTGGGACATCCCGGTTTATCGGTGGCGGCAAATCTGGTTGCCGGGCTAGGCCTTCTGCCGCTTCTGCCCCTATTCACCAGCGCTGCCGGGCTGGCAGGCGCGGGCTATCTCGCATTGCTGCAGGCGGTGATCGGTGCAGGCCTGCTCGGTTTCGCGCTGTGGCGTGTCACCGCCCATTCCAAATGATGCTGCTGCTTTCCACAAGCGCACCGCGTGGTCACAAGCCTTTCCTATTTCGCGCATATCGGGCAGACGTTAAGCCTTGCCGCGAGAGCGAAAACGGAAGAGCGCAGGATCTGATGACCGAAGCCGCTGGGCTAGAAGCGATATTCCTGGCCAACCGGCCGGCCTTGTCGCGCTATCTGCGCGTTCGTCTCCGCGGCGACGGCGATGGCGAAGATATATTGCAGGATCTGTGGCTGAAACTCGCGGACATCGATGCCAGCGTAATCGCCGAGCCGCTGGCATATCTTTATCGCGCCGCCGAAAATCTGGTCCTTGATCGCCGCCGCTCTGCGCAGCGCCGCAGCGCGCGCGAGCAGGAGTGGACGAAGGGACATATCGAGGGCAGCATCGCAGCGCCGCGCGACGCCCAGCCATCGGCGGATCGCCTGCTGGTAGCCCGCGATCAGTTGCGGCGGGTCGATGCTGTCCTTGATATGTTGCCCGAACGCACCGCCTTTGCCTTTCGCGCCGTGCGGATCGACGGTGTCCCGCAAAAACAGATCGCCGCCGAAATGGGGATCAGCCTCAGTGCGGTCGAAAAGCATCTGCAACGGGGGTATCGGGCGGTCCTGGAACTCAAGCAGCATCTGGATGTGGATATCGACGCGCCGCAACGTCAATGGGCCGAAGGAATTGATGATGGCGTCCGGTAGCATCGTTGACGAGGCCATTGCATGGCATGTGCGGCTGCAGGGTCCGGTCGCCGATGGCGCATTGTGGGCCGAGTTCACGGCCTGGATGGAAGCGGATTCCGCGCATGCCGACGCCTATGACGCGGTCGCGCTCGCCGACGACCGGCTCTCCGACGAGCTGACAGATGTCGGAACGATCGCGGCCCCTTCGCCGCCGGCAAACAATGACAATGAACCTGGCGCGTTGCCATGGTATCGCGGTCGCGCTTTTCTGGCGATCGCCGCCAGTCTCGTTCTGGCCCTTTTCCTGTCGCCGATGCTGCTGACGTCGCCGGGGATGGAATCGATCGCAACCCGGCCGGGCGAGACGCGCGAAATTGCGTTGGCTGACGGATCGAAAATCGCGCTCAACGGCGGCACGTCGATCGCGCTCGACCGCAAGGCGGAGCGTTTTGCCCGCCTCGAGAGCGGCGAGGCGATCTTCATGATCAAACATGACAGCGCCCGTCCGTTCATCGTTGAAACCGGTGATGGCACACTTCGCGATGTCGGCACCATCTTCAATGTGCGACAATCCGCCGACGGGCTGGAAGTCGCGGTGTCCGAGGGCAGCGTGCAATATCAGCCTGGCTCCGAGGCGGTGACGCTCACGGCGGGCAAGCAGCTCCGCGTCAAGCGCGGAACCTCGAATCCCGTCGTCTCGGCAATCGATCCCGCGACGGTGGGAGGATGGCAACAGGGAAGGCTGAGCTATCGCGATGCGCCGCTCGCGACGATCGCTATGGATTTGTCGCGATCGCTCGGCACCCCGGTGACCGTCTCGCCGGACCTCGCAAGCCGGCGCTTCTCGGGCGTCATCCGCATCGATCGCGACGAAGCACGGCTCTTTCGGCAACTGGAATCCTTGCTTGGCGTCCGTGCGCATCATAGTGCCAAAGGATGGCAATTGACGCGCTGATCCGGTGACCTGGACCTACTTAATCCCTGCCGCGGCAATCGCGATCGCGATATCGTCCGCGAGTCCGGTGGCCGCTGCCGAAAGTCAGCGGTTCGATATTCCGGCCCAGCGCCTCGACAATGCCTTGATCACGCTTGGCAACGCGGCGCAGATTTCGATCGGAGGGATCGACCAGCGCCTCGCGGGCGCGCGCAGCAAGGCCGTTCGAGGGCGGATGACGATCGCGCAGGCGCTGACCACGATGCTGCGCGGCACCGGCTTCACCTATCAGATCGTCGATTCACAAACAGTGCGCATCGTCGCGGTCCCGCCGCGCGCAAAGCCCAAGTCGGCAGTGCGGAGGCCCGTTTTACCCGCAATGCCGCGGCCCGAGGCCGCTGGGCTGCCCAACGAAATCGTCGTTACCGCAACCAAGCAGGGCCAGGCGCTCGACAGCTATCCAGGCACCGCGCATATTCAGGCGGTCGGCAGCGCGGGCCTCGGTGAAAGTCAGGGCACGGCGGCTTTCGTGGCCCGGATTCCGACGCTGACCTCGACCAATCTCGGACCGGGCCGCAACAAATTATTCGTGCGCGGCGTCGCCGACAGCAGCTTTTCGGGACCAACCCAATCGACTGTAGGTCTCTATCTCGGCGATCTGCGTCTGACCTACAATGCGCCCGAGCCGGATTTGCGCCTCTATGACATCGACCGCATCGAAGTGATCGAAGGGCCACAAGGCACACTCTACGGCGCGGGCGCGCTCGGCGGCATCGTCCGAATCCTTCCCAAGATGGCGGACAATGGCGGACTTCATGCCTCGGCGACGGCCGGGCGATCGCTGACGCGCGACGGCGAACCCGGCTATGATCTTGGCGGCATGGTCAACATACCGATCATGGCCGACCGCGTCGCCCTGCGGCTGGTCGGCTACAAGCAAGTCGAGGGCGGCTATATCGACAATGTCACGCTGGGCAGCCGCAATACAAATCGGACGCGTATCGACGGCGCGCGCGCGAACCTGCGCATCGAACCCGGCGATGCCTGGACGATCGACTTCAACGCGCTGCTCCAGAATATCGACACGCGCGACGGCCAATATGCCGAAGCCGACCAGCCGCTCCGCACCCACGCGGCCAATATCGCCCAGCCGCATGACAATGATTTCAAGGCAGCCAGCGTCGAAATCGCCAAGGACTGGGGTGATCTCAAGCTCATCTCATCCACGGGAATCGTCGATCATGACTTGTCGGAGACCTTCGATGCCACCGGATATGGCGGCAATCCCGAGGTACAGATTTTCGAGGGGCATGAGGCGATCCGCCTGCTGACTCACGAGACGCGCCTTTCGCGCCGCGGGCCGTTGGGCAATAGTTGGGTCGCGGGTATCAGTCTTGTCCGCAACATCGATCGCATGGACCGTCGCCTCGGTCCGCTCGACGCACTCGTCACGCTGGCGCAGTTACGCAACCAGAAGACCGAGGTCGCCGTCTTCGGCGAGGCAACGCAACGGATTGTTCCGCGCCTGTCCGGTACGCTTGGCGCGCGTGTCGTCTTTGCCGAGACGATCGGCGAGTTAATGGGCGGATCGGGCGAGGATTTCGAACCGAAGCGGCGGCAGGTCCGTTTTCTGCCCACAGCGGCGCTGTCATGGAAACCCAATTCCGATCTGCTGACCTTCCTCCGGTATCAGAGCGGATTCCGCAGCGGAGGGATCGCTATCACCGCCGGACAAATCAATGCCGCGCAGCGTTTCGATTCGGATTCAATCCACACCGCCGAACTCGGGATCAGGGTCGGAAACGAAAGCGGCGCCGTCGGCCCCCGCTTTTCCGGCGGCATCACGACCTTCTATTCGATCTGGACCGATATCCAGGCGGACCTGATCGGATCCGACGGACTGCCCTTCACCGAAAATATCGGACGCGGGACGGTCTATGGCGCTGAAATCAACGCGCGCTGGCGCGCAAGCGATCAGCTGTCCTTCGACGGAGCGCTGTTCATCAATCGCAGCGCGCTGACCAACCCCGCCGCAGGGCTCGAAGAAGCTGGCGAACGGCCGCTGCCGAATATCGCGCGGACCGGCGCGCGTTTCAGCGCGGCTTGGGAAATGCCATTATCCTCCAGCCTGACGTTCAAGCTCGACAGCACGGCCCGCCTGATCGGCGCGTCGAGCCTGGGCACGACGGCGCCGCTTATCCTCGAACATGGCGAAACGACCCAGGTCGACCTGTCTGCATCGCTCATCGCGTCGCAAGGCTGGGCGATTTCGCTCGACGCCACGAACCTGCTCAACGCCAGCGGCAACACCTTCTCCTACGGCAATCCTTTCACCGTTGCCGACGGCAAACAGATCACGCCGCTGCGGCCGCTGACGATACGATTGGGCCTCCGCGCCGGCTTCTGACGCTCGGAATTTTCAAACTGGCATCGGCAATCGCTGAAGGTGAACTCAATGCCTGTGATAACCGGATTGCTTTGGGTGCGGTTCCTGTGCGGCGCGAGCAGCGGCGTGCGGGCGGCAATGACGTGACCCTCCTGGTTTCCACCAGCCGGGAATTGAGCGGGTTGAGCGGGATCGCTGCTTTCGCGATATAGAGAGCTCGAACAGTGCCGAAGACAATCTAATCGACGATGGATTGGCGCTTCCGGATTTCGTGCGCTCGTCTCACAGGGGCTTTCAGAGCCAGCCGTTGGCCAACAAAAGACGGGCTCTCAATCTGGTATTATCCCATTGCTCTTATGCAAATGGCGGGCTGAAGTTTAACTGTCTGGAACCATTCACGATTCTGGTCACAGCCGACGATCCTGACCCCGATCCGGAGGGTCCGGAAAGTGGCTCAAAATCGCAAACTTTAGAAATGGCTCCCCGGGTAGGATTCGAACCTACGACCGATCGATTAACAGTCGATTGCTCTACCGCTGAGCTACCGAGGAACATCCCGCCGATGCGGGCAAGGCGGCCCCTTTGCCGTGGACCGACAAGATTATCAAGAGGGTTTTGGCGCGGCAGGCGCCGCTCAGACGATAAATTGTTCCATCGCGATGCGTTCGTCGAGCCCTTGGTCGGGATCGAACAGCAAAGTTAGCGGTCGGCTGCGGTCGGTGGTGACCAGCACCGTCTTTACATCGCGGATCTCGCGCTGGTCGGCGACCGCGCTGACCGGGCGTTTCGCCGCTTCGCGGACGTTGAAGCGGATGCTGGTCGATTCGGGGACCAGCGCGCCGCGCCAGCGGCGCGGGCGGAACGGGCTGATCGGGGTCAGCGCCAGCATTTCCGATTCGAGCGGCAGGATCGGGCCATTGGCCGACAGGTTGTAAGCGGTCGATCCCGCGGGGGTCGATACCAGCACCCCGTCGCACGCCAATTCCTCGAGCATCGTCTTTTCGTTGATGATCACTTCCAGCTTGGCCGCCTGGCGTGTCTCGCGCAGCAATGAAATTTCGTTGATCGCGGGCAGGATATGGCGCTCGCCGCTGATCGTTATGATGTCGCCGCTCAAGGGATGGATCAAAAAGGGCCGCGCCGCCGCAAGCCGGTCGATCAGCCCTTCGATGCGAAATTCGTTCATCAGAAAGCCGATGGTGCCGCGGTTCATCCCGAACACCGGCATCGATCGCCGCTGGTCGAGCAACTGGTGCAGCATGTGTAGCAGGAACCCGTCGCCGCCGAGCGCGATCAGCAAATCGGCGTCGTTCAGATCGGCGAAGTCATAGAGCGGGCGCAGTTCGGCCTCGGCCTCCATGGCGGCGGGCGCGTTCGATGCGACAAGCGCAATCTTGCGATGCATATTGGTCCGGTTCCCCCGTGCCTTCAAAAATCGGCCGGACAGCATTTCAGCCGCCCGTTGCACTCATATGACGCGCGACCGCCGGTGTGGACTTTCGTTCGATATGAAAGTCATGCGCGCGGGGTTTGCCAGCCAATGCCAGATCAATCAACCCATCGACATCGCCCGATTCGCGCAGTGCGGCGCGCAGGTCGACATGATCGTCCTGGCCCAGGCACATATAGACGCGGCCCTCGACGGTCAGGCGGATGCGGTTGCACGTCGCGCAGAAATTGTCCGACAGCGGGGTGATCAGCCCCAGCGTGACCGGGCTGTCCTCGACCGCGAAATAACGCGCCGGGCCGCCGGTGCGCTTGTCGACCGGATACAGCGCGCGGACGTCGCGGAGCGGGGCAATGAAATGATGGAGCGGGATATAATGGTCGCTGCGGTCGGCCTCGACCTCGCCCAGCGGCATTGTTTCGATGAGGGTAAGGTCGCAACCGGTCGCGGCGCAATAATCGAGCATCGGCAGCAGCTGGTCTTCGTTGAGCCCGGCGAGCGCGACCATGTTGATCTTCACCGCCAGCCCGGCGGCGCGCGCCGCGGCGATCCCGCCGCGCGCAACATCGACGTCGCCGACCCGGGTGATGTGCCGGAAAGCCGCGGGATCGAGGGTGTCGAGGCTGACGTTGATCCGCCGCACCCCCGCCGCCGCCAGCATCGGCGCATATTCGGCAAGCCGCATCGCATTGGTGGTCAGCGTCAGCTCGTCGAGGCCGTTGCCGATCATCGCCCCCAGCCGCGCCGCCAGCGTGTCGATGCCGCGCCGGACCAGCGGTTCGCCGCCGGTCAGCCGGATGCGGCGAATCCCGCGCGCGACGAACCGTTCGGCCAATTCGCCCATCTCTTCGATGCTGAGCACCGCCGATTTGGGCAGAAAGATCATGTCCTCGGCCATGCAATAGCGGCAGCGCAGGTCGCAGCGGTCGGTGACCGACAGGCGCAAGTAACTGATCCGGCGGCCATGTCCGTCGATCAAGGGTGCCGCGGGCGCGGCGGATTGGGAAAATGTGGCAGCCACGCGCCCCTTGTGATGCAAAAGGCAGGAACTTGGCAAGCAAAGCCTGCTAGGGAAACCCGATGAATCGCCTCTCCGAATCCTTGTCCGCCTGCGTCCGCAAACTCGAAGCCCTGCACGCGCGCCACGACGCCGACGCCGGCGTGATCCTGGTCCAGGTCGACCAGATGGCGCGGATCAACAACAGCGCGGGAACCGCGACGGGCGACGCCGTGCTCGATGAAATCGGGCGGCGGTTGGAAAATTTTGCCAGCGACGAATTTGGTCAGGGATCGTGCGTCGACCGGCTCGACGGACCGCGTTTTTTGATCGTGCCCTCGACGCCGATGTCGCTGGGTGCGCTGCGGGCGCAGGAACGTGCGCTGCACGTTGCGCTGGCCGAACCGATCGTTGGCGATCCCAACGGCCGTCTGGCGATCCGGATCGCCGCGGCGCTGATCACGCGCGACGAATCGGTCGCCGCCCAGCTCCGCAACGCCGGTGACCAGCTGGCCCGGCCCGCGTCGGCGCGCGACGGGGTGATGGTCCATGCCGCGCTGTCGGGCAACGAGGTCGTGATCCATTACCAGCCGCAATATGACGTCGGCACCGGCGAAATGACCGGGGTCGAGGCGTTGCTGCGCTGGCAGCACCCTGAGCTGGGCCTGCTCGGCGCCGGGCCGCTGGTCACCGCGGCGCGCGCGGCGCGGCTTGAATGCGAGCTGACCGAACATGCCCACCGCGTCGCGCTCGCCGAAATGGCGAGCTGGCCCCGGTCGCTGGCGAAACTGCGCGTCTCGCTCAACATCACCGCTGCCGACCTCGGCGATCCCGAATTTGCCGGCCGGTTTGCCGCGATGGCGAAAGCGGCAAAGGTCGATCCCGACCGGCTGACGCTCGAGTTGACCGAACAGGCGATGCTCAGCGATCCGGCGAGCGCGGCCGAACAGCTGGCGCAGATCCGCGCGCTCGGCTGCGCGATCGCGATCGACGATTTCGGCACCGGCTATTCCAGCCTGTCGCTGCTCGCACGGCTGCCGATCGATTATCTCAAGATCGACAGCGGTTTCACCCGCACCATCGACGGCAGCGACCGCGACCGCATCGTCGTGCGCGCGATCGTCGATCTCGCGCGCGCGCTGGGGCTGCTGGTGGTGGCCGAGGGGATCGAGAACGAGCGCCAGCTGGCGCGCCTGTCCGAGCTGGGGGTGGCGACCTGGCAGGGGTTTTTGAAGTCGGGTCCGGTGCCGGCGGGCGAGTTGTTGGCGTTGATCGAATAGTGTTCCGTCATTGCGAGCGAAGCGAAGCAATCCAGAGCGGATTACGCGACTCTGGATTGCCGCGTCGCCTTCGGCTCCTCGCAATGACGAGGCTTGGTTATGTTGCCACCTGCTTCGCCAGCTTCGCCAACCCCTTTGACAATTGCAGCGCGCCGTTCAGCCGCGCCCCGGTGCTCACCCAGTCGCCGCTCACCGACAACTTGTTGTCGGGGCGGAGGCGGGCGCGGCCTTTCAGCCGTTCGACATAAGCGATCAAGCCGGGGACGTTGGCGAACTGGTCGCTGTGGAACGACACGAGTGCGCCCTTGGTGCCGACGTCGAGCTTGGCGATGCCCGCGGCGCGGGCGTTCGCCTTGATCTCCATGAGTTGCACGAGGTTCGCTGTTTCGGGCGGCAGCGGGCCGAAGCGGTCGATCATCTCGGCGGCAAAGGCATCCAGCGCCGGACGGTCGGCGGCGTCGTTGAGGCGGCGATAGAGCGCCATGCGCAGCGGCAAGTCGGGGACATAATCCTCGGGGATAAGGATCGGCGCGTCGACGGTGATCGTCGGCGACAGCGCCTCGCGCGGCGGCAGCTTGCCGGCGCCTTCGGCCTTGGCCATCAGGATCGCCTCTTCCAGCATCGACTGATACAGTTCGAAGCCGACCTCGCGGATATGCCCCGATTGTTCGTCGCCGACGAGATTGCCCGCGCCGCGAATGTCGAGGTCGTGGCTCGCCAGCTGGAACCCCGCGCCGAGTGTATCGAGATCGCCAAGCAGCTTGAGCCGTTTTTCGGCGGTGTCGGTAATCGCGCCATGTTCGGGGGTGGTCAGATACGCATAGGCGCGCGTCTTGGCGCGCCCGACCCGCCCGCGCAGCTGGTACAACTGGGCCAGGCCGAAGCGGTCGGCGCGGTGGATGATCAGCGTGTTGGCACTCGGAATGTCGAGCCCCGATTCAACGATCGTTGTCGACAGCAGCACGTCATATTTGCGGTCGTAAAAGGCGCTCATCCGGTCCTCGACCTCGGTCGGGGTCATCTGGCCATGCGCGACGACATATTTGATTTCGGGGACGCGGTTGCGCAGAAATTCCTCGATGTCGGGCAGGTCCTTGATCCGCGGCACGACGAAGAAACTCTGCCCGCCGCGGTCATGTTCGCGCAGCAAGGCTTCGCGCAGCACGACGGCATCCCATGGCGCGACATAGGTGCGCACCGCGAGACGGTCCACGGGAGGGGTCTGGATGACGCTGAGTTCGCGGAGGCCCGACATCGCCATTTGCAGCGTGCGCGGGATCGGCGTCGCGGTCAGCGTCAGGACATGGACGTCGGCCTTGAGCTGCTTCAGCCGTTCCTTGTGGACGACGCCGAAGCGCTGCTCCTCGTCGACGATGACGAGGCCGAGGTTTTTGAACTCGACCGATTTGGCGATCACCGCATGGGTACCGACGACGATATCGATGTGGCCGCTGGCCAGTCCGTCGCGGGTCTTTTGCGCTTCGCCGGCAGGGACGAGCCGCGACAGGCGGCCGATGTTGACCGGGAAGCCTTTGAAACGCTCGACAAAATTGGTGAAATGCTGGCGCGCGAGCAAAGTGGTCGGGCAGACCAGCGCGACCTGCACCCCCGCCATCGCCGCGACGAAGGCGGCGCGCAAGGCGACCTCGGTCTTGCCGAAGCCGACGTCGCCGCACACCAGCCGGTCCATCGGCTTGCCCGACGCCATGTCGGCGAGCACATCGCCGATCGCGCGGTCCTGATCATCGGTTTCCTGATAGGGAAAGCGGTCGGCAAAGGCGGGATAGGCAGCGTCCTGCGCCAGCAATTCGCCCGAGCGCAGCGCGCGCTGTGCCGCGGTCGCGAGCAGTTCCCCCGCGATCTCGCGGATGCGCTCCTTCATCCGCGCCTTGCGCCGCTGCCACGCCTCGCCGCCGAGCCGGTCGAGCGCGACGCCGTCGCTTTCGCCGCCATAGCGTGACAGGACGTCGAGATTTTCGACGGGGACATAGAGCTTGTCGCCGCCGGCGTAAGTGAGCGCGACGCAATCATGCGGGCTGTGGCCGACCGGGATCGAGGTCAGCCCCTCATAGCGCCCGATGCCATGATCGAGATGGACGACCATGTCGCCGACGCTGAGCGTCGCCAGCTCGGCGAGGAAGGCGTCGGCGCTCTTGCGGCGTTTCTGGCGGCGGACGAGGCGTTCGCCCAGAATGTCCTGCTCGGTGAGCAGGCTGATCGCATCGGAGGCAAAGCCATGGTCGAGGGGGAGGACGATGAGGGCGACGTTGCCGCTCGGTGAGCCGCCTCCCAACCCGTTCGTGTCGAGCGAAGTCGAGACACCCCGCGGGGTGGCGCTGTCCTGCGCGGTGTCTCGACTTCGCTCGACACGAACGGAACTTGAACCCAGCGCCTCCTGCCAAGTCTCTGCCTGCACCAACCCGGTAACGCCATGCTCGCGGAGCAGCCCCGACAGGCGATCGCGCGCGCCGCCCGAATAGCTGGCGATGATCGTGCGCCGCCCCTTGCGGCGCTCGTCGCTCAGATGATCGGCGACCTTTTGATAGACATTGGCGTCGGCGGCGCGCTCTGGAGTGAAATCGCGCGCGGCAAAGGTTTCGAGGTCGATGACCTGCGGCGACGGCGCCACATCGAACGGGGTGACGATATGGACCGGGCGGCTGCGCGCAGCGCCCGCCCATTCGGCCTCGGTCAGATACAGCGTCTCGGGCGTCAGCGGGCGATAGCTGCCGGTCGATTCCTGTTCGGCGGCGACGCGGTTCGCATGATAATCGGCGATCGCGGCAAAGCGCGTCTCGGCGGTCGCCTCGCTGCGGTGGCCGCGCAGCACCGGGGTGGCGGGGTCGATATGGTCGAACAGGGTCGCCAACCGCTCTTCGAACAGCGGCAGCCAATGGTCCATGCCCGCTTGGCGCCGCCCCTCGCTGACCGCCTGGTACAGCGGATCACCGGTCGCCTGCGCCCCGAACAGGTCGCGATAGGTCGACCGGAAACGCTTGATCGTCGCTTCGTCGAGCAGGGTTTCGGTGGCGGGCAGCAATTGCAGCGCCTTGGCGGGACCAAGGCTGCGCTGGTCGGCGGGGTCGAAGCGGCGGATGCTTTCGATCTCGTCGCCAAAAAAATCGATGCGCAGGCCGTTTTCTTCGCCGGCGGGAAACAGGTCGACGATGCCGCCGCGCACCGCAAACTCGCCCTGATCGGCGACCGTATCGACGCGGCTGAAGCCGTTCGACACCAGCAATTCGGCGAGCGAATCGCGGTCGATGCGCTGCCCCGCCGCCAGCGTGGTCGCGAGCTGGCGGATGCGGAACGGGGTGAGGGTGCGCTGAGTGATTGCGGCGACGGTGGTCAGGATCAGCTCGCCGCGCTTCGCCGGCTGTTGCAACGCCGACAGCGTCGCCAGCCGGTCGGCGCTGACCCGCATCGACGGCCCGGCGCGGTCATAGGGCAGGCAGTCCCACGCCGGGAAGCGGTGGACGATGAGGTCGGGGGCAAAGAAGGGTGCGGCGTCAGCGACCGCCTGCATCGCCGCATCGTCGGTCGCGACATACACCAGGCGCCGGTCGCTGGCGCGCGCCAGATCGGCGAGCAGCAGCGGCAGGAAACCGTCGGCGGTGCGCGCCAGCGTCAGCGGCGCCGCTGCCGATCCGATCGCGGCAAAGATGTCGGCGGCGGGCATCGTCATGGCAGCGGGATATAGTCCAGCCGACGCATCGCGGCGATCATCGCGGGACGGTTCAGATGCGCGGGCGGTTCGCCGGTGCCGAGCGCCCACGCCATGATATCGACATCGTCTTCCTCGACGACGATTTCGTACCAGGCGATCTCGTCCTCGCTCCACGTCGCGGCATAGCGGTCGAAAAACCCGCCGATCATATAATCGGCCTCGCGCGTGCCGCGGTGCCAGGCGCGGAACTTCAGGCGTTTGAGGCGGTCGGTCATGGCGGGCCTTTTAGAGCGGTTGCGCGATGTATCAACGCTCATTCCCAAACCCGTTCGCATCGAGCGAAGTCGAGATGCCAATCCGCCTGGCGCTGGCCAGCGGGGTGTCTCGACTTCGCTCGACACGAACGGAAATACGAGGCTACACAATCATCATCCATGCGACCCGAAATCCTCAATCCGCTCTTTGCCGCGCTCACCGACCTGAAGGGCGTCGGGCCGCAGCTGGCCAAGCCGCTGACCCGGCTGGGGCTGGCGCGCGTTGTCGATGTGCTGTTCCATCTGCCGACCGGGCTGATCTCGCGCTTTCCGGTCGACCGGCTCGATCAGGCGCAGGCGGGGCAGACGATCATCGTCGACCTGACCGCGCAGGATTATCGCGCGGGCCGGTCGCCCCGCGCGCCGTTCGGGGTCGAGGCGTTCGACAGCGCGGGCGACCATGTCCGGCTCGTCTATTTCGGGCGGACGTCGGGGCTGGCGCGCAAGCTGTTCCCGCTGGGCGGGACGCGGCGGGTGTCGGGGCGGCTCGACCTGTATGGCGACATGCGCCAGATCGTCCATCCCGATCAGGTCGTCGAGCCGGGCGACGACGCGGGGATCGCGATCCACGAACCCGTTTATCCGTTGACCGAAGGCCTGACCAATGCGCGGCTGACTCAGCTGGTCGAAATCGCGCTCGAACGGCGCCCTGAACTCGCCGAATGGATCGACAAACCGCTGCTGACCAGCCGCGGCTGGCCCGCCTGGCGCGAGGCGCTGGCGCGCGCGCACGCCAGCCCGCAGGATGCGGCGGCGCACGACCGGCTCGCCTATGACGAGATTTTCGCCAGCCAGGTCGCGCTGATGCTGATCCGCGAGGGGCTGCGCAAGCGCAAGGGGCGCGCGGTGGTCGGCGACGGACGACTGGTCGGCGCGCTGCGGCTGCCGTTCGGGCTGACCGGGGCGCAGGAACGGGTGGGGCGCGAGATTGCCGCCGATATGGGCCGCGAGACCCCGATGCTGCGGATGCTGCAGGGCGACGTCGGGTCGGGCAAGACGCTGGTCGCGCTGCGCGCAATGCTGGCCGCCGTCGAGGCGGGGACGCAGGCGGCACTGCTCGCCCCGACCGAGATTTTGGCGCGCCAGCATTTCGCGACCTTGCAGGCGATGCTTGCGGGGCTGCCGGTCACCATCGCGATCCTGACCGGGCGCGACAAGGGCCGCGTGCGTGAATCGACGCTGATGGGGCTCGCCGACGGCAGCATCGACATCCTCGTCGGCACCCACGCGATTTTCCAGGATGCCGTGGCGTATCGCGATCTGGCGCTGGTGGTGGTCGATGAACAGCATCGCTTTGGCGTCGCGCAGCGGCTGATGCTGACGCAAAAGGCGGCGCGGCCGCCGCATCTGCTGGTAATGACCGCGACCCCGATCCCGCGCACGCTGCAACTCGCCAACCATGGCGAGATGGATGTGTCGCGGATCGACGAGATGCCGCCGGGCCGCACTCCGGTGGACACCCGCGTCGTATCGGTCGACCGCCTCGACGAGGTGGTCGGCGGGCTCGAGCGCCATCTGGCGACCGGGGCGCAAGCCTATTGGGTCTGCCCGCTGGTTGCCGAGAGCGAGATGAGCGAGCTCGCCGCCGCCGAAGATCGCGCCGCGCTGCTGCGCGAACGGCTGGGCGCCCACCGTGTCGGGCTGGTCCATGGCCGGATGAAGGGGCCCGACAAGGATGACGTCATGGCACAGTTTCAGGCGGGCGAAATCGGTGTCCTCGTCGCGACGACGGTGATCGAGGTCGGGGTCGATGTCCCCGCTGCCAGCCTGATGATCGTCGAACATGCCGATCGCTTTGGCCTGGCGCAGCTGCACCAGTTGCGCGGGCGCGTCGGGCGCGGCGCGGCGAAATCGGTGTGCCTGCTGCTGCGCTCGCAAAATCTGTCCGAAACCGCGCGCGAACGGCTGGCGCTGATGCGCGAGACCAACGACGGGTTCGTGATTGCCGAGAAGGATCTGGAACTGCGCGGCGGCGGCGAACTGCTCGGGCTCAAGCAGTCGGGCGACGCCGACTATGGTCTGGCGAGCGCCGAGCAGTTGGTGCGGTTGCTGCCGGTGGCGCACGACGATGCGCGGCTGTTTGTCGAACGCGACGGCGGCATGGATGGCGCGCGCGGCGAGGCGGTGCGCCACTGCCTGTATTTGTTCGAGCGCGATGCGGCGGTGCCGTTGCTGCGGAGTGGTTGATAGTCCCCCTCCCGCTTGCGGGAGGGGCTAGGGGAGGGCGTGTTTCCTCCGCCAGTTAAGCCTATCCAGACAAACCCTCCCCCGACCCCTCCCGCAAGCGGGAGGGGAGAAGAACGTGCCTCTGCTTCGTGCGTTTAGTTGACGTCGGCCCGGGCGCCCATGGCGCGGATCATCGGCAGATAATCTTCGACCGCGATCGACTTGTCGAACTGGACACCGGTCTTGCCGCCCAATGACCACACGACCTTGGCCGCGGTGCGGCCGATGATCGGCATACGGAAGACGACGAGGTCGCCGATCTCGAGCCCGCGCTCGAAGCGCATCAGCATACCGTCGGCGCTGATGTTGACACAGGTGCACATTTCCTGCCGTCCGTCGGGCATGACGAAGGGAAGGCGGACATAGACGTCGCTACGCGGAGCAATTCGCTGGTCGAGCCCGACATAATGGGCCTTGCTGGTGTCGATCTTGCGCATTTTTGTGGACCTTGTTGGTTTGGCCATGACGATCCACCCGAATGCTGAAGAAGTGGTAAACGCTTATGTGCGCCTTACCGGGTCACAAGGCCATGTTTTTTCGCCCCCAGGCTCAGCGGCACCGGGTCGGCGCCGGGTACGATCAGGTGCTGCGGGTCGCGAACGACGACGCCATCGACCTTGACCGCGCCCTCGTCGAGCTTGCGGCGCGCTTCCTTGTTCGACGCCGCAAAGCCCAGTTCGCGCAGCGCATCGACGACGCTGATTCCTTGGGCGGGGGCGACCGCCTGCGGCAAATCGCCACCAATCTGTCCCTTTTCAAAGGTTTGTGCGGCGGTGTCCGATGCAACGCGCGCGGCGTCCGCGCCGCGGCACAGCGCGGTCGCCTCGTTCGCCAGTACCTTCTTAGCCTCGTTGATCTCGGCGCCGCTCAGCGCTTCCAGCCGCGCGATCTCGTCGAGCGGCAGGTCGGTGAACAGCTTCAGGAACTTGCCGACGTCGCGGTCGTCGCAATTGCGCCAGAACTGCCAATAGTCAAAATGGGACAGTTGCGCCGCGTTAAGCCAGACCGCGCCAGCGGCGGTTTTGCCCATTTTGGCGCCCGCCGCGGTGGTGAGCAGCGGAGTCGTCAGACCATAGAGGTCGGCGCCGTCCATGCGGCGGCCCAACTCCATGCCGTTGACGATATTGCCCCACTGGTCGGATCCGCCCATTTGCAGCCGCACCCCCATGTCTTTCGACAAATGGCGGAAATCATAGCCCTGCAGGATCATGTAGTTGAATTCGAGGAAGGTCATCGGCTGCTCGCGCTCAAGCCGCAATTTGACCGAATCAAACGTCATCATGCGGTTGATCGTGAAATGGGTACCGACTTCCTGGAGCAGTTCGATGTAGCCAAGCTGCCCCAGCCAGTCGTGATTGTTGACCATCACCGCGTCGGCCGGGCCGTCGCCAAAGGTCAGGAACTGCTGAAAGATGCTGAAGATCGACGCGATGTTCGCGGCAATGGTCTCGTCGGACAGCATCTTGCGGCTTTCGTCGCGCCCGGTCGGGTCGCCGATCCGCGTCGTCCCGCCGCCCATCAGCACGATCGGCTTGTGTCCCGTCTGTTGCAGGCGGCGCAGCATCATGATCTGGACCAGGCTGCCGACGTGCAGGCTGGGCGCGGTTGCGTCGAAACCGATATATCCGGGGACGACCTGTTTCGCGGCAAGTGCATCGAGCCCTTCCGCGTCGGTCATCTGGTGGATATAGCCTCGCTGATCGAGGACGCGCAGCAGGTCGGATTTGTGGTTGGTCATAGCGCCCTCTTTTCAAGCGGGGCGCGCTTAGCATGGGGTTCGCGCAAACCCAACACCGTTCAGCCGCATCAAAAACCGTTTGCCCTGAGCTTGTCGAAGGGTCGATTTTCCCTTTACACCGTGATGATGAGCTTTTGGGCCTATATGTTGCACTGTCGGGGAGGCGCCTTCTACACGGGGCATACGGACAATCTTCCGTATCGGATCGCACAGCATGAGACGGGCTCCATTCCGGGTTTCACGTCGGACAGGCTGCCTGTCACGCTGGTGTGGAGTCAGGAGTTTCGACTCGAATCGAGGCGTTGGAAGCAGAACATCGGATTAAAGGCTGGAGCCGAGCCAAGAAACTGGCATTGATTCGCGGCGATCGGGATAGAATTTCCAGCTTGGCAAAAGGAAAGAACGATCCTTCTACAAGCTCAGGACGAACGGAGGAAGATTGAGTGTCCGACCAAAAGGGCTACCGACGGCGCTCCCTTATCTGTCACCCTGACACGCCCGCGCGGGCGGTTCGCGCTATCATGGTCGAGGTTACCCTGTCGTTCGATGACGGCTTTGCGCTGCGCTATGTCGTCGAGGGCACGGTGGGCGACATCGTGCTGCCGCCGGGCGACGGCCAGCTTGTCATCGCCGACAGCGCAACCGACGGATTGTGGCAAGGCACCTGTTTCGAGGCGTTCCTGACCGAAGAGGGGCAGCCCGACTATACCGAATTCAACTATGGCCCCGACGGCCGCTGGGCCTGTTACCAGTTCGACGATTATCGCTCGCTGCTCCGCCCCGACGAGCTGGCGCCGTGGGACATGGTCGCCGAACGCGGCGACGCGCATTATGCGCTGCGCGTCGAGCCGGGGATTTTCCCCGATACCGGGTCGAAACTTGCGCTATGTGCGGTGATCGAAGAGATCGACGGCACCAAAAGCTATTGGGCGCTCGCGCACCCGCCGGGCAAACCCGATTTTCATCATCCCGATTGCTTTGCGCTCACGCTTGCGGCACCCGACGCGGCATGACGATGACATTCGGTATCGATCGCCTGCTCGCCGACCCCGCGCTGCGCGCGCCGCTGGCGGGTCAGCGCGTCGCGCTGCTCGCGCATCCCGCCTCGGTCACCGCCGACCTGACCCACAGCCTCGATGCGCTGGTCGCGGCGGGGGTGAATGTCACCGCGGTGTTCGGGCCGCAGCACGGGGTGCGCGGCGACCTGCAGGACAATATGATGGAGTCGCCCGACTTCACCGATCCGGTGCATGGTGTTCCATGTTTTAGCCTATATGGTGAGGTGCGCCGTCCCACCGGCCAGTCGATGCACACCTTTGACGTCGTCCTGATCGACCTTCAGGATCTCGGGTGCCGCATCTACACCTATGTCACGACCCTGCTCTACATGCTCGAAGCCGCGGCGCAGCATGGCAAGGCGGTTTGGGTGCTCGACCGCCCGAACCCGGCGGGCCGCCCGGTCGAAGGCACATTGCTCCGTCCCGGCTGGGAGAGTTTCGTCGGCGCCGCGCCGATGGTCATGCGCCACGGGCTGACGATGGGCGAAATGGGACGCTGGTTCATCCGCCACTTCCATCTCGACGTCGATTACCGCGTGATCGAAATGGACGGTTGGGCGCCCGATGCGGCGCCCGGTCATGGCTGGCCGGAGGGCCGTGTGTGGATCAACCCCAGCCCGAACGCCGCGAACGTCAATATGGCGCGCGCCTATGCTGGCACGGTGATGGTCGAGGGCGCAACGTTGAGCGAAGGCCGCGGCACGACGCGCCCGCTCGAAATCTTCGGCGCCCCCGATATCGATGCCAAGGCGGTGATTGGCGAGATGCACCGGCTTGCGCCGCACTGGCTGGCGGGGTGCAAGCTGCGCGACATCTGGTTCCAGCCGACCTTTCACAAACATGTTGGGCAGCTGTGCAGCGGCGTCCATATCCATGCCGAGGGGCCGTGGTACGACGATGCCGCGTTCCAGCCGTGGCGGGTGCAGGCGCTGGGGTTCAAGGCGATCCGCTCGCTCTATCCAGACTATCCGATCTGGCGCGGCACCGATTTCAAATATGAATATACCGACGACGTGCTCGCGATCGACGTGATCAACGGCGGTCCCGACCTGCGCGAGTGGGTCGACGATGCGGGCGCGGTGGCGGGCGATCTCGATGCCTTGGCGCAGCCCGATGAGGCGGCGTGGCGCGAAGACATTGCGGAACTCCTGATTTATTGAGCGTGGAAGGCGGATGATGATTCAGCGCAGGCATTTTCTTGGCACCGCGGCGCTCGGCGGACTGGCCGCAACGCTGCCTCTGCCCGCATGGGCGGCGGACACCGCGGGGCTTCCCAATCTGGCCGCCAGGGCGGTTCCGATCGGTAAAGCTGAGCGGGTGGCGCGGCTCGCCAAGGCGACCCATTTGCTGCGTGCCAATAATATGGACGCGCTGCTGATCGAGCCGGGGTCGAGCCTTATCTATTTCACCGGGGTGCGCTGGTCGCGCAGCGAGCGGCTGACCGCCGCGGTGCTGACCCGCGAGGGCGAGCTGGCGGTCGTCACGCCCTTTTTTGAAGAACCGTCGGTGCGCGAAAGCCTGGGGGTCGAAGCCGAGGTGCTGACGTGGAACGAGGATGACAATCCGCTCGCCGCGGTCGCCGCCTGGCTGGGCAAGCGCGGGCTGACGAAGGGCAAGATCGGTGTCGAGGAAACGGTGCGCTACTTCGCCGTCGATGGCCTCGAAAAGGCGATGCCCGGCGCCACCGTCGTCAACGGCGCGCCCGTCGTCCGGGGTTGCCGGATGCATAAATCGCCCGCCGAAATCGCGCTGATGCAGATCGCCGCAGACATCACCATCGCGGCCTATCGCCACACCGCGCCGCGGGTCGAGATCGGGATGACCCCCGCCGACATCGGCGCAATCATGGCCGCCGCGACGCGGGCGCTCGGCGGCAAGAGCGAGTTCGAGCTGATCCTGCTCGGCGAGGCGAGCGCCTATCCGCACGGGTCGGGCAAGCCGCAGGCGGTGAAGGATGGCGAAGTCGTGTTGATGGACTGCGGCGCCACCGTCCATGGCTATCAATCTGACATCTCGCGCAGCTTTGTTTACGGCAAGGCCAGCCCGCGCCAGCGGCAGGTTTGGGACCAGATGCGCAAGGGGCAGGACGTCGCCTTTGCCGCCGCGAAACTCGGCACCCCGGCGGGTCAGGTCGATGATGCGGTGCGCGCTTACTATGCCGGCCTTGGCTGGGGACCGGACTATAAACTCCCCGGCACCTCGCACCGCACCGGCCACGGCATCGGCCTCGATGGGCACGAGCCGGTCAATTTGGTGCGCGGCGAAACGACGAAGTTGGCGCCCGGCATGTGTTTCTCGAACGAGCCCGGCATCTATATCCCCGGCGAATTCGGGATCCGGCTCGAGGATTGTTTCCATATGACCGACAGCGGCCCGAAATGGTTCAGCGAACCGCCGCCGTCGATCGATCAGCCATTTGGTTGAAACTCCCCTCTCTTCCAGGGAGGGGAGAGTCAGACGTCCGCGCTACAAGTGATCCGGCGCCTTCGGCCGCTGCACCAGACTGACCAGCACGAACGAGATGATCATCAGCAGATACCAGCTGCCTAGCTTTTCAAGCCCCACCAAATGCCAGCCGTCGTCCTGGCTCGGATAGGTCCACGCGCGAGCGAACGTCCCGATATTTTCGGCAAACCAGATGAACAGCGCGACCAATCCCCAGCCGACGAGCAACGGCATCCGGCGGTGGACGTGGAGCGGGCGGAACCAAACCTGACAGCGCCAGAACAGCAGCGCGGTCGCCGCGAACAGGAACCAGCGGATGTCGTACAGCCAATGGTGTGCGAAGAAATTTACATAGATCGCCGCGGCGAGCGCATAGCTGGCCCACACCGGCGGATAGCCCGAGTAGCGGAAATCGAAGATGCGCCAGACGCGGGCGATATAGCTGCCGACCGCCGCATACATGAAGCCCGAGAACAAAGGCACCGCGCCGATGTGGAGCAGGCTCGCCTCGGGATATTGCCACGACCCCGCCGCGGTCTTGAACAGCTCCATCACCGTGCCGACGATATGGAAAATCAGGATGACGAGCGCTTCCTTGGGCGTCTCCAGCCGGAAGGCGAGCATCCCGAGCTGGATCAGCACCGCGCCGATCGTGATCGCGTCATAACGGTGCAGCGCCGCATCGTCGGGCCAGAACAGATGCGTGCCGAGCAGCAGCGCGAGCATCAGCCCGCCGAACAGGCACGCCCAGCCTTGTTTGAAGCCGAAGACGAGGAATTCGAGGAACCAGCCGCGCGGCCCCGGGGTGATCGCCATCGCCTCCAGCCGCATGCGAACCGCGTGAAAGCGCGACTGGCTGCGCGGCGTTTCGCTAGCGCGGTCAGACATAGACAGCGACGGCGGCGATCAGCAGCGCGGCGGGCAGCAACAGCGCCTGCGCCAGAATGGTGCCGGCGAGACGGCTCAGCGAGATGAAGGTGATCGCGCGGCGGAATTCCGCCTCGTCGACTTTGCCCTCGACCGCATCGTCGGTCATCACCGACAGCTGCGGATCGATGAAGGCAAACAGCAGGATCGTCGCGAACCCGTTGATCAGCGCCGATAGCTGCGATGCGGTGACGCGGAACTCGGGCGCCAGATAGCCGGCGTAGAGCGACGCAACGACGCCGACCGCGAGCAAGGACTGCGCCAGACAATTGGCGATCAGCACGCCCCAGCTGATCCCCTTGGGCATCCTCCAGCTTTTGAGGTGCGCCAGGCTGGGAAGCGTCAGCGAGCGGCCCAAGGTGCGCAGTCCGCTCGGGCTCACCGCCTTCACCGCCAGCTTCGTCGTCGACCGGTTGGTCTGATACCAGCCGATCGCGGCGGCAAACATCCGCTGCCCGGTGGGAACCAGCAGGATGCCGAGCAAGGTCGCAACGCTCGCCGCAGCGAGCACCAACTGCATGTCGATGAACAGCGACGCGCCGCTGCCGTCATGGAGCCGCGTCTCGATCCGTTTAGCCAGAAAGGGACCGAGGAAGCTGTTCGAGGTGCGCGAAAACAGCACCAGGATGTTGAACAACGCAAACGACATCGCGATCCGCCGCGTCCGCACCCCCGCGATCCGCGCCGCATAAGCGAGCGCCCCGATCAGGTTGATGAAGCCGGTGAGGAGCAGGATGGTGATGAGGGGGAGGTCGATCATGTGGATACTCGATACGCAAAGAATGCCGCATCCCCGAGCGAAGTCGAGGGGCTATGCCGAGCGAAGCCGAGGCTGCCATCTTGCAGGTTCTCGCTCCGCTCGAACGAGCCCCTCGACTTCGCTCGGGGATGCGGATGCTTTCGCTTTTATAGGGCGGCCGTCAATGCTTGCGCGTCAACTCGCGCGTCGCCTTGTCCAGCCCATCAAGCGACAGCGGATACATGCGGTCGTTCATCAGCTGCTTGATCAGCTTTACCGACTGGGTATAGCCCCAATGCGCCTCGGGCACCGGGTTCAGCCACACTGCGGCGGGATAGACTTTGGTGATCCTGCCCAGCCACACCGCGCCCGATTCCTCGTTGAAATGCTCGACGCTGCCGCCCGGATGGGTGATTTCATAGGCGCTCATCGACGCATCGCCGACAAAGATCACCTTATAATCATGACCATATTTGTGCAGAATGTCCCACATCTGGTGGCGTTCGGACCAGCGGCGCTTGTTGTCCTTCCACACCCCCTCATAGGGGCAATTGTGGAAGTAGAAAAATTCGAGATTCTTGAACTCGGTCGTGGCGGCGCTGAACAATTCTTCGCACAGCTTGATGAACGGGTCCATTGATCCGCCGACGTCGAGAAACAGCAGCAGCTTGACCGCATTGCGCCGTTCGGGCCGCATCTTGATGTCGAGCCAGCCCTGGCGGGCCGTCCCGTCGATCGTGCCCGGAATGTCGAGCTCGTCCGCCGCCCCCTCGCGCGCAAATTTGCGCAGACGGCGCAGCGCGATCTTGATGTTGCGGGTGCCGAGTTCCTTGGTGTTGTCGAGATTGGCGAACTCGCGCTTTTCCCAGACCTTCAGCGCGCGCTTGTGCTTGCTCTCGCCGCCGATCCGCACACCCTCGGGGTTATAGCCCGAGTTGCCAAAGGGGCTGGTGCCGCCGGTGCCGATCCACTTGCTGCCGCCCTCGTGGCGCTTCTGCTGCTCCGCGAGCCGCTCTTTCAGCGTCTCCATGATCTTGTCCCAGTCGCCGAGCGATTCGATCGCCGCCATTTCCTCGGGGGTCAGGAATTTCTCGGCGACCGCCTTCAGCCAGTCGGTGGGGACATCGACCGGGTTCTGGCCGTAGTCCGAGATGATGCCCTTGAAGACCTTGTTGAACACCTGGTCGAAGCGATCGAGCAGGCCTTCGTCCTTCACGTAAATCGCGCGCGACAAATAATAGAATTGCTCGGGACTGCGGTCGATCACCTCGCGGTCGAGCGCCTCGAGCAGCATCAGATGCTCTTTCAGGCTGGCGGGAATGCCCGCGGCGCGAAGCTCGTCGAGAAAGCCGAAAAACATGGATCAAGGCGTAACCCGTCGCGACCTGTGGTGCAATCCCTTTACGTAAACGGAAAGTGCGTTCCGAACCTTGTTCTCATCCGTTCGCCCTGAGCTTGTCGAAGGGCCGTTCTTTCTTCGCGGGACGGCGAAAGAAAGGACGGTGCTTCGACAAGCTCAGCACGAACGGAGGAGAAGGGTACCGCCGCCGGTGCCGTATTGACGCCCCGTTAACCATTATCCGGCATGACCCGTCGATGATCTTTGGGTGGGTGCGCGTATGAAATATGATCCGATCAATCCGGCAGGGCCGGTGCTCGACCAGTCGGTCGCCAGTGACTGCGGCGAACTCGCCGTCGGGTGCAGCGAGGCGGCGGGGCGGATCAAGCGGTCGACCGACCAGATGGACCGCCAGATCACCGAACTCGGGCGGCTCGAAGAATTTGTCGTCAGCCTGGAGGCCGACCAGCGCCAGATCGCTGATTCGACCGACGAGGCGAAATTGCTGTCGGCGCGCGCCTGCGAACAGCTCGACACCGGCGCCGAGCGCGTCAACGCCGCGGTCACCGAATTTCGGTCGGTCATCGACCTCGTTGCGCGGCTGGGCACCCATGTCACCAATTTCGCCGCGGTGATGGAACAGGTGCAGCAGGTCAGCCAGTCGATCGAGCAGATCGCCAAGACCACCAATATGCTCGCGCTGAACGCCGCGATCGAGGCCGAGCGCGCCGGCGATGCCGGCCGCACCTTCGCCGTTGTCGCCGCCGAAGTGAAGAAACTGGCGCAGAACACACGCGGCGCGACCGACGAAATCCGCCGCAGCATCGGCAGCCTGGCCGCCGAGGCAGGAGGGCTGGTCACCGAAATCCAGACCGGGGTCGAACAATCGAGCCGCGCCGAAGCGCAGTTCGAGACGATCACCGACGCATTGCACGACGCGACGCATCTGGTGGCGCTGCTCGACGATCAGAGCGACCGCATCGCGCAATCGAGCGCCATGGTGCACGCCAATGGTGCGAAAGTCCGCGAGGCGGTTGATCGTGTCGTCGGATCGGTGCGCGACAATCGCGCGACGCTGGAAGGCACCCGCACCTCGATCCTGTCGATGGAGCATGTGTCGAACCGCATGTTCAACGCGGTGATCTCGGCCGGGGTCAGCCCGCAGGATTCGGCGGTCGTCGATCTCGCCGCCAAGGTGCGCGACAAATTCGTCGCGCTGGCCGAACGCGCGATCGCGAACGGCGAGCTGACGATGGAACAGTTGTTCGACACCAATTATGTCCGCGTGCCGGGGTCGAACCCCGAACGGTTCCGCACCACCTTGTGCGACTGGGCCGATGCCCATTGGCGGCCGCTGTTCGACCATGTCGTCGCCAGCCATCCCGAGGTCAAAATGTCGTCGGCGGGCGACATGAACGGCTTTCTGCCGACCCACATCACCGAATGTTCGCGCGCCCCGACCGGCGACGTCGCGCACGACACCGCTTATTGCCGCAACGGCCGGGTGCTGTTCGACGACACCGACAAGGCCGCGAAGCGGAGCAACGCGGCGTTTTTCATGGCGGTCTATCGCCAGGAAGGCGACGGCACCAATTATGTCACGGTGCGCAACGTCTATACGCCGGTGGTGATCAACGGGCGGCGCTGGGGCGATGTCGAAGTGGCGTACCAGCTTTAGTCGCTACCCCATCGCAATACCTAAATCCGTTCGCCCTGAGCTTGTCGAAGGGCTGTTCTTTCCTTTGGCGGCGTCAAAGAGAAAGACGGTGCTTCGACAAGCTCAGCACGAGCGGGGATTGGGATTCGCGTTAGGCTTGCTCAGCTTCCCTGGCGCCGCGCCATGAACGCCAGCTTCTCGAATAGCATCACGTCCTGCTCATTTTTGAGCAGCGCGCCGTGGAGCGGCGGGATCGCTTTGCCGACGTCCCGGTTCTGCAGGACTTCGAGCGGCATATCCTCGTTGAGCAGCAATTTGAGCCAGTCGATCAACTCGCTGGTAGAGGGCTTTTTCTTCAAGCCCGGCACGTCGCGGACTTCATAGAAAATATCCATTGCGCGGCTGACCAGCATCTTCTGAATGCCCGGGAAATGCACGTCGACGATCGCGTGCATCGTGTCGCGGTCGGGGAATTTGATATAATGGAAGAAACAGCGGCGCAGGAAGGCGTCGGGCAGTTCCTTTTCATTGTTCGACGTGATGACAACGATCGGGCGTTCTTTGGCGGTCACCGTCTCGTCGGTTTCATAGACGTGGAACGCCATGCGATCGAGCTCCTGGAGCAGATCGTTCGGGAATTCGATGTCGGCCTTGTCGATCTCGTCGATCAGCAGCACGGGCAGTTTGGGCGAGGTGAACGCTTCCCACAATTTGCCCTTGCGGATGTAATTGCGAATGTCGTGGACGCGCTCTTCGCCCAGTTGGCCGTCGCGCAGGCGGGCGACCGCGTCATATTCATACAGGCCTTGCTGCGCCTTGGTGGTCGATTTGATGTTCCAGGTGATCAGCGGTGCGTCGAACGCTTTGGCGATTTCCTCGGCCAGCACGGTCTTGCCGGTGCCGGGTTCGCCCTTCACGAGCAGCGGGCGGCGCAGCAAGGTCGCGGCGTTGACCGCGACCTTCAGGTCGTCGGTGGCGATATAGGCGCTGGTTCCATCGAAACGCATGGGCTCGTCTTTCCCTTAACGTGAACGTCAATCGCGGCGGGCATAGCGAGCGGCGGGGGAGGGTGCAAGCATGTCTCCCCTCGCGCAAGCGGGAGGGGGATTTAGGAAGTCGCCCGGCTTGCTGCGCGCGCCGCCATCAAATCCCACAGCCCGCTGTGCTGGACGATCAGCTGCTGGGCACCGAACACCATCGCGCGTTCGACCGCGGGGCTGTCGGCGACCGTCGTTGCCAGCCGCGCGGTATCGCGCAGGTCGGGCAGGTTGCAGGTCGGCGGCGTCATGTCGAGCCGCTGGGCGCTAATGTCGAGCAGGACGCGGATCGTCCGCCAGTCGAGCGTCAGCGCGATCGCGGCGCCGACGGCGCAGCCGTGGCGGTCCGATTCGGCGAGCATGTCGATCGCCTTGCGCTGCGCCGCCACGGCCGCTTCGCATTGCGCCTGGCCCTGGGTGCTCGGCACCGGGCCGACCGCCGAGGCGATTTTCGACAGAAAGGCGCGTTCCTGGACAAAGGCGTCGGCGGCCTCGTTCATCCATTGCCGCGATGCGGGATCGACCGCCTTGCGCGCGGCATTGTCGATGACGCCCGGGTGGCGGCCGTGGAGGAGGCACAGGAAATGGACGGCATCGGCCAGGTTGCGCATCGCTTGCGCGCCGCTCGACAGCGCGCCGGCGCGGACGTGCGGATGCGCGCCGGTGCCGCCGCTGGCGACCAGCGAATCGAGCATTTCGGCAACGCCGCGCGGCTGCAGCTGGGGCTGGGTCGACTGGCTCAACGCATGTTCCTCGCCTGTGGCGCGGGCTGCGGAGCCCAAGCCGATGGAATATCAGCGATCATCCATAGGGCAACGTCGTAAACGTCGCGTTTATAGGCGCCGCTTGATTTGCATCTTTGCTGTTTCAGTCAGGGACAAAAGCACGCTGGGACAAAAGCAAAGGGACCGGCAAGCTCCGGGGAGAGCTTGCCGGTCCCATCAATGGCGCCCGGGGGACGCCATCAGCACGGACGGCCGGACGCAAGGGAGAGGGAATGTCCAGCCGGGCCGGTTCAGGCTGCGAGCGCGAACTCGTCGGCCTTTTCGGTGGTCGGCGCGGCGCCTTCGACCGCGATCAGCGACGGCGCGGCGGTGGCGGTCGTCCGGGCGGGGAACAGCAGGCGCGAGGCCAGCACGACGCCGCCAAGGGCGAAATAGCCGATGAAGGTCTGCACCGGGAAAAAGAACAGCGGCGCGACAAAGGCCAGGCGCAGCCACAGCGGATTGAAGCCAAAATCCTGGCCAACGGCCTCGCAAATCCCGAAAAAGGTGTCGCGGCGGCGGAAGAGGTTGGTGGTTTCGTTTTCCATCTTTTTTGTCTTTCTCTTGGGCTGCGAGCACTGCCCCGCGCCGATGCAGGGTGCATCGCAAAGGCCGTGCCAGTTTCAGCAGTCTCCCGAATTTCCGAGCTTTTTGGGGTCGGCCATGCTCTGCCGCCCGCTCTGGATCGCGAATCCATTCCCATCGATTGGGAATGATTGCCATTTGATGGGTGGCGCCTGAACCGGTGATGAAGGCGGCCGCACCGCGTGACGGGCGCTATCTGGTGCTGAAATAGGAAGATTTAAAGAGGACTAGCTCGAATAATTGTGCGGCGCAGCATTGGCGGGGGTTGCGCCAGGCAGCGCTCTGCCCATCATGCGTGCGCGAAGCCGGGCCGGGTTGACGAATGGCAGCCAACGACCGGTAGCGGAATAGGCTGACAGGCAAATATAAGGAAAACCGCATCCCCGAGCGAAGACGAGGGGCCACGCCGAGCGAAGTCGAGGCAGCGAGGGTTGCGCGGTTCTCGCTCCGCTCGAACGAGCCCCTCGTCTTCGCTCGGGGATGCGGTGTTTTCAGATGCTTTTAGTCCGCTAACCACCCCAAAGCGCATAAAAAAGGGCGGCCCGTCGCCGGACCGCCCTTCAAATCCTCGCTTTCGCTCAGCTTACTGGTCGAGGAAGCTACGCATCTTGCGGCTGCGCGACGGGTGCTTCAGCTTGCGGAGCGCCTTCGCCTCGATCTGGCGGATGCGTTCGCGGGTCACGCTGAACTGCTGGCCGACTTCCTCCAGCGTGTGATCGGTGTTCATGCCGATGCCAAAGCGCATGCGCAGCACGCGCTCCTCACGCGGCGTCAGCGACGCCAGGACGCGGGTGACCGTTTCCTTCAGGTTCGACTGCACCGCGGCGTCGACCGGGATGACCGCATTCTTGTCCTCGATGAAATCGCCCAGATGGCTGTCTTCCTCGTCGCCGATCGGCGTCTCCAGGCTGATCGGCTCCTTGGCGATCTTCATCACCTTGCGGACCTTCTCCAGCGGCATCGACAGCCGTTCGGCCATCTCTTCCGGGGTCGGTTCGCGGCCGCTTTCATGCAGGAATTGCCGGCTGCAACGCACCAGCTTGTTGATCGTCTCGATCATATGGACCGGGATGCGGATCGTTCTGGCCTGATCGGCGATGCTGCGGGTGATCGCCTGGCGGATCCACCAGGTCGCATAGGTGCTGAACTTGTAACCGCGGCGATACTCGAACTTGTCGACCGCCTTCATCAGGCCGATATTGCCTTCCTGGATCAAGTCGAGGAATTGCAGGCCGCGGTTGGTATATTTCTTGGCGATCGAGATCACGAGGCGCAGGTTCGCCTCGACCATTTCCTTCTTGGCGATCCGCGCTTCGCGCTCACCCTTCTGGACCATGTTCACGACGCGGCGGAATTCGGTCAGGCTCATGCCCGCGGCTTGGGCGATTTCCGAAATCTCGATGCGGATGCGGTCGACCGCGCCGGCTTCGTTCTCGGCGAAGGCGGCCCATTTCTTGTCGATCGAGCCCACCGCGTCGAGCCAGGTTTCTTCCAGCTCGCGGCCGACATAATTGTCGAGGAACGCCTTGCGCGGCACCTTGTGACGCTCGGCCAGACGCAGCATCTGGCCGCCCAGCGCGGTCAGGCGGCGGTTATAGCTGTACAGCTGATCGACCAGATATTCGATCTTGGTGTTATGGAACTGCACGCCTTCGACCTGCGCGGTGAGGTCCTCGCGCAGCTTGTGATATTTCTTTTCCGATGCCGACGGAAATTCGCCGCCCGACGACAGGGCTTCGAGCCGCGTTTCCTGCAGTTTCGAGAACGCCTTGAAGCTCTTGGTGATGTTAGCGAATTTCTCGAGCGCGTCGGGCTTGAGCAATTCCTCCATCGCCGCGAGGCTCAGCGTATTGTCTTCCTCGTCGTCGTCAAAGGTCTCGCGCTTGCCCGACGTGCCTTCGCCATCCTCTTCGTCGGCATCGGCGGCGGGCTCTTCCTCGACCTCGTCCTCGTCCTTGAACGAGACGCCGGCGGTTTTTTCGCTGATCTCGCCGCTGTCCTCGGCGCCCTCTTCTTCCAGATTCTCGGGCGCCGGGTCTTTCGACAGCATCGCTTCCAGATCGACGATCTCGCGCAGCTGCATGTCGCCATTGTTCAGCGCGGTCGACCAGTCGATGATCGCGTTAAAGGTCAGCGGGCTTTCGCACAGCCCCAGGATCATCGTGTCGCGTCCCGCCTCGATGCGCTTGGCGATCGCGATTTCGCCTTCGCGCGACAGCAGCTCGACCGCGCCCATTTCGCGCAGGTACATGCGAACGGGATCGTCGGTGCGATCGACCGTTTCTTTCTTCTTTTCGATCGCCGGGTTCGATACCGAACCGGTACCGGCGCTGACATCGACTTCGTCATCGGGTTCGGCGTCGGCCTCCTCCTGCACATCCTCGTCGCTTTCGACGATGTTGATGCCCATGTCGGAAATCGCCGACATGATGTCCTCGATCTGCTCGGACGACATTTCGTCCTGCGGCAGCGCCGCATTCAGCTCGTCATAGGTCAGGTAACCGCGCTTCTTGCCGCGCGCGATCAGCTTTTTAACGTCGGCCTCGTTCAGGTCGATCAGCGGGCCGTCGGTGTCGGTATCGGTTTCGGCGGTGTTCTTGGTTGCCATGTTTGTTCCTGCCAAAGGGGCAATAAGTGGGTCAGCCTTGGCTGCTGTCGGACAGCGCAGCGAGGCGGCGGGTCAATTCTTTATCCATCGCGGACAGCTTTTGCTGCCGCGCAAATCCTTCGTCGTCCATCGTGCGCTGAAAATCCGCGGTGGCCTCGGCCAGCCGGGCACGGATTTCGGGCTGGGTGACCAGCACGCCGATATATTCCTCCAGGTCGCGAAGCGCCGTTTCCCGCGCCGCATCAACCTCTTCGCCGTCAAGCCTGCGATTGAACGAGAAGTGCATTCCGTCGGCTCTGAGCAATGTCGTCGCCCTATTATACACTTTCATTGGCTCCAATATGGCAAGCAACCCCTCGCAATCAAGCCCTTCCTGACCCCCGGCGGTGTCAAGCATTGCGCCAAGCAGTTCGGTGTCGCTGGAATCGGTGACCGGCAGCCGGGTCAAAGCCTCCTCGTTGCGCCGCAGCGCTTCGGGATAGCGCAGCAAGCCGCCGATCAGCGCCGCGACATAAGGCGCGGCGATTCCCGCCTGGCCGATCGTGCGCGTTTCGTCGGCCGGCGGCTGCAACCGCGGGTCGGGGCCAAAGCGGCGATTGCCGTTGCCGCCGCGTCCGCCCCGCGGCGGGTTCGGTGTCCACGGCTGGCGCTGGGCGCGCTCGGGGCGTTGCCGCGCGAACAGCGTGTCGAGACGCTCGCGAAACGCCTCGCGATAATGGTGGCGCACGTCGGCGTCCTCGACCGCGTCGGCGTGGGCGAGCAGCCGGGTCTTGAGCGCGGCGCGCTCTTCGGGGGTCGCCAGCGGTCCCGCCGCGACCTCATGCGCCCACAGCCGCTCGACCAGCGGCTGCGCCTCGTCGAGCAGCGCGGCAAATCCCTCGGCGCCGCGGGCGCGCACGATATCGTCGGGGTCTTGGCCGGGCGGCATCACCGCAAAGGCGAGGCTGAAGCCGGGCCGCAGCAGCGGCAGCGCGCGCATCGCGGCGCGCATCGCCGCTTTCTGTCCCGCCGCATCGCCGTCGAAGCAGAGCACCGGGACCGGCACCATCCGCCAGATCAGCCCCAGCTGCGCCTCGGTCAGCGCGGTGCCCAGCGGCGCGACCGCGTCTGCGATCCCCGCCTCGGCCAGCGCGATGACGTCCATATAGCCCTCGACGACGATGATCCGGTTCGTTTGCCGCGACGCGGGCGACGCCTTGTCGATATTGTAGAGGACGCGGCCCTTGTCGAACAAAGGCGTGTCGGGCGAATTCAGATATTTGGGCTCGCCATCGCCCAGGATGCGCCCGCCGAACGCGATCACCCGCCCGCGCGCATCGCGGATCGGGATCATCAGGCGGCCGCGGAAGCGGTCGTAAGGTTCCTTGTCCTCGACCGCGATCAGCATCCCCGATTCGACGAGCATCGCCGTGGGGAATTTCTTGAGCGCTTCTTTCAGCGCGCTGCGGCTGTCGGGGGCGAGGCCGAAACCGAACGCCCGCCGCGTGGGGTCGGATATGCCGCGCTTGGCCAGATAATCGCGCGCCGGGGCACCATTGCTGCTGTCAAGCTGCTGGGTGAACCAGTCGGCCGCGCCCTGCACAACATCGCGCAGGCTCGCTTGCTCCTCGGCCTTTTGCGCGGCGCGTGGGTCGGCGGCGGGGACGTCCATCCCGGCTTCGGCGGCGAGCTCCTTCACCGCATCCATGAACGACAGGCCGCGCTGATCGGTCATCCAGCGGATCGCGTCGCCATGCGCGCTGCACCCGAAGCAATGGTAGAAACCCTTTTCGTCGTTGATCGTGAAGCTGGGAGTCTTTTCGTTATGGAAGGGGCAACAGGCTTTATACTCACGCCCGGCGCGGGTGACCTTCACCGTGCGCCCGATCAAGGTCGACAGGGTGACGCGCGCCCGCAGTTCGTCGAGCCATTGCGGGGTGAGGGTCACTATCTCCCCTCCCGCTTGCGGGAGGGGTCGGGGGAGGGCATGTCTGCAAGTACACGCTCGATCTCGCTCACGACACCGTCGATCCGTTCTAACACATCATTGTTCCAGAACCGGATCACCCGATAATCCTGTGATTGCAAATAGGCCGTCCGCGCTTGGTCTTTTTCTACATCGGCCGCGTGTTGCCCGCCATCGACTTCGATGATGAGTTTGGCCGATCGCGAGACGAAATCGCAGATGAATGGGCCGACCGGGAACTGGCGATTGAAGCGCACACCGGCGATCTTGCGGGCGCTCAGTTGCGCCCAGAGTTTCCGTTCGGCGTCGGTAGCGTTCAGCCTCAGCTCGCGGGAACGCATTGTCGGTCGCTTGTAGCCTTTGTCCAAACAGGCCCTCCCCCGACCCCTCCCGCAAGCGGGAGGGGAGAATAAGCGTTCTCAGGCCGACCAGTCCCCCTCCCGCTTGCGGGAGGGGTTAGGGGAGGGCCTGTCCCCCTACGACAGCGCCGCCTTCACCAACCCGCTCGCCTTGCTCATGTCCAGCTCGGACCCGTGCCGCTCCTTCACCGCCGCCATCACGCGGCCCATGTCCTTCAGGCTCTCGGCCCCAAGCTCGGCGGCAATCGCCTTGATCGCCGCCTGCGCTTCCTCATCCGAAAGCTGCGCGGGCAGGAAATCCTCGATCACCACGACCTCGGCTGCCTCGATGTCGGCGAGTTCCTGGCGGCCTCCCTGCTCGTACATCGCAATCGATTCGCGGCGCTGCTTGACCATTTTCTGCAGCACGTCGGTGACCAGCACATCGTCGTCGGCCGGCGGGGTGCCGGTGCGCAGTTCGATGTCCTTGTCCTTGATCTTTGCCAGCATCAGCCGGATGGTGCCGAGCCGCGCCTTGTCGCCGGCTTTCATCGCGGCGACCTGCGCAGCCTTGATGTCATCACGAATCATACGTGTCCCCATGCGCTGCAAATTTCGGAAAGGCCCTCTCTAGCGCCAAGTTTCCAAATTCGATAGCTTGTGAATCACTTTTTTGCTGCCTAGTTGATCGGCCGTTTAGCCCCCCGTCCGGAGCATGTTGAATGGCACCTGCCAACCCCTCTGCCGCGCCCGCAAGCCAGCCTGCTGGCGCGACTGGCGTCCTCGTTCTTGCCGACGGCACCGTCCTGTGGGGCGTGGGATATGGTGCCAGCGGCGCCGGTGTGGGCGAGATTTGTTTCAACACCGCGATGACCGGCTATCAGGAAATCCTGACCGACCCCAGCTATGCCGGGCAGATCATCACCTTCACCTTTCCGCATATCGGCAATGTCGGCGCCAACCCCGACGATATGGAGCGCGACAAGCGCGCCGCGATCGGGTGCATCACCCGCGAGCTGCCGACGCTGCCCAGCAATTTTCGCAGCGTCCAGACCTTGCCCGACTGGATGGCCACGCAAGGCCTGATCGGCCTCGCCGGCATCGACACCCGCGCGCTGACCCGCCGCATCCGCAATGGCGGCGCCCCGACCGGGGTGGTGGCGCACAGCCCCGAAGGCAAGTTCGACCTCGACCGGCTGCTGATGCTGGCGCAGGGCTGGCCGGGGCTGGAAGGCATGGACCTCGCCAAGACCGTGACGCGCGAGCGGCAGGGCGCGTGGGATGCGGGGGTTTGGGCGCTGGGTAAGGGCTACGAGTCCCCCTCCCGCTTGCGGGAGGGGCTAGGGGAGGGCATGTCGCCATCCTCGAACGGAACAAGCCCTCCCCCGACCCCTCCCGCAAGCGGGAGGGGGGAAGAAAAGCCCCACGTCGTCGCGGTCGACTACGGCGCCAAGGACAATATCTTCCGTAACCTGGTGAAGGCCGGCGCGCGCGTCACCGTGGTGCCCGCGAAGACCAGCCTCGAAGACATTGTCGCGCTGCGCCCCGCGGGGGTGTTCCTGTCGAACGGCCCCGGCGATCCGGCGGCGACGGGCGACTATGCGGTGCCGGTGATCAAGGGATTGCTCGAACGCAATTTGCCGATCTTCGGCATTTGTCTGGGCCACCAACTGCTCGCGCTCGCCGCAGGGGCGAAGACGGTGAAGATGCACCAGGGCCACCGCGGCGCGAACCACCCGGTGCAGCGCGTCGGCGGCGATTTCGCCGACGGCGTGGTCGAGATCACCAGCATGAACCACGGCTTCGCGGTCGATGCCTCGACGCTGCCGGGCGGCGTGGTCGAGACGCACAAGAGCCTGTTCGACGGATCGAACTGCGGCATCGCGATCACGGGAAAGAATGCGTTCAGCGTGCAATATCACCCCGAGGCAAGCCCAGGGCCGCAGGACAGCTTCTATCTGTTCGAGAAGTTTGTGGGTGGGCTGAAGTGACGCGGGGAGTGGAGTCTCTGCCAATCGATGTCGTAATTCATCTTGCTCGATATCGAATCTATGAAGCCGTCGCCGTGCATGGACATGATCGCATTGATGCGGAATATCTCGCGGAAGAGATCGGGCATGGAGTCACTTCCAGCTTTGTTAAGATGGCATTGCGGCAGTTAAAGGAGCTGCGGGAGGTGGAGTTAGAGGGCGACGCCACACCTGTACTTAATATCATGAGCGCAAAATTTCGTGCGACGCTTACGGCCTTTGGTGCTCGATCGGTCGAAAAGGATCTCAACGACGCGTCGTCGGTAATTTCCCGGTATTTGGAAAATGGTATTGAGGGGGTGGCTCGGAATCTGATCCCGGTTGGAGCGCTGCCTCCACCGGATAGGCTAGTGGAGCCGACCGACAATCAAGAGGCTTACGATCAGTCCGTCGAATCGCTTCGCGAGTTGGAAGATGCGCTTTCGAAAAGTAACGAAGCGGGCGATGCTTTGGGCGATGATCGTCGGATAGCACTCGAAGAAGTGTCGGCGTTGGCCAAAATGATCTCGCAAGCCCAAGTCCGAGCCCAACCAGTTCTCCTTTTTGCCCGACGTAGTCTTGGCTGGATCATAGAAAAAGCCGGCGCCGCTTCAGTCGGTGAGATTGCAAAACGTGCCCTTAATGCTCTTATCGATTGGCTAACTTCCTAATGCCCAAAAGAACCGACATCCAATCCATCCTCGTCATCGGCGCCGGCCCGATCGTTATCGGTCAGGCGTGCGAGTTCGACTATTCGGGGACGCAGGCGATCAAGGCGTTGAAGGAGGAGGGGTACCGGATCGTCCTCGTCAACTCCAACCCCGCGACGATCATGACCGATCCCGACCTGGCCGATGCGACCTATGTCGAGCCGATCACCCCCGAGATCGTGGCGAAGATCATCGCGAAGGAGGTCGCCTTGCACCCCGGCGGCTGGGCGGTGCTGCCGACGATGGGCGGGCAGACCGCGCTCAACACCGCGCTGGCTTTGTTCAACGATGGCACCTTGACCAAATATGGCGTCGAGATGATCGGCGCCGATGCCGAGGCGATCGACAAGGCCGAGGACCGGATCAAGTTCCGCGACGCGATGACCAAGATCGGGCTGGAGAGCGCGCGCAGCGGCATCGCGCACACGCTCGACGAAGCCTTGGCGGTGCTCGAACGCACCGGCCTGCCATCGATCATCCGCCCGTCGTTCACCTTGGGCGGCACCGGCGGCGGCATCGCGTATAATCGCGAGGAGTTCGAGCATATCGTCCGTGGCGGCCTGATCGCTTCGCCGACCACCGAAGTCCTGATCGAGGAATCGCTCCTCGGCTGGAAAGAATATGAGATGGAGGTGGTGCGCGACCGCAAGGACAATTGCATCATCATCTGTTCGATCGAAAATGTCGATCCGATGGGCGTGCACACCGGCGACAGCATCACCGTCGCCCCCGCGCTGACGCTGACCGACAAGGAATATCAGATCATGCGCAACGCGAGCATCGCGTGCCTGCGCGAGATCGGGGTCGAAACCGGCGGGTCGAACGTCCAGTTCGCGGTGAACCCCAAGGACGGCCGCCTGATCGTCATCGAGATGAACCCGCGCGTGTCGCGCTCGTCGGCGCTCGCGTCAAAGGCGACGGGTTTCCCGATCGCCAAGGTCGCGGCGAAACTCGCGGTCGGCTACACGCTCGACGAGATCATGAACGACATCACCGGGGTCACCCCGGCGTCGTTCGAGCCGACCATCGACTATGTCGTCACCAAAATCCCGCGCTTTGCGTTTGAAAAATTCAAGGGCGCCGAGGCGGTGCTGTCGACCGCGATGAAGTCGGTCGGCGAGGTGATGGCGATCGGCCGCACGATCCACGAGTCTCTGCAAAAGGCGCTGCGCGGGCTGGAGACCGGCCTGTCGGGCTTCAACTTCGTCGACCGCCTCAAGGGCGCAACCCATGACCAGCTGCGCAGCGAGCTGGCAAAGGCGACCCCCGACCGCCTGCTCAACGCCGCGCAGGCGATCCGCGAGGGCCTGCCCTTGTCCGAAATCAACCGCATCGCGGGTTACGACATGTGGTTCCTCGAACGCATCGAAGAAATCATCGAGGCCGAAAAGCAGGTGTGCCGTGACGGCCTGCCGCGCGACGCCGAGGGGCTGCGTAAACTCAAATCGATGGGCTTTTCGGACAAGCGCCTTGCCTATCTGGCGCTCCAGTCGGCGAACCTTCAGCCCGGCACCCGCCGCGCGACGGCGCGCGGCAGCGGGCTGATCCACGACGCGGTGAAGGCGATGACCGGCGGCGTGACCGAGGCCGAAGTGCGCAAACTGCGCCACAAGCTCGGCGTCCGCCCAGTGTACAAGACGATCGACACCTGCGCCGCCGAATTTGCGGCGCAGACCCCCTATCTCTACTCGACCTATGAAGCCCCGACCTTTGGCGCGCCCGAGTGCGAGGCCGATCCGTCGGATGCCAAAAAGATCGTCATCCTCGGCGGCGGCCCGAACCGGATCGGGCAGGGGATCGAGTTCGACTATTGCTGCTGCCACGCCTGCTTCGCGCTCGAAGAGGCGGGGTATGAAACGATCATGATCAACTGCAACCCGGAAACGGTCAGCACCGATTATGACACCTCCGACCGCCTCTATTTCGAGCCGCTGACCGCCGAGGACGTGCTGGAAATCCTGCATGTCGAGCAGTCAAAGGGGACCCTCGTCGGCGTCATCGTCCAGTTCGGCGGCCAGACCCCGCTCAAACTGGCGCAGGCCTTGTCCGACGCGGGCATCCCGATCCTTGGCACCTCGCCCGACGCGATCGACCTTGCCGAAGACCGCGAGCGGTTCGCGGCGCTGGTCAACAAGCTCGGCCTGAAACAGCCCGAGAATGGCATCGCGCGCAGCCGCGAGGAAGCGATCGCGGTCGCGACGCGCATCGGCTACCCTGTGCTGACGCGCCCCTCCTATGTCCTCGGCGGCCGCGCGATGGAAATCGTCGACGATCAGGCGCAGCTGGAAAATTACATCGAGACCGCGGTGCAGGTGTCGGGCGATTCGCCGGTGCTGATCGACCGCTATCTACGCGATGCGATCGAGGTCGATGTCGATGCCTTGTGCGATGGCACCGATGTGGTCGTCGCGGGGGTGCTCCAGCATATCGAGGAAGCCGGGGTCCATTCGGGCGACAGCGCCTGTTCGATCCCGCCGTACAGCCTGTCGCCCGCGATCATCGCCGAGATCGAGCGCCAGACCGAAGCGCTGGCGCGGGCGCTGGGCGTGCTGGGCCTGATGAACATCCAGTTCGCGGTCAAGGGCGACGACGTCTATCTGATCGAGGTCAACCCGCGCGCCAGCCGCACCGTGCCGTTCGTCGCCAAGGCGGTGGGATCGCCGATCGCCAAGATCGCGGCGCGGGTGATGGCGGGCGAAAAGCTCGCCGACCTGCCGCGGATCAATCGCGACATCCAGCATGTCGCGGTCAAGGAGGCGGTGTTCCCCTTTGCGCGCTTCCCCGGCACCGACCCGGTGTTGTCGCCCGAAATGAAATCCACCGGCGAAGTCATGGGAATCGATCGTAATTTCAACCTCGCTTTTGCCAAGGCGCAGCTCGGCGCGGGCGACCGCCTGCCGACCGATGGCCGCGTGTTCGTGTCGGTCAAGGACAGCGACAAGCCGCGCGTCATCGGCGCGGTGAAGCAGCTGGCGGCGTGGGGCTGGAAGGTGATCGCGACCGGCGGCACCGCCGACTATCTGGCGGGCGAGGGGATTCATGTCGAGCGCGTCAACAAGGTTGCCGAAGGCCGCCCGCATATCGTCGACCGGATCAAGGACGGCGATGTGCAGCTGATCTTCAACACCACCGAGGGATGGCAATCGCTCCAGGATTCGCAGTCGATCCGCGCTTCGGCGCTCGCCGGCGACGTCGCTTATTACACGACGGCTGCGGGCAGCGATGCAGCCACGCACGCTATCGGCGCGTTGCGTTCGCACTCTCTTGAAGTAAAGCCGCTTCAAGACTATTATTGAAGGACCGCTCCACCCCCCGACATTGACGGAACAGCGGCGCAGCCGCCCGGCGAAGTTTCGCTGGCGGCGGGTTATTGACGAAGGACAACAGGATAATGGCAAGCGTTGAAAAGGTACCGATGCTGGCAGAAGGCTATGAGAAGCTGAGCACGCAGCTCACCGCGCTCAAAGCCGAGCGACCGCTGATCGTCGATGCGATCGAGGAAGCGCGCGCGCATGGCGACCTTTCGGAAAATGCCGAATATCACGCCGCGAAGGAACGCCAGGGCCAGGTCGAAGCGACGATCGGCGACCTCGAGGACAAATTGTCGCGCGCGCAGGTGATCGATCCGACGATGCTGTCGGGCGACCGCATCGTGTTCGGCGCCACCGTGACCCTCGCCGACGAGGACGACAAGCCGGTGCGTTACCAGATCGTCGGTCAGGCCGAGGCCGATGCGAAGGACGGCAAGATCAGCTATAATTCGCCGCTCGGCCGCGCGCTGATCGGTCGCCGCGTCGAGGACGAGATCGAAGTCACCGTGCCCGCGGGCGACAAATATTATCTGGTGAAGAAAATCGAATTCATCTGATGGGTCGTCAGGAGGCAAGATAGGCCGATGAAGCCGCAGGACGCGCCTTTGGTGACGGGCTATGCGCTCGTCTGCGTCATCGTCTTTGTCCTGCTGTGGATCACCGGGTTTCAGGTCGACGCGATTGTGCGCGCCGGCTTCATTCCGGCGCGGTTCGGGTCCGAACTCATCGTGCCGCCGGGGACGATGGTACCATTCTTCCTCACCCCGCTGACCTCGGCTTTCCTGCACGGCGGGGTGCTGCACACCGTCTTCAACATCGTCGTGCTGCTGTTCATTGGACGCCAGCTGGAGGCGCCATTGGGCGCGAAGGCGATGGCGGTGCTGTTGCTCGCGGGCGCCTATGCCGGCGCCTTCGCGCAGTTTCTGGCCGATCCGCAGTCGGTGGTGCCGATGATCGGCGCCAGCGGCGCGATCTCGGCGGTGATCGCCGTATTCGCGCTGATCTTCAGCCGCTCGCAGGCACCCGCAATCGGCCCGATCCCGGCGCATTGGGTGCGCGCGCTGTGGCTGGCCGCGGCGTGGATTGCGGTGCAGCTGCTGATCGGTTTCGCGGGCGGCGGCGGTTTTGGCGCCATCGCGATCTGGGCGCATGTCGGCGGGTTTCTGGCCGGACTGCTGCTGGCGCGGCCGCTGCTCAGGTGGCGGTTCGGGGCGCGGTGATTCAAGCCAACCCCTCCCCTTTAGGGGAGGGGCAGTGAGACTTGCGAACTTGTTCGCTAGTCGCAGCGGGGTGGGCATAGATGTCGGCGCTATTCCGCCAGCCCCACCCCAAACCCCTCCCCTGAAGGGGAGGGGCTAAAAAGCCAGCAATCCGCCCGCCAGCAACATCGCCACCCGCACATCGATCCCGCACCCCTCGGCGCGTTTCGCCGCAACGAAATCGGCAATCCCGTCCAGCGGCACGCGGTGGACGATGATGTCCTCGCTATCGACCCCGCCGCCGTCGCCGACCTTGGTCAGTCCGGTCGCGATGAGCAGGGTGAAGCTCTCGCTGACCATCCCCGGCGAGCTGAAAAATTCGCCGACCGTGCGCCAATGCGCGGCGCGATAGCCGGTTTCTTCTTCCAGCTCGCGTTCCGCCGCCACTTCCGCCGCCTCACCCGCGCTGTCGTCGCCGACCAGCCCAGCGGGGAGTTCGAGGCAATTCACCTTCAGCGGTACCCGATATTGCTCGACCAGAATCACATGGCGTCCGTCCGCCGCATCGTCGATCGCCAGGATCACGGCGGCATGGATGCCGCGCGAGCGCGACACATATTCCCACGTCCCCTGCTGCCTGACCGTGATGAAGCGGCCCTCCCAACGGGTTTCGATCGGGGTGCCGGGGGCGGGGCGGGTCATCTTCTTTTCCTATCGTCATTGCGAGCGAAGCGAAGCAATCCAGGGGCGGGCAACGCCGTTCTGGATTGCCACGGGCCTTCGGCCCTCGCAATGACGAAGGGTTAAATCTCGATCAACCGGTCGGGCAGTTCGTTCGGATTCTTGCTACCGCGCGGGAAATGCTCGGCCAGCACGATGCCCATCTGCGCAACCGCCGCCGCCATGCCGGCACCCGGCTGGCCCGCGCGCACCCGTTCGACCAGCGCCGCCATCGCGTCGCCCCACACGTCGGCGGACACCTTCGCCGCAATCGCCTCGTCGGCGACGATGTCGGCGCGATGCTCCTTCAGGCTCAGGTACAGCAGCACCCCGGTGCGGCCCAACGTCTTGGCTTCGGTGCCGACCTTGAACAGGTCGACGGCGCGCGCGCGCACCCGCTGCGCCTTGATCGCGCTCGGGGTCAGCGCCAGCCGCAATGGCCGCCACAGCAGGATCAACCACATGCCGATCCATTTGACGACGCCGATGGCAATCACCGTCCCCAGCCATTGATTGGCGGTCAGCTCATATCCCCAGCCGCCGGTCAGCCGGTCGTAAAGCCCGCGATAAAATTCGGGGAACAGCGCGACCACCGACATCGCGATGAACGCGACGACGCTGGCCCACACCAGCGCGACATCGTCATAATCATTCGATTGCGCCGCGACGACGGTGACGATCTCGCCGCTTGTATGCGCCTCGGCCGCGGCGACCGCGACGGTGACGACATCATGGTCGGCGGCGCTGACATGGCTGATTTTCTTTGGCACGATATTGTCCCCTACCAGCCGCCGGAGGCGCCGCCGCCCCCGAACGAGCCGCCGCCGCCCGAAAAGCCGCCAAAGC
>CAZCUW010000008.1:0-73104 GCA_964502035.1 uncultured Sphingopyxis sp. | reverse complement strand
CCGGGCGAGACCGCCGAACAATCGACCATCACCAACGCGCCGCGCGCGCGCGGCGAGGCGCTGTGGATGGCGCGGGCAAAGACTTCCTTGCCGGTGCCAGGGCGACCGTTGATCATCACCGGGACGCGCGCGCGCGCAGCCTTTGCGGCGATGGCGAGCGCGCTGCGGAAATTGGGGCTCGACCCGATGATTTCTTCAAAGGCCAGCGGCGCGCGGAGTTTCTCGGTCAGCGGGCGCAGTTCGCCCTGCGGGCCGCTGGTCGACACGATCCGGTCGAGCGCTTCGAGCAGCCGGTCGGGGGCGATCGGTTTCTGGACGAAATCGCTGGCGCCGGCGCGCATCGCGCCGACCGCCACCTCGACCCCGTTGCGCATGGTGATGACGATGAGCGGCAGGGCAGGGCGCCAACGGCGCAGTTCGGCGACGAATTCGGCCATGTCCATGCCCGGCGCGCCCTGATCGACGAGCACCGCGTCGAGCGCCATGCCTTCTTGGGTGCCGAGCTTGGCAAGCGCGGTGTCGGTGTCGCCGGCGATGACGCTGCGCCAACCGCCGCGCGACACCAGCGCCGCCAGAAAGCGTTGCTGCGCCGGCTCGCTGTCGACGATCATCACTGTTCGCGTGTCGCGCGTGCTTGCCATCGTTTCGAATCTGCCCTTGTTCGGCGCCTTCGTGCCGTTTCCTCCGCTCAAGCGCAGTGATGTACGCCACACGGGTAAAGGGGCGATTAAGGCCGTTCGCTTTTGGCGCCATGCACGGCTTTTCGCGCCCGCGCCCCTTGAGCATGGCGCGGCGCGTGGCTAAGACCGGGGCGATAGCCGATTCTGGGTGCGCTGGCGTGCGCCCGGCGAGTGAACAGGTAAAGGGGACAGGTCATGGCGGAACAGGAAATGAAGGCAGCGAGCGAAACCTATTCGGGTTTTATCAGCCTGCTGAAAGTCGGATCGATCATCACCGCGATCGTGACCGTCTTCGTCGTCCTCATCATCTCTTGACCGGGCTTCGCGCATGCGCATCGCTGTCCTGAAGGAACTCGCCGCCGGCGAGACCCGCGTCGCCGCTACGCCAGAAACCGTGAAGAAATTCATTGGCCTGGGTGCCGAAGTTGCCATTGAATCGGGCGCAGGCGAGGCTGCTTCGGTCGCCGATGCAGACTATAGCGCGGCGGGTGCGACCGTCGCCAGCCGTGCCGACGTGTTGAAGGGCGCCAACATCATCCTGGCGATTCAAGGGCCGGATCCCAAGGGGCTGAGCGGCTTTGCCGATGGCGCCTGGCTTGCCGCGGGGCTGAACCCGTTCGGGGCCGGAGACAATGGGCGCGCCCGCATCGATGGCTATGCGGCGCTGGGGCTTGAGGCGCTGGCGATGGAATTCATGCCGCGCATCACCCGCGCGCAGTCGATGGATATCCTGTCCAGCCAGGCGAATCTGGCGGGTTATAAGGCCGTGCTGATGGCGGCGAACGCCTATGGCCGCGCTTTTCCGATGATGATGACCGCCGCCGGGACGGTGAGTGCCGCGAAGGCGTTCGTGATGGGCGTCGGCGTCGCGGGCCTGCAAGCGATCGCCACCGCGCGCCGTCTGGGCGCGCAGGTCAGCGCGACCGATGTCCGCGCCGCGACCAAGGAACAGATATTGTCGCTCGGCGCCAAGCCGATCTTTGTCGAGAGCGTCGCGGGGATCGAGGGCGAGGGGGCGGGCGGCTATGCCACCGAAATGTCCGACGAATATAAGGCGGCGCAGGCCGAGCTGGTATCGTCGCACATTGCCAAGCAGGACATCGTCATCACCACCGCGCTGATCCCGGGGCGCCCCGCGCCGCGGCTGATTTCGGACGCGCAGCTCGCGACGATGCGCACCGGCAGCGTGATCGTCGATATGGCGGCCGAAAGCGGCGGCAATGTCGAAGGGTCGGTTTCGGGCGAAGCCAAGCGCATCCACGGCGTCACGGTCATCGGCGCCAGCAATATCGCGGCGCTGATGCCCGCCGACACCAGCGCGCTGTTCAGCCGCAACCTGTTCAACTTCCTGTCGGCCTTTTGGGACAAGGAAGCGGGCAAGCCCGTGCTCGACGAGGAAATCGGGACCGCGATCCGCCTGACGCAGGGCGGCAAGGTGGTGCACGAGCGGCTTTTGACATAGCACCAGTGCCAAAAAAGGCTGGTTTTGGCCTTTTCTTGGAACGTTCGTCGGTTAAGATGCGTTCAGGGTGTAACACCCTGTGCTTTCAACAACCGGAGATTGATCGATGTTGCGTGCGAAGTTTTTTGCCTTTCCCCTGTTTGCCCTGACCGCCGCGACGATGGTCGCCCCGGCGCAGGCGCGTGCTGTTGACGAGGCCGCGGAAGCGACCGTCGCCGAGGCCGAAGCGGCATCGGGCGCGATGGTCGAAAGCTGGAACATCGTCCAGAACGCGACGAAATCGCCCGAGCACAAAACGCTCGTGCAGGCACTGGCCGCCGCCGGACTGGTCGAAACGCTGAGCGGCGCTGGCCCGTTCACGGTGTTCGCGCCGACCGATCAGGCGTTCGCTGCGGTGCCGCAGCCGATGACCGCTTACCTGATGGACCCGGGCAACAAGGCCTCGCTGGCGCAGGTGCTGACCTATCATGTCGTTCCCGGGCGCATCACGTCGGCCGATCTTTATGCCAAGATCAAGGCGGGCGGCGGCAAGGCGACGCTGACCACCGTCGAGGGCCAGCCGCTGACCTTCACCGAGGTCGCGGGCAACATCAAGGTCGACGGCACGCAGGGCAGCAGCGGCTATGTCACCCAGGCCGATGTCGCGCAGTCGAACGGCATGATCCACATTCTGAACGGCGTTCTGATGCCCGAAATCAAGCCCGTCGCGGCGGCTGAACCCGCTGCGCCTGCCGAGGCGGCACCCGCCGCCGACGCGACTCCGGCGTCATAGTGCCGATCCCAAAGGAGAATTTTATGAAACGCGCAATATTGTTGGCGGCCGTTGCGGCTGCCGGTCTTGGCCTGGCCGGTTGCGGCGACAAAACCGAAACCCCGACGGAGACCACCACCGTCGCAGGCGGTGAAACGACCGCGGTCGAGACCGCGGGCGCCAACCCGACGGTCGGCGGCGCGGAAATGCTGCCGACCAAGAATATCGTGGAAAATGCGTCGGCGTCGCCGATCCACAAGACGCTGGTCGCGGCGGTGACGCAGGCCGGGTTGGTCGAAACGCTGTCGGGCGCGGGGCCGTTCACGGTGTTCGCGCCGACCGACGCCGCTTTTTCGCAGGTCGCGCCGGTGACGCGCGACGGGTGGATGCGCCCGGCGCAGAAAGAGGTGCTGGCGGGGGTGCTGAAATATCATGTCGTCCCCGGCAAGCTGACCGCCGCCGACCTCGCCGCGCAGATCACCGCGGGCGGCGGCAAGGCGGTGCTGAAGACCGCCGACGGCCAGGATCTGACCGCGACCAAGAACGGCGATGCGATCCTGCTGACCAGCGCCAGCGGCAACAAGGCGACGGTGACGCAGGCCGACGTCGGCCAGTCGAACGGCGTCATCCACGTGATCGACGCGGTGCTGGTTCCGAAGATGTAAGCCTTCGGGCGAATTTGCCCGGCCCCACGACATTTTATGTCCCGACAGGCCCGCATTTCTCACTTTTGAGAGATGCGGGCCTTTCTTTTTGACTGCTTTGGAGTCGACAGGGTGGGATGCGCGCGGCAAGAGGTGCGCGAAACGGAATCAGCAGGGGAGCGAGCCCGTGGATTTTATCGCGATTTTTTCGATTTTCGTCCTGGCGTGCTTCGTCGGCTATTTTGTCGTGTGGTCGGTGACCCCGGCGCTGCACACGCCGCTGATGAGCGTCACCAATGCGATTTCTTCGGTGATCATCGTCGGCGCGCTGATCGCCAGCGCGGCGGCGGGTTCGGCGTCGTCGAAATGGCTCGGCCTCGCCGCGGTCGTCATGGCGAGCATCAATATCTTTGGCGGTTTCGCCGTCACCGCGCGGATGCTGGCGATGTACAAGAAGAAGGAGCGCTGAGATGGACATCCAGTCGATCCTTTCCGCCGCCGCCGACAGCCATGGCATCGCGGTGAATCCCTGGGCCGCCGTCGCCTATCTGGTCGCCGGGGTGTTTTTCATCCTCGCGCTGCGCGGGCTGTCGAGCCCGGCGTCGGCGCAGCGCGGCAACCGCTATGGCATGGCGGGCATGACGATCGCGGTGGTCACCACGCTGGTGACCCATGTGCCGATGAAGTTAGGCGATGCCACCAACAGTTATACGGGCGTCGATCCTGTCGGGCTGATCGAGATCCTCGCAGCCATCGGTATCGGCGCCGTCATCGGTATCGTGATGGCGCGGCGCATTGCGATGACCGCGATGCCGCAGCTGGTCGCGGCCTTTCACAGCCTGGTGGGCCTGGCCGCGGTCGCTGTTGCCGCCGCCGCCTATCTCAATCCGACGGCGTTCGGCATTGCTGATACCGCGGGACAGATTTACACCGTCAGCCGGATCGAAATGGGGCTGGGCATCGCGATCGGTGCGATCACCTTTTCGGGATCGGTCATCGCCTTCCTCAAACTCAACGGCAATATGTCGGGCGCGGCGATCATGCTGCCCGGGCGCCATATCATCAACCTGGGCACGCTCGCCGCGATTATCGGGCTGGTGGCCTATTTCACCGTCGATCAGTCGCCGTGGGTGTTCTGGACCGTCACCGGGCTCAGCTTTGCGATCGGCTTCCTGCTGATCATCCCGATCGGCGGCGCCGACATGCCGGTCGTCGTGTCGATGCTCAACAGCTATTCGGGCTGGGCCGCGGCGGCGATGGGCTTCACGCTGGGCAACACCGCGATGATCATCACCGGCGCGCTGGTCGGGTCGTCGGGTGCGATCCTGTCGTACATCATGTGCCGCGCGATGAACCGCAGCTTCATCAGTGTGATCGCGGGCGGCTTCGGCGCCGATGCGTCGGCCGCCAGCAGCGGATCGACCGAACAGCGGCCGTGGAAACCCGGCAGCGCCGACGACGCCGCGTTCCTGATGAGCCAGGCCGACACCGTCATCATCGTCCCCGGTTACGGCATGGCGGTGGCGCAGGCGCAGCATGCGCTGCGCGAAATGGGCGATCTGCTCAAGAAAGAGGGCGTCACCGTCAAATATGCCATCCATCCGGTCGCGGGGCGTATGCCCGGCCATATGAACGTCCTGCTCGCCGAAGCGAATGTGCCGTATGACGAGGTCTTCGAGCTGGAGGACATCAACGGCGAGTTCGCGCAGGCCGACGTCGCCTTCGTCATCGGCGCCAACGACGTGACAAACCCGTCGGCCAAGACCGACAAGACGTCGCCGATTTACGGGATGCCGGTGCTCGACGTCGAAAAGGCCAAGACGGTGTTGTTCGTGAAGCGGTCGATGGGCGGGGTCGGTTATGCCGGCGTCGATAACGACGTGTTCTACATGGACCAGACGATGATGCTGCTCGGCGATGCCAAGAAGATGACCGATGATATCGTGAAAGCGCTCAACGGCAGCGGACACTAGCGCATATCCATTTCCGTTCGTGCTGAGCTTGTCGAAGCACCGTCCTTCTTTTTCGCCACGCCCGAAAGCAAGAACGGCCCTTCGACAAGCTCAGGGCGAACGGATATTTTGAATCGAGCGTTTGGAGATTGAATTTTGCGTAAAATCGGCCTGATCGGCGGGATGAGCTGGGCATCGACCGAGCTTTATTACCGGCACCTCAACAAGGGGGTGCAAAAGCGCCTGGGCACGGCATGCTCGGCGCCGATCATGCTCGAAAGCCTGAATTATTGCGACCTGTCGCGGCTGACCACGCCCGAGCAATGGACCCATGCCAAGGACGTGCTGATCGCATCGGCGCAGCGGCTGCAAGCGGCGGGGGCGACCGCGTTGATGATCGCCGCCAATTCGATGCACAAGGTGGCCGAGGATGTTGCCGCGGCGATTTCCATCCCGTTGATCCATATCGTCGATGAAACCGGCGAAAAGATGAAGGCCGACGGGATCAAGGCGGCGGCGGTGATCGGCACCCGCAACGTGATGACCGAAGCGTGGTTTCGCCAGCGGCTGGTCCGTCACGGGCTGACCCTGGCGCCCTATGACATGAGCCGCGCCGACGAGATCGACCGGATCATTTACGAAGAGCTGATGCAGGGCAAGGCGAACGAAAGTTCGCGGCGCACGATGAAGACCTTTATCACCGACGTCGCCAAGCAGGACATTCAGGCGATCGTGCTGGCGTGCACCGAATTGGTGATGCTGGTCGACCCCGACGCCAATGTGCTGCCGATTTACGACACGACGCGGATCCACGTCGCGGCGGGGATCGACTGGATTTTGGGGGATGAGGGGTAGGGCAGTTCCAAAATTCCGTTCGCATCGAGCGTAGTCGAGATGCCCATCGGTCGGGTGCGACTTCGGGGTGTCTCGACTACGCTCGACACGAACGGAATTTGGAACACGGCGCTAGCCCATCTTCGTCCATGTCACGGTGCGGCAGAACAGGCTGACGCAGCCCTTCATCGTCAGCTTGCCGCCCTTTACGCGCAGGTGCGCCTTGTAATAGCGGCCGTCCTCGGGACTATAGCCTTCGCCCTTCCACCCGTCGCCATGCGGGACAAGATCCCAGTATATTTGCAGGCCGGTGATTTGGCGGGTACGTTTCGCCTTGTCGGGATTACGCTCGTCGAGCTGGCCGCCCGCGGGCTGTTTGACCAGGATGCGCTCGACGCGCCCGCACATTTTGGTGCCGCATGCAGCCATGACGACGACACCCTTGCCATCGTCGGTCTTCCAGCGTCCGGCAAGCGGCGCGGGCGCCGCCGCCATCGACGGCACCGCGACCAAGGCGACAAGCGCCAAAGCAAATCTTGTAATCAAAGCGACCTCTCCCCGGGTTTAGCTACACGCATGTCAGCAACATCGCTTGGCATCCGTCAAGTCTTGCCGCATGTTCCCCCGAAAATCAGGGGAGAGACCTATGCGATTCCATGGCCTTCACGCGGCAACGCTGACTGTCCTGGCGGCGCTTGCCGCCAATCCGGCGGCCGCCAAGACGATCAGCGTCAGTGCAACAACGCCCGACGCCAATGAAAAGCTGCAAGAGGCGCTGATCCTGGCCGAGCCCGGCGATGTAGTGCAGCTGGGCGCGGGGGTCTGGAAGCTGGTCGACGGGCTGTCGCTTGACGTGGCGGGGGTCACGGTGCGCGGCGCCGGGGCGGGCGAGAGCGGATCGATCCTCGACTTCACCGGGCAGCAGGGCGCGGGCGAGGGGCTGCTTGTCACATCCGACGACGTGTTCCTGACCAATTTTGCGGTGCTCAACACCAAGGGCGACGGGATCAAGTCAAAGGGTGCCGATCGCATCGTCTATCACCAGCTGCGCGTCGAATGGACCGCGGGGCCGAAGGAAACCAACGGCGCCTACGGCATCTATCCGGTCGAAAGCAGCGATGTGCTGATCGACAGCGTCTTTGTGCGCGGGGCGTCGGACGCCGGCATTTATGTGGGCCAGTCGAAGAATATCGTCGTGCGCGATTCGATCGCGACCGAGAATGTCGCGGGGATCGAGATCGAGAACAGTTTCGACGCCGACGTCCACGACAATATCGCGACGAAGAACACCGGCGGCATATTGGTATTCGACCTGCCCAGCCTGCCGATGCAGGGCGGGCATAATGTCCGGGTGTTCGAGAATATCGTCAATGACAACAGCACCCCCAACTTCGCGCCCAAGGGCAATATCGTCGCAAGCGTGCCGACCGGCACCGGGGTGCTGGTGATGGCGAACCGTCATGTCGAGATTTTCGATAATGTCTTTGCCGATAACGGCACCGCGAATGTGATGATCGTCGGATACCGCTACGAGCATAAGGATCCGAAATACCAGCCGTTGCCGCGCGACATTGTCGTGCGCGGCAACCAGCATGGCAAGGCGGGCTATGCCCCGGCGTTCGAGGGCGGGGCACAGATTGCCGCGGCCTTTGGCGGTGCGATTCCGCCGGTGCTGTGGGACGGCGCTGGCGATGCGGTGGTCCTCGACAAGGTTGGGGTGCTGTCGCTGAACCTGCCCGACGTCGCGACCCCGCGCGATCAGGCAAAGCCCGCTCCCGCCGACCTGTCAAAGGGGACACCGCCCGCGGCGCTCGCCGCGATCAAGCTGCCCGAAACGATGGAGGCAAAGGTCCGGTGAGACGCGTTTTTGCAGCATTGGCGGCGGCACTATGCTGCGTCAGCGGTGCTGCCACGATGACCGGTCCGACCGTCGATCAGGCCGTGATCGAAGGCGAGACGACGCCGCAAAAACTGTCCGAATTCGGGTTCGGCATGACCGCGGACGGCTATCGCCCGATGGCTGCGGTGGGTTATACGCTGCGCACCCCGCTGTTCAGCGATTATGCCGACAAGCAGCGCTTCATTTACATCCCGACCGGCCGCGCGGCGCGTGTGGTCGCCGACGGGACGATCGAGTTTCCGGTCGGCACGGTGTTGTTCAAAAGTTTCGGCTGGCCCGACCATGAGGGCGGCAGGCCGGTCGAGACGCGGCTGCTGATCCACCGTGCCTCAGGCTGGGTCGCGCTGCCCTATATCTGGGATGCCGACGGCAAGGACGCGACGCTGGCGCTCGGCGGGCGGCGGGTGCCGGTGACGTTCAAAAGCCCCGACGGCGAAACGCACAGCATCCGCTATGCGGTGCCGAACAAGAATCAGTGCAAGGAATGTCACAGCAAAAACGGGGTGATCGAACCGATCGGGCCAAAGCTGCGTAACGTCCGGGTCGACCAGATCGGTATGCAGAAAGCGCCGCCGATCCGCTTTCGGACGATCCCGGCGCGCAGCGTCGCCATGCCGATTTGGGATGATCCGGCGTCGGGAACGGTGGCACAGCGCGCCCGCGCCTATCTCGACGTCAATTGCGCGCATTGCCACAATCCTGCGGGCAGCGCGTCGAACAGCGGGCTGTTCCTGCGCTGGACCGACGATCCGGCGGGGGTTAATTATGGTATCGGCAAGCGCCCGACCGCGGCGGGCCGTGGCAGCGGCGGCATGGATTTTGCGATTGCGCCGGGCGACGCGGCGCGCAGTTTCATGATCTACCGGCTCGAAAGCACCGACCCCGGCATCGCGATGCCCGAGGTCGGGCGGTCGACGGTGCACAAGGAAGGCGCCGCGCTGCTGCGGCAATGGATCGCGGAGATGCCGAAGGGCGGGAACTAGTTGCCCGATCGGCCTTGAATGAAATACGTGCCGCTCATATTCGTCATCCCGGCGAAGGCCGGGATCTCACCATCGCGTCCCGATGCTCCGCCCTGATCCCGGCCTTCGCCGGGATGACGATAAAAGGTTCTTCAATGGCGTCGCTCGTCCTTCACGATTATTTCCGCTCGTCGGCCAGCTACCGCGTGCGCATCGCGTTGAACCTGAAAGGGCTGGCGTATGAGCGGGTCGAGATCAGCCTGATCGCGGGCGAACAGCGCAGCGACGCCTATCTGGAGCTGAACGCGCAGGGCTTTGTCCCGATGCTGGTCGCCGATGGCGAGCCGATCATCCAGAGCATGGCGATCATCGACTGGCTCGACCGCGCCTTTCCCGAGCCGCCGCTGATCCCCGAGGCCGCGATGCCGCGCGCCGTCGCGCTGGCGCAGGCGCAGGTCGTGGCGAGCGACATTCACCCGCTCAACAATCTGCGCGTGCTCAAATATCTGACCCGCGATCTGGGGTTGAACGAACAGACCAAGGACCGCTGGATCGCGACGTGGATCGCGCAGGGGTTCGAGGCGCTGGAAGCGATGGCGGGCGAGGGGACCTATCTCGGCGGCGAGGCACCGAGCATCGCCGACTGCTGCCTTATCCCGCAGATGTACAATGCGCGCCGTTTCGAAGTGCCGCTCGAAGCCTATCCGCGGCTGGTCGCGATCGACGCCGCGTGTTTGGAACTGGAGGCGTTTCAAAGGGCGCATCCCGACGCGGTCAAGACGGCGTGATCCGCCTGCTGATCGGCGTAGCTGCGCTGGCGTTGCCGGTGGCGACGATGGCACAGGAGGACGTGGCCGAGGCGGCAGACGAAGAGATTTGCTGTGTCAATTGGGCGCGCCTGCCGCCGCAGACGATCGTCGTGAACGGCAGCGGCGCCCTCAGCCCCTCCGACAGCGACAAGGTTCAAGGGTCGACCTTGATCGCCGACATCGATCCCGGCCTCGGTGCGCGGGTCGAGAACCGTTTGCGCGACGAAGCCGGTATCGTTCAGTTCCGTCGGTCTGATGGCCGTTCGGCGCATCCGACGAGCCAAGGCGCGACGCTTCGCGGCCTCGGCGGCAACGCGTCGAGCCGGGCGCTCGTGACGCTCGACGGCGTGCCTCAGTCCGATCCGTTCGGCGGCTGGGTTGCCTGGTCGGCATATGACGTGATCAATCTCGGCGGCATCATTGTGACGCGCGGAGGCGGCAGCGGCGTCGATGGACCGGGCGCGCTCGCAGGTACGATCGGCCTCTATTCGACGATGACCGAGGGCGCCGAGGCGAGCCTCGCCTATGGCAGCCGCGACGGCTGGGACGCGTCGGCGTCGGTCGGCGGCAAGATCGGCCACGGACAGGTCGCGGTCGATGGTCGTTACAGCCGCGGCGACGGTTTCATTCCGGTTGCCAAGGGCCAGCGCGGCGCCGTCGATCGCGCGGCCCCTTATGAGCAAGGCGGGCTAGGCCTGCGCTTGCGCTTCGACGCTGGCGACAACAGTCGGATCGAGGCGAGCTTGCGCGGCTTTTCGGACCGGCGCGACCGCGGCACCAATTTTACGGCGAGCAAGGTCGATGGTGTCGATGCCAGCCTGCGCTTCGTCCATGACCCGGTGGGCCAAACGCAATGGCTCGCACTGGGCTATGTGCAGGTCCGCGACCTGGAGAGCGGTTTTGCCAGCGTCGCGGCGGGCCGGGCGAGCGTCGCCCCAGCCCTTTTCCAGCGCGTGCCCGCCACGGGCCTGGGAGCTCGCTTCGAGTTGCGCCCGGCGATCGACGGCAACAACCCGCTGCGTGTCGGCACCGATTGGCGGCGTACGACGGGGCGGACCGAAGAGGATTTCTTCTTCAACGGCGTGACGCCGGGTCGCCACCGCATCGCGGGCGGCAGCAGCGATACCATTGGTGCGTTTGCCGAATGGACCGCGGGTGAAGCCGACGATGGGTTGCTCTGGACGCTCAGCGGGCGCGTCGATCGCTGGTGGCTGGGCGAGGGATACCGGCTCGAACGCAATATAGGCGGTTCGACGATCACCAACCTCCGCTTTGCCGCCCGGCAAGGATGGGAAGGCAGCGGGCGCGCCGGGGTGCGCTGGACGTCGGACGCATTGTCGCTGCGCGCCGCCGCCTATCGCGGCTGGCGTCTGCCGACGCTGAACGAGCTTTATCGCCCCTTCCGCGTCGGCGCCGAGGTCACGACCGCGAACGAGGCGCTCGAACCCGAACGGTTGTGGGGCGGCGAGGTCGGGGTCGATTGGGACGGCGGCGATACAAAGCTGTCGGCGACATTGTTCGCCAATCATCTGACGAACGCGATCGCCAATGTGACGCTGGCGCCGAACCTGAACCAGCGGCAGAATCTGGGCGCGATCGACAGCAAGGGTGTCGAGCTGACCGCCGAACAGCGGATCGGCCCCGCAACGCTGCGCGCCACCTATGCCTTCACCGACGCCAAAGTCGATGCGTCGGGCAGTGCGGTGCGGCTCGACGGGCGTCGTCCGGCGCAGATCGCCAGCCATGGTGGCAGCGTTTCGCTGCGCAGCCATGGCGACGGCCCGTTCGGCGGCTTTGCGACGCTGCGCTATGTCGGCAAACAAAATGAGGATGATCTGGGGCTGCTGGTGCTGGACGATGCGCTGACGCTCGACGCCGGGCTGTCGTGGCGGCTCGCCGACGCGATCCGTATCGAGGCGCGCGGCGAAAATCTGTTCGACGAACTGGTCCCCGCGGCAATCTCGTCGGCGGGGATCGTCGAGCGCGCGACGCCGCGGACTTTGTGGATCGGCGCGCGGGTGGAATTCTGACACCCTTCTTCGTCATTGCGAGCGAAGCGAAGCAATCCAGGGCGGGACAAACCACTCTGGATTGCTTCGCTTCGCTCGCAATGACGGATTTCGGAGCTGGGGATGTTCCAGAAACTTTGCGTGTGAAGGCTTCACAGACGGCGAACAAGCGATAAGAACGACGCATGGCCGCCAAAAAACTGAACCTCGACAATTTCCTGCCCTATCGCCTGTCGATCGCGTCGAACGCCTTGTCCGAACGCATCGCCGCCGAATATCAGAATCGTTTCGGGCTGAAGATTCCCGAGTGGCGGTTGATGGCGGTGCTGGGCGAAGGAAAGCCCAAGACGCAGCGCGAACTGGTCGAAGCGACGCGGATGGACAAGGTGACGGTGAACCGCGCCGCCAAAGCTCTGGCCGACCGGCAATTGATCGCGCGGCAGGCGCATGAGGTCGACGGGCGGTCGCATCATCTGGAGCTCACCGCAACCGGGTGGTCGCTGTACGATGCGATCGTCCCTGCCGCGCTGGCGAGCGAGGCGCAGCTGGAATCCAAGATCAGCGCCGCCGAGCGCGCAACGATGATGGCGATCCTTGCCAAGCTGACCGCCGCCGCCGAAGATTATGCCTGACCCCGCCTATCGCGCCGCGCCGCCGGGCGCGCTGCGCGTCGAGCCGCTGGGCGAGCTGACCGCGATCTTCGATCGGCGGTCGATGCAGACACATCTGGTGGTGTCGCCGATGCCCGAAATATTGGCGGCGCTGGGCGCGGACGATTGCGACGCGGCGACGCTCGCGGCACGCCTGGCCGCCCACTTCGACTTTGACGGCGGCGACGATGTGCAGCCGATTCTGGCCGAACGGCTGGGCGAGCTGGCGGCGATGGGGCTGGTGGCGCGCGCGTGAGGCACAGCATCCGCATCGCGGTCGGCCCCGTGCAGTGTCGCATCGGCAGCGACTGGGTCGAACCGATCGCCGCACTTGAGCGATTATACGCAGGCTATCCCCAGGACGACGCGCGGCCCGCCGAGGCGACGGTGCGGCTGTTCGCGGCGCGCCCGTGGCGGCGCTGGGTGCGGCCTTCGGTGCATATCGGCGGCGATTTTGTCGTACCCGACGCGCTGCCGCTGCCCTTGTCGATGGGGCTGCTCGCCGCCGAGATGGGGATGAACTTGCAGGTTGCGCTGGGGTGGCGGCGGCACATGCTGCTCCATGCGAGTGCGGTCGCAAAGGATGGCCGTTCGGTCATCATGTCCGGGGAGTCCGGGTCAGGGAAATCGACGCTTGCGGCGCTGCTCGGCGAGGGCGACTGGCGGTTGATGGGCGACGAGTTCACGCTGATCGACCCGGTCGGCGGCGATGCGCTGGCGTTCCCGCGCGCGGTCAGCCTGAAGAATGAAGCGATCGCGGCGGTCGCGGCGCGGGTCGATGCGGCGCGGCTCGGGCCGCTGATGGCCGGGACGCCGAAGGGCGACATCCGCCACCTGATCCCGCGCGCCGATGCGATCGCGGCGATGCACGAACCCGCACGCCCGGCGTTGCTGCTGTTCCCGCGCTTTGGCGGCGACGCCGCGATCGAGCCGATGGGCGAGGGGGAGGCGTTTGTCCGGCTGACCGAGGCATCGACCAACTATGTCGCGCTGGGCGAGGCGGGCTTTGCGGCACTGACCCGGCTGGTGCGCGAGACCCCGGCGTTCGGCATTTCCTATCCCGACAGCGCGACCGGTATCGCCTTGGTCGAACAATTATGGGCCGAGGCGGCCAAATGAGCGCGGTAAGGACTTTTGTCGGCCTGCTCGCCGGGCGCCGCGACGCGGCGACGCTTGGGCCACGCGATTGGGACGGGGTGATCGGGGTGGCGCGCAGCGAGGCGATGCTGGCGACGCTGGCACACCAGCTGGCGGGAGCCATGGTGCCGCCGAGCGTCGCGGCGCTGTTCGCCGACCAGCGCGCCGCCGCCGCGGTCGCACAGCAACAGGCGCTGTGGGAGGCCGAGATGGCGCGGCGCGCGCTGGCACCGTTGGGGATCGAATTCGTGCTGCTGAAAGGCACCGCCTATGCGGCGGCGGGGATGTCATGCGCCGCGGGGCGGCAGATCGGCGATCTCGACATTTTGGTGCTGGCGTCGGACATCCGGCGCGCGGAGAACGCCTTGCTCAATGCCGGGTGGGAATGGGTCAAGTCGGATCCCTATGACGATTTCTATTACCGCGAGCATATGCACGAGTTGCCGCCGCTGATTCACAAGTCGCGCGACCGGATGATCGACGTCCACCACACGATCCTGCCGCGCACCCACCGGATTACCCCCGATGCACTGGCGCTGGTCAGCGATGCGGTGGCGAGCGCGGATGGTTTTGCGGTGCTGAACCCCGCCGACATGGCGTGCCACTGTGCCGCGCATATGCTGGCCGACGGCGATTTGCAGGGTGGGCTGCGTAATCTGTGGGATTTCAATCTGATGACGCGCGATTTTACCGCGGCAGATCAAGATTTCTGGGGCCGACTGGACGCGCGCGCACGCCTGCATGGGTTGCGGGATGCGGTGCAGCGTGCGGCGCGGCTGTCGCGTGATCTTTACGGCGCGGTGCTGCCGGCGGGCTGGGACGGGCATGATCCCGCCGATCGCTGGTTTCGCCAGCGCCTGCTCGCGCGCGACGATTGGGGGTGGGTGACGCAGCCGCTGCTCGAACAGGCCTTTTACATCCGCTCGCACTGGCTGCGGATGCCGCCCGCCTTGCTGGCGAAGCATTTGTGGACCAAGTGGCGGAAGCGTTAGAGGCGTTCGAGCAGCGGGATCAGTTCGTCATAATGGTCGATGACATGATCGGCGCCGAGTTCCTGCGCGGGCCGGTCGAGGAAGCCGAAGCTGACCGCGACGCTCATCACCCCGGCGGCCTGTGCGGCGACGATGTCATAGATGCTGTCGCCGACAAACGCCGCGCGCCCGCCGCCGCAGCGGTCGATCATCTCGACGATCGGCGCGGGCGATGGCTTGGCCTTGCCCGGTCCCAGCGTGTCGCCGCCGATGATCGTCGCCATGCGGTCCGCCAGCCCCAGTTCGCCAAGCAGCTTGCGCGCCATATCCTCGCGCTTGTTGGTGACCACCGCGGTCTTCACCCCCAGCGCGTCGAGCCGGTCGAGCGCCGCGATCAGCCCCGCGAAGGGACGGCTGTGGACCGCGATATTCGCTTCGTAAAAGCGCAACAGTTCGCGGTAAAGCCGCTCGAAATCGCCGCCCGGCACGCCGCCGGTCGCGGCGAGTCCCTGTTCGAGCATATGCCGCGCGCCCAGCCCGATCATCGGCCGCACCTGTGCCTCGGTCAGCGGCGCGCGCGCGGCGAGGCTCAGCGCGTGGTTGACCGCCGCGGTCAGGTCGCCCGCGGTATCGACCAGCGTGCCATCGAGATCAAAGCCGACGATCGTAAAAGGAAATCCGTTCATCGGCTGCGCATGGCGCGATGTGCTGGAAACCGCAATGATTTGCTGGCAAGGGGACGCGCATGACCACCCAACAATCGCCCGCTCGCCCGATCGCCGCCGTCATCCTTGCCGCGGGCAAAGGGACGCGCATGAAATCCGACCTGCACAAGGTGCTGCACCCGATCGCGGGGCGACCGATGCTGCTCCATTTGATCGCGAGCTTTGCCGCGCTGCCCCCCGCAAAAACGGTGGTCGTCGTCGGCGACAAGCGCGACCAGGTCGAGGCGGCGGTGGCCACAAGCGGAGCGCTGGTCGCGGTTCAGTATCCCCAGCTCGGCACGGCGCATGCCGCGCTCCAGGCGAAATCAGCGCTTGCCGGTTTCGATGGTCTTGTCCTTGTCTGCTTCGGCGACTGCCCGATGCTGACCGCCGACACCGTGCGGCGCCTGTGCGCGCCGCTCGACACTGGCGCGCTGGTGGCGGTGCTGGGTTTCCGGCCGCGCGACACCGCCGCTTATGGCCGGATCATCGCCGACGCCGACGGCAATGTGTCGAAGATGGTCGAACATAAGGACGCAAGCCCCGACGAACGCGCGGTTAATCTGTGCAATTCGGGGGTCATCGTCGCCGCGGCGCACGATATGTGGCGCCTGCTCGAAGCGGTCGGCAACGACAATGCCGCCGGGGAATATTATCTGCCCGACGTCGCCACCGGCGCGATCGCCGAGGGCAGCCGCGTCGCCGTCGTCGAAACCGGCGCGCGCGAAGTGGCGGGCATCAACAGCCGCGCCGAACTCGCGGCGGCCGAAGCGATATGGCAGGACTATAAGCGCGAAGAGGCGATGGCGGGCGGCGCATCGTTGAAGGCGCCTGACACCGTCTGGTTCTCGTGGGACACCCAGCTGGGCCGCGACGTGACGATCGAGCCCAATGTCTTTTTCGGCCCCGGCGTGACCGTTGCTGACGGGGTCAGTATCCGCGCCAATTGCCATATCGAGGGCACGACCATCGGCACCGGCTGCGAGGTCGGCCCCTTCGCGCGTTTGCGCCCCGGCACGGTGCTGGGCGAGCAGGCCAAGATCGGCAATTTTGTCGAAACCAAAAAGGCGGTGCTGGGCAAGGGCGCCAAGGCGAACCACCTGACCTATCTGGGCGACGCGACGATCGGCGCGGGCGCGAACATCGGCGCGGGTACGATCACCTGCAATTATGACGGCTATTTCAAATATCAGACGGTGATCGGCGAAAATGCGTTCATCGGCAGCAACAGCGCGCTGATCGCCCCGGTCACCATCGGCCGCGACGCGATTGTCGCCGCGGGTAGTGCCGTATCGCGCGACGTCGGCGATGGCGACCTGCGCATGGTCCGCGCCGAACAATTGGTCAAACCCGGCTGGGCCGACCGCTTTCACGACGCGATGCGCAAAAAGAAGGCCGCGGGGAAAAATACATGAGCGACCGCTACACCGACAAACCCTTTCTGCGCTTCGTCGACGCCTATGTGCTGAAGGCGATCGGCCACCTCGACGATGCGACCGAAAGCTATTGCCAGGCGATGGTGCCGCAGCTGAAACAGAGTTTCGGCATCACCGGCAGTTGGGAGCAGATCGTCGAGCAGCAGATGAAATTCGGGCCTGATCTGCCGGAGCAGATTCGGAAAATCTGGACCGACGGCAAGGCGCGGTTCGAGGCGGGCAACGGCACCGCGCCCGATCCGGTGCAATTTGCCTATCTGTTCGTCGACAAGAATCTGCAAAATGGTTGACATGATATCATGATATGATATCAGTATATCAATGACCCGCATTCTCGCCGATCTTCCCGATGAGGAAATCAAACGCCTCGACCGCATCGCCCATGAACAGGGCAAAAGCCGGGCGGCGGTGCTGCGCGATGCGGTTGCGGCCTATCATGCGCAGCCTGCGGACGGCGATGGCGACTGGATCGAACGGGGCTTCGGGCTGTGGTCGCGTCACGGTATTGCGATCGATCCGCACGACTATGATCGCCAGCGGCGCGCCGAATGGACGCGGCCCTGGGACGATGATTATGAGGCGGTGCGCGCCGAATCGCCCGACATGTTCGACGCCGAGGACGATCGGCAGCGGCAAATTTATCTGGATATGATCGCCGGGAAATATCCGGCCCCCAAAAGTCCGGGGGCCCAGTGAGCGGCTATATTTTCGACGCGAACATCGTCATCGATGCCCTCGCCGGTTATCCGCCGGCCCGGGCGGAAATCCGACGCGCGACGCACAATGGCGCCCGCCCCTGGATCAGCCGCATGGCGTGGATAGAAGTGCTGTCCAAGGGCGACGAGCGCGTCGTCAGCGAGGCGATGGCGTTTCTGGCGCATTTCGGTCTTGATGAAATCGACGACGAAATTGCCTCGCGCGCTGCGGCATTGCGCCGTGACCGTCCGCGGCTAAGGTCGCCAGACGCCATTATTCTTGCCACCGCCCAAACCCGTGGGCGCGTTCTCATCACCCGCAATACCAAGGATTTCCCGCCCAATATGCCGGGTATCCGCGTCCCCTATATTCTTTAACGAAAGCCAGAATTCATGTGCGGAATTATCGGAATCATCGGCACTGCCCAGGTCGCGGATCGCCTCGTCGACGGGCTGAAGCGCATGGAATATCGCGGCTATGACAGCGCGGGCGTCTGCACCGTCCAGGATGGCGAACTGATCCGCCGCCGTGCCGAGGGCAAGCTGGGCAATCTGGTCAAGGAACTCGCCGGCAATCCCGCGCCCGGCACGGTCGGCATCGCGCACACGCGCTGGGCGACCCACGGCGCCCCGACGACGAGCAACGCGCACCCCCATGCGACGGGCGAAGTCGCGCTGGTCCACAACGGGATCATCGAGAATTTCAAGCCGCTGCGCGAGGCGTTGCAGGCGCGCGGGCGCCGCTTCGAGAGCGAGACCGATACCGAGGTCGTCGCGCATCTCGTGTCCGAACAGGTCGAGGCGGGCTTGTCGCCGCAGGACGCGGTGCAGGCGGTGCTGCCGCAGCTGCGCGGCGCCTTCGCGCTCGCGATCGCCTTTCGCCAGCATCCCGACCTGCTGATCGGCGCGCGGCTCGGCTCGCCGCTGGTTGTCGGCTATGGCGACAACGAAACCTATCTGGGCAGCGATGCGCTCGCACTCGCGCCACTGACGCAAAAGATCGCCTATCTCGAGGAAGGCGACTGGGTCGTTATCACGCGCAATGGCGCGCAGATTTATGACAGCGCGAACAACCCCGTAGCGCGCGAGATTACGACGTCGGGCGTCACCGCGGCGGCGGTCGAGAAGGGCAATTACCGCCACTTCATGCAGAAAGAGATTTTCGAGCAACCGACCGTGGTCGCGCAGACGCTGTCCTCCTACATTCGCCCGCTCGAACAGACGGTCGCGCTGCCGCAGATGGATTTCGACCTCAGCAAGATCGACCGCATCACCATCGTCGCGTGCGGCACCAGCTTCTACGCCGGCATGGTCGCCAAATATTGGTTTGAGACCTTTGCGCGCGTTCCGGTCGACATCGATGTCGCGAGCGAGTTTCGCTATCGCGACCCGGTGCTGCAACCCGGCGGGCTGGCGCTGTTCATCTCGCAATCGGGCGAGACCGCCGACACGCTTGCGGCGCTGCGCCATTGCAAGGCGAACGGTCAGACGATCGCGGTCGTCGTCAACGTGCCCACCAGCAGCATGGCGCGCGAGGCCGACCTGTTGCTGCCGACCCACGCGGGGCCGGAGATCGGCGTCGCGTCGACCAAGGCGTTCACCTGTCAGCTGGCGGTGCTCGCCGCGCTCGCGGCCCATCTCGCGCTCAAAAAGGGCAAGCTCAGCGCCGCCGACGAGCATGAGATCGTCGAGCATCTGATCGAAGCACCCGCGGCGCTCAACGCCGCGCTAGCGCATGACGATGACATCGCGGCGATGGCGCATCTCGTCGCCCCGGCGCGCGACGTGCTCTATCTTGGCCGCGGTCCCGACTATCCGCTGGCGATGGAGGGCGCGCTAAAACTAAAAGAAATCAGCTACATCCATGCCGAAGGTTATGCGTCGGGTGAAATGAAGCACGGCCCGATCGCGCTGATCGACGAATCGGTCCCGGTCATCGTCCTCGCGCCCAGCGGCCCGCTGTTTGAAAAGACCGTCAGCAACATGCACGAAGTGATGGCCCGCGGCGGCAAGGTCGTGCTGATCAGCGACGCCGAAGGGATCGCCGAAGCCGGCGACGGCTGCATGGCGACGATCGAAATGCCCAAGGTCCACCCGCTGATCGCGCCGCTGGTGTATGCGGTGCCGGTGCAGTTGCTCGCCTATCATGTCGCCGTGGCAAAGGGGACGGACGTCGATCAGCCGCGGAATCTGGCGAAGTCGGTGACGGTTGAATAGGCAGTCCGCGCCGCCTATTGGCCGGGATCGGCGGCGTCCTTGGCTTTTGTGTGCCGGAGAAGCAACTGCCGCTGCTCCTTCGCGTCGCCGTGCTTTTTCCAATTCCAGCGCCGATCAGCGTCTTTCTCGATCCAAGCCTCCTGGCGCAGGATAAAGCCAGAGAAATTCTGCCTCGCCTCCCTCCAGATTATGAAGAGGAGCAGAAGGAGAGAGCCTAGCAACAAGTATGATGAGTGCTGCCATATCCAGTTTGACATCGCAGGACACAGCGCGACAAATGCCGGAATCGCCATAACCACAACCCAAGCCCCTGTCAGGGTCGCCATGAAGGCTCGATTGAGCCTGCTGACCGAATGGCTTACCCTTCCGTCACTCCAAATCGTTTGCGTCAGCCGTCCTTCTATTTCGGGCTCCAGCATGTCGACATGGGATTCCCAATTTTCTTGCCAGAATTTCGATCCCTCGGCCGAGAGCCAGCCAACAAGGCCTGACACCGCTCCAATCGCCGCTGGTAACTGCAAGATCTGCATCGAGCCCTGCAGCTTACCGTCGCTGACGACCAAGCCCAACACCACGAATGCGATCGCTTGGAACGACCAAAAATATGTCGCCCGTTTCCAATAATTCTCAATCTCGAATTTTCGCATCTCGTGCGCGCGGTCGAGCGCGGCCTTCTTTGGGTCATTTGCTTTCGCGGGTGTCTTCGCGGGCAGGTTAAATGCGGCGTCATAGGCCGCCGACATGTCTTGGCGGCTGGACATGTTTAAGCCGCCTCACCCAGCATGAAGTCCACATGCACGGCATCATAGGGAAACACGACGCCGCCCTTCGCCTGCTCGACCACGCCAGCATCAATCAGCGCGTGAACATCGCCATGCACCGCCTTCACATCGCGACCCACGCGGCGGGCGACTTCACGGATCGGCATTGCGCCTTGGCCTGCCATGATGCTCAGGATTTCGGCGCGTTTCGGGCTCAACGTCTTCCACATCTGTTCGACGGACAGGAACGATATCCGGTTGCCCTGCGGCTCGCCGCGAAAGGCGGCGGCAAGGCGATCTTTCGCATCATTGAGCGACGAAATACCGACCGTGACAATATTTTTCATGGTTTTCTCCATCGTTCGACATCGGCCCAAAAATCACGCTGCAATTGCTCAAGGCCGTCGAAGGCATAATCGACCTCGGTCTCGCCCAGATGCTTATGGTCGCCCTTGCCAGCCTCGTTGTCGTAACGCATCACGCAGATATTCTGGCGGACGAGGGCGAGGCGATATTTGAAATCATGCGCGCTACCGGCGAGCGGCTGCGGCAATTTCCAAACGACCAGTTCGACGAAGCTGTTATCGTCGAGCGATATGCGTTCCCGCAAGATCGAGACAGCCTTCATGTTGGAGTAAATACCATCGGCACGCGGTGTTGTCAATTGCTCCAACGATCAAGCCGTTGTGACGCGTCGATACCGCGACCTGCCGTCTTTACGCCCTGGCATTCGCCTGCGCCAGGATCGACGCCGCGATGTCCTCGATCTTGCCCGCCACCAGCAGCGGCGCGCCGCCGACCATGCCGACCTGGGTCTGGCCATTTTCATAGTCGCGGAGCCAGGCGACATTTTCGGCGACGACCAGATAATTGCCGCCGCGCGACTTGAGCTCGATGAATTTCATGTCGATGTCTCCTGTTGGTCGGGGCTCTAGGTGCGAAGTATGAAGATTGTAGGATTCTGATGAACTTCTCTGCGATCATTTTCGATTTCGACGGCGTCATCGCCGACAGCGAGGTGCGCGCGAACCAGTCGCTCGCCGAAAGCCTGACCGCGATCGGGATGCCCGCGACCTATGACGAGTGCCTGCGCGATTATTATGGCCATAACTGGCAGGAGACCCAGCGGCGGATCGAGGCGCGGTTCGGGCGCACGCTGCCGATCGATTTTCGCGAGCAGCACCGGGAACGGGCGCGGGGCCGCTTCATGGAGGGATTCACCGCCGTCCCCGGCGCCGCCGATTTCCTCGCCGGGCTGGGATCAATGCCGCGCGCGATCGCCTCGTCCAGCCGCGCCGAATATATCGCCTGGGCGCTCGGATTGTTCGGGCTGGACCATCATTTCGCGGGGCATGTGTACAGTGCCGACGGCTGGGATCGCGGCAAGCCGTTTCCCGACATCTATCTTGCCGCGGCCAGGGGGCTGGGCGTCGATCCGGCGCGCTGCCTTGCGATCGAGGATTCGCCGACCGGGGCAGAGGCGGCTTTGGCGGCGGGGATGACCGTCGTCGGCTTTTGCGGCGCCGGGCATATCGTCGATCGCGCGTTGCATGGCGAAGGGCTGCGCGCGGTGGGGGTGCATCATGTGGCGTTGAGCTTTGACGCGGTGGCTGCGCTCGTTTGACCGACGTCGCGGCCGATGGCGGGCAATTCAGATACCGCTGTTCTATCGGTCAGCCCTGGATTAGCTTCTCGCGGCGTCGAGGAGAGAGCCATGTGCACCGAACATACCGAAGCCGATCTGGACCGCGCCGGGATGGCCGTCGGTCGCCGCAGCTTTGCCGCATGGGCCGGGGCCGGCGCGCTGATCGCGGCGCTGCCGGCACGGGCGATGGCGGGCAAGCCGGTGAAGGGCCGCGACGTCGAGATCAAGACGGCGGACGGCAGCTGCGACGCCTATTTCGTCGCTCCTGTAAGCGGCAAACATCCGGGCGTGCTGATCTGGCCCGACATTCGCGGCCTGCGCCCCGCCTTTCGCCAGATGGCCGACCGGCTGGCGGGCGAGGGTTATGCGGTGCTGTGCGTCAATCCCTTTTACCGCTGGCAGAAATCGCCGGTCGTCGATGCCGCGAATGATTGGGGCAATCCCGCGGTGCGCGAAAAGCTGTTCGGGTATCTGAAGCAACTGACCAAGCCGGTCGTCGAGACCGACGCAATCGCGCATCTCGCCTTTCTCGACGCGCAGAAAGAGGTTGATGCGAGGCGCAAGCTGGCCACCACCGGTTATTGCATGGGCGGGCCGATGACGATCTATACCGCGGCGCTGAAGCCCGACCGCGTCGGCGCGGCGGCGAGTTTCCATGGCGGCGGGGTGGGAACGGACAAGCCCGACAGCCCGCACCTGCTGATCCCCGGCACCAGGGCCGGTTATTTGTTCGCGATTGCCGATAATGACGACAAGGAAGCGCCGAACGAAAAAATCTTGCTCAAGGCCGTGTTGGAGCCGCGCAAGCAGTGGCATGAGGTCGAGGTGTATGAAGGCGCGATGCACGGTTGGTGCCCGCCCGACGGACGCGCTTATAATGAAGCGGCGGCCGAGAAGGCGTGGGGGCGGATGCTGGAATTGTTCAAGGCGAGTTTGTAGTCATAGGCTTGGCCGTCATTGCGAGCGCAGCGAAGCAATCCAGGGCGGTTTACGCCACTCTGGATTGCTTCGCTACGCTCGCAATGACGAATTTGGGTGATCTAAGAACTTATTGCGCTCAGCGCGCCTTGGCGCCGCCGCTCGCCGCATAGCTCGCATAAACGCGCTGGCCGCCAGTGCCGAAGGTCATGACCTTATACGCGTCGCGGCGACCCCCATATTCCATGCCGGGCGAGCCCGTCGGCATCCCGGCGACCGCCAGGCCTTTGACGCCCTTGGGCTTTTCGCGGAGCAGGCGGGCGATTTCCTTGGCGGGGACATGCCCCTCGATCACATAGCCGCCGACCAGCACGGTGTGACAGCTGCGCAGCGCCTGCGGCACGCCCTGCTTGTCCTTGATGGCATTCATGTCGGGCGAATTGACGATGACCGCCTTCTGCCCGAAGGACGCCTTCACCTGTTCGAGCCATTTGAGGCAGCAGCCGCAACCGGCGTCGCGGAACATCACCGGGTTCGCGGCATGCGCGGTGCCGATGACGGCGGCAAAGGCGGCGAGGGCAAAAAACGCGCGGCGGACGGGTAGCATATTGGAGTTCCTTTTCGGTGGTTTCGAGCGAAGATTAGCAGGCCCGGCGGGCTGCACAAGCCGGTCAGCCCATCGGATAGAGGATGTCCTTGCTCACCCGATGCAGCGCGGTCATCATATCGCCCTCCAGCACCAGCTCCATCGCGTCGAGGATCGGCTGGACCTGATCTTCGGCGCTGACCCCGACGATCGTCGAGGCGACGAAGTCATGCTGTTTCGACCAGGCGGTCGCCATCGTCACCGGGTGCAGCCCGGCATCGGCGGCGATCTGCAGATAGCGCGCGGTCGCAGCAAGGCTCTTTTCATTGACGAAGCGCTTGCCCATCGCGGCCTGCCGCCCTTCCATCGCGAGATAGCGCGAAAAACGCGCGCCCTCGGGGGCTGCCCCGTCCTGATATTTGCCCGACAACACCCCGCCGGCGAGCGGCGAATAAGGGATCAGGCTGACGCCTTCCTGGCGGCACACCTGCTTCAGCTCGTCCTCGAAGCGGCGGTTGTTGAGGCTGAAATTATTCTGAATCGTGTGATAGCGCGCCACGCCCAGTTTTTCCGACGCGGCGAGCGATTTCATCAGCCCCCAGCTGGTTTCGTTCGAGCAGCCGAGGATGCGGACCTTGCCGACGCGGACCAGCTCGTCGAGCGCGTCCATGATCTCGTCATAGGGCGCGTCATGGTCGGGCCAGTGGGTCTGGTAGAGATCGACATAGTCGGTCTGCAGCCGCGTCAGGCTGTCGTCGATCGCCTGGAAGATGTTCTTGCGGTCGAGCGCGGTCATGCCATTTCGGCACGGCGATTTGAACCATACATGGCTCGGCCCCGACACTTTGGTCGCGAGGATGATCGCGTCGCGCGGCTTGGTCTTCAGCCAGCGGCCGACGATTTCTTCGGTGCGGCCGACCCATTTGACGTCGGGCGGCACCGGATAGCCCTCGGCGGTGTCGTAGAAATTGATCCCGGCGTCGAAGCAGCGGTCGAGGATGCGGAACGCCGCGGCCTCGTCGGTCTGGCTGCCAAAGGTCATCGTCCCCATGCAGATGTCGGACACATGGATGGCGCTCTGGCCCAGGCGGCGGCTTGGCATGGTTCGGTTCTCCGGTCAGCGGAAGGGAGCGCCGTGCATAGGTTGCGGATCGCAACCTTGCAATCAGATCAGCAGCGCGAGCGATCCGACGAGCAAGGCCGCCATCGTCCAGTTGAAGGCGCGCAGTCGCGCCGGGCTGGACAGCCAGCCGCGCAGCGCCTGACCCATCACCGCCCACAGGCTGGTCGAGGGCAGGTTGATCAGGCCAAAGACCACCGCCACCAGCAGCACCGCGCCCAGATTGCGGTCGGGCGCGTAAAGCGCGATTGCGGTCAGCGCCATCGACCAGGCCTTGGGATTGACCCACTGGAACAGCATCGCCTGAACGAAGGTCATCGGCTTGCCGCGCGCGCCGCTGGCGGTGTCGGGGGCGGCGGCATTGGCGATCTTCCACGCGAGCCACAGCAGATAGGCGACGCTTACGACCTTGAGGATTGTGTTCAGCACCGGGAACAGGTCGAACAATCCCATCAGCCCGAGCCCGACGAGGATGATCATCAGCGTAAATCCGAACCCGACCCCGAGCGCGTGCGGCACGGTACGGCGCAGGCCGAAATTGGCGCCCGACGCCATCAGCATCATGTTGTTCGGCCCCGGCGTGATCGACGAAACAAGCGCGAAGGCGGAGAGCGCGAGGAGCGTGGTCTGGTTCATGCGTGCAACATAACGTGTTTCAGCGGTGCGCGGGTTGCAAATTATGGCGCTTATCGCCTATCATATGCAATCTATGAGCAAGATGGATGATATTGGCCGCAAGATATTGCGCGAACTGGCGCAAGACGGGCGAATCTCGAACCTCGAACTCGCCGAGCGCGTCGGGTTGTCGCCCTCGGCCTGCCTGCGGCGGGTGCAGGAACTGGAACGGAGCGGGGTGATCACCGGCTATCGCGCCAAGATCGACCCGGCGAAGCTGAGACTGACCTTTCTCGCTTATGTCACCGTCGGGCTGTCAACCCACACCAAGAAGGCGCAGGCGGATTTCGAGGCGGCGATGGCGGGCGCGCCCGAAGTGCGCGAATGCCACAATATCACCGGCGCGATCGAATATCTGCTGCGGATCGAGACCGCCGATCTGGCGGCGTACAAGCATTTCCACACCGAAGTGCTGGGTGTGCTGCCGCAAGTGCATTCGATCAGCACCTATGTGGTGATGGATTCGACCAAGGATGAGCGGGCGTGACAACGCCACGTCATTGCGAGCAAAGCGAAGCAATCCAGAGCGGCTTGTCACGCCCTGGATTGCTTCGCTTTGCTCGCAATGACGGAGAGAGGTTGAACCTCGTCGCCCGCCACCGCATATCCGTTGCATGACGAAACTTTCATTCCTCGACCTCGTGCCCGTCACCGACACCGGCACGATCGCTGGATCGCTCGCCAACGCCGCCGATCTGGCACGCCACGCCGAGGCGCTTGGCTATGGGCGCTATTGGGTTGCCGAGCATCATGGCATGGCGGGGATCGCGAGCGCGGCGACCGCGGTCGTGCTGGCGCATATCGGGCAGGCGACATCGACGATCCGGATCGGATCGGCGGGCATCATGCTGCCGAACCACGCGCCGATGGTCATCGCCGAACAGTTCGGAACGCTCGAAGCCTTGTTCCCCGGCCGCATCGACTTGGGGCTCGGGCGCGCGCCGGGATCCGACCAGCGCGTTGCACACGCGCTGCGGCGTACCCTCGCCAGCGACGAACGCCAGTTCCCGCAGGATGTGCTGGAACTGCGGGCCTTTCTGGCCGGCGACGAGCAGCTTGGCATCTCGGCGGTGCCAGGGGCAGGGACGCATGTTCCGCTGTGGATATTGGGGTCGAGCACCTTTGGCGCGCAGCTCGCGGCGATGCTGGGGCTGCCCTATGCCTTCGCCAGCCACTTCGCGCCCGACGCGCTTGACGAGGCGCTAGAAATTTACCGGCGCCAGTTCAAACCCTCGGCGCAGCTCGCGGAGCCTTATGCTGCCGCGGCGTTCAACGCCTTTGCCGCCGATACGCGCGAGGAGGCCGAACTGCTGGCGTCTTCACAGCAGCAGGCGTTCGTCGCGCTGCGCACCGGCAACCCGGGCAAGATGAAGCCGCCGCTGGCGGGCTATAAGGACAGCCTGCCGCCGAACGCGCGCGCGATCCTCGATCATGTGCTGCAATGCTCGGCGGTCGGGACGGTCGATGATATCGCGACAGGGTTGCGGGCGTTTGTCGCGCGGACGGGCGTCGACGAGGTGGTCATCGCATCGTCGATGTACGACCATGACGCGCGCAAACATTCGCTGGCGCTGACGATGGAAGCGGCGCGGTCGATTTGAGTAGTTCGTCATTGCGAGCGAGGCGAAGCAATCCAGAGCGGCTTGTCACACTCTGGATTGCTCCGCTTCGCTCGCAATGACGAGATGTCATATGGGTCGGAACGTCAGGCTCGCGAGCCGCCAAGCCAGTTCCTTGCCGAGCAGGTCTTCGGCGGTCGGGATCACCTTCGGCGATGCACAATCGACTTCGGCGGCAATATAGCGGCCCGTCTCGCGCAACCGGACCTCGACGTCGCCGAAATGCGCTTCGAGTGCCGTGGTCAACCGTTCAGCGTCCTCGGACATATCGTTGGAATCAAGCGCGCGCGGGGTGCCGTCGAGCAGTTCAGCAACGGCTTTTTCCAGCGCGCCGGTCGCGTCCTTGATGATCGACAGCGAAATGAACAGCGCCGCGGCAGCGTCGGCCCACCACCAGCCGAGGCCGATGCCGATAATTCCGGCGATGCCGGCAAGCCCCGTCTGCCAGTCGGCCTTTTGCATCAGCGCATCGGTGTGCAGCACCTTGTCGCGGATACGGGTCGCGATTGGGTGCTTCAGATGACCGAGGATCATCGGCGGCACCACCGAATAGGCGAGCGCGGCGATCATCAGCCAGCCGAGCCAGACCGTGTGGCCAAACAGCGTAATGCCGCCGACGGTCGGATGCTCCTGCTGCACCAGCGTCGTGACGCTTTCATAAGCGAGGAAGCCGCCGACCGAGAGCAACGCCGTGGCGGCGACCAGAAAGGCAAGGCTGTTGGCGCGGCGATAGCCGAAAGGGAAGCGCGGATCGGAATGCTTGCGTTCCCAATGGGTGGACAGCAGGAAAACGACCGCGGGGATCAGGCTGAGCAGATCCTCGATCACTGCGGCCTTCATCGCCTGACTGCTGCCCATGACCAGCCCCATGACGATCACGACGCTCGTCGTCCAGCCGAGCGTCCACCATTCGAGCCGCTCGCCGTGCCGCACGTCGGCGGCGATCGCTGAGGGAATACCGCCGTGCAGGCTCATTTCGTCATCTCGGCGATCGCGCGGTCGGTTGCGAGGATGAGCGCGTTCTCGCCGTTGCGCCGGGCGATGCGGAGAACCGGCTGCGTGGCATCATGGGGTTCGCGGCGCCCAACAGGTTTGGATAGCGCGACCTCGGCCTGCCACGGCGATGTCTTGGCGAAATGACCGACGACCGCATCGACCTTGCCTTCCTCCAGCCAGTGCAGGGCATGTTCGCCGTATCCGGACGCGCGGGTCAGCCGCGCGTCGTGACGCTTTGCATAGCTGCCGAGCACCGTGAGCGCCGGTGCGGCGTCGGGAGTCGTGGGCAGGACCACGACCCGCATTTCGCCGGTCCGCGTCATCCGCTCGCTGGTCCCCGACGCATCGCGCGGCAAGGCACTGCAGCCGGTGAGGGTGGGGAGGGCAATAAGAAGAGGCCAAAGCTGGGGTTTCATCCACCGCGAACGCAAGCGCCTTTGCTTGGTTGCACCGTGTGAGCCTGTGTTGACGCACCTTGCGCTGCGGCAGTATAGGGTCGGTCCGACCAAGGGCGGCCCGCGCACGGGTCGCCTTTTTACTTTTGCCTGAAAGGTGCCTGCCATGTCGATCACGCCGCTGATGCCCGTTTACCCCCGGTGCGGTGTGCGTCCGGTGCGCGGCGAGGGTGCCTATCTGTTCGGCGAGCGCGGCGAGCGTTATCTGGATTTCGCGAGCGGCATCGCCGTCAACCTGCTCGGCCATGGTCATCCGCATCTGACGAAGGCGATTCAGGATCAGGCGGCGACGCTGATGCATGTGTCGAACCTCTATGGCAGCCCGCAGGGTGAGGCTTATGCGGCGCGGCTGGTCGATAACACCTTTGCCGACACGGTGTTCCTGACCAATTCGGGCGCCGAAGCCGTCGAATGTGCGATCAAGACCGCGCGCGCCTATCATTCGAGCGCGGGCAATCCCGAAAAGCATAATCTGATCACCTTCAACAACGCGTTCCACGGGCGTACATTGGGGACGATTTCGGCGACCAATCAGGAAAAGCTGCGCAAGGGTTTCGATCCGCTGCTCCCCGGCTTTGCCTACGCGCCGTTCGATGATCTGAACGCCGCGCTCGATCTGGTCGACGACAATACGGCGGGTTTCCTGATCGAACCGATTCAGGGCGAGGGCGGCATCCGCCCCGCGTCGCAGCCGTTCCTGCAGGGGCTGCGCGACATCTGTAACGACCGCGACCTGATGCTGGTGTTCGACGAAGTCCAGTGCGGTGTCGCCCGCACCGGATCGCTCTATGCCTATCAGGAATTTGGCGTCACCCCGGACATCTTGGCGAGCGCCAAGGGGATCGGCGGCGGCTTTCCGATGGGCGCATGCCTCGCGACCGAAAAGGCCGCGCGCGGCATGGTCATCGGCACCCATGGTTCGACCTATGGTGGCAACCCGCTGGCCTGTGCCGCCGGGCAGGCGGTGCTCGATGTCGTGCTGGAGGAAGGTTTCCTTGATCAGGTCAAGGCGACCGGCGAACGGCTGCGCGGCGCGCTCGAACAGCTGATCCCGAACCACGACCATCTGTTTGAAAGCGTGCGCGGCATGGGGTTGATGCTCGGGCTCAAGCTGAAGTCGGACAGCCGCGCCTTTGTCGGGCATCTGCGCGACAATCACGGCCTGCTGACCGTCGCGGCGGGCGAGAATGTCGTCCGCGTGCTGCCGCCGCTCAACATCGAACAGAGCCATATCGACGAATTCGTCGAGAAATTGTCAGCGGGCGCGGCGAGCTACACGCCGCCGGAATCCTGATGATTCCGTTCGCGGCGAACGGAGGGGCCTGATGCCGAATTTCCTGAACCTGTCCGACGCGGGCGGGGATGCCGTTGCGGCGATGATCGCCGATGCGATCGACCGCAAGGCGGCGCGCGCCGGCTGGCCGAAGGCGAAACCCGACGCCGACGCGCCGCTGGCCGACCATGTGCTGGCGATGGTGTTCGAAAAGAATTCGACGCGCACCCGCGCCTCGTTCGACATCGCGATCCGCCAGTTGGGCGGGGTGCCGATGATCCTCGACGCGGGGACAACCCAGCTTGGTCGCGGCGAAACGATCGCCGACACCGCGCGGGTGCTGTCGCGCTATGCCGACGCGATCATGATCCGCACCGACGATCATGCCAAGATCGAGGAGCTGGCCGAATATGCAAGCGTGCCGGTGATCAACGGCCTGACCGACCTGTCGCATCCGTGCCAGATCGTCGCCGACCTGCTGACGATCGTCGAACAGGGCAAGGCACTGCCGGGGCTGGAACTCGCCTGGCTTGGCGACGGCAACAACGTGCTGTCGTCGCTGATCGAGGCGGCGGGGCTGTTCGGTTTCAACGTCCGCGCCGGTTGTCCGCAGGGGTATGAGCCCGATGCCTCGTTCGTCGAGGCGGCGCGTGCCAAGGGCGTTCGCATCGACGTCATCGCCGACGCGCGCGCCGCGGTCGCGGGCGCCGATCTGGTCGTCACCGACACCTGGGTGTCGATGGGGCAGGACCATGCCCATAACAAGGTCGCGGCGATGGCGCCGTTCCAGGTCGATGAGCGGTTGATGGCGGGCGCCAAGGGTGACGCGATCTTCCTGCACTGCCTGCCCGCGCATCGCGGCGACGAGGTGGTCGATGCGGTGATCGACGGGCCGCATTCGCGGGTTTGGGACGAAGCCGAGAACCGCGTCCACGCGCAGAAATCGATCCTGCTGTGGGCGCTGGGCAAGCTGTGAGTTCGGAATTGTGAGCGACGAAATCATCGAAACCTGGTTCGACCAGCCCCTGGTCTTCACGATCGCCGCGCGTCATGTGCGCGGACGGTTTGTGCGGCTGGGACCCGTGCTCAATACGATCATGGCGGCGCACAGCTACCCGCCGGTGGCCGAGAAGCTGCTCGCCGAAGCACTGGTGCTGACCGTGCTGCTCGGCTCGACGCTGAAGGCCGATGGCGGGCAGATGACGTTGCAGGCGCAAACCGGCGGTGGCCCCGTCGAATTGCTGGTGTGCGATTATCGCGGCGGCGAGCTGCGCGGTTATTTGAAATTCGATGCCGAGCGGCTAGCGGAGGTCGGTCCCGACCCGACGCTGTTCGCGCTGTTCGGCGAGGGTTTTCTGGCGATCACTTTCGACCAGACGGCGACGGCGGAGCGTTATCAGGGCATCGTCCCGCTCGAAGGCGCGTCGATCGGCGAGGCGGCCGAGCATTATTTCGAGCAGTCCGAACAGATTTCGAGCCTGATCCGCCTGGCCGCGCGGCACGATGCCGAGGCGGGGTGCGTCGCTGGCGGCTTGCTGCTCCAGCATCTGCCCGAGGGCGAGGTCGGCCGCGACCGGCTGCACGTCCGCCACGACAATCCCGAATGGGACCATGCGCGGACGATTGCCGCGACGTTGAAGCCTGAGGAGCTGACCGACCCCGCCCATTCGCTGGAAACGCTGGCGTGGCGGCTGTTCCATGAGGATGAGGTGCGGGTCGAGCCGGGTGCCGCAGTGTCGCGTGGTTGCCGTTGCAGCACCGATTATTTCGCTGGTGTGCTCGCGCAGTTTCCGGAAACCGAGCGGGTGGATATGGCCGACGAAAACGGACAGATCGTCGTCGATTGCGCCTTCTGCTCGCGCATTTTCCCCATCCCGCTGGGTGAGATTTCTGTGCCGAATTGACGGCGAAACGGTCTAGTCCAGCGCCAAGCGGTTGAAATGCCCGTGCGCGATTGTTATCTCCATCGAAACGGGGTCGCATTCCCGCCCGCGCTCGGGCGTCCGATGGATAGGTGAACATGGCGATCTTTTCTTCCCTTTTGCGATGCTCGCTCGCCGCGTCCGCTCTGGCGGGCGCTACGGCGGTGCCAGCGCAGGCGCCGTCGCTGGCGATGCTCGACCGGCTGGAAAAGGGCAGCTGGCAGCTGCGCGAACGCGGCAGCGACGCGGTGTTGCAGACCGTTTGCGTCGGCGATGCGCGCCGGATGATCCAGGTTCAGCATCCGCGGGCCAATTGTTCGCGTTATATTATCGAAGACACGCCGAATTCGGTCACGGTGCATTACACCTGCCCTGGCGCCGGCCACGGCCGCACCAGCATCCGCAGCGAAACAAACCGGCTGGTCCAGATCGACACCCAGGGCATTGCCGACGGCAAACCCTTTTCGCAGGCGATCGAAGCGCGCCGCGCGGGGCCGTGCTGAAAGGCGTTGCGGCGCTAACCGGATGGTAACCATCTTGCCGTAATCGGGAGGGGTGACACACCGATGTGTGTCCTTCTCCCTAACGGCTTACATGCCGCACTGGGCCGTGTGACCAACGTCGCGCGGCCCATTTCTTTTGGTGCGCCGCAGCAGGCGGCCCCTTGCGCCGCTATCAGAGCGGGCGTATCGGGCGCCGATGCACGATGTAGCTGGAAAAACCCTGATCGTCCTGTTGTCGGGCGGGCTCGATTCGATGGTGTGCGCGGGGCTCGCGCGCGAGGCCGGGGCGCGCATCATCGCGCTGACGATCGACTATAATCAGCGCCACCGCGTCGAACTGGAATCGGCGGCACGGATCGCGGCGGAGGTCGGCGCGGCCGAACATATCGTCCTGCCGCTCGACCTGCGCCGCTTCGGCGGTTCGGCGCTGACCGCCGACATCGACGTGCCAAAGGACGGCGTCGGCAGCGATGTGCCGGTCACATACGTGCCGACGCGCAACCTGATCTTCCTGTCGCTGACGCTGGGGCTGGCCGAAGCGCGGCGGGCGCAGGACATCGTCATCGGGGTCAATGCGCTCGATTATTCGGGCTATCCCGATTGTCGGCCCGATTTCATCGCCGGGTTTGAAGATCTGGCGCGGCTCGCGACCCGCGATGGCGACCAGGGCGTCGATTTCCACATCCACGCGCCGCTTCAGCACATGACCAAGGCCGACATCGCGGCGGAAGCGGCGCGGCTGGGCATGGACGCGGGGATGAGCTGGTCGTGTTACGATCCGACGCCCGCGGGGCTGCATTGCGGATATTGCGACAGCTGCCGCTTGCGGAGCAAAGGCTTTGCCGACGCGGGGCTGACCGACCCGACGCGCTATGCCGTTGGCGCCTGACCGGTGACATACGCGGTCAAAGAGATTTTCCTGACCCTGCAAGGCGAAGGCGCGCAGGCGGGGCGCCGGGCGGTGTTCTGCCGTTTTGCCGGGTGCAATTTATGGACCGGGCGCGAGCAGGATCGCGCCAAAGCGATCTGCAAATTCTGCGACACCGATTTTGTCGGCACCGACGGGACGCTGGGCGGCAAATATCGTGGCGCGGCGGCGCTCGCGGCGGTGATCGCCGAAAGCTGGGGGCAGGGCGGCGACGATCGTTATGTCGTGCTGACCGGCGGCGAACCGATGTTGCAGGTCGATGCGGCGCTGATCGATGCGCTCCACGCGCAGCGCTTTACGATCGCGATCGAGACCAACGGGACGTTGGCGGTGCCGCGCAGCATCGATTGGATTTGCGTCAGCCCCAAGGCGGGCAGCGACCTAGTCCAGATCAGCGGCGACGAACTGAAGCTGGTGTGGCCGCAGCCGGGCAGCGACGTCGCGCGGCTGGCGGCGCTGGCCTTCACCCATCGGCTGGTCCAGCCGCTCGACGATCCGAACGCGGCCGACAATGTGCAGCAGTGCATCGACCTGGTGATGGCCGATCCGCGCTGGCGGCTGTCGCTGCAAGCCCACAAAAGCCTGGGGCTGCGTTAGGCATTTAACCCCCTCCCCTTCAGGGGAGGGGTTGGGGTGGGGTCTGTCGGCGTAGTGCTAGGCCGATGGACCCCACCCGCGGTGACTAAGCCAGCAAACTGACAAGTCTCGCTGCCCTCCCCTGAAGGGGCGGGATGGTTTCCATTGAACCGCGCTAATCGCCCTTTTTGGCGGGGGCGTCGGTGGTGATCGCCTTTTTCAGCGCGGGGACGGGGACGGCGTCGGGATTTTCTTCCTCTTCGGCGTCGGGGGTTTCTTCCTCCGGACTGTCGGCGTCAGACTTTGCCGTCTCTTTTCTGGTGCCGTCGTCGGGAACGCTGTTGTCGACCGCGGTGCCGTCGACGGTGGCGTCATCGAGGATGATCATCGAATCGCTGACCGATCCCGGCTGCACCTCGACCGCGTCGAGCTTGGTGGTCGATTTGCCCGCGGGGTCGCCGCTGCCGCAGGCGGCGAGGGCAAGGAGCAGAAGCGAAGCGGAAATATTGCGGATCATGCGCCGTTCCTAATCGCTCGGCCTCAGCTTGTCGAGAAAGGCGGGCAGGGCGTGGGCGAGTGCGGCATCGACGTCGGCGAAGGACGCCGACTTGCCGAGCGCGGCGAGGCTGGTGACGGGAAATTCGGCGATGCCGCAGGGAACAATGCCGCCGAAATGCGTGAGGTCAGGCGCGACGTTGAGCGAAAATCCGTGCAGCGTCACCCAGCGCTTCACCCGCACCCCGATCGCGCCGATCTTTGCCTCGCGGCCGTTCTGGTCGTCGGTCCAGATGCCGATGCGACCCTCGGCACGCCGCGCCTCGACCCCCAGCAGTGCCAGCGCATCGATCACCCAGCCTTCGAGCGCCGACACATAGGCGCGCACGTCGCGCCCGCGCCGCGACAGGTCCAGCTGGACATAGCCGACGCGCTGGCCGGGGCCATGATAGGTATAACGTCCGCCGCGGCCCGCGTCATAAACGGGGAAGCGCGGATCGAGAAGTTCGGCGGGATCGGCGCTGGTTCCGGCGGTGTAGAGCGGCGGATGTTCGAGCAGCCAGATCCGTTCGTCGCCGCTGTCGGCGTGGATCGCGGCCGCCCGCGCGTCCATGTCGGCCAGCGCCGCGGCATAGTCGGTCAGGCCGGTGGACAGGATCCATTGGGGAGGCGGCAGGCTGGGCATCGCGCCGGCTTCCTGCCTTGCCGGGACGCCGCGCGCAAGGGGCGGCGAATGGTGCCGCGGCGACGGGGCTGGACATCGGGCGCGAAGATCGTCACTTTCCCCTCAATCGGGCACAAAAAATGACGGGGTATCAATGGTAAAATTCGACATGGGCGCGGCATGGGACGACTCTATGGTCCTGTTGCGTTCGCATCTGCCCCTGACCGGCACGATCGCCGCGGTGTTTCTGTTCCTGCCCAATCTGGCGATGAGCTGGTTTGGCCCGGCGCCGATCGAGCCTGCGGCGGGGGCGTCGATGGACCAGATCATGGCGGCGTTCCAGCAAATGGGACGCGAAATGTTGCCCTATCAGCTGTTGATCGGGGTGATTGCCGCGGTGGGCGGCGTCGGCATCCTGCGGCTCTGGCTGTCGCGGACCGGCACAAGTGTCGGCGACGCGCTGATTTTCGCGCTGAAAATGGTGCCGACGATGATCGCGGTGCAGCTGTTGCTAATCGGCATGCTCGGCGCGGCGGTACTGCTGTTGCTGTTGCCGGGTATCGCCCTTGGCGGTGTCGGCGGCGGGTTGCTGCTGGTTGTGGGGCTGATCCTGTTTGTCGGTTTGGCGGCCTATTTCTGGGGCCGTTTTGCGGTCATATCGCCGATCATCGCCGACCAGACGGTCTATAATCCGCTTTCGGCGGTGCAAGGCAGTCTGGCGGTGACCAAGGGCAATGGCTGGCGCATTTTCCTGTTCATGTTCCTGGTCATCATCGTGTTCGTGATCGCGGCGCTGATCATCGGCGGCGTGATCGGCATCGTTGCCGGAAGCGGCGAGGGGGCGGGCAAGATGATCGTCGGGCTGGTCGAGGCGATCGTCGGCACGATCGGTTCGCTGGTGTCGCTGGCGATCACCGGCGCCACCTATCGCCAGTTGTCGATGGCGGGGGCGCAGGAGACATTTCGATAAGAGGGGTCGTTTGAGCGGAAATCACTGGTTTCGATAGGGGGAGAAACGAAAATGAATCGGTTCAGTATCGGTCAGGCCTGGTCCAGTGCGACCAGTTTTTTCAGTGGCCACGCCGCCAATCATGCGATCGCGCTGATCGCGGTCGGCATCATAATTCCGCTTGTGCTGCAGTGGGTCATCGTCGGCAATCCGATGGCCAACGCGCTCAACCCGGCGATGATGGCGGATCCGTCGATGATGGCCGGCATGGGCATGGGCATCCTTGTCGTGTCGCTGTTGTCCTATGTGCTGCAGTTCGGCAGCTATTTCACCTCGTGGCGGCTCGGCCTCGGGTCGAACGCCGACGATCTGGCGGGCGGTTTGCGTTTTGGCATGATCGCGGCGCTGGTGCTGGTCGGGCTGTTGATCGGAACGCTGATCGTCGCAGGGCTGCTCGCTTATGCGATCTCGCCGTGGGTGGCGTTGCCGTTCATCCTGTTGTTGATGCTGTGTTTCGTCATCATGTACCCGGCGCTGTTCGGCTTTTTGGCAATCCTGTTCCTGCTGCTCGCGGTGTTCGGCTCGTTCGCGCTCAGTTCGATGGCGCCGATGATGGGCAGCGGCGCGGGCGGCGGGATTGGTGTCCTGATCATGGTGCTGGTCGCTGTGCTTTTGCTCTGGCTGGCGGCGCGGCTGTGCTGCACCGCACCGTCGATGGCGGACCGCGAGGAATATCTGCCGTTTGAAGCGATGAAGCGCAGCTGGGCAATGACGTCCGAAGGCCAATGGCGGATCGCCGGCTATTTCCTGCTGATCGGCGCCGTGATCCTGGTGATCGCCATCATTCTGGGGCTGATCGTCGGTTCGGCTTTCCAATCGATGGTGATGGGCGGCGGGGTTCCCGGCTTTGGCACGGTGATCCTGATGACTGTGCTGATCAGCATCCCGATGGCTTATTTCACCGTCGCCATTCCCGCCGGTATCTATCGCGCGCTGGGGCAGGACGATGTGAGCCAGGTCTTCACCTGAGGCGTTGATTATCGAGGCAGCGAAAGGGCGCGCCGGTACCGGGGCGCCCTTTTGTATTTCAGCTCCATTTGGCGAGCGGCGGCAGGCTCATCAGGATCGCGTCGATGTTGCCGCCGGTCTTGAGCCCGAACAATGTGCCGCGGTCATAAACCAGGTTGAATTCGGCATAGCGGCCGCGCCAGATCAGCAGTTCTTCGCGGTCGGCGTCGCTGAAGCTCTGGTTCATCCGGCGCCGGACGATTTGCGGAAAGACGTCGAGGAACGCCTCGCCGACCGCCTGGGTCAGCTGGAAATTGCGATCGAACTCCGCATCGTCGCCGCACTCGAGATGATCGTAAAAGATGCCGCCGACGCCGCGGTGGACGCCGCGGTGCGGGATATAGAAATAATCTTCGGCCCATTTGGCATAACGTTCGTAAACCTCGGGACCGAAAGGCGCGCAGGCGGCGCGCAGCCGCGCGTGAAATGCGTCGGTGTCTTGCGCGTAGGGAATCGGGGGGTTCAGATCGGCGCCGCCGCCGAACCAGCGCTTCGTCGTGACCAGGAAGCGCGTGTTCATATGCACCGCGGGGACATGCGGGTTCGCCATATGCGCCACCAGGCTGATCCCGGTCGCGAAAAAGCTGGGATCCTCGCCGGCGCCGTGGATCGATGCGGCGAAATCGGGGGCGAACTGGCCGCCGACGGTCGACACATTCACGCCGACCTTCTCGAACACCTTGCCCGTCATCACCCCGCGCACGCCGCCGCCGCCGTCACCCGGCGCCAGCCCGTCGGCCTCGCGGTCCCATGGCGTATAGGCAAAGCGCGCGTCGCTGCCCGCTTCGGCCTCGATCGCTTCAAATTCGGCGCAGATGCGGTCGCGCAGCGATTCGAACCAACTGCGCGCCGTCTGTTGTTGCGGATCGAGCGAGATCATGCCGGAAAGCCTTTCGTTTGCCTGAGCGCTTCGGCGAGCGCGATGCCAGCCGCGACCGCGACATTCAAGGAGCGAAAGCCGGTTCGCATCGGAATCGCGACCCGCGCCGCCACCGCATCATGGACATATTGCGGCACGCCTGAGGATTCGGCGCCGAGCAGCAGGACGTCATCGGGCATGAAGGCGAAGCCGGACAGGGGCGTCGCCCCCGCCGTGGTCAGCAGCACCAACCGCTGTCCGGCTCCGGCGCTCCAGTCGCAAAAGCTGGTCCAGTCGGCATGACGGCGGACATTGGCGCGCACTGCATAGTCCATCCCAGCGCGTTTCAACGCGCCGTCGGAAAAAGGAAAACCACAGGGCTCGATAATATGCGCGGGCACCCCGAAACAGGCGGCGGTACGCAAGGTCGTGCCGACATTGCCGGCGATATCCGGCTGAAACAGGGCGATTTCCATCGCCTTGCCATAGCGGCGCACGCTTGTGGAATCGAGGGGCTTCGCGGCCACGCGATGGTGCGGCGCAAGAAGCGGAAATTGCCTGTTGGCAAGCCCCGGATGTGCGGCTATCAGGCCCGCAATTCCCGGAGGGGCCGCCGGGGCGCGTCCTTTCGTGTGCGCGCTGCAGGGCGGCCCGACTTTCCGAGAACTTTGTCAGTTCACCCATGCAAGGGCAGTCGAATGGCCAGTGAATCCGAACTCAATGCAGGCATCGAAGATGGCGTGCGACGCCGCGACTTCATCAATATTGCGGCAGTGAGTTTCGCCGGGGTTGGCGCGGTGGCAGTGGTGCTGCCGCTGGTCAACCAGATGAACCCGTCGGCCGACGTCCTCGCGCTGTCATCGACCGAAATCGACATTTCGGCGATTCAGCCCGGACAGGCGATCAAGACCAGCTGGCGCAAGCAACCGGTGTTCGTGCGCAACCTGGTGGCAAAGGAAATCGCCGAAGCCAAAGCCGTTCCGCTGGGCGACTTGCGCGACCCCGAAACGATTGACCAGCGCACCAAGCCCGGCAAGGAAAACTGGCTGATTACGCTCGGCGTCTGCACCCATTTGGGCTGCGTTCCGCTCGGGGCCGCCGAAGGGGAAAACCGTGGCGACTTTGGCGGCTATTTCTGCCCGTGCCATGGTTCGCACTATGACACTGCGGCGCGCATCCGTAAGGGCCCTGCACCCAAGAATCTGGTTGTGCCGCCCTATGAATTCACCAGCGACACCGTCGTGACGATCGGCTGAGGAGCGAGATAAGATGAGCTTTCCCTGGGCCAAACCCTATGAGCCGACGCATCCGCTGATGAAGTGGATGGACGAGAAGCTGCCGATTCCGCGCCTGGTGTATAACGCCACCGGCCCCGGCTATCCCGTCCCGCGCAACCTCAACTATTTCTGGAACTTCGGCGTCCTCGCCGGCGCCGCGCTGATGATCCAGATCATCACCGGGATTGTGCTCGCAATGCACTATGCCGCTAACGTCGGCGTCGCGTTCAATTCGGTCGAGCATATCATGCGCGACGTCAACGCCGGCTGGTTCATCCGCTATGCGCATATGAACGGCGCGAGCATGTTCTTCATCGTCGTTTACCTGCATATTTTCCGCGGGCTTTATTATGGTTCGTACAAGGCGCCGCGCGAGATGGTGTGGCTGCTCGGCGTTGTGATCTTCCTGTTGATGATGGCGACCGCGTTCATGGGCTATGTACTGCCGTGGGGCCAGATGAGCTTTTGGGGCGCGCAGGTGATCACCGGCTTCTTCTCGGCGATTCCGCTGGTCGGCGAGCCGGTGCGCCAGTGGCTCCTCGGCGGCTTTGTCCCCGACAATGCGACGCTCAACCGCTTCTTCTCGCTGCACTATCTGCTACCGTTCGTGATCCTGGGGGTGATCATCCTTCACATCTGGGCGCTGCATATTCCGGGGTCGAACAACCCGACCGGCATCGAGGTGAAGGATGAGCAGGACACCGTCCCGTTTCACCCCTATTACACCGCGAAGGATGGCTTTGGCCTTGGCGTTTTCCTGCTGGTGTTCGTCGCGCTGGCCTTCTTCAGCCCGAACATGCTGGGCCACGCCGACAATTATATCCCGGCGAACTCGCTCTCGACCCCGGCGCATATCGTTCCTGAATGGTATTTCCTGCCCTTCTACGCGATTTTGAAGGCCTTCACCTTCAACTTCCTGTGGATCGACGCGAAGCTGTGGGGCGTCATCGCGATGTTCGCATCGATCGCGCTGCTGTTCTTCCTGCCCTGGCTCGACAGTTCGCCGGTGAAGTCGTCGACCTATCGCCCGCTGTATCGCTGGTTCTTCTGGGTACTCGTCGCCGACGTGCTGCTCCTCGGTTGGTGCGGCATGCAGCCGGCCGAACAGCCGTGGGTGATCCTCAGCCAGCTCGGCGCTATCTATTATTTCGCCCACTTCCTGGTCATTCTGCCGATCGTCTCGCGGATCGAACGTCCGTTGCCGATGCCGAATTCGATCACCGAAGCGGTTCTTGCCAAACATGCCCCCGACGCCGCGTCGGGTCCGGCAGCGGCCTGAGCGCCAGACTTTAACAGGAGCTGATACAGCCATGGTTCGCCCGCTCGGATTTCTCGTCGGCCTCGGTTTCATTACCGCGCTGGTGCTCGCGATTTTCACGACGTCACTCAGTAACGAAGAAAATGTCGCCTATTCGTTTCACAAGCAGCCCCGGCACCTGGCGCTCGCCAGCGACGGCTTGATGCCCCATTGGGACAAGGCGCAGCTGCAGCGCGGGATGCAGGTGTACAAGGAGGTCTGCTCGGCCTGCCACAGTCTGAACCTGGTCGCATTCCGCAGCATCCAGGATATGGGCTACAGCGAAGGCCAGGTGAAGACCTTTGCCAAGGGCTTCCAGGTGCCGTCGATCAACCCCGACACGGGCGAGCCCGCAACGCGCGACGGTTTGTCGTCGGACTATTTCCCTGCACCCTATGCCAATGAAGTTGCGGCGCGTGCGGCGAACAACAATGCGCTGCCGCCTGATCTCTCGCTGATCACCAAGGCGCGCGAAGGCGGCAAAAACTATGTCTATTCGCTGCTGACCGGCTATCAGAACCCGCCCGCAAACCTGCCCGTCGAATTGAAGCCGGGCACCGGGTTGCACTACAACCCTTATTTCGCCAACCTGAACCTCGCGATGGCGAAGCCGCTGACCGACAATCAGGTGACCTATGCCGATGGCACCAAGGCGAGCGTTGATCAGATGGCCAAGGACGTCAGTGCGTTCCTTGTCTGGACCGCCGAACCGAAGCTGGTGAAGCGCGTGCAGGTCGGCTGGGCCGTGTTCTTCTTCCTGCTGATCTTTACCGTTCTGGCCTATCTGTCGTACCGCAATATATGGGCCGACAAGAAGCATTGAGGCATAAGGGAAGGGCGATTGTGACCGCATGATCGCCCTCCCGCCCCAGCCCGACCTCGACCTGGCGTCGCTGGTCCGCACCATCCCCGACTTTCCCAAGCCGGGTATCCAGTTTCGCGACATCACGACGCTGATCGGCGACGCCGCTGGCTTTGCCGAAAGCGTGCGCCGACTGAGCGCGCGCGCCGCTGTCCATCGCCCCGACTTCATTGTCGCGGTGGAGGCGCGCGGTTTCCTGTTCGGCGCCGCGATGGCCACCGCGATGGGTCTCGGCCTGGTCCCCGTTCGCAAGGCGGGCAAGCTGCCCGGGGTCACCATCGGGGTCGATTACGAACTCGAATATGGCGTCGACCGGCTCGAACTGCACGAAGGTGCGGTGCTGCCGGGTCATCGTGTCGTGCTGATCGACGATTTGCTCGCGACCGGCGGGACGATCCTCGCGACCGCGGAGTTGATGCGGAATGTGGGAGCGGAGGTCGCGGCGGCACTGTTCGTTATCGACCTCCCCGATCTGGGCGGATCGCAGCGGCTGGCGGCGGCGGGGCTGCGGTGTGAGACGTTGATTGCGTTTGACGGGGATTGAGGCTGCGTAGCCCTTTGGGATGATTTCGAAGTCGCGTGACATATAGTGCGCGTCAGATCGCTATGCAGCGTCCAGAAACAGAGCGGTAAAGGTCAAGGTGTCGATCACGCCGTGAAGCAGGATCAGCGGCCAAAGGCTGCGTTTGAACAGCAGGAACATCGCGCCGAAGGCCAGACCGATGCCGCAGGTCACGATCGCGCCGCGCATACCCTGATAATAGTAATGGCCGTAGCCGAAAATTAGAGCCGAAATCACCACCGCAGCAATCATTGCGAGCTTGCCGCCAGAGAATGCCGTTTGCAGCCTGCTGATCAAATAGCCACGAAAGAACATTTCTTCCCCAAACGCCGCCGCCGTCCACACAATTGCGAGCCATAGCAGATAATGCGGCCAGCTCCCGGCAACGTCGCCCCATCGATCCTCAACCCCGGCGGGCATTTCGCTCATGAAATCCAACCCGATTGCTGGGGCGCCTATCGTCGTGACGGCTACCACCACAGCGAAAGCGATCAGGGTCAGCAAGGCCTGCGGGATGACCATCAGCTTGGCCCTCAGGGTCGGCAATTGGCCCAGCCCCATGGCGGACCAGTCCATGCCGCGCGCTCGCATGTATAGGGTGAGCAGGGCGAGCGTCAGGAGCAGCGAGACTGGCCCCGCATAACGCCAGAAAATAAGGCTCATCAGATATTTGGATAGGAATGCGAAAGCGACGAAGGCTGCTACCTCAGTTAAAATTCCGAGGCGAGAAGAGGCTAGGCCGGGTTGATTGATTTCCGAAACATCCATGCGACCTTGTGTGTTAGCGAAGTAACACTGTCAAGGGAGCGCTATGCCCCGACTTGGCGATGGTGCTCGACTGGTTTAAAAAGGTCTGACATCCGCCAAGCGCCAAACCATTGTTCTGCCCCCCGATAAAGAAAAAGGCCCGCACTGGAGCACCGGCCTTTTTTTGCGGCTGAGAGGGCGGGTGCGTCAGAACGGCACCCAATTCTGCTTCTTGCGGAACTTCATATAGCCGACGTTTGCGCCCAGCCGCGCGCCGACCCCGACGCGGATCGGGATCAGCACCACGTCGCCGCGGCGCAGGTAGCTCGCGTTGAAGCCGCCGAGCAGATAGGCGGCGCCTTCGCCCGCGGGATAGCGTTTGTAGAGATCCTCGCTGTCGAACAGATTATAGACGAGGACGAAGGTGTTGCCGGCGTTGGCGCCCGCGTCGAAACCGATCGACGGACCCGTCCAGTAAGCGGGCAATTCGCCTTCGATCTTGTGATGCAGCGTCCCCGAGCCATAGCGCACGCCCAGCACCAGCGCGCCGCCGGCTTCGCGGCCGACGATATAGGCATTGGGTTCGCCCTGCTTTTTGAGGATGTCCTCGATCAGCCCAGCGAGCCCCTGCGCGCCTTTGCCAAACACCCCTTCGGCAGCGCCGATCAGGTCATCCTGTTTATAGGTTGCGGTATCCTGGGTGATGACCGTCGTTGTTGTCATGTCACCGGGGCGCGCGGCGCCATCGACCGGCGCCTCGCTTGTCTGCTGATCGCCCGTCGCCAGGTCGCTGTCGTAGTTGATGACTTCGTCGGTGGAATCGCTCGACACCGGCGGGGGTGGGGCGGGATTGTCGAGGTCCGCGTCGATCGACGTATTCGGATCGATTTCCCGCATCTGCGCCGCGGCCGGTAACGATGACAGCGCGAGGCCAATCGAGGCCGCAGCGGCCAAGGCAAGGCTGGTGAACGATCTTTGCATGAAGCACCCCCAAAATTCCACCGGCACTCGGGTGCCGAAACCAATGTCAATCATGACTCGGTTTCGCCCGCGGGCAATGAACCGGCGATGACCCGAGTCGATTTTGCGCCAGTCCGAATCGATTGTACGATCAAATGCGCCGCGACAGCGAAATTTGGGGCAATCTTTGGCGTTGCGGGGCGGGGAGTGCATGGCTATAGCGACCCGCCTAGGCCAACTGTCGTTAGCGCGGCAGACCATGCGGAGACGTGGGTGAGTGGCTGAAACCAACGGTTTGCTAAACCGTCGTGCTGTGAATGCGGCACCGAGGGTTCGAATCCCTCCGTCTCCGCCACCTACCCCTCCGCAGGGGTTCGTATCAGTCCACCGAGATTGAGTTTTTCCCAGAAAAACTGAACTTGTCGGATTCGCTCGTCCGCAGCAGTCCGCGCCCGTTCGGCTCGAATGTGGTTCAGACCCGTGGTCTCAACGTCCCCAAAACATGGTCGCGGAGATGGGAAATGTTGAACGACGCAAAAATCCGCGCAGCCAAGGCGCGAAACAAGCCCTGGGAAACTGACGGACAGTCATCGGCTCTTCTCGCTGGTGACCGCGAACGGATCGAAGCTCTGGAGATGGAGCTATCAGTTCGACGGCAAGGAAATGACGATGGCGTTCGGAGATTATCCTCGGGTCAGGCTAGCGCGGGCGCGCCTAGCGCTGGCGGACGACCAGCTCCTTGCCGGCATAGCGGACCGGGCTGACACGCTCGATCCGCTGCCTCTTTCGTCCCGACTTGTCCATAAAGGTCACCTCTACGGTCACCGGCGCCGTCGAGGCGAGGCCGAAGTGGAGCGGCTGCGTGCCTTGCGAATTATAGCCCTCGCCGGTTGAAACCTGCCGTGTACCGAGGATATTGCCAGCGGCGTCGTAGAGGCGCACCTCGGCGCCCATGCGGGTGAACCGCCCGGCCTTGTCGAGCACGCGCATCGATAGGCTGCGGCGGGCGGCTTCCCTGCCAAGGTCGTTGTGGAAGAGGAAATGGCCGCCGGTGTCGGTATATCCGCGCGTCACCGACAGATCGAGCACCGCGACCGCGCCGCAACCCGCTTCGACCAGCGCATCGACGAGCCGCGAAGCAACGCCGCCGATGTCGATGACCGACGCGCGCTCGATGCCCGTCTGCGCGATCAGCGCCAGCGACAGGGCGGGGGCGGCTCGAATCAGCTGACGCTGTCATCGGCCTTTGTCGTATCGACGCTTTGCCAGTGGCCGGTACGTGTGTCGGTCATCGTCTCATCTCTTCCTATGCGATGGGCGCCATTGATCGAGCGAGGGGCGGCGGCGGAGCACGGCGGTCATCGCGGCCTGGAGCCCGCTATCACCGCGGCCAGGCCGCATGGAGATCGTCGATCACATAGGCGTGGCGAACCTCGCCTTCGGCATGGCCCTCTGCGAGATGCGGATGGTCAGCGGGCAGATCGTCGTGGCGGTGCGCGACGATGTCGGGATCCTCGCGCGGCCAGATGACGATCGCGATCAGCGCGCCCACCAAGGCCAGGACTGCGCTGGCACCAAGCGCCGCGCCCATGCCGGCGCGCGCGCCGACCTGTCCGGCGAGCGGATAGGCGATCAGCCAGCAGACATGGCTGAGCGCGAACTGCGCCGCGAAGAGCGCGGGCCGATCCGCGCGGCTCGACGAGCGGCGCAGCAGCCGCCCGCCGGGGGTGATGCTGGCGGCATAGCTGAGGCCGAGCGCAAACCAGCCGGCAAGGACGATTGGCCAGTGGCGCGGCGCATCGGTCAGCGACCAGGAAACCGCCATTACCGCGAGGACGGCGGTCATGGACAGCGCCGCCGCGATCATGATGCTGCGGTCGGCGACGCGGTCGAGGAGGCGGGGCAGCAACAGCGCCGCGATCATCGAGCCGCCGCCGAAGGCCGCGAGCGCGATCGCCACCTCGCTCTGGCCAAGGCCCAGCGCACCGCGCACCAGAACCGGCGTGTTGACGATGACCATCGCGCTCGCCGCCGCTGCCGCGAGCGTGACCGCCAGCAGGCCGCGCAGGCGTGGGGTTCTGAGATACCGGCGCGTGCCGCGGGTGGTCTTGTCATAAATGCCGCCGGTTGCGGCCGGGGCGGACGTGCGGGGCAGCCCGACCGAGAGGACGAGCAGCGCCGAACAGGCGAAACCGATCGCGGTGCCCGAGAAAAGCCAGTGGAAGTTCATGATGCCGAGGAGAGCGGCGGCCAGCAGCGGGCTTGCGAGGCTTTCCATGTCATAGGCGAGCCGCGACAGCGATAGCGCTCTGGTATAATCCTTCTCTTCGGGAAGGACGTCGGGAATCGTCGCCTGGAAGGTCGGCGTGAAGCCGGCCGAGGCCGACTGGAGGATGAAGATCAGCAGGTAAATCTGCCAGACCTGGTCGATGAAGGGGAGGGTGAGCGCGACAAGGCCGCGCACCACATCCATCGCAACGAGGAAAGCCTTGCGCGGCAGCCGGTTGGCATAGGCACCCACGACGGGTGCCACCCCGATATAGGCGACCATCTTGATCGCCATCGCGGTGCCGAGGACGGCGCCGGCATCGGCGCCCGCGATCTCGAACGCCAAGAGACCCAGCGCGACCGTCGCCAGGCCGGTGCCGACGAGCGCGATGACCTGCGCCAGGAAAAGATGGCGGTAGGTCCGATTGGCGAGAACGGCGAGCATCGGCTTAACTCCGCAAGCGGGACCATTTATTTATCCGTCTCCGGCCCGATCGCAAGACCGGGCCGGACACCACCGACCGGATGCGGCCGCTTCACACCACCCGGCGAATATCCGTATAGGCGCCTTTGGTGCGCAGCGTAATCGTCACTGGCGCGCCCGAGCGGTTGCGCCAGAACCAGCCATGCTTGCCGTCGAAGGCCGCGACGAGTTCGCCGGTCTCGCCGGTCGTTTCCTTGCCCTTGCCATAGCCGTGATAGGCGATGCCCGGGGCGTCGGCGTGGGTGTCGAAATTGACATGGCCGCCCGCGACCGACCAGGTGAAGGCGAGCCTTGCGTCCTTCGCCATCGTCGCCTTGATTTCGGCGCCTTGGCCCGGCGCAAGGGTGACCTTGGTCGTGTCGGACCGCTGCGCGGCGTTGGCGGCTGGAGCGGCGGCAGCGGCCGTCTTGACCGCGGTCGGTGCGGCAGCGCCCATGGCGGCATCCGCGGCGGCTTCTTCGGCAAGCTGCGCCTTGATCTCGCCCATTTGGGTCAGACCGAGTTGGCGTCCGACCCCCGTCGGGTCGATCGCATATTCGCTGGGCAGGACGATCGCGACAAGGATCGTGGTGGCGGCGGCGGCGGCGATGGCGGTCGCGCGCAGGAGCTGACCATTGGTCGGCAGGTCTTCGAGACGGGGCTTTTGACTGTTGAACATGACGGATTTCCTTTGGATTAGCTGATGGCGTAGCCGGCGAGCTGGTAGCCGACGAGGACAAAGCCTGCGGTCATCAGCAGCACGTTGACGGCAAAGGCATGGCGCATGAAGCTCGGGGTCCGGCGCCAGAACCCCATCAGGATGAGGATGGCGGTGAGCGCGAGCAACTGCCCGATCTCGACCCCGATGTTGAAGGCAAGCAGGTTCGGAATCAGCCCTTCGTTGGCGATCTCGAATTCGATGATCTTGGTCGCCAGGCCGAAACCGTGGAAGAAGCCGAAGATCAAGGTGGCGGCCTTGGTGTTCGGCTGGAATCCGAACCAGCGCTGATAGGCGCCCAGATTGTCGAGCGCCTTATAGACGACCGACAGGCCGATGATCGCGTCGATTATGTAGGCGTTGGCGCTGATCCCGGTGAGAACGCCGAACAGCATCGTCGTCGAATGACCGATTGCGAACAGCGTCACATAAAGGCCGATATCCTTCATCCGGTAGAGGAAGAAGATGACGCCGAACAGGAACAGCAGATGATCGTAGCCGGTGACCATATGCTTGGCGCCAAGATAGACGAAGGGCCAGAACAGGATGCCGCTGCTTTCCTGGATATAGCCCTTGTCGCCCTCGGCGACATTGTGCGCCCAGGCATCGGCGCCCGCGGCCAGGGCGAGCAGCAGCAAGGCCGCGGCGAGCATGAGTCTTCGGATAGTTGGCCCGGGCGGGGCGATCGTGCGCGTGAACATGGGGTAAGCTCCTGAAATGATTATGGCCCCGCGCGCCGGGCAGCGCGCGGGGCATGGGGTCAGGCGGGTTGCGGCGCGGCGGCCTCGGTTTGCGGGGGCGCGTCCGTCTTGGCCGCGCGACCATGGACGAGCCGATAAAGCGCCGGCAGCACCAGCAGGGTGAGGATCGTCGAGGAGACAATCCCGCCGATCACCACCGTTGCCAGCGGTCGCTGCACCTCGGCGCCCGCGCCGACGTTGAACGCCATCGGGACGAAGCCGAGACTCGCCACCAGTGCGGTCATCAGCACCGGCCGCAATCGGGTCAGCGCGCCCTCGCGGATCGCCTCTTCAAGGCCCGCGCCGCTTTCGCGCAGCTGACGAATGAAGCTCAGCATCACCACGCCATTGAGCACCGCGACCCCCGAGAGGGCGATGAAGCCGACCCCCGCCGAGATCGACAACGGCATCCCGCGGATAAGGAGCGCCGCAACCCCTCCGGTGAGCGCGAGCGGCACCCCCGAAAAGACGATCGCGGCATCCTTGCCCGACCGGAACAGCGCATAGAGCAGCCCGAAAATCAGCAGCAGCGCCGCCGGGACCACGAGCTGCAGCCGCTTCGCCGCCGAGATCAGCTGCTCGAACGTGCCGCCGTAACTGATCCAGTATCCCGTCGGAACCTCGACCTCGGCATCGACCTTGGTTCTGAGCTCGTTGATGAAGGAGCCCAGATCGCGGCCGCGCACATTGGCGGTCACCACGACGCGGCGTTTGCCATCTTCGCGACTGATCTGGTTCGGTCCGATCACGACCTCGACCTTCGCGACATCGGCGAGCGGCACGAAACCGCGCAGCCCCGCATCGGGTGCCCCGCCCAAAGTTACGTCAGGCGAAAAGCCGGTCGCCGGGAGCGGGATGCGCAAACGGCCGATCTCGTCGACCCGCTCGCGCATCGCCTCGGGCAAGCGCACGATGATCGGGAAGCGTCGGTCGCCTTCGAAGATCTGTCCCGCCTCGACGCCGCCGATCGAGACGCCGACGACATTCTGGACGTCGCCGACGTTGAGGCCGAAGCGTGCCAGTGCCGCGCGGTCGGGTGTGATCTGCAGCACCGGCAGGCCGGTGACCTGTTCGACGCTGACATCCTGCGCGCCCGCGATTCCCGACGTGACACTCTCGATCTGTTTGCCGACTTCGAGCAATGCGTCGAGATCGTCGCCAAAGACCTTGATTGCGACATCGGCGCGGACGCCCGAGAGGAGTTCGTTGAACCGCATCTGGATCGGCTGGGTGAACTCGTAATTATTCCCGGGAATCTTCGCGACCGCCGCCTGCATTTCGCGGACGAGCTCGGTCTTGGGCTTTCGGGGATCGGGCCAGTCCTTGCGATCCTTCAGCATGATGAAGGTGTCGGCGACCGATGGCGGCATCGGGTCGGTCGCGACTTCCGCCGTGCCGATCTTTGCCACCACCCGTTCGACCTCCGGGAACTGCTTGATCCGTGCTTCGAGCGCCGTCTGCATCTGGACCGCTTGGCTCAGGCTGGTGCCCGGAATACGCAGCGCGTGGAGCGCGATATCGCCCTCGTCGAGATTGGGAACGAACTCCGACCCCATCCGGCTCGCCGCGAAACCCGAGACGAGGACGAGACCGACCGCCGCGACGATGAACGCCGTGCGCAGACGGATCGCCTTGTCGAGCGCCGGGGCATAGGCCTTGCGGGCCCAGAGCATCAGCCGACTTTCCTTCTCCTCGACCTTGCCCGTGACGAACAGCGCGATCGCCGCCGGGACAAAGGTCAGCGAGAGAATCAGGGCAGCAGTCAGCGCCATCACGACGGTGATCGCCATCGGATGGAACATCTTGCCCTCGACCCCGGTGAGCGCGAAGATCGGCACATAGACCAGTGCGATGATCAGCATCCCGAACAGCGACGGGCGGATGACCTCCGACGTGGCCGATGCGGCAAGGCTGAAGCGCTCGTCGCGGTCGAGCAGGCGCCCGAGCCGGTGCTGCGCTTCGCCAAACCGCCTGAGGCAATTTTCGACGATGATGACGGCGCCATCGACAATCAGGCCGAAGTCGAGCGCGCCGAGGCTCATCAGATTGCCCGACACGCCCCCGCGCACCATGCCGGTGATCGTCATCAACATGGTGATCGGAATGACCGCCGCCGTGATCAGCGCCGCGCGGACGTTGCCGAGCAGCAGAAAGAGCACGACGATGACGAGCAGGGCGCCTTCTAGAAGATTTTTCTCGACGGTCCACACCGCGCGTTCGACCAGGTCGGTGCGGTCATAGATCGGCACCGCCTTGACCCCGGGGGGCAGCGCCTTGGCGGCAACCTCCAGCCGCTCGGCCGCCGCGCGCGCGACGACGCGGCTGTTCTCGCCCGCCAGCATCAGGACGGTGGCGAGCACCACTTCCTTGCCATTCTCGGTTGCGGCGCCGGTGCGCAGCTCCTCGCCAAGGTCGATGTCGGCGACGTCGGCGACGCGGATCGGAACGCCGTTCCGATTGCTGACGATGATCGATTTCAGGTCGTCAATGCCCGCGGCCTGTCCCGGCGTGCGAACCAGATATTGCTCGCCATAGCGTTCGACATAACCCGCGCCACGATTATCGTTGTTGCGATTGAGCGCCTGCACGACATCGTCGAGCGTGAGGCCATAGGCCGAAAGCCGCGCCGGGATGGGGGTCACATGATATTGACGCTCATATCCGCCGATGCTGTTGACCTCGGTCACGCCCGGGGTGTTGCGCAGCTGCGGGCGAATAACCCAATCCTGCAGCGTGCGCAGATCTTCGGGCGTGTAAGCGCTGCCGTCGGGCTTTTTCGCGCCCGGCTCGGCCTCCAGCGTGTACATGAAAATCTCGCCGAGCCCGGTCGCGATCGGTCCCATTTCGGGCGAAACGCCCGGCGGCAGCTGCTCGCGCGCCGATTGCAGCCGCTCGTTGATCAGCTGACGGGCGAAATAGATGCTCGTGCCATCCTCGAACACGACGGTGACCTGGCTGAGGCCATAGCGCGAGATCGAGCGGGTGTATTTGAGCCCCGGCAGGCCGGCGATCGCCGTCTCGACGGGATAGGTGACGCGCTGTTCGGCCTCGAGCGGTGAAAAGCCCGGCGCCGACGAATTGATCTGGACCTGGACGTTGGTGATGTCGGGGGTCGCATCGATCGGCAGCCGCTGGAAACTCCAGACGCCGATCGCGCAAAGCAGCAGGACGATCGAAAGGACGGCCCACCGGAACTGGATTGCCCCGGCAATCAGCCGTTCGAGCATGTGTGTCGCGGCCGGCGGCGGGGAGGTGTCAATGGTCATGGCTGGCCCCCGACTTCTCGATGTCGGCGCGGATCAGATAGGCGCCGTCGGTGACATAGACGTCGCCGGGCGCAAGCCCGCCGAGCACTTCGGTCCATTCGGGCGTGCGGCGCCCGATCTCCAGCATCCGCACCTCATAGGTGTTGCCGACCTTGGCAAAGACGACCTCGAAGTCGCGGAAGCGCTGGATCGCCTTTGTTCGCACCGCGAGCGGGACATTGGCCTGCGCGACGGCAAAACTGCCCTCTACCCCCATGCCGGGCCGGAACTCGCGCGACGCGATCGGCGGCAGATGGACATGCGCCATCATCGTTTGGCTCGCGACGTCGGCCGTCGGCAGCACCGCCTCGACCGTGCCCTGGAAGCGTCCTTCGCCAGACAGGCTCTTGAGGTTCACCGATTGGCCGACCCGCACCCGTTCGGCGTCGCGCGGATAGACGAAGAATTCGGCGTGGAGCTTGGTCGGGTCGGCGATCGTGAACAGCGCGCGATCTCCGGTGGTGTCGCCGACGTTGACATTCTTCTCGATGATCGTGCCGCTGATCGGGGCCGTCACCGTGTAGATTTGCAGCGAATGGCTCGATTCGACGCGCGCCAACACCTGGCCGCGCGACACCTGCTGGCCGAGCTTGCCGTTCAGCGACACGATGAGGCCGGGAAGGCGGGCACGAACTTCGGCCTTGCCTTCGGGGGTGATCTCGATCCGCCCCCCCATGTCGATCAGGTCGCTGACCGTTGCAGGTCCTGCCGCCTCGGTCGTGACGCCGCCGGCCTTCGCCGCCTCGGCGTCGATGACGGTCCGCCCTTCATAGGATTGATAGGCCCATTTGTGGTTCCTGCCACCTTCCGATGCGGCCACGCGAACGTCGAAACTGTGCGGCTCGGTGACGACGCCGCTGCCGCGCAGGAAATCCTCCTGCGGGGTGAAACTGAACCGGTCGATTTTGCCGCCAAGGCGGCCAAGCTCGACCGTCAATTTCACTTCGGACGGTTTGATCGGCTTGTCGTCGCGAAAGGCATAGACGCGGAATTCGGGTTCGACGCCATCTTCGAAAATGGTGATCTCGAGCGCGAAATTGCCGTCGCGGATCATCCGCCCGCGATGCGGGCCGCGTTCATATTCGCCCGCCGGCGTCGCGGTTTCACCGCTGGCTTCCTTTTTCGTCGCGCTGTCGCCGCATGCGGTGAGCGTCGCCAGGGCGATGACCGATGCCGCCCCGTAAAGATATTTGGTCATCGGATCGTCTCCATTTGGGCAAGAAGGGGCGTGTGGCGACCGGTCAGCCGGTCGAGCCGCACGCCGAGGAGGTGGAAGCGCCGGAGCAATTCGACGCGGCGCGAGCGGACGTCGCCCAACGCCGTTTGCGCCTGACTGTATTCAAGGAAGGTGAAGGCGGTGCCGCCGCGCACCAGCCCGTCGCGGATCAGCCGCACCGCCCGCGTCGCGCTCGGCAGCACTTCGGCGTCGATGCGCTTGATTTCGGCGGCAATCAACTGACGATCGGCCAGGAGCCGGTCGATCTCGCGCTCGATCTCGACCCGCGCTACCGCGACATCCGCCGCGATGGCGCGCTGATCGGCCTGGGCGCGGACCACATTGCCGCGGTTGGCGCCTTTGCTGCCAAGCGGGATCGAACCGCCGACCATGACCGCCAGGTCGTTGCCGTCGCCGAAATGTCGAAGGCCGACGCGCCCGCTCGGATCGGCGATATTGCCGGTTTCCGCGAGCCGCACCTTCGCCTCGGCGGCGGCGAGTTCGGCGGTCAGAACGGCGACGTCGGCAGCATCCCCGCGCGGTGGAACGGTGACGTCGAACGCCTGAAAGACCGCGGGGTCGAGTTTGAATTCGCCGCTGCCACCCCACCAGACGGCGAGGCTTGTGCGCGCAATCCTGGCAGTTTCGCGTGCCTGCTCGACCGCAATTTCGGCTTGGGCGACATTGGTCCGCGCCCGTTCGGCGGTAAACCAGGGATCGAGCGCTCCGGCGACCCGTTTGACGACGTCGAGTTCGACGCGCTGAAGTTCGGCAAGCCGTGTTTCGGCGACCGGAATGGCCGCTTCGGCGGCGAGCGCCTCGACCCACGCAGCCTGCACGCGCGCCAGACGGTCGAGCAGGCGAAGGCGATTCTGCGCGCCGACGACCGCGACCTCGGCACGCGCGGCGCCGATCCGCGCTTCGCGCTTGCCGCCGCGCTCCCACGTCCGTTCATACCAGCCGGTCGTCTGCGCCCGTCCGAGCGGCGAATAGGGGCCGGTGCCGACAAAATCCTCGAAGTCGGCACCGACCACGTCGCGCGGCCGGACATCGGCCTGGAGGATTGCCGCATCGGCGGCGTCAAGCCGCGCGGCGTTGGCAGCAAGCGCAGGGTCACCGGTCGCGACGCGCGACAGCGCCTCGTCGAGACTTAACGTCTGGGCCCAGGCAGGCTGCGCGGCGGCAGCCAGCAGGGCGCCTCCACAGAGCATGACTCGGCGGACGGCACGCGCGCCGGAGCGCGCTCGATAAAAGGAGAACATAGAATAACAGCCTCGCTGTAAGGCGCAAAAGACAGCCCGCGCCCGCCAAGGGGCGCCGGAACTCAGGTGTTCAGCGAGGTATTTCTGGGCGGGCGCTCGGGCTCGATCGAGCGCAGGCCTGTGATGGCAGTTTCCCGGCCGATATTTCGCAGGCTTCCTGTCGGCACCATCGTTGCTGCCGCCATCGCCTCGGGAAGCAAAGCACTGGAGCCGCCATCGCCGTGATGATGGTGCCCGTTCGCGCTGTCTTTGTCCGACCGATCCTGATCGTCGGGTGAATCGCGATGGTGGTCCGCATGATCGGCACCATCATCCGTCGTCGCGTCGCTTGCGACCACATCAATCGCGCTATGCTGGTGTGCGGTCGCGATCGGCAGGGTGTGCTGGATCTGGTTACCGGCTTTGGCCGGCATCGTTGCGGCATAAAACATCGTCAGCGCGACACAAAGCGTCGCCACCAGTCGTTTCAATGCAGGCGAAATTGGGAAGAGCACGTCGCTGCGCTTAGTAATGCGTCACTCGAATGGCAAGGTCATTCTTTACGCGCCGATCCCGGCAAGCGTCATCCGGGCGCCGATGGAGTGCGGCTCAAAAACGCCCCGACTGCGCAGAGCGCCCGACATGGGCCGAAAATTTGCTCCTTTGGCTCTTTATCATGCAACGGCTATTGACCCTGTAGCTGCTACAGGGTGTAAATGCGCCGCCGACTCGAGTTTGTTCGATGAGGAAACCATGGCTGACCGCCGCTTCGCTCGCGAGACCCCAAGCGCCGACCGCATTGTCGGCGGCGACGCTCGGCGTTCGGCCTACGCAGTGGAACGGGGTCACTATCACGATGCCCGCGACGATGGCCAATGGCGCGCGGCCTGGCGCCATTTGGAGCGCGCGCATATCCTTGCCCAGCCCGACTTTTGGCTGCATCTGCTGTCGCACATCGACATGTTGACCTTTGCGCTGTCGCGCCGTGATGGCCGCGAAGTCGTTGGCCAACTGCTCCGAATTGCGCTGGTGCCGATCGGGTCACTCACGGGACGCCTCCCGGTCGGGAACAGTGGCCGCGCCCGGATCAGCGCATTTATACCCATGCCTTTGCCCGATGATCTGCAACCCTTTTTTCGGCGCGATCCGTTATGATCGGCCGCTTGCGCCCGGCGCGCCCGGCTGCTACCCGGCGGCGGATGCCGAAGGTCCTTGTCCAGTTTCTGTTGCTGATTGCCGCGCTGATGGCCGGCATGGACACGCCCGGGATGGCGGCTGAGAATATCTCATCCACCGGCGTCGCCGTTCATCATCATGGCTATGCCGAGGCAGCCGAGGATTCGGAGCGCGATGACAATCACCCGACGGGAAGCGGCGGTGAGCCACTGCATCACCACCATTGTCTCGCCGGGATGATTGCCGATGCAGCCGCCGTTCCCGCGACGTGGGTGCCAATGCGTGACGCGCACCTGGCGCGCGCCACCACCGCGCTGGCGTCGCACGCGACCGCCCCTCCGACCGAGCCTCCGGCCGCCTGATCCTTGCTTCGCGCGGGCTTTCGCCTGCGCCCACATGCATTGATCAGGAGTATTTATGTCGAAATCATTGGGCACCCTGCTGTTCGCAGGGATGCTGGCCATGACGGGGCAGCCGGCATTTGCCGAACCCGTCTCGCTGTCCGACGCGCTGGCACGCGGACAGGATGTCTCACCACGAATCGCCAAGGCCAGGGCGGAACTGAAGGCAGCCGAAGGACGCGCCCTCCAGGCAGGCGTGCGCCCCAACCCGACGGTCTCTGCCGAAGTCGAGAACTTCAGCGGCACCGGACCCTATCGCACCTTTCGCCAGACCGAGACCACGGTTTCGGTCTCGCAGCCCTTCGAGCTCGGTGGCAAGCGGCGTGCGCGCAAGGCGGTTGCTGCGGCCGAACGCGAGTTTGCGCAAATTGCTCTCCGCAGGGCCGAAGCGGATCTCGCCTATGACATCGTGGGGACGCATGCCGAGCTTCGCGCGGCGGAAGATCGCGCCGGGCTGGCGGAGAGCGTCCGCCTCCGGGCGGTCGAGCTTGCCCGCATTGCCGAAACGCTCGTCGATGTCGGGCGCGATCCACCGCTGACCAAGCTGCGCGCGGACGCCTTGCTGGCGGAAGCGAACGCCGAAAGCGTCCGGGCCAGGGCCGAGCTTCAGTCCGCGCGTCAGAAGCTGGCATTGTTCATCGGGAGCGACGATCCCGAATTGTCGGCGATTCCATCGGACCTTCCATTGCCGCCGGCGCTGCCTTCCGATGCGCAAAGCCTCGACGAGCGCCTCGCCGCGGCCGAACGCGACGCTGCGAGTGCCCGGGTCCGTCTTGCCCAGGCCGACGGGGTTCCCGACATCACAGCGTCGGGGGGCGTCCGGAGTTTCCGCGAAAGCAGGGACACCGCGTTCATCGTCGGGGTGTCGATCCCGCTGCCGGTCTTCAACCGCAACCGCGGCAACATCTTCGCCGCGCGCGCCGAGGGTGACGCCGCCGAAGCGGCGCTCGCGCAGACGCGTCTCGATACCCGCTTCTCGCGGCGCGACGCTGAACTGATGCTCGCGGCGGCGAACGAACGCGTAACCGCCCTGTCCGGGGTCGGCCTGTTCCAGGCCAGCGAAGCTGCGCGGGTCGCCGAGATCGGCTATCAGCAAGGCAAGTTCACGCTCATCGAACTGATCGATGCCCAGGAGGCGCTGACCAGCGCCAATCTCAAACTCATCGAAGCGCAACTCGACCGCGCCCGCGCCATCGCCGCGCTGGGCCGCGCCAACGCGCAATAGGGGACTGAACATCATGCAAATTTTCGAAAACAAGAATCGCCTCATGGCCGCGGTCGCGGTCGGGGCGCTCATACTCGGCGGTGGCGGAATATTGATCGGCCGATCGATGACCGCGCCCGAAGCCGCCGCACCGGCAGCCGCACCCGCTGCGGAAGAAGAAGGCCATGTCGAAGGCCAGATCCTGATGGACGAGGCGCGCGCCAAGGGTGCGGGCATCGTCACCGAGACGATCCAGTCCGGGGGCCTGGGATCGGAGATCCTGGCGCAGGGCATCGTGGCCGCGACCCCCGAGGGCGAGGCCGTCCTGACGGCGCGCGCCGACGGCGCGATCACGCGCATCAATCGCCGGCTCGGCGACTATGTTCGGGTCGGCGACACGGTCGCGGTGATGGAAAGCCGCGACGCCGCCGCTATCGCGTCTGAGCGCAGTTCGGCAACCGCGCGGCTGGCACTCGCACGCTCGACCTACGCACGCGAAAAGAAGCTCTTCGACGCCCGCATCACGGCGAAGCAAGATCTCGAAGCCGCCGCCGCGGCGCTCGCCGAAGCCGAATCCGAAGCGCGGCGCTCTCAATCTGCGGCATCCGCCGCCAAGGTATCGGGCGATGGCCGCACGCTCGCCGTCACGAGCCTGATCTCCGGGCGGGTCACCAAGTCCGACGCGAAACTCGGGTCCTATGTGCTCGCGGGAACCGAATTGTTCCGGGTCTCCGATCCCAGCCGCATCCAGATCAATGCCTCCGTGCTCGCCGCCGATGCGCGGCGGATCAAGCCGGGCGATACGGCGGTAGTCGAGCTCCTGGGCGGTGAGACCGTCAACGCGGTGGTGCGCTCGGCAACCCCGAGCCTCGACGCCGAAAGCAAGACGGCGACAATCGTTCTCGTCCCCGAGGGCATCGGCGGCCTAACGCCGGGCCAGGGTCTCAGAGCGCGCATCAAGCCGCAGGGCGCCGCGGGATCGAGCCTGATCGCGCTGCCCGAGGAAGCTGTGCAGACCGTGGAGGGCCGCGAGGTCGTGTTCGTGAAGACCGCCAAGGGCTTTCAGGCGACCACGGTGGTCACCGGCAAGCGCGGCGGCGGCCGCATCGAGATCGTCGACGGGGTGAAGCCCGGCGCGGTGATCGCGACCAAGGGCGCCTTCCTGCTCAAGGCCGAAATCGGCAAGGGCGAGGCGGAGCATTGAGATGATCGAAAAACTTCTCGACGCGTCGATACGCTTCCGCTGGGGTGTGGTTTTGCTCACCCTCATCATCTCGGCCTATGGCATCACGCAGCTCATGAAGCTGCCGATCGATGCCGTCCCCGACATCACCAACAAGCAAGTCCAGATCAACACCGTCGAGCCCAATCTCGGGCCGCTCGACATCGAACGCCTCGTTACCTTCCCCATTGAAACCGCGATGGCCGGCATCCCCGGTCTGCAAACGTCGCGCTCGATTTCGCGCAACGGGTTCAGCCAGGTCACGGTGATCTTCGAGGATCACACCGACCTATATTTCGCGCGCCAGCAGGTTGCCGAACGGTTGAACCAGGCCAAGGGCACGTTGCCCGACGGCGCCGAGCCGCAGATGGGACCGGTTTCCACCGGGCTTGGCGAAGTGCTGATGTACACTGTCGATTTTGCGCCGACCGCCACCAAGGACAATCCAAAGATCGGCGGAAAGCCGGGTTTCCAGCCGGACGGTTCGTATATGACCCCGACCGGAGAACTGCTCGTCGATGAGGTTGCCAAGCTCGGCTATCTGCGAACGGTGCAGGATTGGGTGATCCGCCCGCAGCTGCGCTCGGTCTCCGGCGTCGCCGGCATCGACTCGATCGGCGGCTATGAAAAGCAGTTCGTCGTTCAGCCCGACGCCACCAAATTGGCGACTTACGGCATTTCCTTTTCCGAACTTGCCGAGGCGCTGGAACGTGCCAACATTTCGGTCGGCGCGAACTTCGTCGAGCGCGGGGGCGAAGCGTTTCTCGTCCGCGCCGACGGTCGGATTCGTACCCTGGACGAAATCTCGCGTGCCACGGTGGCGAGCCGCGGCGGCGTTCCCGTCATGGTTCGCGACGTCGCGACCGTCCAGATCGGCGGCGAACTGCGCACTGGCTCGGCCTCCGAAAATGGCAAGGAAATTGTCGTCGGAACCGTGTTGATGCTGGCCAACGGCAACAGCCGGATCGTGGCATCGGCAGCCGCCGAACGCTTGAAGGACGTCGCGAAATCGATGCCTCCCGGCATCGTTGTCAAGCCGGTGCTCGACCGCTCGCAACTCGTCGATGCGACGATCGGCACGGTCGAAAAGAACCTCGCCGAAGGCGCCTTGCTGGTGGCGGCCGTGCTGTTCTGGCTGCTCGGCAACTTCCGCGCCGCGGTCATCGCCACGCTCGTCATTCCTATCTCGTTCCTGATCATGGGCACGGGGATGAACATCACCGGCACATCGGGCAATTTGATGAGCCTCGGCGCGCTCGATTTCGGTCTCATCGTCGACGGCTCCATCATCATCATCGAAAACTGCCTCAGGCGATTGGCCGAGCGACAGCATCATGAAGGGCGATTGCTATCGCTGAGCGAACGTCTGCACGAGGTGTTCGAGGCCTCGCGCGAAATGGTGAAGCCGACGATCTACGGGCAGGCGATCATCTTCCTCGTGTTCGTGCCTTTGCTCACCTTCACCGGGGTCGAAGGCAAAACCTTCTCGCCGATGGCGATCACGGTGTTGCTGGCGCTGGCCGGTGCCTTCATTGCATCGCTGACATTCGTTCCCGCAATGGTCGCACTGCTTCTTCGCGGCAAGGTTGCCGAAAAGGAAGTGCGCGCGATCGCATGGGTGAAAACGCGCTATGAGCCCGTGCTCAAGCGCGTCATAGCGCGGCCCTGGCCGTGGATTGGTGCCGGCGGCGGGACCTTCGCCGCCGCCATCCTGGTGTTTGGCATGCTCGGCAGCGAGTTCATCCCGGTGCTGGGTGAGGGCAATCTCGCGATGCAGGCGCTGCGTATCCCGTCGACGTCCTTGAACAAGTCGCAGGCAATGCAGCTGCAAGTCGAAAAGGCCGTCTCAACCCTTCCCGAAGTCGCCTTCATCTACTCCAAAACCGGAACGGCGGAGGTCGCCAGCGATCCCATGCCGCCCAATGCGTCGGACACCTTCATCATCCTGAAGCCCAAGGACGCCTGGCCCGATGGGGTGCGGACCAAGGATGACGTGATCGCACGGGTCGAAAAGCGGCTCGAGCCGCTAGTCGGCAATGTCTTCGAAATCAGCCAGCCGATCCAGCTTCGGTTCAACGAGCTGATCGCTGGCGTGCGCGGCGACATCGCGATCAAGCTCTACGGCGACGATCTCGACGAAATGGGCCGCGCGGCGCAGCAGGTGGCGGCGATCCTCAACACCGTTCCGGGCGCGGCCGACGTCAAGGTTGAACAGACGGCGGGCTTCCCCGTGCTCGACGTCCAGTTCGATCGCGATGCCATCGCCCGCTACGGGCTGACGTTGCAGGATGTCAGCGATACGGTGGCGGCCGCGCTCGGTGGGCGCGAAGCCGGGATCGTTTTTGAAGGCGACCGGCGATACGACATCGTCGTTCGGCTCGACCGGGCGACGCGTGACGATCTCGACGCGGTAGGGGCACTTCCCGTGCTTCTTCCCGGCGAGGGCGGCGCGCGGGCATCGGTGCCGCTCAGTGAACTGGCCAAGTTTGGCTTTTCCGAAGGCTTGAATCAGGTCAGCCGTGAAAACGGTAAGCGGCGTGTCGTGGTGCAAGCCAATGTTCGCGGCAACGATCTCGGCTCTTTCGTCGCCGAGGCGCAGGAAAAGGTCAATGCGCAGGTCAAGTTGCCGACCGGCAGCTTCATCGAGTGGGGCGGGCAGTTCGAAAATCTGCAAGCCGCATCGGCAAGGCTGTCGATCGTCATCCCGATCATCTTTGCGGCGATCTTCGGCATATTGTTCATGGCCTTGGGCGGCGTGCGGCAGGCAATTGCCGTCTATTCGGCGATCCCGCTTGCCCTTGCAGGCGGCGTGTTCTCGCTCTTGCTGACCGGGCTGCCTTTCTCGGTATCAGCCGCCGTCGGTTTCATCGTGCTGTCGGGCGTGACCGTGCTCAACGGGCTGGTGGTCATGTCGAGCATCAACCAGCGCATCGACGAAGGGAAGCCGGTCGATGTCGCGATCGGCGAGGGCGTCATGGAGCGGGTGCGCGCGGTGCTGATGACGGGCATCGTCCCGGCGATCGGCTTCGTCCCGATGGCGCTTGCCACCGGGACGGGCGCCGAGGTGCAGAAGCCGCTCGCGATCGTCGTGATCGGGGGCTTGATCACCTCGACCCTGCTCACCTTGTTCGTGTTGCCAGCGATCAGCCATTTGCTACTGCGCGGTCGGCATAATAAGCATGTGGCGGGCGACTATACCGACGTCACCACCCTCGGCGAGCGAACCTTCGTCCAGGATGATGACAAGGGAGGGCAACCGGCATGAGCGGCGCGAACCCTTGATCCGCGATGGTGACCGACAAGACCGATGGCGGCGCTGCGCCGCCATCGGCAACCCGGGAGAGAGACCGATGAAACGATTCCTTTTGTTGCTGGCCTTGCCGCTTGCTGCCTGCGCCCCCGCCGCGCCGGACGCCGGAGCGGACAACGAAAGCCAAGGCAGCATGCAGCATGCGGCGGCCGCGACCTCCACGCCGTCGGCCAAGGCGTTCGAAGCCGCGACGGCCAAAATGCACAAGGATATGGCGGTCGTGCTGACCGGCGACGCCGACACCGACTTCATGCGTTCGATGATCCCGCACCATCAAGGCGCGGTGGCCATGGCCAGGGTCGCGCTCGAGCATGGCAAGGATCCCGAAGTCCGCGAACTGGCCAAGTCGGTTATTGCGGCGCAGGAGAAGGAGATCAAGGTGATGCAAAGCTGGTTGGCGCGGCGCAAGCAGGCGGGCGTCCAGACCCCGCCGAAAGCGAACTGAAATGGCTGCGAAGCACGATCATGCCGATCACGCCCCCGACGCGGGTGGCGGCGGACACAGCGGGCATAACCATGGAGCAGGGGCGAGTTCGGGACGCCTCGCGATCGCCCTCGGCCTTACCTCGACCTTCCTCGTCGCCGAGTTGATCGGCGCCTATTGGTTCGGCAGCCTCGCGCTGCTCTCTGATGCGGCGCACATGTTTACCGATGCCGCGGCGCTCGCCATCGCGCTCGTGGCCGTGAAGATCGGCCAGAAGCAGGCCGACAAGCAGCGAACGTACGGCTACCGGCGCTTCGAAATCCTCGCTGCCGCCTTCAACGCTGTGCTTCTTTTCGCGGTCGCCGCTTATATTCTTTATGAAGGTATCGCGCGCTTTCTCGACCCGCAGCCCGTCGAATCGGTCGGTATGCTGGTCGTTGCCACCATAGGCCTTGTGGTCAATCTGATCGCGATGCGGGTGCTGGCCGGCGGCGTCGAAAAGAGCCTTAACATGAAAGGCGCCTATCTTGAGGTCTGGGCCGACATGCTCGGATCGGTCGGCGTGATCGGCGCCGCCGGTCTGATCTGGCTGACCGGCAAGACCTGGATCGATCCCATCGTTGCCATCGCGATCGGCCTTTGGGTGCTGCCGCGAACATGGACCCTGCTGCGCGACACGATGCACATCCTGCTTCAGGGCGTCCCGCGCGGCATCGATCTCGACAGCGTGCGCGGGGCGATTGCGGCGACCGAAGGCGTGGCCGATGTTCACGATCTGCACGTGTGGTCGGTCGCGGGCGACGATGCGAGCCTGACCGCGCACATCGTCGTGGCACCCGGCGCCGATGCGGAGACGGTTCGGACCGCCGTCGCCGCGATGCTCGGGTCGCAATTCGCCATCGCCCATTCGACGATTCAGACCGAGGCAGTCGCCTGCGCCGACGCCCAGACGCTGCATGATTGAGCCAAGGGACAAGGAATGCGATTCGGCAAGGGATGTCGCGCCTTGCCGCATTCCATGACGGGGGACCGCCGTCGTCGCGGCACCGCTTGTTCCGTGCGACGGCGGCTCATCCTGTTCGGGCGGCCATGGCGGTCGCGGGTGTGTCGCTCCCGCTTATCCTCGGCCAATTGCTTGCCTTCCAAAGGAGATTGAAATCATGAACGGACGTTTCGGGGCTGTCGCAAACCTCCTCGTGTCGGCGCTTGCCTTTGCCGGCGGCGCGGTGCTCTATAGCGGATCGGCCGCGGGCGAGCCTGCGCCAAAGACGGTGGCAGGCCCGGCCGACAGCCTCGTCAGGCCGCACTCACCCGTTATCGGTCCCAAAAATGCCCCGGTGACGATCGTCGAATTTTTCGATCCTTCGTGCGAATCCTGCCGTGCGTTCTATCCCGAAGTGAAGAAGATTCTCGCCGCGCATCCGAAGGATGTGCGCCTCGTGATGCGTTATCTCCCGCTCCATCCGGGATCGGCCGAGGCGATCGTGCTCCTCGAAGCGGCGCGCGTCCAGGGCAAGCTCGAACCCGTGATGGCGGCGCTGCTCGAAGCTCAGCCTGCCTGGCACAACGGCGAGATGGCAGGTGCGTGGGCTGCGGCGGAGAAGGCAGGGCTCGACGGCAAAAAGGCGCGCGCTATGCCCACCGCTCAGGCCATGGCCTGGATGGAGCAGGACATCGCCGACGCACGGGCGCTCGGCGTGCGCGGCACCCCGACTTTCTTCGTCAACGGTGAGCCGCTTGCCGAGTTCAGCCCTGGGCAGCTCGAAGCGCAGGTTCGCGCGGCGGTTGCGGCAAAAGGGAAATGACAAATGATCCCTCCCGGTGCGATATCGGCGAGGGGCATGGCTTTCCGGCGGGCGGTCGCGGCTCGCATCGCCGCGAACATCGCTCGGACTGCCAGCGGGCGCCCAGTGAAAGGCCAATATTCACGCGCCGTTCAATCGCGAAGGGGAATGCTGACGATCGAAAGGAAAGACCGACATGCGCAAATTTGTAACCATCGCGGCTGCGATGCTCGCCTTCGCCATTCCGGGCACCGCGCTCGCCCAGCATCATGGCGATCGCGGCGGGTGGAGCCGCGGCCACGACAGTCCGCGCGGGCATAACCGCGACTACCGTCCGACGAGGCACAGCATACCGATTTATGGACATGACCGGAACTACCGTTCCTATGATCGCTATTATCGCGGCAATGATCATCGCTACGAGCGACGGGATCGACACGAGCGGCGGTACCAGAAGCGCAGGATACGTCACCACGATCGCGGCCGCCACTGGAACGGCTAAGCCGCTTCGCATGGTCGCAAGGCGGTCAGCGCCGCGCGCGATAGATGGAAATCGAACCGGTCGGCGTGGGGATGACACGTGTCTCCTCCACGTCCGCAAAGCCGGCGTCGGCGAGAACCCGCGGGATGCAGCCGCGCGCATTGGGCTCAGTGAATTCGAACCCGTCCAGCCACTGGATCTGCCGGAACAGCGCCCGCATCAAAAGCGAACGCTGCTCGCCATAGTCAGCGATAAAGAGCGCGCCGCCGGGCTTGAGGAGGCGATACATCTGCGCGGCAATGCCGTTCTTGATCACCATCGGACATTGGTGGAGAACCAGGCTCGAGACGATCTTGTCGCACTTCTGGAGCGCCGGAATCTCGTCTAACTCATCCCCCATCGCTGCGAACCAGCCGACTTCGACACCCGCCACACCGGCCTTGGCGCGCGCGATGGTGAGCACCGCAGGATCGGGATCGACCGCCAGTATCACCGCTTCCGGCGCCGCCTGCTTCAGGGCGATTGCGAGCGTCCCCGTGCCGCATCCGATGTCGACGATCCGGTCGCCGGGTTGCGGCGCGACGGCCTTCTGCAATTCGCCTCGCCACCTCTTTTCGCGGGTCATCAGCGCGATCGCAGCGTCATATCGGTCCAGCGACCCGCTCTTGCCAAGCGCCGGTACGAAGTCTCGGTCTGTGTGTGTCATGACACCCGCCTAGCAGCTGCCATCCGGTCAGCGCTTGAACGGAGAGGCTATGGTTCGATGAAAAGATCGCTCGCTCGGATGCCGAACATCGCCTTGATGGTCCGGGCGAAATGGGGGCTGTCGCTGAACCCGGCCATGTGCGCCGCCGTGGTGGCGCTCGCGTGCACCTCCAATCCGTCGAAGGCGATGACGAGTCGGCGCCAGAGAACATAGCGCTGGAAGGCCATGCCCATCTCGGCGGCAAAGAGATGCCGGAAGCGGCCGAGCGACAGGCCGCTCTCTGCTGCCGCATCCGCGAGGCGCACCGGACCAATCGGTATCAGGAGGTCTATCGAGGCGGCGGCGCGGATGATGCGCGGGTCGACCGGTCGGCGCGCGTCTCGCATCAGCCAGTCTTTCCAGAAGGAGGGCTGTCCTTCCTTTGCGATATGCACTGCCTCTTGGCCGAGCAGCCGGTTTCGCAGGTCTTCGGGCGGGCCTAAAGCCACCGTCGGTTCGACGAACCAGATGTCCGCCTCCGATGCGGAGAGCAAGCGATGGGGCGTGTCGGGTTCAACAAGGATGCAGTGACCCGACCGGCACTCGCCGCGGGCATCAATCACGCTGAGCGGCGCGCTGCTGAACACCGCTTGCGCCGCGAAATGGCGGTGCGGAGCGGTGTCGCCGACCGAACCCGACCAGCGGGCGAAATAATCGCCGAGGCGAAGCCGACCCTTCCAGTTCGTCGTTTCGGACATCGGCTCGCACCATAGCAGCTTTGTCCGGCCGCCGCCACGCGCCGCGGGTGAGAACTGCGCCGCTAGCGGCCCGGCGCGCCTGCTGCTTCCGGCCTCTGCGAACGATATTGCGGCCATGCCTCGCGCAGCACGCGGATTGCCGAACGGAAGAAAAGGATCGCGATCGCGCTGCCGACGATGATGTCGGGCCAGCCCGAATCGAACATAAAGACGCCTGCCGCCGCAACAATGACTCCGGTGTTCGCGATGACATCGTTGCGCGAACATTCGAAAGTGCTCGACAGATTCACGTCGCGATTGCGGTGCCGATAGAGCAGCGCGAGGCAGGTGAGGTTGGCGGCAAGCGCGATGAAGCCGAAGATGCCCATCGTCCCCGCCGCCGGCACGACGCCTGCAGCAAGCTTGAGTGACACTTCGACCGCAACCCAGATGCCGAAGGCCGCGATGATGCCGCCCTTGAACAGTGCCGCGCCCGCGCGCCAGCGCAGGCTGCGCTCGAGCGCATAGAGGCTGAGAATATAGACGAGCGCGTCGCCGAGCATGTCGACCGAGTCCGCCATTAGCGCGGTCGAGCGCGCGAACACGCCCGCGGTGAACTCGGCAACGAACATCACCAGATTGATGACGAGGACGATCTGCAGCACGCGGCGGACATCGGCGTGCGCGCCGAGCGCCGCGATCTCGTCTTCCTTCGCCGAACAGCAATCGTCGCCCGAGAAATGTTTCGCGGCGGATTGCTCGGGCGTGATCGCGGGGGCAGCCGGTGCCGCGGTGCTGCCACAGCCGCTCGCGGGCGTGCAGCAGCTATCGACAGCCACGTCCTTCGTCTCCGGTTGAGCGCAGCATGGCGTTTTTTCGGCGGTCGGCTTCGGCGTGGTGCCGGTGTCTCCGCAGCAGTCTTTCATCGTCATGTCCCGTTGGTTGGCAAAGGCGTCACGCGGTTTTATAGGACCTATAGCAACTATAGGTTCAAGCAGTTTATGCGCGATCATTTTTCCATCGGCGAATTGGGCCGGCTGGCCAGCTGCCAGGTCGTCACCATCCGCTATTATGAGAAAATCGGGATGCTCCCCGAACCCGATCGCAGTGCGGGCGGCCACCGCGTCTATAGCGGCGCCCACCGCGAGCGCCTGACCTTCATCCGCAAGGCGCGCGAGCTCGGCTTCACGCTCGATACAGTCCGCAGCCTGCTATCGCTTTCCGAACAGCCCCAGGGGGAGCCGTGCGCCGATATCGACCGGATCGCGGTCCAGCATCTGGCCAACGTGCGCGGCAAGATTGCCGACCTCCGGTCGCTTGAGGCGACGCTGGAACGGATGCTCGATGTCTGCGGACATACGACGGTCGAGCAATGCCGGGTACTCGATGCGCTGCGCGAATGACGGCGGGTCCGCAGCACCGATCCTCAGGTGCAACAGGCGCCCTTGCCGCCATCGACCTGCACCGGAGGGCAGGGCGTTGTGCCATAGGAACAGAAGACGCAGCAATCTCCGGCAAGCGGCTTGAGCACTACGCCGCATCCCTTGCAATCGTAGAAATATTGGCATGCATCGGTCGGCATGGTTTCTTCGGTGCTGTGTCCGCAGGACGGACAGGTCAGCGTGGAGTGCAAGATCGGCGCCGGCTCATGCATAGCGATAGCCGAGCCACAGCAGCACGACGCCGATGAGCAGGCCGACAAGGGTTAACAAGCGCACTGCGGCGGAAACACACGTCCCATCGGTACCGCAGCGCATGGCACGCGCTTGCTGGCGGCCCAGCAGGAGAGCGCCGGCGAGGAGAGACACCGCCCCGAATGTTAGAAACCAAATCCGGTAGGGCGCGGCAGGAACCGCGATACCCCCGAGCCAAGCCGACCCGATCCCCGCCGATGCGAGCAGCATGGGGAGCGCGCAGCACGAGGCCGCCGCAAAGCCCGACGCGATGCCGCCCAATGTCAGCGACAAGGCCGCAATCGCTTTCGGCTGCCGTGGGTTCCTGGCCAATTCGCTTCTCCTTGCTCCGTGGTTTATCGGGGTCTACCATCTGTAGTGGCTACAGATGCAAGCGGAATCGCAATGACACCTTCGAACACCCTCCCGATCGGCGAAGTCTCGCGGCGGACCGGCTGCAATATCGAGACCATCCGCTATTATGAACGCATCGGAATCTTGCCTTCGCCGCTGCGTCGCGGTCGTTTTCGCCGATACGCTTTCGCCGATGTCAGACGCCTGGCGTTCATCCGCCGCGCCCGCGAACTTGGATTTCCCCTTGATACGATCCGGACGCTGCTCGCGCTCGCCGAGGGGGACGGTCATACATGCGACCAAGCGCGCCAGATGGCTGAAGTTCAGCTCGGGGAAGTGCGCGCCAAGCTCAGCGATCTCGAACGCATGGCCATCGTCCTGCGCGACCTGATACACGCTTGCAACGCGGGCGATGCCGGCGGTTGCCCTCTCCTTGAGGCCTTGTCCGACCAGGACCGGGCCGTACAGGAAGCAGAAATCGCCGCCGAGAGCGATGTCGTCCCGGCGCCGGCGCGCTGAGGTTTGTCGCCAGCCTGTGTGGCGATGACCGGGCGGACGCATCGTGGCGCCGCCCGGCCTGTTCGGCGCGCGCCTATACCCTCGCCAGCCGGGCGCCTGTGGCGTCCGGCTGGCGCAAAGCGGGCACTTGCGACGTCTCGGTGGAAAGCGCCTAGGGCGCTTTCACGAGGCTCGTGACCGTACCGGCCTTGCCGTCCCAGTCGAGCTCGAACGCGACCTTGTCGCCGACCTTGATGTCCTTCAGCAATTCGGGTTTGGCCGCAAATCCCATCTCCATTGCCGGCCATTCGAGTTCGGCAATTGCGCCATGATCGAGGGTGACCTGGCCGGTCTTGGCGTCGATCGCGGTCACGCTGCCCGTGCCCTTGCCATGCTTGGTTTCGGTCGGCATCGCCATGGCGCCGACATCCTTGGCTGGGGCGGCCGTATCCTGGGCCGGTTTCGAGGCTTCGCCTTGCTGGCCGCAGGCGGCGAGGCCTGCGGCGAGTGCGAGGCTCAGCGCGATCGTGATGGATTTCTTCATGTCGTTTCTCCTTCGGGTTGAACCTGTTTGTGCCGACTCCGCTGCAGGAGCAGATAGGCGGCGGGAATGATGAACATCGACAGCAATGGCGCGGTGAGCATACCGCCGATCATCGGCGCGGCGATCCGGCTCATCACTTCGGACCCCGTCCCGGTTCCGACGAGGATCGGAAACAGGCCGGCGAGGATCACCGCGACCGTCATCGCCTTGGGCCGCACGCGCAGTAGCGCGCCGTCGCGGACCGCGGCCTTGATGTCGCCATCGCCGCGCGCCGCGAGCGCCTGCTTGAGATAGATGAGCATCACGACCCCGAATTCGGCGGCAACGCCCGCGAGCGCGATGAACCCGACCGCGCTCGCGACCGACTGGTTATAGCCGAGCAGATAGAGCAGCCACAGACCGCCGGTGAGCGCGAAGGGCAAGCTCGCCATGATGAGCAAAGCCTCGTCCCAGCGGCGGAAGGTCAGATAGAGCAGGACCAATATGATCGCGAGCGTGACCGGCACGACGATCTTCATCCGTTCGGTCGCGCGGACGAGGAACTCGAACTGCCCGGTGTAGGAGATGCTGACGCCGGGGGGCAGCTTGACGTCGCGCGCGATCGCCCGCTGGAGATCCTGCACCAGCCCTTGCAAGTCGCGGTCGCGGCTGTCGACATAGATCCAGGTCACCGGGCGCCCATTCTCGCTGCGTAGCATCGGCGGGCCGTCGCTGACCTTGACGCTGGCAACGGTGCCGAGCGTGATCTGCTGGCGCGACGGCGTCAGGACCGGCAGGCTCGTGAGCTCGCCAAGACTGTCGCGCAGCTCGCGCGGATAGCGCACGCTGATCGGATAGCGCGCGAGTCCCTCGACGGTCTGGCCGATCGTCTCGCCGCCGATCGCGCCGGCAACGATGGCCTGGGCGTCGGCAACATTGAGACCGTAGCGCGCCGCGGCGGCGCGATCGATGTCGACATCGATATAGCGTCCGCCGGTCAGCCGTTCGGCGAGCGCGGAGGCCACGCCCGGGACGGTCTTCACCACCGTTTCAATGCGTTTGGCGGTCTCGTCGATCGCCGCCAGATCCGAGCCCGCGACCTTGATGCCGACCGGGCTCTTGATCCCGGTCGCGAGCATGTCGATGCGGTTGCGGATCGGAGGGATCCAGAAATTGGCGAGGCCAGGAACGCGGACGCGCGCATCGAGCTCGTCGACCAGCTTTTCCTCGGTCATGCCGGCGCGCCATTGCTCCTTGGGTTTGAAGCGGATCGTCGTCTCGAACATCTCGAGCGGCGCCGGGTCGGTCGCGGTGTCGGCGCGCCCCGCCTTGCCGAAGACGCTTTCGACTTCGGGCACCGTCTTGATCAGCCGGTCGGTCTGCTGGAGCAGACTCGACGCCCGCGCCGCCGAAATGCCGGGCAGCGCCGACGGCATATAGAGCAGGTCGCCTTCGCGCATCTGCGGCATGAACTCGCCGCCGATCTGGGTCATCGGCCACAAGCTGGTGGCAAAGACGAGGCCGGCGATAACGAGCGCCTGTTTCGGCCGGTCGAGTACCCAGTCGAGGGCGGGCCGATAGGCATGGGTCAACCAGCGATTGACCGGATTGGCCTGTTCGGCAGGAATCCGGCCGCGGATCAGCCAGCCCATCAGCACCGGGACGAGCGTGATCGACAGGATCGCGGCCGCCGCCATCGCATAGGTTTTGGTGAAGGCGAGCGGCGCGAAAAGCCGCCCTTCTTGGCCTTCGAGCGTGAAGATCGGGATGAAGGAGAAGGTGATGATGAGGAGGCTGAGGAAGAGCGCCGGGCCGACTTCGGCGGCAGCGTCGGTAATCACCCGCCAGCGTTCGGCGCCCTTCAACTCCTCGCCTGGATGATCGCGCTCCCAATGTTCGAGATGCTTGTGGGCATTTTCGATCATCACGACGGCCGCATCGACCATCGCGCCGACCGCGATCGCAATCCCGCCGAGCGAGAGGATGTTGGCGTTGAGCCCTTGGAGCCGCATCACGATGAACGCGATGAGGATGCCGAGCGGCAGCGTCAGGATCGCAACCAGCGCCGAGCGCGCGTGCCAGAGGAACAGCGCGCAGACGAGCCCGACGATGATGAATTCTTCGACGAGCTTCGAGGTCAGATTGTCGACCGCGCGGTCGATCAGCCCCGACCGGTCATAGGTGGTGACGATCTCGACCCCGGGCGGCAGGCTGCGCTTGAGTTCGGCGAGCTTGGCGCGAACGCCTTCGATCACCTCGCGGGCGTTCTTGCCCTCGCGCATCACGATCACGCCGCCCGCAACCTCGCCCTCGCCATTCAGCTCGGCGATGCCGCGCCGCGTGTCGGGGCCGATTTGGACCGTCGCGACGTCGCCGACCGTCACCGGAATGCCGCCGCCGGCCGTGCGCACAGGAACCGCGCGGAAGTCGTCGAGCGATTTGAGATAGCCGCTCGCGCGGACGATATATTCGGCCTCGGCGAGTTCGAGGCTGCCGCCACCGCCTTCCTGGTTCGCGCGTTTAAGCGCGTCCGCCACCTCTGGCGCCGTCACGCCGAAGGCCGCCAGCTTCTGCGGATCGACGATGATCTGATACTGGCGCACCATGCCGCCGATGCTCGCGACCTCGGCGACGCCGGGGACCGATTTGAGTTCGAAGCGCAGGAACCAGTCCTGGAGGGTGCGCAGCTCGGCGAGATCGTGGCGGCCGCTCTTGTCGACGAGCGCATATTCGTAGATCCAGCCGACCCCCGTCGCGTCGGGGCCGAGGCTCGCCCGCGCGCCGTCGGGAAGGCGGCTTTGCACCTGGCTCAGATATTCGAGCACGCGGCTGCGCGCCCAATAGGGATCGGTGCCGTCGTCGAACAGGACATAGACGAAGCTGTCGCCGACGAAGCTATAGCCGCGCACGACGCGGGCGCCGGGCACCGAGAGCATCGTCGTGGTGATCGGATAGGTGACCTGGTCCTCGACGATCCGCGGCGCCTGGCCCGCATAAGTCGTGCGGATGATGACCTGTACGTCCGACAGGTCGGGCAGGGCGTCTACCGGCGTCGTGCGGACCGCGGCGATGCCGAGCAAGGTAAGAATGAGGGCAACCGCGACGACAAGCCCGCGTGCGGCAACCGAAGCCCGAATGATCTTCGCGATCATTGCGCGGGCTCCAGCGGGCGGACCGCGAGGCCGGTGAGGCTCGCCTCGGAGTCGAGCAGGAACTGGCCCGACGCGACGACCTTTTCTCCCGGGACGAGCCCCTGCAATATCTCGGTCTTGCCGCCGCCTTCGCGGCCGGGCAGCACTTCGGCGGGATGGTAACGCCCGTCGCCTTTCTCGAGCATCACGATGCTGCGCGTTCCGGTGCGGATCACCGCTTCGCTTGGCACCAGCAGCGCCGGCTTGGCATCGCCGCCGAGCGCCACCACCGCGAACATGCCGGGGCGCAGGCGCCCGCCGCGATTGGAGAGTTCGACGCGCACGGTCAGCGTTCGGCTGTCGGCGGTCGCGGTCGGCAGGATCGCGACGATCCGGCCGGTGAATGCCTCGCCGGGAAAAGCGGTGAGCGTGGCGGTGGCTGGTTGGCCGATCTTCACCCATCCCGCCTGCGCTTCGGGCAATGCCGCGTTGAGCCAGACCGTGCCGAGTCCCGAGATTTCGGCGAGCGTCTGCCCGGCGGCGAGGGTCACGCCCGCGCGCGCATTCAGCGTCTGGACGACCCCGCCGATCGGTGCGCGGACGGTCATCCGGCCGCCGGTCCGCCCGCTCCGGTCGACCTCGGCGATCACGCCTTCGGGCATCCCCATCAGCCGTAGCCGTTGCCGCGCCGCCGCGGTCAGTTCAGGTTTCCCGAGCCTTTTGACGCTCAGATATTCGGTCTGGGCGCTGCCCCATTCGGGCAATTGCAGGTCGGCGATCGGAGTCCTGGCGCCGATGACGTCGCCGGGCGCGAGGCGGTAGACGCGCTCGACGAAGCCGCCCGATCGCGCTTGGACTATCGCGATATCGCGCTGGTTGAAATCGACACTGCCATTGACGTTGAAGGTCGCGGCCAGGCTACCCATTTCGGCCGTGACGACGCGGATTCCGAGGCTCTGCCGCGCCGCCGCGTCGACCGTTATGCCCGGTGCGGCATCGCTTGCACCGCCGTCATCGGCATATTTGGGCTCGAGCTGCATATCCATGAAGGGCGACTTGCCAGGCTTGTCGAACTTCTGGTTCGGGAACATCGGGTCGTAGTAATAGAGGATCTTTCGCCCGTCGGCGGTGTCTTCGGTCGGCGCCGGACTGTCCCCGCGCTGACCCAGCCAATATCCACCGCCGCCCGCGATCAGCACCGCGGCCAATATTCCGGCGCGCCAACGCGCCGCTGATGTTGCATCGGTCATCGAGCCGTCTCCCCATAAATGAAATTAATCCGGATCGCGTCGCGCGCGACCTCGGCTTCGCGCGCCAGCGCATCGACTTCGGCTTCCGCCAGCGCGAGCGTCGAAAGCAGCGCGGTCCCGAGGTCGAGCTTCCCGGCAGCGTAACTGGCGAGGTCGAGTTCGGCGCGCTTCTTGGCGAGCGGCACCAGCCGTGACCGCGCATTGCCAAGCTGCTCATGATGCATGCGATGGTCGGCGAGATCGGCGTCGAGCGCCGCGGCGATGTCGCGCTTAGCAGCCTCGCGATCGAGGCGCGCGCGCGTCGCTTCGCTGGCACGGGCGGCGATCTTCGGGTCCTGCCGCTTCTTCGAGAAAAAGGGCAGGTCGATGGTGACCCCGAGCGTGACGAGGTCGCCATAATTGGGCTCGCGCCGCCCATAGGCCGCATTGACGCTCCAGTCGGGACGCTTGTCGGCGCGTGCGAGGCCGGTGTCGGCGTCGGCCGCGAGCGCGCGGGCATCAAGCGCGCGCAGCCTTGGCAGGGCGTCGATTCCGGAACGCAATCCTTGCTCGTCGATCATTTGCGGCGGCAAGTCGCCCAGCGTGTCGGCGGCTGCGTCGCCGGTAAAGCGCGCAAGCTGCGCGCGGGCGCGGGCGATCTCTGCGGCGAGCGCGCTGCGGCGATCGCTCACCGCCGCGCGCAACTGCTCGGGCTCGAGCGCCTGCGCCGGCCGCGCCGCGCCGCTGGCCAGCCGCGCGGTCACCGTCGCTTGAAGGTCTCCGAGGCCAGA
>CAZCUW010000007.1:0-74723 GCA_964502035.1 uncultured Sphingopyxis sp. | reverse complement strand
CGCAGTGGAAGGCGGTGACGCGCAGTTTCTGCCAGTTTGCGGTCCATCACCCGAGCGCCGATCGCTTCAAGGCCTTCTATCGCCGTAGCTTCATTCCCGACGAGGCGTTTTTCCAGACGCTGATGATGAACAGCGCCAACCAGGGCGAGGTGATGAACGACGATCTGCGGACGATCGACTGGGTGCCCGACGGCGATATCAAGCTGCGCCCGCGCACCTTCGTGACCGCCGATGCATTGCGCCTGACGCTCAGCCCCGACCTGTTCGCGCGCAAGTTCGATCTGGACGAAGATGCGGTGATTTTCGATCTGATCGAGGCGCATCTGAAAACGCCGGCGGCGACCGACTATGTCGGCGATCTGGCCATCAAGCCATCCAAGCCGCGCGCCAGACCCATCGAAGCCGTGACTCCGAGCTGAAAAAGCCGCCGGGCCGAAACGGCAAGGGCTCCGCCGATGGTTCGGCGGAGCCCTGCGCGCGGCGATGAGCCGAGAGGGATTAGCCGTTCAGGCGATCCTTGACGGCCTTGGCCGGACCAAAGGTCAGCTTCTTGGCGGCCTTGATCTGGATCGTCGCGCCGGTCGAAGGATTGCGGCCTTCGCGCGCCGGGGTGGCCTTGACCTTGAACTTGCCAAAGCCGTTGACCGAAACTTCGTCGCCCTTGGCGGCGGCATCGCCGATCGCGGCGAAGACGGCATCGACGGCCTTGCGTCCGTCGGCTTTGCTGAGGTCCAGCGACGCGGCGACGGCGTCCGACAGTTCGGCGTGATTCATAAATTCTCTCCTGGTTTCGGTCGGGCGAGTCCCGGCCAATGCGCTGCCATAGCCGCATGATACGGCGTTCGCCAAGCCTCGGTTTTTCGGGCGGTCGACGCACGAAAACTCAGTTTATTGCAGTATCGCAGGAGGCTTGAGGGTTAGCGGCAGTCCCGCGGTGAGCAGCACGACCTCGGCGGCGACCGCGGCGACCGCCTGATTGAGCCGCCCGGCCGCGTCGCCGAAACGCCGCGCCAGCGCATTGGCGGGCACGATGCCCAGCCCGACTTCGTTGGATACCAGGATGATATGGCCAGTGAACCGATTGATTATATGACATAATTCTGCTTCGGCATGATCAACGTCGGCATCGGCGAGGAGCAGGTTGGACAGCCACAGCGTCAGGCAGTCGACCAGTACGACCGCGTCTGGTGTATTCAACGCCGCAAGCACAGCGGGCAGATCGCGCGGTGCCTCGACCGTCTGCCAGCGCGCGTCGCGGTCGGCCTGATGCCGCGCGATGCGGTCCTGCATTTCATCGTCGAACGCTTCGGCGGTTGCGACAAAATGATGACGGCCCGCAATCGCCTCGGCGCGCGCTTGCGCATATCGGCTCTTGCCGGACCGCGCGCCGCCGAGGACAAACAGCCGGGTGCCGGTCATGGGCGCACCCCGGCAAGCGCCAGCAAGCCGTCGAGATCGACGTGGCGCGCCAACTCGGCGGCGATGTCGTCGAGCGCCGCATCGACGTCGGCGGCATAGTCGCGCCCGCTGCCCGCCACCCCGACGCGCGCCAGCAGCGCGCGGCGCAGGTCGGTCGAGGCGAACAGGCCGTGGAGATAGGAGCCGATCACTCGGCCGTCATCGCTAACCGCGCCATCGCTGGCGCCATCGGCGAGCATCGCGAAGGGCTGATCGGTCCCGGGGCCGCGCGTTTTGCCCATATGCATCTCATAGCCTGCCACCTCCGCGCCCAGCGCCGATCCGGTGACGCGGCGCAGCGTCTTGGCGGGCGATAGCGTCGTTTCGACGTCGAGCAGCCCCAGCCCGTCAACCGCCGTCGCCGCCCCCTCGATCCCCAGCGGATCGGCGATCCGCCGTCCGAGCATCTGGTAACCGCCGCACAGGCCGATGATCATCCCGCCACGTCGGTGGTGCGCCCGGATGTCAATGTCCCAGCCCTCGGCGCGCAGCGCGCCCAGATCGGCGATCGTCGCTTTCGACCCCGGCAGGACGATGATCGCCGCCTCCGCAGGGATCGGCCGCCCCGGCGGCACCATCACCACCTCGACCCCGGGTTCGAGTTTGAGCGGGTCGAGGTCGTCGAAATTGGAGATGCGCGGCAGGATCGGGCAGGCGATCATCCGCCGTCCCTCGCGCGGGTCAGCGGGACGCTCGAGGATCACGGCATCCTCGCTCGGCAACCGCGCCGCGGCGCTCAGCCACGGAATGACCCCGAAGCCCGGCCAGCCGCTGCGCCGCTCGATTTCGCGATAGCCGTCGTCGAACAGCGCCGGATCGCCGCGGAACTTGTTGATCAGGAACCCGCGGATCATCGCGGCGTCGTCGGGATCGATCACCGCGCGGGTGCCGACGATCGCCGCGATCACCCCGCCGCGGTCGATGTCGCCGACCAGGATGACCGGGACATTGGCGGCGCGGGCAAACCCCATATTGGCGATGTCGCCGGCGCGCAGGTTGATTTCGGCGGGCGACCCGGCGCCCTCGACCACCACGATGTCGCACTGCGCGCGCAGCCGGTGATAGCTGTCCATCACCTCGGCCAGCAGCGCGCCGCGCGCTTCGCGAAAATTGCCGCTGCCCAGCGTCCCGCGCACCCGGCCATGGACGATCAGCTGCGAGGTGCGGTCCGCCTGCGGTTTCAGCAGCACCGGGTTCATGTCGCTGTGCGGCGCCGTGCGGCACGCGATCGCCTGCAACGCCTGCGCGCGCCCGATTTCGCCGCCGTCGATCGTCACCGCGGCATTGTTCGACATATTCTGCGGCTTGAACGGGCGGACGACCAGCCCGCGGTTGGCAAAGGCACGGCACAGCCCCGCGACCAGCACCGACTTGCCGACGTCGGACCCGGTGCCCTGCACCATCAGCGCAGCCATGCCGCCCCTCCCGCGAACAGCCACAGCAGCAGGCAGGCGCGCCGATAGATCGCCAGCGCGCGGTCGATGTCGTCGCCATTCGCGTCGCGGCGGCCGTCGCCGATCCAGGGCTTGTCGTGCATCACCCCGTCATACGCGACCGGCCCCGCCAGACGAAGCCCCAGTGCGCCCGCCATCGCCGCCTCGGGCCAGCCGGCGTTGGGCGAGGCGTGGTTTCGCGCATCGCGCCGCAGGATACGCCAGCCCTTGCGACCAGCCAGGCAGATCAGGGCGCCCGACAGGCGCGCAGGGATCCAGTTGGCCAGGTCGTCGCTGCGCGCCGCGGCCCAGCCGAAGGCGCGCCAGCGATCTTCGCGGTGGCCGATCAGACTGTCGGCGGTGTTCACCGCCTTATACGCCCACACCCCGGGCAGGCCGAGGAGGAGCAGCCAGAACAATGGCGCCGCGACCCCGTCGCAGAGGCCTTCCGCCACGCTTTCGATCGCGGCGCGCACCACCCCGGCTTCGTCCAGCGCCGCGGTATCGCGGCCGACGATCGCGCCGACGGCGATCCTTGCGCCGGGCAGGTCACCGGCGTCGATGCGCTCGCCGACCGCGCGGACGTGGTCGAACAGGCTGCGCTGCGCCAGCGCGGGCCAGGCGAGGATCGCGACCCCGATCCAGCCCCAACTGCCCAGCGTCGCGAGCAGCCAAGTTTGAATCGCCCAGGCCGGACCGATGGCGACGATCAACAGGATGAGCAGGGTCAGGATTCCCGATGCTCGCCGCATCGCAAAGCTGCGCCTCGGCTGGTTCAACCCTGCTTCGCAGCGGTCGATGATCCGCGCGAACAAGCCAACCGGATGGCCGATACGGCGATAGAGCGGCTGCGGCCAGCCGAGCGCCGCGTCGAGCGCCAGCGCGGTGAGCGCGATCGGCTCAGCCATCGGCCAGCGCCGCGTCGAGCCGCGCCAGTGCTCCGGCATCGGCAGGCAGGCTGATGCGCAGCCAGCGCGGCTGGTCGGCAAAGGGGCGGGTCAGGATCGCGCGCCGCGCCAGCCGCTCGAACAATGCGGGCGCGTCATCGACCGCGATCAGGCGAAATAGCGGGCAGGCGCCGGTCGGCCGATGCCCGTGGCGTCTCAGCATCGCGTCGAGCGCGGCGGCGCCGCGCGGCAGGCGGCCGCGCGTGGTGGCAATCCAGTCGCGGTCGGCATAGGCCGCGGTGCCGATCGCGATCGCCGCCGCCGACAGCGGCCAGGCGCCCAGCCGGTCGCGGAGTGCCGCGATCAGGGGTTGCGGCGCGACGACAAAACCCAGCCTTACCCCGGCAAGGCCGAAGAATTTGCCGAACGAGCGGAAGACGATCAGCCGCTGAGTGTCGCCCACCACCGCCGCGACGCTGTGGGCCGGGTCGGCGTCGGCGAACGCCTCGTCGACCAGCAGCCAGCCGTCGCGGTCGGTCAGCAGGTCCAGCATCGCCGCGGCGTCGACAACGCGACCGTCGGGATTGTTCGGGTTGGCGAGGATCAGCGAGCCGCCGCAATCGCGCGCTGCGGCCAGATCGATTGCCATGCTGCCCGTGATCATCGCGCCATGGGTGCGGTATCCGGGGGCGATATGCCGCGCCGGACCGCCGATCAGCGCGCCGACCAGCCGCAGTCCGATCTCGCTGCCCGGCACCGCGCAGACATGGCGCGGATCGACCCCGAAATGGGCCGAGGCGATGGCCTCCAGCGCGGCCAACGCCTCGGGCGCGGGCAGCCGTTGCCAGTCGAACGTCCTATCGGTTGCACCCGGCCAGGGGTGCGGGTTGATCCCGGTCGACAGGTCGATCCAGTCGTCGCGGCCGAAATGGCGCTGCGCCGCTGTCAGCCCGCCGCCATGCCAGGTCCATGGCGTGCTCATGCCAGATGTACGACCAGCAGCGCGGCGGCGAGGAGCACGCTTTCGCCGACCTCGATTCCCGCGCCATGCCCGTCGCCCGAAATGCCGCCGATCCGCCGCAGCAGCCACCAGCCCCAGAATGCGAAAATCGACGGCGCGATCAGCAGCGACGGCGATGCCCACGCCGCCGCGATCAGCAGCGCGCCCCAGATGGCGAAATCGATCGGCCGCACGACATTGCGGAACCGCGACCCCAGCCCCGCGTGCAAATCGGGCAGCGCGCGCGACCAGAGCAGCGGACCGATCCGCGCCGCAAAGGGGATCAGCGCGATGGCGACGAACGCCTCGCGGTCGATCAGCGCGTGGAGCAGCACCAGCTTGGTCATCAATTGCATCGCGATGGCGACCACCGCAAAGCTGCCGGCGTGCGGGTCGGACAGCACCGCCAGCAAGCGCGCGCGGTCCTTGTGCGCCGCGCCGCTCGCATCGGCGATGTCGCCGAGGCCATCGAGGTGCAGCGCCCCGGTCACCGCGACCCAGATCAGCAATGCGAACAGCGCCCCCGTCCACGGATCGATCGCAGCCCCGGCCCGGCCCGCGCCCGCGACCAGCGCCCCGATGATCAGCCCGACGGCGGGAAACCAGCGCATCGACGCGGCAAATTCCTCGCTCGCCACCGATATCGGCGGCGTCGGCAGCCGGGTGAGGAACTGGATCGCGATCAGCAGCCCCTTCACGGGTATAGTCCGACGATCTGCGCGCTGGTCGGCTTTCCCGGCCAGACGGTCAGCGACAACCGCGCCGCATAGGGCAGGTCGAACGCCCACAGCTGGCGCTGGTCGAATCCGCATAGTGTGTGCAGCGCGGCGCGCATTGTGCCGCCATGCGTCACGACCAAGGTCGGTACCGGTGCCAGATCCCCGATCGCAGCAGCGACGCGCGCCACCAGCGCCGACCAGCGTTCGCCGCCGGGCGGCGGGTTGGCATCGGGGTCATCCCAGAAGCGGCCGAGCGCGTCCGGATCGACATCGCTGCTCGCCCGCCCGTCCCAGTCGCCGAAATCAAGCTCGCTCAAGCGCGGGTCGATGACGAGCGGCAGGCCCAGCGCAGCGCCGATCGCCTCGCCTGCGGCGCGGCTGCGGCGCAGGTCGGAGGCGACCAGCCGCTCGATGCCCAGCCCCGCCGCCTGCGCCGCGCACGCCGCGATCCCCGCCGGTGTGGGCGCGCCATCGGTGCGGCCCATAAGCAGCCCCGGCGTTTCGGGCGCCCCATGGCGCAGCAGATGGAGCGCAAAGGTGCTCACAGCGACGCCGACACCTGCGCTTCGGCAAAGGTCGCCATGCCGTCGTGCGCGGCGAGCGCGCTGCGGATGATGTTCGCCGCCACCGCGGCGCCGCTACCCTCGCCCAGCCGCATATTCAGCGTCAGCAACGGGTCGAGCCCGAGCACGTCGAGCAGGTGCCGGTGCCCCGGTTCGGCCGAACAATGACCCGCGATACAATGCGCGGCGATCGCGGGATTGTCGGCGGCGAGCGGGGCGAGCGCGGCGCTGCCGATAAAGCCGTCGAGCAGCACCGGCACCGCCAGCTGGCGCGCGCGCAGCACCGCGCCCGCCATCGCCACGATCTCGCGCCCGCCGACGCGGCGCAGCGTCTCGAACGCCGACACCGGCGCGGCGCGGTGGAAGGCGATAGCGCGCGCGACCACATCGGCCTTGCGCGCGACGCCATGGCCGTCGACCCCGGTGCCGGGGCCGACCCACGCCGCCGCGTCGCCGCCGAAACTGCGCGCGCACAGCGCCGCCGCTGCGGTCGAATTGCCGATTCCCATCTCGCCGAGCAGGATCAGGTCGAGATCGGCGTCGACCACCGCAGCGCCCTGATTGAGGGCGTCGAGGCACTCATTCTCGTTCATCGCCGCGGCCATGGTAAAATCGGCGGTCGGCCGGTCGAGATCGAGCGCGACGACGGTCAGCTCAAGCCCCGCCGCCGCGGCCAGCGCGTTGATCGCGGCGCCGCCGCCCGCGAAATTCGCGACCATCTGCGCCGTCACGCTCGCCGGAAAGGCGCTGACGCCATGCACGGTGACGCCATGATTGCCCGCAAAGATCGCGGCGCGGGCGCGGTCGATCCGCGGCCGCGCGCGGCGCTGCCAGCCGGCAAAAAACACCGCCAGCTCCTCCAGCCGCCCCAGCGATCCGGCGGGCTTGGTCAGCTCGGCCTGCCGCGTCCGCGCATCGGCCTGGGCATGCGGATCGGGATCGCTGAGTTCGGCGAGCGCGGCGGCAAAGGCCTCGGGAGACGTAAAACAGGTCATTCGGCGACATATCCTGGCGGTGGGGTGCGGGTGATAAAATGGCCTTTGACGCCTTCGGGCCACAGCGAAAAGGGGACGCGGCCAAATTCGCTCGCGGCATAATGGACCGCATAGTCAAGGATGGCGCGCGCCGTGGCATCACCCGCGACGAACCGCCCCAGCACATAGGCAATCTTGCCCGGCGCGCGCAGGTGGACGGTGCAGAAATCCTGGCATGCGAACAGGCACGCCATCTCCTGCACCGCAATCCCGGCATAGCGCGGGTCGGCCGCCTTCGCGTCTCTGAGCGCCGCGACCAGCCGCGCGCCGCCGCGCATGCCGCCCGTATCGACCTGCGCCGCGCGGCTGTGGCGGCAGCTGTTGCACACCACCACCGCGGGGCCGGGGTCGACGCGCGTCAGCATCAGGCCGCGCTTTGGGCGGGCTGCGGCGGCGCCGGAACCCCCGCTGCGACAAGGACGCGATAGAGCGCGTATAGCCCGATCAGGATCGCGCCATTACGCACAAACTGCTCGGCGAGCAGGTCGGGCGCCGTCGCGGTGTGCAGCCCGCCGAGCAGCAGCGCCCAGCCGACGATGATCCCCTTATACGCGGTAAAACCCGCCGCATAAGCAAGGCTCAGCCGCGCCGCGACCGACCGGTAACCCGTGGCGCGCACCGCGGCATAGCCCGCCAGCGCCGACCCGACCGCGGCGGTGCCCAGCGCGACGCCCCACGCCAATGTGCTGCCGTCGCGCGGATAGCCGAGCAGGAAAAAGCCGACGCACTGGCTCGCAAGCCACGCCAGCAACATCAGCGCCACGCCGTCGCGGCGGCGCATATGCACCGCCGCGAGCGCGGCCAGCGCAGGGAAGGGCGTCGCGCAGGCGAGCGCCAGCGTCGTCGCTGTACTCGCCGCGGTCAGCAGCGCCACCCACAGCGCCGATGCGCCGCGCTTTGACGTCGCGCTCATGTCAGAATCTCCCCCGGATGCCGGCATAGACGCTGCGCCCCAGCGACCCGTATCGGAACGCGGTCATATATTGCTCGTCAAAGATATTCTCCGCGCGCGCGAACAGCTTGACGCCATCCGACAGCGCGAACTCGGCGCGCAAATCGACCAGCGTATAGCCGCCCAGCCGCGTCGCATTGCTCGCATTGTCGAAACTCTTGCCCGACCAGCGCAGTGCCGCGCCGGTCGTCAGGCCGAACGGAAATTCATAGCTGACCGACGCATTGGCGGTCTGGCGCGGGCGCCGCGGCAGCCATTTGCCGAAATTGGCGGTGCTGGGCGAACGGTCCTCGGCGACGATCCAACTCAGATTGCCATCGACCGTCAGCCCGCCCAGCGTCAGCGCTGCGGCGGCTTCAACGCCATGCGCTTCGGCGCGCGCGACGTTCAGATAATAGCCGAAGCGCCGCGCCGCCGGATTGCCGGGGGCGAAGCAGAGCGGATCGGTGGCGGTCGCCGAACAGCTGTTGAAGATGATCTGGTTCGTCGTCGTGCGGTCGAACCAGGTCGCCCCGATGACCAGCTGGCGATCGAGCAGATGTTGCTCGATCCCCGCTTCCCAGCCCTTCGCCGCTTCGGGGTCGAGCCCGACATTGCCGAATTCGCTGAACAGCTGGAACAGGCTTGGTGCCTTGAAGCCTTCGCCATAGCTCGCACGCAGCACGGTCCCGGTGGGCAGCCGCCAGACGCCTCCCGCCGCGAACAAGGTCTGCCCGCCATAGCGGTCATGGTCGTCGTAACGGACCCCGCCGTTGAGCGTCAGCCCATCGACCGGTTCGACGCTGATCTGGCCGTAAGCGCTGGTGAGTTCGGCCTCGCCGCGCGCAAAGGCGGGCAGCGGGGTCGCCAACGATGCGGCGGGCGATCGGCTGCGGAAATCGGATCGTTCATTCTCGGCCCCGAAGATCGCCGAAACGCGCTCGCTCACCGCGAAACTGCCCTGATATTCCCAGCGCCTGTTGCGCCCATCGGCCTCGAAACTCTGCGGCCGCGCGCGCGTCGGGTTGAAATTGTCGCGGTTGGTGTCGGTATGACCATAAGCGATGCGGTTCTGGAACCGGCCGCCAGCGAGATCGAAATTCACCCCCGCATAGCCGACGAATTCCCTGTTCAGCCCATAATCGGCGCTGTCGGCGTTGAAGCCGTCAAACTGCACCCGTCCGCTGGCATAAGTGCCGCGCAGCTCGACGCTGACCTGATCGGACAGCGCCAGTTCGGCGCGCCCCGACAGATTATGGTTGCGGTACCCGTCGCGCTCGACCCCGCCGAACGCTTTGGCATGCGACGAAATGCCGTCGGTGGTGAACCGCTGGCCGCCGATCCGCCAGCTGAGCGGGCCGGTCTTGCCGCCGATCGCGGCGCGCGCGCTGACCGTCTGGCGCGATCCCGCTTCGATGTCGAAACTGGCTTCGAGCGGGTTTTCGGGCGACGCGGTGACGATATTGACGACCCCGCCGATCGCCTGACTGCCCCACAGGATCGACTGCGGCCCGCGCAGCACCTCGATCCGCGCGATGTCGCCGACCAGCAAATTGGTGAAGTTGAAGCCGCCACCGGTCGACGACGGATCGTTCAGCTTCACCCCGTCAATGACGACGACGCTATGGTCGGATTCGGCGCCGCGGATACGCAGCGACGTGGCGGTGCCATAACCGCCGTTGCGCGATATGCTGATGCCGGGGGTGCGCAGCAGCAATTCGGTGACGCCGATGTCCTGCGCGCGGTCGATCGCCGCCTTATCGAGCACCGCGATCGATGCCGGGATCTCGTCGAGCGTCAGCGGCGCGCGCGTCGCGGTGACGATCATGCTGTCGCCCTCGGCGGCGACGGCGTGCGCCGCCTCCTCGGCGAGCGCGGGGGATGACGCCGCCAACACGGCGAGCGAAACGGAGTGACGGAGCAATAGATTCATCTGGGTAACCTCATCGACAACACCGCACGCACGCGGGATCGATGTCTGGGCCACCGGGCGCACGACAACGTCCCCGCGCGAACGCGGTCAACTTTGTCGTCATGCGGGTTCACCCCCGTCCGCTCGGTGCACCCTGCCCGCGCGAAAGACGACGGCGACGGGCAGGTCTCCTGGCTTGCGGGTCAGCGCCGGGTCGGCCGCCTTCTCGGGACTGAAAGTCCCAATGGCAATTGGCCGATGGCTCGCCGCGTACAGTTGCAGGGGCAGCCGGGGTTTTCCCGTTCCCTATTAATCCCCGTCGCCGGGGAACCTGTCGCTTGGCGCCCGTTAGCTTGGTTTTGGTGCGGCGGTCAATCGCTGCAATGCGCCATCGTCAGCCGGTCGCCATCAGAACAGCCCCGGCATTTCGCGCTGCGCGGCGCTCGGCTGGTCGGGAATCAGCATTTCGGGTTCGGCGAGCACCCGGACATTGCTGCGCTGCGCCGCCGGGCCGACGCTGGCGTCGGCGATGCGCGTCGTACAGCTGGCGCCGGCCAGGAAATCGATCGCCGCGCGCACCGACGCTTCGCGCGCATCGCCCAGCGGCAGGCTCAAATCGTCGCTCGCGGCGCAGCTGTTGGCGATCTTGGGGGCCAGCCCGTTATAATAGTCGCTCGCGCCGGTGGCGTTGCCGGTGGCAAAGGCGACGACGCGCATCCGGTCGTCGCACTCGGCCTTGTCGAGCGCGATCTGGCCGACCGGCTTGCCAAAGGTGTTGCTGCCGACCAGCGTCATGTTGGTGCCCAGATAGGGCAGCATCGAATTGATCACCAACTCGCTCGCCGATGCGGTCGATCCGGTGCCGATAAAGGCAATGCGTGTCGGCGCGATCGATTCGGGCTGCGCGGTAAAGAAATGGCGGTCGTTCTCGACCGACTTCGACGCGCGGAAATTGGTCTGCGAGTAAAGCTCGCTCGCTGTGCGGTCGCGCCCGAGCAGGTCGCCCATCAGTTCGGCGGTCGAAACCAGCCCGCCGCCATTGTAGCGGAAATCGATGATGACGTCGGTCACCCCCTGGTTGCGGAAGTTCAGGAAGGCGGTGCGCAGTTGCGGGTTCGCCGACGAGATAAAGGTGCGCAGGTTGAGATAGCCATAGCTGCGGCCGCCTTCGGTGATGATTTTTGCCCCGTAGCGGTCCGAAATCGGATCGAGGTCATAATCGGCCTTGGCGACGGTCAGGTCGCGGGTGCCGGCGGCATCGGTGATCCGCAGCACGCGGGTGACGCCGGGGTCGTTCGGCCCCAGCGCGTTGGTGATGCCCGCGGTGCCTTCGGCGGCGACGATGCTCGCGATGCTGCGGATATTGCCGCTGTTGGTGCCGATCCCGATGATCGCGGTGCCGCGATCGATCCCCGCGGCAAAGGCGGGGGCGGTTTCATAAGCCTCGGCGATCAACACGCGCTGCCCCGCGGCGTCATAGGTCAGGCGGATGCCGAACCCGGCGCTCGATCCGCTGGCGAAAAACGCATTCTCCTCGGCGATCGAGGTGATGTAGGTGAAAAAGCGATCCTTGCCGAGCGCGCGCGCCGGGGCGACCAGCGCGTCGATATAGGATTGGACGCTGGTGAAGCTCGCTGGATTGACCCCGCTGGCGACGTCATTGGGGAACAGATACCATTCGTCGATCACCGCCTTGGCAAAACCCTGGCGCGCCGCGAGGGCGCAGCCCGCGGTTGGTGTCGGGGTGGGCGAGGGGGTCGGGGCGACCGTCACCGGTCCGCCGCCGCCACCGCTGCCGCTCGAACTTCCGCCGCCGCCGCACGACGCCAGCACAAAGGCGGAGATGGTCAACAGGGCGATGGATTTTTGCGACCGATGCTTCATCGACTGTCCTTGGAATTGGGCCTGATACGCCGCCGTATCGCTGCAGATACGGCGGTCATCGCCTTCTGTATGCGTGATTAAATTGCCCGGCAATGAACTTGGCGCCAGCGCGGGATCGAATCGACGGCAATTTGATTTCATTCGTCATTGTGAGCGAAGCGAAGCAATCTAGGGCGGGGTATGCAAGGCTGGATTGCCGCGTCGCTTCGCTCCTCGCAATGACGATTCAACTATCGTCGCCGCGGCCCTTGAAACCCTGCGCGATCACGTAAAGCTCGGGAGATCCCTTGCGGCTCGCCGGCGGCTTGGCGTGCTTGACCGTGGTGAAATGCTTTTTGAGCAAGGTCAGCAGGGTGTGGTCGGCGCCGCCGGCAAACACTTTGGCCACAAACGCCCCGCCGGGTTGCAACGTCTGCACCGCAAAATCGGCGGCGGTTTCGGCGAGCCCGATCGTGCGCAGATGGTCGGTTTGCTGATGGCCGACGGTGTTCGCCGCCATGTCCGAAATCACCAGGTCGGGGGCACTGCCCAGCGCCTCGATCAGCGCATCGGGCGCTGCGTCGGCCATGAAATCCATCTCGAGGATGGCGACGCCCTCGATCGGCTCGCACGCCAGCAGGTCGATTCCGGCGACCCGCGCGCGCGGATTGGCGTTGCGAACCACCTGCGACCAGCCGCCGGGGGTGATGCCCAGATCGACGACCGCGCGGGCTTTCTTGATAAAGCCGAATTTGTCGTCGAGCTCGATCAGCTTGTACGCGGCGCGCGATCGATACCCCTCGGCCTGGGCGCGGCGGACATAGGGGTCGTTGAGCTGGCGTTGCAGCCAGCGCGTCGACGAGACGCTGCGCTTTTTTGCGGTCTTGACGCGCACATGCAGTCCGCCCCGTCCGCTTGAGCCTCCGCCGCCGCTCTTGCTGCTCCCGCTGCCGCTGCTCATTTGCGATACTCGCGGCGGGTCACCGGCACGTCGCGGCCCTGCATCGCCAGGGTCCGCAAAATGCCCTCGCGGATGCCGCGGTCGGCGACGCCGACCCGCGCCGCGGGCCACAGGTCGATGATGCTTTCCAATATCGCGCAGCCGGCGACGACCAGATCGGCGCGCTCGCGGCCGATGCACGCGATTTCGGCGCGGTCGGCGATGCTCGCGTCGGCCAGGCGGCGGCTGATGCCGCGCATTGCATCGGCCGGCACCACCAGCCCGTCGACCGCGCGGCGGTCGTATCGCGGCAGGTTCAGGAACACGCTGGCCAGCGTCGTCACCGTGCCGCTGGTGCCGAGCAGGCGCAGCTCTTGCCCGGCGAATTGCTCGGCGCGCCCGGCAAAGGCGGCAAAGGCGGCGCGCGTCACTTCGCGCATATGGGCATAGGCGGCCTGGCGGCCGGCCAGACTGTCGTCGGGCAGCGGCGCATGTTCGGTCAGCGACACGACTCCCCACGGCACGCTGATCCAGTCGTGGATCTTCACGTCATGGTCCGACACATCGACATGCATCAGCTCGGTCGACCCGCCGCCGATGTCGAAAATCAGCGCCGGACCCTCGCCGGGCTCCATCAGATTGTGGCACCCCAGCACCGCGAGCCGTGCCTCTTCGGCGGCCGAAATAATGTCGAGCGCAATGCCGGTCTCGCGCCGCACGCGCTCGGCCAGCTCGGCGCCGTTCGACGCGCGGCGGCACGCTTCGGTGGCGACCGCGCGCGACAATGATACGTGGCGGCGGCGCAGCTTGTCGGCGCAGATCGACAGCGCGGCGACGGTGCGGTCCATCGCCGCATCGCTGATCCGGCCGCTGCCATGCAATCCTTCGCCCAGCCGGACGATGCGTGAAAAGGCGTCGATGACGACGAGTTCGCCGTCTTGCGGGCGCGCGATCAGCAGGCGGCAATTGTTGGTGCCCAGATCGATTGCGGCATAGCTGCGCGGCCGAACGAAATGCGCGGGGCGCGCGGCGGATTCCGCCGGGTTTCGCCCTTTTGCCGCCGACCCCGTTCTGGAACCTGGCCGCGGCGGTCGCCCTGATGGCGCTGCCATTTGCCGCATGGCTAGTATTACCTGTCTCTCTCACGCGTCCGCGAAGCACGAACGTGCACTTGATCAGGAACCTAGGCTTTGGCGGGCTTTAAGGCAAGCCCGTCCCCCCGAGCGCGCGGGCGGCGCAAAGAAAACCCCACCCGGCGGGGCCGGGCGGGGTGAAGGGGGAAAGGATGTTATTGGAGGTCGGGACTGCCCTTAACGGCAGCCGTCATTCCCCTTGTCGATTGCGCGGCCGGCGATGGCGCCGACTGCGCCGCCGATGATCGTGCCGACGGCGCGGTCACCGCGGCCGGCGATTTCGTTGCCGGCGAGGCCACCAGCGATTGCGCCGATGATCGTGCCGCCGGTGCCTCTGTCGCACTGGCGATAATTGCGGTTGTTGTACCGCTGGTTGTAATAGCGACGGTCCTGACGGTAGTCGCGGCGTTCGGCGCGGCGATCGTAACGACGGTCATAGCGACGGTCGTCGCGGTCATAACCGCTGTTGTAGCTCGAATAGCCGTCGCGGTCGTAATAGCCGTTCTGCGCCGCAGCAGGAGCCGCCATGCCCAGCGTCGCGGTGGACATCAGGGCGGCGATCGAGAGGGTCACCATCTTTTTCATCGTCGTTCTCCTTCTTTCGTCGTTTGGCCCCGGGGGGCTGCCCGTCTGGGCGGTGGTCGATGAAGGGGTTATGCGCGATTCGCATTGAGCCGACCCTGAACGCGCTTGTTGGCTGGCGTTCAGCTTTGCGCCCGGGAACGCTTCCCTTTCGCCCGCCGCGGCCCTAACCCGCGCCGATGCGCCGCCTGTTTTCCGCCGCCCTGATCTTTCTCGCCATCGGACCGGTGCCGGGGACGGTGCAGCGCTTTCCTGTCGATGACCTGACCCAGCGCGCCGCGGCGCGTCCGCTTGTCTTCGCGGCCCAGGCGCGTGGGCCGATGCGCTATGTGCGCGGCTGGCGCCTGGTCAGCCCCAATAGCCGCTTCGGCGGTTTTTCGGCACTGGCCCGCACCGGGGCGGGGCAGTTCCAACTGATCGGCGACAATGGCTATCGCACGCGGTTGACGATCGACCCCCGCGGCGCGGTGTCGGACGTCGACATTCGCCCGCTGCCGACCCCCGATGGCCGCCCCACAACCAAAGCGATGGCCGATGCCGAGGCGCTGGCGATCGATCCAGTCAGCGGCAAGGGCTGGATTGCGCTCGAAGGGATCAACCAGATCTGGCGCCTTGATCGCGGTCTGGGCGCGATCGAATCGCGCCGTCGGCTGCCCGCGCCGCGTTGGCCCGCGAATCGCGGCGCCGAAGCGATGGCGCGGCTCGCCGACGGGCGGACGGTGGTGTTTTCCGAAGATGCCGACGACGACCCGCGCGGGCGCGAGGCGCTGCTGTACGCGGGCGATCCGGCCGCCCCCGGACCGGCGCCGATTCGTTTTTTCTATGATTCGCGCGGCAAGGGATTGGTCAGCGACGCCGCGGCGCTTCCCGACGGGCGTCTGCTGATCGTCCATCGGCGGCTCGGCTTCAATCCCGTGTTCACGACGATCGTCGCGGTCGCCGATCCCGCTGCCATTGGCAGCGATGCGGTGCTGCGGTCGCGGACGATCGGCCGCGTCCCCCGGCCGCTGGCCGAAAATTACGAAGGCGCCGCGGTGACGGTCGAGCGGGGACGGACATATTTGTGGCTGGTCGCCGACGATAATTTCAACCGCTGGCAGCGCAGCCTGCTGCTCCAGTTCGAGCTGGTCGATCTGCCGCCCGCGCGAACGCCGGACAGCAAAAAGGCGGCTCGGTAACCTGGCCGCCTGATTGCCTTAGCGATGGAAAAGCGCGTTAAGCGGCCTTTTCGGCCAGCTTCTTCGCCACTTCCTTCTTCACCTTGCGCGCAGCATCCGACAGCTGGTCGTCGTCGGCTTTCAACAGCCAATTGTCGAGGCCGCCATTATGTTCGACGGTGCGCAGGCCGTGGGTTGACACGCGCATCTTGACGCCCTTGCCCAGCGCGTCCGACAGCAACGTCACATTCTGCAGGTTCGGCAGAAAGGTGCGCTTGGTCTTGTTGTTGGCGTGGCTGACATTGTTGCCTACCATACGACCTTTGCCGGTCAGTTCGCAGATGCGCGACATGATGTTTGTCCTCGTACAAAAAATTTCGGTTCGGCGTCCGGGTGCGTCCCGACTAATCGGGGGATGCAGGACCGGAGTGAGCCGGGAAAGGCGCGCGCTTATCGGCTTGCCGCAGATTCGTCAAGCGACTAGCGGGAAAAGCGATGCCGCAATTTCCGCTGCCCGAACCGATGCGCCGCGCGCTCGACCTCGCCAAAACCGCGGCGGACCGGGGCGAAGTGCCGGTCGGCGCGGTTGTCGTCAAGCACGGCGCGATTATCGGCGAAGGCCATAATGCCCCGCGCGAATCGCACGATCCCACCGCCCACGCCGAAATCGTCGCGATTCGCGCCGCGGCGGCAACACTCGGCAACGAGCGCCTCGACGGCTGCGACCTGTACGTCACCCTCGAACCCTGCGCGATGTGCGCCGGGGCGATCGCCCACGCCCGCATCGCGCGGCTTTACTATGGCGCCGACGATCCGAAAGGCGGCGCCGTCATCCACGGCCCGCGCGTCTTCACCCAGCCGACGGTACATCACCGGCCGGAGGTGTATGACGGGATTGGGGCAGGGGAGGCGGCGGCGCTGCTCAGGGATTTCTTCGCGGCGCGGCGCTGAAAATCGTCGCTTATTGACCCAACACTTCCTCCACCCACGCTGGCACCAACGCCCCCGCCGGGCCGTGCCGCGCTTCGCCGAACCAATGGCTGCCCTGGCTCGGCTCCATATTCAGCTCCAGCGTCCGCGCCCCCGACTGGCGTGCTTCGCGGACAAATCCCGCCGCCGGGTACACGGCCCCCGATGTGCCGATCGACACGAACAGGTCGGCGCGGTTCAGCGCGTGGTAAATTTCGTCCATCCGGTACGGCATTTCGCCGAACCACACGATGTCGGGGCGCAGCGTCCCTGCCGCGCCGCACGCCGGGCAGGCGGGCCGATCGAGCAAGGGCGCGGTCCATGGCGTGCGCGCGTCGCACGCGGTGCACCAGGCGTTCAGATGCTCGCCATGCATGTGGATCAGCCGCTTGGCCCCCGCCCGCTCGTGCAGATCGTCGACATTCTGGGTGACGATCAGCAGTTCGCCCGGCCACGCCGCGTCGAGCCGCGCCAGCGCGTCATGCGCGGCGTTCGGCGCCTTGGTCTGGATCGCCTCGCGCCGCATGTCATAGAATCGCAGCACCAGATCGGGGTCGCGCGCGAACGCCTCGGGGGTCGCGACATCCTCGACGCGATGCTGTTCCCACAATCCGCCGCCGTCGCGAAATGTGTCGATGCCGCTTTCGGCCGACACCCCGGCGCCGGTCAGGATGACGATGTTGTTGATGTCGCTCATGGCTCCCTCTTATCCGTTCGCATCGAGCCCTTCGACTGCCTTTAGCAGGCGCTCAGGATAAACTTCATCCCTTGGATGAAGTCGAGATGCCGATCGTTAGCGTGCGCCTTCACGGTGTCTCGACTTCGCTCGACCCGAACGGCTAAGGGGAGGCGATAGTCAGGGGATCGGCATATGACCAGCATCGGCATTATCGGCAGCGCAGGGCGGATGGGCCTCGCGCTCGCCGCGGCGATCTCCGAAGCGGGGCAGCGGCGCTGCGGCATCGACAAGGGCGGCGATGTCCGGAAACTGGCCGGCGACGCCGACGTGCTCGTCGATTTCTCGTCGCCCGCCGCGCTCGAAGCCACGCTCGACGCCTGTGTTGCGGCAAAGAAGCCGATCGTCATCGGCACGACGGGGCTCGAGGAACGCCACCATTATCTGATCGACGATGCCGCCGCCGACATTGCGGTGCTCCAGACCGGCAATACCTCGCTTGGCGTCACCCTGCTCGCGCATCTGGTGCGCGAGGCGGCGGCGCGGCTCGACCGCGACTATGATATCGAAATCGTCGAAATGCACCACCGGATGAAGGTCGACGCGCCCAGCGGCACCGCGCTGCTGTTGGGGCAGGCGGCGGCCGACGGCCGCGGGATCAGCCTTGCGACCTGCTCCGAACGCGGCCGCGACGGGGTCACCGGCGCGCGCGGCCATGGCAAGATCGGCTTTGCGAGCCTGCGCGGCGGCACCGTTGCGGGCGATCACGACGTGATCTTCGCCGGGCCGGAGGAGATGATCACTTTGTCGCACCGCGCCGAAAACCGCATGATTTTTGCACGCGGCGCGGTGCGCGCGGCGCTGTGGCTGACCGGGCAACAGCCGGGGCGCTACACGATGCCGCAGGTGCTGGGGCTGCCCGAACGGTGAAAAAGGCCGATATTTTCGAATTCTATCGCCGCCTCGCCGAGCTCAACCCCAACCCCGAGACCGAACTCGCTTTTGGCAATATCTACCAGCTGCTTGTCGCGGTCGTGCTGTCGGCGCAGGCGACCGATGTCGGGGTGAACAAGGCGACGCGGCGATTGTTCGCCGAGGTGACGACGCCGCAGCAGATGATCGACCTCGGCGAGGACGGCCTGAAAGACCATATCAAGACGATCGGGCTGTTCAACGGCAAGGCGAAAAACGTCATCGCGCTCTCCGAAATCCTCGTCCGCGATTTTGGCGGCGACGTTCCCGCTGACCGCGACACGCTCGTCGAATTGCCGGGGGTCGGGCGCAAGACCGCCAATGTCGTGATGAACTGCGCCTTCGGCGCCGAAACCTTTGCCGTCGACACCCATATCTTCCGCGTCGGCAACCGCACCGGCCTTGCCCCCGGCAAGACCGTGCTGGCGGTCGAAAAGGCGCTGGAGAAAGGCACCCCCGGCCCGTTCCGCTTCGGCGCGCACCACTGGCTGATCCTCCACGGCCGCTACATCTGCAAGGCACGCACGCCCGAATGCTGGCGCTGCCCGGTCGCTGACCTGTGCCGGTTCAAGCCTAAGACCGCGGTGCCGAAGGGGTGGCAGGCGGGTTGACCTGTCGCTTTTGCACAAATGTCGGCTTTGGGGTGGGGGGCGGACATTGCCGTCTTCGGTTATCCCGCGCCGGGGCTGCGATCCGGGCGGCGCATGGACTGGCCATCACGCCAAAGTTCAGGAAAGTTCAGCCTAATGCATCGCCCGATTTGTCGTGTTCGGCGGACTGAGGGCGGCCGGTTCTTGGCCGCCTCCGAAATCCGGGCGGCGGCCGCTTTTGCCTGTAAATTGAAAGAGCCGAGATGAAGGCTGGCACAGCGGAATAATGTAGGACAGCGTTTTTTTTTCGGCGGATGGTGGCTTTGAGGTGGGGAGCGGACATTTCCGGTTTCGTCATCCCGGCGAAAGCCGGGTTCTCACCCTTTCGGATTAACGCACCGGCGAGATCCCGGCCTTCGCCGGGATGACGAGGTTGTGGATGGTCGCCTGTCAGTCGCGAGCTGTCGTTCGCCCTGCCGTTTTCTTCCACGTTGCAGTGACGACGATTGGCGCTTGCCGTCTGCCCCTGAGCCGCCATAGTCCGTTGCCATGCGCAACCTTACCGCCCCGCTCGCCCTTGCTGCCGCCCTGCTCGCCGCCGCGCCCGTTCACGCCAAACCCGCCGACGCCGAGGCCGCGAAGCAGATATTGAAGGACAGCATCGCGATCCCGACCGTCGAGGGGCGCGGCAAGGTGCCCGAACTGGCGGCCTATTATGCCGACGTGCTCAAGGCCGCGGGCTATGCCGACAGCGACATCGAAATCACCCCGATGGGCGACACCGCGACCTTTGCTGCGACGCTGAACGGAACGACAAAGCAAAAGCCGATCGTGCTGCTCGGCCATATGGACGTCGTCGAGGCCGATGCGAAGGATTGGACGCGCGACCCCTTCGTGCCGGTCGAGGAGAAGGGCTATATTTTCGGCCGCGGGTCGGAGGACAATAAATTCGACGTGTCGATGATGGTTGCGGCGATGGCGCAGCTCAAGAAAGAGGGCTTCAAGCCGAAACGTTCGATCATCCTGCTGCTGTCGGGTGACGAGGAAACCTCGATGCTGACGACGCGCGCGCTCGCCGCGAAATATAAGGGCGCCGAATTCGCGCTCAACGGCGACGGCGGCGGCGGGACGATCGGCGAGGATGGCAAACCGCAATATTACGGGCTGCAGGCGGGCGAAAAAACCTATGCCGACTTCATGCTGGAGGTCACCAACCCCGGCGGCCACAGCTCGCGCCCGTCGCCGGTCAACGCGATCGTCCAACTCGCCGCCGCGCTCGAAAAAATCGGCGCCTATAAATTCGCCGCGCAGCAGAATGAACTGACCAGGATCGGGATGCCGATCGTCGCCGATCAGGTCGGCGGCAACATGGGCGCCGCGCTCAAAGCCTTCGCCGCCGATCCCGAAAATGCCGACGCGATCACCAAGATTCGCGCCGACCCCGAATATGTCGGCCAGATCGGCACCACTTGCGTGCCGACCTTGGTCAAGGGCGGCCATGCCGAAAATGCACTGCCCCAGCGCGCCACGGCAAACATCAACTGCCGCATCTTTCCCGGCGTCCCGGTCGAGGCGGTGCGCGCCGAACTCGAACGCCTGATCGCCGATCCCGCGGTCAAGGTGAACACCGATCCCGACGCCAGCGCCAGCGACGCCTCGCCGCTGCGCCCCGACGTGATGGCGGCGGTGAAGAAGGCGGTCCACGCCCGCGCCCCCGGCCTGCCGATCATCCCGTCGATGAGCGCCGGCGCCACCGACAGCTATCATTTCCGTATCCAGGGCGTGCCGAGCTACGGCGTCGCAGGGCTGTTCTCGAAAGCCAGCGACAGCTTTGCGCACGGTCTGAACGAACGCGTCCCGGTCGACGCGATCGCGCCCGCGCTGGCGCATTGGGACAGTTTGTTGAGGGATTTGTCGAAGTAGGAAGCCCCACACCAACGCCGTTCGTGCTGAGCGTATCGAGGTAGCGTTGTATCTAACAGCTCGTCATTGCGAGGAGCGAAGCGACGCGGCAATCCAGAGTGGCGTAACCCGCCCTGGATTGCTTCGTTTCGCTCGCAATGACGGGGTGGATTTCGATGACCGCCTTGGGTGTCGAACCTAAACCAACGCCCCGACCGCGCGCTCGATCATCGCCACCGCTGCTTCGGCGCCGAAGCTGCCCGCGTCGAGCGACAGTTCGAGCCACAACCCGTCAACCATCGCGGTCAGCATGATTGCCAGCCGCTGCGCATCGCGGGCGCCGCACGCGGTGAGTAGCTCGCCCAGTTGCGCGCGGTACCCGGCGTAACTTTGGGCGTGAATTTTCGCCATCCGCGCATCATTTCGTGAAAGCGCCCAGAACGCCGTCCACGCGCCCAGCAGTTCGGGATCGGTCACCGGGGGGCGAAAGCTGGCGGTGAGATACGCGGTCAGCCGCGGGCGCGGATCGGGGCCGGCCCCTGCGACGGCAGCCGCAAAAATCGCGTCCATCCGGTCGCTCGTCGCCTGATAGGTGGCCGCGACCAGATCGTCGATACCGCCGAAATAATGGCGCAGCAGCCCCGGCGACACCCCCGCCCGGGCGCAGATCGCGCGGACGTTGGTGCCCGCCAGACCATGTTCGGCCAAGCACGCCGCGGTTGCGTCGATCAGGGCGGCGCGGCGGGCGTCGGCGCTTTCGCGCGTAAAGGCTTGGCGAGCGGGCTGCATATTGTTATACATCTGTATAACAAGGATCGACTCATGGCAACTGCATCCCTCCGCACACCGCATATCGCCCCGCTCGACGGCTGGTCATTGCCCGCCTGGACGTACAGCGACCCTGATTTTCATGCGGCAGAAATGGCGCGGATTTTCCGCCCGAGCTGGCAGGTCGTCTGTCATGCGTCAGACATTCCGAACGCGGGTGACTGGCACAGCATCGATTATTGCGGCGAGAGCGTCATCGTCGTGCGCGGCGCCGACCGCATCGTGCGCGCCTTCACCAACGTTTGCCGCCACCGCGGCTCGCGGCTGGTCGATGGCGCCGCGGGCTGCGCCAGAAAGCTCGTCTGCCCCTACCACGCCTGGACCTACGACCTCGACGGCCGCCTAACCGGCGTTCCCGATTCGGCAAGCTACCCGACGCTCGACAAGGACAAGGCATCGCTGGTGCCAGTCGATCTCGAACAATGGCGCGGCTTCTGGTTCGTGCGCCTGACCGACGACGGCGGTCCGTCGGTGGCCGCGATGATGACGCCCTATGAGGAGCAGGTGGCGCCGTACCGGTTCGAGGAACTCGGCGCGCTCGGCCGCGTCACGCTGCGTCCGCGCGAGGTGAACTGGAAAAATGTCGGCGACAATTATTCGGACGGCCTTCACATCCCCGTCGCGCACCCCGGCCTCACCCGCTTGTTCGGCAAAAGCTATGGCGTCGAGGCGACGGATCATGTCGACCGCATGTGGGGCGATCTGATCGACCGGCCCTCGGTCAACTGGTCCGAACGCATGTACCAGCGGCTGCTGCCGCCGGTGCCGCACCTGCCGCAAGCGAGCCAGCGCCACTGGCTCTATTTCAAGCTATGGCCCAATGTCGCCTTTGATATTTACCCCGACCAGGTCGATTTCATGCAGTGGCTGCCGACCGGCCCGACGAGCTGCCTGATCCGCGAAATTTCATACGTGCTTCCTGATGCGCGCCGCGAGATGCGCGCCGCGCGCTACCTCAACTGGCGGATCAACCGCCAGGTCAATGCCGAGGACACCTTGCTGATCACCCGCGTCCAGCAGGGCATGGCGTCGCAGAGTTTCACCATGGGGCCGCTCAGCGACAAGGAAGTGTGCCTCAAGCATTTTTGCGCGCGGATGCGCGACCTGATCCCCGAATCCCGCCTCGAACAAGCCCCGCGCGCGGGATGGAGCAAAGCATGAGGCTCATGACGCTTAAGTCCCCGTTCGCATCGAGCCCTTCGACTGCCCGCAGGGCGGGCGCTCAGGATAAACTTCAGCCTCTGGCTGAAGTCGAGATGCCGATCGGAAATACGCGCCTTCACGGTGTCTCGACTTCGCTCGACACGAACGGAATTTGATGTGACCAAACAATATGACGCCCTGATCATCGGCGCCGGCCACAACGGCCTTGTCTGCGCCTTCTACCTCGCGCGGGCGGGACTTAAGGTGCGGATTGTCGAGGCGCGCGACGTCGTCGGCGGCGCGGCGGTGACCGAGGAGTTCGCGCCGGGCTTCCGCAATTCGGTCGCGAGCTACACGGTCAGCCTGCTCCAGCCCAAGGTGATCGCCGACATGAAACTCGCCGATCACGGCTATCGCGTCATCGAACGCCCGATCAGCAATTTCCTGCCGCAGCAGGATGGCGGTTATCTGAAACTCGGCGGCGGGCTCGAACGCACCCAAAAGGAATTTGCGCGCTTCTCCGCCCATGACGCCGCGCGCCTCCCCGAATATTATGACATGCTCGAGGGCGTTGCCGACGTGCTGCGCGACCTCGCCCTCAAATCGCCGCCGAACGTCGGCGACGGGTTCAAGACGCTGCTCGACGCGGCGCGGCAGGGGCGCGGGCTGACCAGGCTCAGCCTGTCGCAGCAGCGCGACGTGCTCGAACTGTTCACCAAATCGGCGCGCACCTTCCTCGACAGCTGGTTCGAAAGCGAAGCGGTCAAGGCGGCGTTCGGCTTCGACGCGGTGGTCGGTAATTATGCCAGCCCCGACACCCCGGGCAGCGCCTATGTCCTGCTCCATCACGTCTTCGGCGAGGTGAACGGCAAAAAGGGCGCGTGGGGCCACAGCATCGGCGGCATGGGCGCGATCACCCAGATGATGGCGAAGGTCTGCACCCAGCTCGGGGTCGAGATTAGCCTCGAAGCGCCGGTGTCGCGGGTGCTGGTGGATGGCGGCAAGGCGGTCGGCGTCAAGCTGGTCGGCGGCGAAGAAATCGCCGCGGCGCGCGTCATCGCCAATGTCGGGCCGAAATTGCTCTACGAACGGATGTTCGACGAGGGCGATATCGCACCCGAGTTCCAGCGCCGGATCAAGGCGTTCAAGGCGGGCAGCGGGACGTTCCGGATGAATGTCGCGCTGTCCGAGCTGCCGCGCTTTACCTGCCTCCCCGAACCCGGCGAGCATCATCAGTCGGGGATCATCATCGCGCCGACGCTCGATTATATGGACCGGGCGTTTCTCGATGCGAAGCAATATGGCTGGTCTAAAAAGCCGATCGTCGAAATGCTCATCCCATCGACGATCGACGACAGCCTCGCGCCTCCCGGCCAGCATGTCGCCAGCCTGTTCTGCCAGCAATTTGCCCCCGAGCTTCCCGATGGCAGGGACTGGGATGCCGAGGAGGGCGCGGCTGCGGATACCATCATCGACACCGTCGAAGCGCATGCCCCCGGTTTCCGCGCCTCGATCGTCGGCCGCCAGATCCTCAGCCCCAAGGGACTCGAACGCAAATTCGGGCTGGTCGGCGGCGACATCATGCACGGCAATATGAGCCTCGACCAGCTGTGGTCGGCGCGCCCGGTGCTGGGCAATGGCGCCTATCGCGGGCCGCTGAAGGGGCTGTATATGTGCGGCGCGGGCACCCATCCCGGCGGCGGCGTCACCGGCGCGCCGGGGCATAATGCGGCGCAGGTGATCCTACGCGATCGCGGCTGGTTCGCGCCCCGCTGGGCCTGAGCGCCGCATCGCGAGATAGATCGGCAGCCCGACGGCGGTCAGCCCGACGCTCCACAGGCCGGGTTCCAGGCCGGCGCCGTAAAAGGCCCAGCAGCTGTAGAGGAAGCCGAGGATCGTGAGCGCGAGAAAGGCGGGCGATGCCTTGATCGCGCCCGCACGCTCGAGCTTGAGCGCCGCGAGCGCGCCGACGATGTAAAAGATGATCGCGGTCGATGTCGTCACCAGCACCATGAATTTGAACAATTCGGCCAGGCCGCGCGAATAATTGGCGTAAACGACCAGGCTGGCGAGCGTGCTCGACACGATCTGGGTGACCCAGGGCACGGCGAAGCGGTTGTCGCGCGCAAAGGCGGCGGGGAGCAGTCCGCGATGCGCCAGATCGCGCGGGATTTCGCCTTGCAGCAGCACAAAGCCGTTGAGCGCGCCCAGCGCCGCGATCGCGGCGAACAGCGCGACCGCCTGCCCCGCCGACGGGCTGACCAGCGTGCCGAAGAAGGTCGCATAGGCGGCGTTCGACGATTCGAGCGTCGCGAGCGGCAGCAGCAAGGTCACCGTCGTGCACGACAACAGATAGAGCAGCCCGGTCGCCGCGGCGGCGATCAGCGTCGCGCGCGGGACGGTGCGTTCGGGGTCGCGCACCCGGTCGCCGACGACGCAGGCGCTCTCGAAGCCGAGCAGCGCGAACAGGGTCAGCGTCGCCGCGGTGCCGATGTTGTCGAGGCTGATCGGCTTTGTGCCCACCATCGTCGGGGTCGGCGCGTCGCCGGTGCCGAAGAGCCACAGCGCGACCACCACCGCGCCAACAACGGGGATCAGCTTGAGCCCGAGCGTCAGCAACTGCGCCCCGCCCGCCCGGCGCACCCCCAGCAGATTGACCAGGGTGAAGATCCAGATGAAGCCGATCGCGATCAGCGCCGTGCCCGCCCCGGCATTGCCCAGCGACGGCATCAGGATCGACAGATTGCTGATCGCCGCGACCGCCAGCGTCGCGACGACGGTCCAGCAGCTGATCCAGTAACTCCATGCGACGATGAAGCCGGTGCCGGGGCCGAACGCGGCGGCGGCATAGGTATAGGTCGCACAGCCCGTGGGAAGTCGCTTGGCCAGCCGGGCAAAGGCGATCGCCAGGCACAGGGTTCCGGCAATTGACACCCCCCAGCCGATGATCGCATTCCAGCCGAGCGGTGCCAGGTCGCGCGGGAGCAGGAACACCCCCGACCCGATCATATTGCCCATGCCGAGCGCGACGCACATCAAAAGGCCGAGCTTTTGGCCCGGCCTTTCGTGGCTGGTTAGGGCGTCGGTCACCCGATCAGAAATCCTTGGCTACCTTGATCCCGATCAGCCGCGGCCGGATGACGGTGTCGTAGAACACGCCGCCGGTCGCGGTGTCGCCGCCGACATCGCCGCAAACCGTTTCGACGCATTGGACGCCCGAATTGATCACGCCGTTGCTGTCGAACAGATTGGTCGCGAAAATTTCGGCACGCCAGCTGTCGGCGGTAATGCCGAAACTCATATCGACAGTCGAATAAGACGCGAACTGGCCCTTGATGCCATTCTGCAGGGTTCTCAGATCGCTGCGCCGCTTGCCGACATGATTGGCGGCGAGCTGAAAATGGCCCTCGTTGCCCATCAGCGGGAATTCATAGCGTGCGACGATGTTACCCTTGAACTTCGGCGTGACGGGCAGAGCGGTTCCGGCGGGCGCGAGCAACGCATTGGCCGACCCGTCCGTCCCCGGCAGCGCGCAGTCGAACGTCGCGTTGGCGATACGGCAGAAATCTTTGCGAATTTCGGCGTCGTTATAGCTGAACCCGGCGTTGAGCGAGAATCCGTCCTGCCGATAGCCGACGTCGATTTCGACGCCGCGAATGCGCGCGACCCCGGCGTTGCGGATTTCTGTCAGCCCATTGGGACCAAGGAAAGAAAGCTGAATGCCGTTCCAGTCCTCTTGATAGACTGCGCCGTTGAACCGGATCGGTCCGAAACTGGTCTTCCAGCCGAATTCATAATTGTCGAGCGTATCGGGTCCGTAGGGCGCTAGCCCACCGCGCCGGTTGATGCCGCCGGGGCGAAATCCGCGCGAGAAAGTACCGTAAACCAACGCATCGTCGCTGATCTTGTAGGTCAGGTTCAGCTTGTGGATGAAGTCGCTGTCCTTGGTTCGCTCGTCAAGATTGGTGCACGGACTGTTCGGCAATGCGGCGGGGGCAAAGCAAGCGGCTTCGCCGGTACGGCTGCTGTAACCCGATGAAAAGCCGAAAAAGCCGATCAAGCTGTTGTCGAATTTGTAAAGGCGGCCGCCGCCGGTCAGGGTCAGCTTGTCGGTGATGTCGAACGACAACTCACCGAACGCGGCATAGTCGCGGTCGACACGTTTTTGCTGGGTCAGCCAGATATTGCTGTCGGTTCCCGTCACCGTGATCGCGTCGGCAATATCGTCGATGATGTAATTTTGTTCGATATTGTGGGTCTGGCGCTGATAGAAAACGCCGCCGATAAAGCGGATGCGGGCGTCGGCGGGCGACGCGACACGCGCTTCAAAGAAATTGCGCCGATAGCGGTCCTTGCCCCGGATATATTGGTTCGGATTTACCAGGTCGCCATCATTGTCGGTGAAATAGGCGCCATATCCTGCGATCGCGTCATAGAAATAGGCATAGTCCGAATAATCGCTTTCGGTTTCGGTCTGGCGCCGCAAATGGCCACCGGTGACCGTCAGGTCCCAATTGCCCAGCTTGCCCTCGATCGTCAGAGCCGCTTGGATCCACTTATCCTTTGCGCCTTCGGGATTATATTGCACCGTCTGCAGATCGCCGTTGACCGACGTCGATCGTTCCTGCGCAAAGCTGCCGCTCGATTTCTGCACCTGCCCGGTGACCAGCGGGCGGATCGTCCAGTCGTCGTCCAGCTCGATGCCCAGCGCCAGGCGGGCGCCATAGGTATCGACGCCGTTATAGTCCTTTTCGACCAGATCGGCGTTGCTCTGGGTAATCTGCGACGAGGCATAGGTGCGGCTGCCGGCGATATTGTCGATATAGCCCGCATCGCGGCGATACCAGCCGACCAGGCGGAGCGCGGCGCGATCGCCCAGCGGCGCGTTGACAAAGCCTTCTGCAATGCCGCCGATGCCGCCGTGCGCGACGCTGTTCAGCTGGAAAGAGGCTTCGCCGTAAGTGCCGCTGGTATCGGGTTTGTTGGTGACGAGTTTCAGTGTGCCCGCCATCGAGCTGGCGCCATAAAGCGTGCCCTGCGGTCCTGCGAGCGCTTCGACACGCGCCAGATCATAGGTGTGGATGTCGAGCGCGCCCTGGATCGTCGTGACGGGCATTTCGTCGAGATAGGTGCCGACGGTCGGCAGCGACGCCGAGTGGTTGGCGTTTTCGCCCGATGACACGCCGCGGAAATAGACCTGGGCAAAACCAGGCGCCGCCGACTGGATCGTCACCGACGGCAGGAATTTGACGACGTCCGAAAACTCGTTGACCTGCAGCTGGTCGAGCCGCTCGGTGCCGATCGCGGTGATCGCCAGCGGCACATCCTGCAGATTCTGCTCGCGCTTCGATGCGGTGACGACGATGTCGCGATCGTCGTCGATCGCGGCTTCCTGCGCCAGCGCCGTGCCCGATGTGCACAAAATGGTGCCGCCGAGCAGCGCGGCGCCGCTCCGTACCAGGACCGTGGTGAACTTTCGCATGAGACCCCCCTCAAATGACATCAATATGACGCCAGGATGACGCACCGCAGCATAAGCGCAAGCCTTGTTCGCCGAGCGGCGCGGTTGTTGGTCGAAAATGTCGCCCGCTGTTGCCGAAAGGCAACGTTTTGTCCCCCGCGCCCTAGGCGGCGGGCGTCGGCGCGTCCGGATAGCGGTCGAGCACCAGTCCCAGCGCCGATTTCAGCGGCCCCAGCCAGGCGTCAAAGGGGCGCCACTGATCGACCCCGTCACGGTTGATCGGGCGGCGCACCTGCTCGCTCGACGCCGTGCGCACCGCGCGCGCGTTCGTGTGGAACGCCATGCAGTCATCCTCGAACGGCAGCCCCAGATAGGCGAGCATCGCGCGCACTTCGGCCTCGGGGTCATCCAGCAAAGCCTCATGGATCACGCGGTGGACGCGCCCTGGCTGCACCGCGTCGATATGCGCCATCAACCGGACATAGTCGCGGTAATAGGCGCCCATGTCGGCCAGATTATAACTGAACGCCTGCCCTTTGGCATAATGTTGGCGAAAATTGGACCAGCAGCAATCGAGCGGATGTCGCCGCGCGTCGATGATCTTTGCTTGGGGCAGGATCAGCCGGATCAGCGGGACATAGCGCCAGTTGTTCGGCAGCTTGTCGATATAGAAGGGCTTGCCGGTCTTGCGCTGCACCGCGGTGCGGCGGAGGAACGCCGCGCCCATTTCGGCCAGCCGTTCGGGCGGTGCTTCGGCGAGGGCGGCGATCCAGTGGCGGCCTTCGCCCTGCGTTTCGCGGCCCAGGCCCAGCGCGAGCGCGGGGATGTCGGGCAGTTCCATCGTCCCCTCGATTGCCGAATGGCTGGCGAGGATCTGTTCGACCAGCGTCGATCCGGCGCGCGGCATGCCCAGAATGAAGATCGGATCGGGCGCGGGGTCGCCCGCTTCGGCGCGCGCAGCGAAAAAATCGGCGGTGCAGGTCGTAATCGCGGCGTCGACGATCGCGCTGGTATCGGCGGCGTCATAGCCGAACTGCGCGGCGCGGATGGCGTTGCCCGCGGCATAGTGGCGGAAAGCCGGTTCAGCGTCCCCGGCGTCGTCATAGGCTTTGCCGAGCGCGAAATGCAGGTGCAGCCGGTCGTCGGCGCGCGCCTCGCCCGCGGGTTCGGCGGCAACCAGCGCGGTTTCCATCGCCGCCCGGTCATCGGCGCCAAAGCGGATCGTCTTGAGGTTGGCGAGGCTCCACCACAGTTCGCCAAGCCCCGGATCGACCCCCAGCGCGTGGCGATAGGCGGCGATGCTGTCATCCTGCCGCCCAACGGTCTTGAGCATATGGCCATAGCTCATCCACAGCTTGGCATGATCGGGGAAGCGCCGGGTGAGTTGTTCATAGAGCGCGATCGCTTCGTCATAACCGCCGATGCGGCCGAGCGCAGCGGCTTTCAGATTGGCGTGGGCCGGATTATCGGGATCATCGCCCAGCACCGCATCGAGCGTTTCGGCCGCCTCGGCATAGCGGTTTTGTTTATAAAAAACTGTCGCCAGATTGGCGCGCGCGGCGCCGAAGCCGGGCGCGAGTTCAAGCGCGCGGGTGAGCAATTTTTCGGCGTCGCCATAGCGGCCGATACGCCCGGCGACTTCGGCCAGCATCCGGATCGCGGCGACGTCGGTCGCGTCCTCGCGCAGCCGCTGGCGGAGCGCGTTTTCGGCATCGGGCAGGCGGTTTTCGGCCAGCGCGAGGGCGGCATCGACCATCGCTTCGTCATGGATCGTGGCGCCAACGGCGGCCAGCGACGCGCCTTGCGCCTCCTCCTCGCGGTTCAGCGCGCGCAGCGCGTGCGCTGCGATGCGATGGGCCGCGGCCGATGTGGGGACCGCGGCGATGATCTCTTTTGCCTGCGCCAGCGCGGCGGCGGGCTCCGCGCCCAACAGGCGGCGGGCGTTGGCGAGCGCTGCATCATGGGTGACGGTCGCCATGCCCGCCTCCGTCAGCTCTTGGCCGCGCGGGCCTTGGCGACGGCCTGTTTCAACCCGTCATAGCCGATCTGGCCCTGAAACAGCTGGTCGCCGACGATCCAGGTCGGGGTGGCGTTCAGCTGCAACTGGGTGGCAATCGCCAGATTACTGTCGAGTTCGCGCTGGAACAGCGCCTCGTTCGCGGTCGCATCGGCGGTGCCGTCGGTGACGACGCCGACCTTGGCGGCGGTGGCGGCGATCGCCGCCTTGTCGAGCGAGCTGGCGGCGAACATCGCGTGGTGGAAGGCGTCATATTTGCCCTGCCGCGCCGCGGCGAGCGCCATCAGCGCCGCGTCGCGGCTTTGCGGGGCGATGATCGGCAATTCGCGGAAGACGACTTTGAGGCGCCGGTCTTCGCGGATCAGCCGATCGACGTCGGGCACGCTCGCGCGGCAGAAACCGCAGGCATAATCGGTGAACACCACCAAGGTGACATCGCCGTCGGCATTGCCCGCCCACGCCCCGGCATAGGGTTTTTCGAGCGCCGGACGGATCGCATCGATCGCCTTGGCGATCTCGCCATTGCGCTGCGCTTCGAGCGCCGCGGGGATGATTTGCGGGTTCGCCTTGATATAATCGGCGACGATCGTCTCGACCTCGCTCTTGCTCATCCCGCCGCCCATGCGGCCGCCGAGCCAGAACACCGCCGCGAGCAAGAGCAGCGCGCCCAGCGCCATCACCCCGATGCGCGTCGATCCACCGTCCATCCCCATCCCCTTGATTTGCGGCAAGCGCGGCGTCGCCATCGGCTTGGCGGCGGCAGGCTTTTTGGGTGCTGGCGCGATCAAGGGCGAGCGGTCGTCGCCCTCGACCGTCGCCGCGGCGGCCGCGGCGGGAGCTGTCGGCCGACTGGTGTCACTCGCAAACAGCGGCAGATCGGGCGCCGACAGGTCTTTGGCGCGCGCCGCGGCTTCCTCGCGGGCGAGCAATTGTTCCAGGCCCGAGGGCGGCGGAGCCAACTCCTCGCGCGGGCTTGGGCGCAGTTTCGTCGCGGCTTCGCCGATGCTGCCCCTGATGCTGTCGCTGCCCGCCTTGGCGATCTGGCCAACGCCCGCTTTGGTCCGGTCGGCAACCTCGCCCAGTCCGCGTCCGGCGTCGCTCGACAACTTCCGGGCTTTGTCGCCGAGCGCCAATTTTTCCCATGCGGCGCCGCTGGCTCTGGCGGTAGCGCGGCCCGCTTGCGCCGACCCGCGTCCGATCGCGCGCGCCGCTTGCGCGGTCAGCGCGCCGGTCCGGGCGGCCAGTTCGCGGGTCCGGCGCGGGATTTCCATCGTCTCGACCCGCGCCGGAATATCGGCCCGGTCGCCGACGCGGATGGTCCAGTCGGCAAAGCCATCGGCGCCATCGCGCAGCGCCTGCCACACGCCCGCGGCGCCCGCTTTCATCTGGTCCGACGTGGCCACCGGTTTGCGCGGCGCTTTGTCGTCGGCGGCGTAGCGCGACAGATCGATACCGACGGGCGGCGTCTCGCGCGGTTTCGCCAGGCCCTCGACCGGCGCTGCGGGCGGCAGCGGCGCGGCATCGGGCGTCGGCGCGGGGTCGCGCAGCCACGGCTGGTAATAATCGTCTTTATTGTCTGTCACTTGTAGCCCTTGTGCATCGATTTCTGGCGATGCTTTCCCCGCTCTGCTGGCGAATCTAGCGCCGTTTGCGTGTCCGTTCCACCTCGGCGCGCGCCACCAGCGAAATATCCTGTGCACGGATCCAGTCGGGCGAGCCCTGCGGCAGCCCCTGCATCGCCGTTTCGGCATTACGCAGCGCCAGCGACGACTGTCCACCCTCCAGGCTGTAACGTTCCGCCGAGGCGAGTGCGGCGCGCGCCTGATCGCCCTTGTTGGCATAGACGATGCCGAGTTGGTACCAGGCAAAGGGGTTCTGGTTGTCGAGCGCGACCGCCGTTTTCAGCACGACTTCGGCCTCGGCGAAATTGGCCGGATCTTCGGTCGCGATCAGCGCATGACCCAGCGTGGCGCTGATCAGTGGCTGCGACCGCGATATCGTCACCGCTTTGCGCAGCGCCGGAATCGCTTCCTTCGGGCGCCCCGATTCGAGCAGCACCTGGCCTTCGAGCTCAAGGAAATAGGGATCGGCCGGATCGGTCGCGAGCAGCGCCTCGACCTCGGCCAGCGCCTTTTGCGGATAGGCGCTGCGGTGCCAGGCATAGGCGCGCGCATAACGGGCGGGAATGCTGCCGTCGGTTTCGGGGAATTTGCGCAGCGTCCGGTCCGGGTCGGTCATATAGCCCGACAGCTTGGCCTTGATGCGCTGAAAGCGTTTCTCGATGGCCGGGTCGGCGGGCTTGGTCCACGCCGGATCGATGACATAGACCTCGCGCAGCGTCTGGATGCGATCGCCCGACATCGGGTGGGTGCGACCATAGGCCTGATCGTCATCCTGCTTCACCGCATAGCGAAATTCCAGATTCTGCAATTTCTTGAAAAATGCCAGGCTGCCACGGCCGCTGATCCCGGCCTTGGACAGATATTGCGCGCCCGCGGCGTCGGCGGTCGATTCCTGCACGCGGCTGAACGCCAGATATTTGCCGAGCGCGGCTTGCTGCCCGGCCATCATGATCCCCATGCCGGCTTCGCCGCCGCCCGCCGCGATCGCCGCGGCGCCGAGCAGCAGGCTGAGCAGCGAGATGCCGGTCGCCGCCTTGGCGCCCTCATTGATGCGGATTGCGTGGCCGCCGATGACATGGCCCAGCTCGTGCGCCAGCACCCCCTGCACCTCTTCGGCAGTGTCGGCGGCCTCGATCAGCCCGGCAAAGACATAGATATCCTGACTGCCCGCGACGAACGCATTGATGCTGCGGTCGCCGAGCAGGTGGACGCGCACCTGGCCGGGTTGCAGCCCCGCGGCGACCAGCAGCGGGTCCATCATGTCCTGAAACAGCGCCTCGGTTTCGGCGTCGCGCAGGATCGATTGCGCCATCGCCGGGCGCATGGCGACGGACAGCATGGCAATCAGGGTCAAGGCGATACGCAGCAGCGGACGCCATGCGCTCGTCTGAAATATCGATTGGGGCGAGGGGGGCATCATCTTGCTCACCCTCGCGCGGCGCATCTGAACATCGACTGAAGCCATAATGACTTTGTGGAGGTCAGCGCGCGTCGAGGCAAGGCGAGACTTGATCGGAACGTCAATGGCTTCCCCCGACCTGCGCCGGAGGAAGCCATGATGAGATCTATTCTGTTCCGATCAGCCGAAGGTGCGCTGCCACCAGCCGCGGCGCGGTTCGCCGTCGGGACCGATACCGTCTTCGTCGCCATTTGCGGCTTCGCTTTCGGCTTCGCCCGTTGTCACCGCTTCGGGCGCCGCGTCCGCAGCGACGGCCTTTTTGGCGCGGCTCGCCCGCTTTTTCGGTGCGGGCTTGGCGGGTTCGGCTTCTGGCTCGGGTTCGGCAACGGGTGCTGCCTCAATCGCGTCCGGCGCCGTTTCGATCGCTGCTTCGGCGGCTTCGGCTGCGGCAGCGGCCTTGGTCTTGCGCGGCGCGCGCTTGCGCTTCGGCTTTTCCTCGGCAGCGGGCGCGTCCTCGGCCACCGGCTCGGCGGCTTCAGCGGCTTCGGCCGCTACCGGCGCCGCTTCGGCGTCGGCGGCAGTTTCGTCGGCGGTCTCCGTGGCATCGATCTTGGGCTTGCGGCCACGACCGCCACGACGGCGGCGCGGCTTGGTGTCGGTCTCAACCGGCTCGGCATCGCCGTCGCCAGCGGCTTCCACCGGTGCGGCCTCGCCGTCGTCGATATCTTCGCGATCGCCGTCGCGCTCGGCTTCACCGTCTTCGTTGCCGTCGATGATTTCATTGCCTTCCTCGTCGCGGCGACCGCGGCGGCCACGGCGGCGGCGGCGGCGGCGCTTGCGGCCTTCGCCGTCGGTGTCGCTCTCGCCGCCCTCCGGCGCGCGCTCGCGCGGACGTGCGGGACGGGCGTCGGCTTCTTCTTCGGCCTCTTCCGTATCCTCGTCTTCGGGATAATCGTCGTCATCCTCGTCTTCGATCGGCGCGATCGGGGCAAAGCTGCGGCGCTGGGTCGGCGGCGGGCCGGTGACCTCGATCGCCATACGCGCGCCTTCGGTCTCGCCGTCGGTCAGAATTTCGACCGAAACGCCGTACAGTTCCTCGATATCGCGCAGTTCGCGGCGCTTTTCGTTGAGCAGATAGAAGGTCGCTTCCTGGCTGGCGCGCAGGGTGATCTTGCTGCCCTTGCCGCGTGCGGCTTCCTCTTCGATCAGGCGCAGCGCGCTGAGGCCAGCCGACGATGCGGTGCGGACCAGGCCGGTGCCTTCGCAATGCGGGCAGGGCCGGGTCGAGGCTTCGAGCACGCCGGTGCGCAGGCGCTGACGGCTCATTTCCATCAGGCCAAAGCCCGAAATGCGGCCGACCTGGATGCGCGCGCGGTCGTTCTTCAGCGCGTCCTTCATCGCCCGCTCGACCTTGCGGACGTTCGAACCATGATCCATGTCGATGAAATCGATCACGACCAGCCCGGCCATGTCGCGCAGGCGCAGCTGGCGAGCGATTTCGTGCGCGGCCTCCAAATTGGTGCTGACCGCGGTCTGCTCGATATTATGCTCGCGCGTCGACCGGCCCGAGTTGATGTCGATCGACACCAAAGCCTCGGTCGGGTTGATCACCAGATACCCGCCCGATTTCAGCTGGACGACCGGATTGAGCATCCCCGCCAGCTGATCCTCGACGCCGTAACGTTGGTACAGCGACACCGGATCGGCATATTGCTTCACCCGCCGTGCGTGGCTGGGCATCAGCAGCTTCATGAACTGCTTGGCCGCCTTATAGCCCTCGTCGCCTTCGACGAGCACTTCCTCGATGTCCTTGTGATAAATGTCGCGGATCGCGCGCTTGACCAGATCGCTGTCCGAATGGACCAGCGCTGGGGCGCTCGATTCGAGCGTCTTTTCGCGAATCTCGTCCCACAGACGGGCGAGATAATCGAAGTCGCGCTTGATCTCGACCTTGGTGCGGCTCATCCCGGCGGTGCGGACGATGCAGCCCATCGTCGGCGGCAGCGCGAGCTCGTCGATCATCGCCTTCAGCTTGCGGCGATCGGCGCCGTTCGAAATCTTGCGGCTGATCCCGCCGCCGTGCATCGTGTTGGGCATCAGCACGCAATAACGGCCGGCCAGCGACAAATAGGTGGTCAGCGCCGCGCCCTTGTTGCCGCGTTCTTCCTTGACGACCTGGACCAGCATCACCTGACGGCGACGGATGACGTCCTGAATCTTGTAGCGGCGGCGCAGCGACATGCGGTTTTCGCTGTCGTCGTCGTCGCGGCGGCTGCTACGGCCGCGGCCACCGCCCTTGCGGCCATTGCCGCGCCCGCGGCCACGACCCTTGCGGTCGCCGCGATCGTTACGACCTTCGCGGCCTTCTTCGGAACCTTCGCCGCCCTCTTCGCCGTCGCCATTCTCGGCGTCGCCGTTATCGTCGCGGTCGTCGTCTTCGCCATCGTTGCGCTCGTCGCGGTCATCCTGATCGTCGTCGCGGTCGCGGCGGCGGTCGCCATTGTCGTCGTCGTCATGATATTCGACGTCGGCGACATCGCCTTCCAGCTCGTCCAGATCTTCCTCGGCGCGCATCGCCGCTTCGGCGGCATGTTCGGCCTCTTCGCGCAGCAACGCTTCGCGATCTTCCTTGGGGATCTGGTAATAATCGGGGTGGATTTCGCTGAACGCCAGGAACCCATGGCGATTGCCGCCATATTCGATGAACGCCGCTTGCAGCGACGGTTCGACACGGGTGACTTTGGCCAGATAGATATTGCCCTTGAGCTGTTTGTGCTCAGCGGACTCGAAATCAAACTCCTCGATGCGGTTTCCCTGGGTGACGGCGACCCGGGTTTCTTCCCGGTGCCGCGCGTCGATCAACATGCGCGTGGTCATTAGTTACACTCCAAGCGCGCCGCAGCGCGCCATCAAAAAATTCCGCGACCCTTCCAGATGAAAAGTCGCGGCGGATACGGGTGAAAAGACAAAAGACGTTATTGCCGCGGGTGGCCTGCGTCCGGTCCTGGACGCGCATGCGGTCTTGGCATCCGGCGACGACCGGGGCGAAAGCGCCCGCGTCGGGATGAAAAGAGGGCATGGCAAGCCTCATGCGGCATCAACCTGTTATGGTGGTGAGCGGGCGGGCAGGGCGGGCGTCTGGCGATCGCCCCGACTGTCCGGTCAACCGGGTGGACTGACGGCAGGTTGCCGATCCCCGCATATCCGGCGCCAAGGCGGCCATGTTCCGCGGATTTGCGGAGCAGGCCTTCCCCTCAAAAGGCCGGACGGTACCGGGAACGACACCGTCAGTGGTGGCGTGCTAGCATCGGCACGGGCCAACAGCAACAGCGCCAAGGCAGAAAGATGGGACGCCGCCGCGCGTCCGCAAGCCCCGCCTTGCCCCCGATCATGCTGAATTACCGGTTAACCCTGCCGGTTGACGGGCATTTGACCGCCAATGGCTAATGCCGGGTTCACGACATTCTGCGGCTGGGGGTCCCATGTTTTCGAATAAGCGCTGGACCATCGCTCGCCCGCGGCGGCATAGAAGCGCCATGAGCCTGCTGCTCGTCCTGATCGCGATGATGATGAGCCCGGCGGCGGCGCTGGCGGGGCAAATCGGCGCGGTTGAAATCGGCGATTCGGATATCACGCTGCGTTTCGACGATCTTGTCAGCGGTGCATCGACCTTTTTGCTCGCCGGCCCCGACCGGATTGCGCTCGACATTGCGGGCGCGCAGCCCGGTCGCTCGCCGCAAGGCGCCGGACTGGTCCGCGCGGTGCGCCAGGGGCAGAAGGATTCGGATACTGCGCGCATCGTGCTGGACCTCGCGCAGCCGGCGGTGGTCACCGGGGCGCGCTTTGCCGCCGACGGCCGCAGCCTGACCGTTCACCTGCGGCCGGTCTCGGCCGACGAATTCGCGCGGGTGTCGCGCGGCCCGCGCACCGAATTGGCGCCGCCCGCGGGCTTTCGCGCCAAACCGCCCGAAAAACGCTACAGCGTCAGCGTCCCGATCGGCAAACCCAAGCCCAGCGTGGTGCTGCCGCGGATCGAGGGGCCGACCAATAGCCGCCTGCCGCTGGTGGTGATCGACGCCGGGCATGGCGGGCATGATCCGGGCGCGATCAGCCCGCACAGCGGTAGCCGTGAAAAGGACATCACCCTGGCGCTCGCGCGTGCGATCCGCGACGATCTGCTCGCCTCGGGCCGCGTCCGTGTCGCGCTGACCCGCGGCGACGATCGCTATCTGGTGCTCGAGGAACGCTTCGGCATCGCACGGCGGCTGAAAGCCGACCTGTTCATCTCGGTCCACGCCGATGCCGCCGAAAACCAGACCGCCAATGGCGCGTCGATCTACACGTTGTCCGAAGTCGCTTCCGACCGTGAAGCCGCGCGGCTGGCGGCGCGCGAAAACAAGGCGAATGTCATCAACGGCGTCGATCTGGGCGCGCACAGCGGCGACGTGTCGTCGATCCTGCTCGACCTGACCCAGCGCGAGACGATGAACGTCGCCTCCGACTTTGCCCGCCTGCTCCAGCGCGAGGCGGGCGAAGCGGTCAAATTCCGCACCAACGCCCACCGCTTTGCCTCGTTCGTGGTGCTGAAAGCGCCCGACACGCCGTCGATCCTGTTCGAAACCGGCTTTATCTCGAACAAGGATGACGCCGAATTCCTCGCGTCGGCGGCGGGCCAGAAAAAGGTCGCGCGCGGGGTGCGCGATGCGGTGCAGATCCATTTCGCGCGGCAGATCGCGGCGCGTTAAGGCGCTGCGCCATTCCCCAATCGTCATTGCGAGCGAAGCGAAGCAATCCAGGGGCGGCCTTGCGCCGCTCTGGATTGCCGCGTCGCCTTCGGCTCCTCGCAATGACGGACAAATATAGTCTTGACTAACTTTCTTCCCGCAGACAGCTTCACCTTGCTGGCGGCGGGAGAAGGGCATGAGCTGGAGCAACTGGTCGGGTAGCGTCACCGCGGCGGCCCATATCGCCCGCCCGCACAGCGAGGACGAGCTCGCCGCGCTCATCCGCAGCGCGCACAAGCTGCGCGTCACCGGCGCCGGGCACAGCTTCATGCCGCTCTGCGAATCGGACGAGCTGATCGTCACTCTCGACGACATGGCGGGCGTCCTGCACATCGCCGCCGATCGCCAGACCGCGCGCATCCCCGCCGGGTGGAGCATCCGCCGCCTGACCGCGGCGCTGTGGGACGAAGGGCTGGCGCTCGCCAATCAGGGCGACGTCAATCCGCAGTCGCTCGCGGGCGCGATGGCGACCGGGACGCATGGCACCGGCGCCGACCTGGGTTCGCTCGCGACCTTTGCGCGCGGTTTCCGGCTGATCGGCGCCGATGGCGAGGCGCATTGGTGCGACGCGACCACCAACCCCGACCTCTATCAGGCGCAGCGCCTGTCGCTCGGCTTGTTCGGGGTCGCGACCGAAATCGACGTCGCGGTCATCCCCGCCTTTCACCTCGCCGAACGGATCGAAAAGCGCCGCTGGGCGGAGATCCGTGAGAGCTATGATGATTTGGCCCGGCAGCACCGCCATGTCGAATTCTGGTTCTTTCCGCACAGTGACGATGTGATCCTGAAAACGCTCGACCCGTGCGATCCGTGCGATCCGCCGCCGACCACCACCGATATGGAGGAAGCGAGTTTTCGCCGCATTCTGAACATCGCGGCGCGGCTGCCGTTCCTGACCCCGCCGCTCCAGCGGCTGATGATGAAAAGCGGCATTTCGGGGCGCCGCCGCGGTCCCGCGCACAGCATCTTCCCATCCGACCGCACGATCCGGTTTGAAGAGATGGAATATGAAATGCCGCGCGCCGCCGGGCTCGACACGCTGGCCGAGGTCGTCGGCTGGATCCGGCGCCAGCGCCTGCCCGTCACCTTTCCGTTCGAGTTCCGCACCGTCGCCGCCGACGATATCTGGATGAGCCCGATGAACGCCGGACCCGTCGCCGCAATCTCGATGCACCAATATGCCAAAATGCCGTGGCGCAATCTGTTTGCCGAGGCTGAGACGGTCTTTCGCAGCCATGGCGGGCGGCCGCATTGGGCGAAGCGCCACACGCTGGGCCGCGCCGATGTCGCGGCGCTCTATCCGATGGCGGGGCGCTATAATGCCGTCCGCCGCGCCGCCGACCCCGGCGGCAAATTCCTCAACCCGCATCTGGAAAGCCTGTTCGCATGACCACCGACCGCGACCTGCACGCGCATCTGATCGGCCAGCAAGGCGCGCGCGCCGACCTCAACACCCCGGTGCTCGTGCTGGATGTCGAGGCGCTTGACCGCAATATTGCGGTGCTGGTGGCGCTGGCGGCCGCAAAGGGCATTGCGCTGCGTCCGCACGCCAAGACGCACAAGAGTGTGGACATCGCGCTGCGCCAGATCGCGGCGGGAGCGGTCGGCGTCTGCTGCGCCAAGATTGGCGAGGCCGAGGCGCTGAGCGAAGGCGGCGTGACGGGCATCTTGATCACCTCACCCGTTGCGGCGCCGCGCGCAATCGAGCGGCTCGCCGCGCTCGCTGCCACTGCCGAAGGTCTGATGGCCGTCGTCGATCATCCCGATGTCGCGGCGCGCATTGACGCCGTGCTGGCCGCCGCTGCCGCGCGGCTTGACGTGATCATCGACGTCGATCCCGGCATCGGGCGCACCGGGGTCGCTTCCGCAGAGGCCGCGGTCGTGCTGGCCAGGGTCATCGCCGCCTCGCCGAACCTCGAATATCGCGGGGTGCAATTTTACTGCGGGTCGCAGCAGCATATCGAAAGCTATGCCGACCGCCGCGCCGCGATCGTCGAGCGCACCGCTTATTTGCAAAGCGTCATCGCGGCGCTGGCCGACGCGGGCTTTGCGCCCGAAATCATCACCGGCTCGGGCACCGGCACTCACCGCATCGACCTCGACCTCGGCACTTTCACCGAATTGCAGGCGGGCAGCTATGTCTTCATGGACAAGCAATATGGCGATTGCGACCTGACCGGCGAGGGCGGTGAACCGCCGTTCGAGGTGTCGCTGGCGGTTGATGCGCGCGTCGTCAGCGCCAATCACAGCGGCCTTGTCACGATCGATGCCGGGTATAAATCGCTGTCGACCGACGGCGGCGTCGCGGTGGTCCAGCGCGGCGCGCCCGAAACCGCCTTCTTCGCCTTCATGGGTGACGAACATGCGGCGCTGATCGCTCCCGGCATCGGGGCGCAGCTCGCCCCCGGCGATCCGGTCAGCCTGACCGTGCCGCACTGCGACCCGACGGTGAACCTCTACGACAGCTATCATGTCGTGGCGGGCGATACGCTGGTCGACATCTGGCCGGTCAGCGCGCGCGGCCGGGCGCGATGATCGCGGCAGCCCGCCCCCCTGCGGTCAAGCGTCCGCCGCAACAGGATCGCGCGCATCTGACCCGCGGCCGCTTGCTCGACGTCGCGGGCGAATTGCTGGCCGAGGTCGGGATCGAGCGGATTTCGACCAATATGATCGCCGCGCGTGCAGGGCTGACGCCGCCCGCGCTCTACCGCTATTTCGGCGACAAATATGCGGTGCTGGCGGCGTTGGGGCGGCGGTTGATGGAACGGCAGAACGATGTGCTCGAGGGCTGGCTGGCGCGTCACGCGCCCGCCGGGATTGCGGCGATGGCCGACCATATCGGCGATCTGCTCGCCGAAAACGCCGCCGTGACGCGCGCCGAGCCCGGCGCAGTGTGGATCCTGCGCGCGCTCCACGCGTCGCCGCGGCTGGTCCATGTCCGGCTCGAATCGCACCGTCATGTGACCGACCGGCTGACCGACGCCTGCGCCCCATATCTGATGGGGATCGACCGTGAGACGCTGTGGTCGCGGCTGCGGCTGGCGGTCGAACTCGGCTTTGCCGCCGACGAGATGCTGTACGAGGAAGACCGGGTTTCGCAGGCTGCGGTACTGGCCGATGTCGCCGCGATGTTGCGCTTCGCGCTGCTCGACCTGACCGTTCCCCCTCCGGCTTGCGGGAGCGGTTAGGGGTGGGTGGGAGCGAAGCGAGCTCCGGACCTTGCCATTGCCCACCCCGCTGCAACTAGCGAACAAGTTCGCAAGTTTCGCTGCCCCTCCCGCTTGCGGGAGGGGGTAACCGCACTCGCCCGCAACCACTTCACCCACCTCGCCGCAAGCACGCTTCCCTTTCGGCGATCCACGCTTTAGAGGCGGGGGAATATGGCCGCCGACAGCCCGCCCGATTTCCGCCTGCGCCTGCGCCGCGACAGCAATGCCGTCATCGCCTGGCTGCGCGAGATGTGGACGCGGCGCTGGTTCCGCTGGCTCGGCTATCTGGCGCTGTCGGGCGTGCTGGCGCTGATCCTGATCTGGGCGATTTTTGCGCGCGACCTGCCGTCGGTCGACCAGCTGCGCGATTATGAACCGCCGCTGCCGACGATGGTCCGCGACGGTGAGGGCAAGCCGGTGCACAGTTATGCCCGCGAACGCCGCGTCCAGCTGGACTATAGCGAATATCCGCAGCTGCTGGTGCGCTCGTTCCTCGCCGCCGAAGACAAGACCTTTTTCAGCCACGGCGGTATCGACTATCCGGGCATCGCCTCGGCGATCATCACCAATCTATCGAGCAGCGGCCGCCCCGTCGGCGCCTCGACGATCACCCAGCAGGTGGCGAAGAACCTGCTGCTGACCAACGAGCTCAGCTATCGCCGCAAGGTGCGCGAGGCGATCCTGGCGATGCGGATCGAGGATGCGCTGACCAAGGAACAGATTCTCGAGCTGTATCTCAACGAAATCCCCCTCGGTCGCCGCGCTTTTGGGGTACAGGCGGCGAGCCGCGCCTATTTCGACAAGGATGTTGACCAGCTCCAGCTCCACGAAATGGCGTTTCTCGCGATCCTGCCCAAGGCGCCCGAAAAATATGGCCGCGCCCGCAACGAGGCGGAGGCGCTGGCGCGGCGCAATTTCGTGCTCGGGTCGATGGAAAGCAACGGCTGGATCACTGCGGCGCAGCGCGACGCCGCGCGTGCCATGCCGCTGGGTCTGACCAACCGCGGCAACCGCGCGATCGCGCAGGTCGGCGGCTATTATATGGAAGAAGTGCGGCGCCAGCTGATCGCACAGTTCGGCGAAACCGCCGCCGATGGCCCGCTCAGCGTCTATGCCGGCGGGCTGTGGGTCCGCACGCCCTATGATGGCAAGATGCAGACCGGCGCGACGATGGCGCTGCGCAAGGGGCTGCAACGCTATGACGCGGGCAAGGGCTGGTCGGGGCCGATCGCGACGATCGAGGCCGACGATCAGTGGCAGAGCCGCCTGGCGTCGAGCTTTATCGGCATCGACTATGACAATTGGCGTGTCGCTGCGGTGCTGTCGAAATCGGCCGGTGCGGCGCAGATCGGCTTTGCCAATGGCGATACCGGCACGCTGCCCGCCAGCGCCGCGACGCTCGGCTATCGCAAGACCGGCGGCAATGCGTTTTCGGCGATGCGGCCGGGCGACCTGATCGTCGTCAAATCGACCGGCGGCAGCGGCTATGCCTTGCGCAACATTCCCGAAGTGTCGGGCGGCATGGTCGTCGAAAGCCCGCATTCGGGCCGCATCTATGCGATGCAGGGCGGTTTCGACGTCCGCCTGTCGCCCTTCAACCGCGCGACCCAGGCACAGCGCCAGCCGGGCTCGACGATCAAGCCGTTCGTTTATGCCGCGGCGCTCGACAATGGCATGACCCCCGCGACGATGATCGTCGACGGGCCGTTCTGCGTCTACCAGGGCGCGGCGCTCGGCAACAAATGCTTCCGCAACTTCGGCAATTCGGGGGGCAGCGGCGAACATACGATGCGCTGGGGGCTCGAACAGTCGCGCAACCTGATGACCGTCAAGACCGCGAGCCAGATCGGCATGGAGCCGATCGTCGAAACGATCCAGGCGATGGGGATCGGCAAGCATGAACCTTACCTCTCGACCGCGCTCGGCGCCGGGTCGACGACGGTCGAAAAAATGACCAACGCCTATGCGATGCTGGCCAATCATGGCCGCGCGCTGAAACCGCGGGTGATCGACTATGCGCAGGACCGCCGCGGCAAGGTGATTTTCCCGGCGAACTGGAAACCGTGCGAGGGTTGCAACAAAAAGGATTGGGACGGCCGCCCGATGCCGCGCTTTGCCAAGTCGGGCAAACAGTTGATGGACCCGATGACCGCCTATCAGGTTGTCCATATGCTCGAAGGCGTCGTCCAGCGCGGCACCGCGGTGCGGCTGCGCGACCTCAATGTGCCGCTGTTCGGCAAGACCGGCACGACGACGGGTCCGAACGACGTCTGGTTCGTTGGCGGCACCCCCGACGTGATCGCCGGGATGTATATCGGTTTCGACCAGCCGCGCAGCATGGGCGGCTATGCCCAGGGCAGCAGCTATGCGGCGCCGATCTTCAAGGATTTTGCGCTCGCCGCGCTCACCGATCGCCAGCCGATTCCGTTCGCGGCGCCAAAGGGGGTGCGGATGGTCCGCATCGACCGCCAGTCGGGCCGCCGCGTCTATGGCAGCTGGCCGGGTACCGATCCGAAAGCGTCGATCATCTGGGAAGCGTTCAAGCCCGAAAGCGAACCGCGCCGGACGATCCGCGAAGAGGAAATCAAGCCGGTGAAGACCCCCAAACGGCAGGACGCGCCGGTGCGGCAAGGGCCGGCGGGCCGCAGCGACAGCGACTTCCTCGACGACCGCGGCGGCATCATCTGACGACTTGTCACGGGCGACCGAGCCTCTATGGCCGGGGCGTATTTTTTCAGGAGCAAGGACATGCGCGCCGAAGCGCAGGATCATATCGACAAGATTGGCGCCGCGCTGGCGCTGCTGCGGCGTTTCCTCGACTGGGACCGCGCGGTGCGGCGGCTCGACGAGCTGAATGCCAAGGTCGAGGACCCGACGCTGTGGGACAGCCCCAAGGCGGCGCAGGAAGTGATGCGCGAGCGGCAGCGGCTGGATGCGGCCATCGCCGCGACGCGCGCGATCGAAACCGAATGCGCCGACACCGCCGAGCTGATCGAACTCGCTGAAATAGAAGGCGACGAGGCGATGGTCGACGAGGCGGTGGCCTCGCTGGCGACGCTTGCGGCGCGCGCCGAAGAGGACAAGATCAGGGCGCTGCTCGCGGGCGAGGCCGACGCCAACGACGCCTATATCGAAGTCCATGCCGGCGCCGGCGGCACCGAAAGCCAGGACTGGGCCGAAATGCTCCAGCGCATGTACAGCCGCTGGGCCGAAAAGCGCGGGTTCAAGGTCGAGCTGGTCGAATATCAGGCGGGTGAGCAGGCGGGGATCAAATCGGCGACGATGCTGGTCAAGGGCGAGAATGCCTATGGCTATGCCAAGACCGAGAGCGGCGTCCATCGCCTCGTCCGCATCTCGCCCTACGACAGCTCGGCGCGGCGCCACACCAGCTTTTCCAGCGTCTGGGTCTATCCGGTGATCGACGACAATATCGATATCGAGATCAACGAGGGCGACCTCAAGATCGACACCTACCGCGCTTCGGGCGCGGGCGGCCAGCACGTCAACACGACCGATTCGGCGGTGCGCATCACGCATATTCCGACCGGCATCGTCGTCGCCAGCCAGAACGACCGGTCGCAGCACAAGAACCGCGCGACCGCGATGGGGATGCTGAAGGCGCGGATGTACGAGGCCGAGCTGCAAAAGCGCGAAGCCGCGGCGTCGGGCGAATATCAGGCAAAGACCGAGATCGGCTGGGGCCACCAGATCCGGTCCTACGTCCTCCAGCCGTATCAGCTGGTCAAGGATCTGCGCACTGGGGTGACCTCGACCGCGCCCGGCGACGTGCTCGACGGCGCGCTCGACCCGTTCATGGCCGCGGCGCTGTCGCAGAAGGTGACCGGCGAAAAGGTCGAGGTCGAGGACATCGATTGATGACGCGATCCGCCGCCGCCCTGCTCGCATTGATGCCGCTGCTCGGCGGCTGCGACGCGCCGTGGGACGACAGCGGCGACCGCGCGGCAACCGCGCGCGAATTTCCGCCTGCCGATCGCCCGGTGGCGCCGACCGTTTCGACCAAATGGTCGACCGAAGAAGCGCGCGACCGGGTCAACGAGGCCGAGGATGTGATGGACTCGGCGGATGTCCGCCCCGGTATGACCGTGGCCGATATCGGCGCTGGCGACGGCTATTATACCGTCCGCCTTGCGCAGCGGGTCGGTGCGGGCGGGCGGGTGCTGGCGCAGGACATCATCCCCGAGGTGATCGAACGGCTCGCCGACCGCGTCGCCCGCGAACGGCTCGACAATGTCTCGTTGAAACTCGGCGCCGTCGACGATCCGCGCCTGCCCGCCGCCAGTTTCGACCGCGTGTTCATGGTCCATATGTATCACGAGATCGGCGAGCCCTACGCCTTTCTGTGGCGGCTGCGCCCGGCGCTGCGCGCGGGCGGGCAGGTGATCGTCGTCGACGGCGACCGCGCGATCGCCGACCATGGCACGCCCTTCCGCCTGCTCGTCTGCGAGTTCGAAGCGGTGGGGTACAAGCTGGTGTCCTACGACGACAAACAGCATGCGGGGGGGTATCTCGCCCGGTTTGTGCCGACGGGGAAACGCCCCGATCCTGACAAGATCACCGTCTGCGATAATCCCTAAGGTCATCGTTGCCCCGCCTTCGCGGAGGCGACACTGCTTTCAATACACCACCAACCGGTCCGCATCGCCGACCGCGGCCAGGAAGCTGACGACGCCGCCGGCCTTGACGCCCGACACCATCTGGTCGGCCGCCATCTGGCCGATCGCGAGCCCCGACTGGCACGCGATGATCTCGACCCCGCTGGTCATCGCTTCGTCGATCAGTTCGGCAAGCCCGGGCAGGCCCGCCGCGCGGCGCGATCCGTCCCCGGCGAACCCCGCGGGGGCGCGCAACATCGCGACCGCATCGCCTTGCAGAAACAGACGGGCGCTCCGCCCCAACGCCGCGGCGGCGATCGCGGTTTCCAGCGCGGCGCAGAACCGCCGCCCCTCGGCCATGGCAATGATGATGTTCAGGGTCGGCATATCGGGCACAGCGGATCCTCGGGCACCGCGACTTCGCGCCAGCGTCTGTCGAGCATATCGACGATCGCCAGCCGCCCGGTCAAGGCCGAACCCCAGCCGGTCAGCGCGCGCACCGCCTCCAGCGCCGCCATCGTCCCGATCATCCCCGCCAGCGCGCCCATCACGCCGGTCTCGGCGCAATTGACCCCCTCCTGCGCCGGGTCGCCCCCGACCAGACAGGCGTAGCAGGCCTCGCCCGCGCGCCAGCCCTCGTACAGCGCAACCTGCCCCTCGAACGCCCCGATCGCGGCGCTGAGCAGCGGAATTTGCAAGGCCACCGCCGTGCGGTTGACCGCTAGCCGGGTGGCGAAATTGTCGCAGCCGTCGAGGATCAGGCTCGCACCCGCCAGCAGCGCCGCGGCATTGGCGTCATCGAGCCGCTGGGCGACCGCGACCGCCTCGACATGCGGGTTGATCCGCCGCGCGGCCGCCGCCGCCACCACGGCCTTTTGCGCGCCGATGTCGGCATCGGCAAACAGCGGCTGGCGTTGCAGGTTCGATAATTCGACGACATCATCGTCGATGATCGTCAGCCTGCCGACCCCCGCCGCCGCCAGATAGGTGATTGCAGGACAGCCGATGCCGCCCGCGCCGATCACCGCGACATGCGCGGCTTTCAGCTTGGCTTGCCCCGCGCCGCCGAATGCAGGCAGGATGATCTGGCGCGCGTAACGGTCGAGTTCGGCGTCGCTCAGCAATTATTCGCTCGATCGCCGCGTCTTGATCGCCGCGAGCGACGCCAGTCCGGCGGCGTCGGCGGTGTCGTCGACCGGTTCGCTTTCGACCCCGGTCGATCCGAAACCGCCCGCTCCGCGCGTCGTTTCGTCGAGCGTCGCCACCTCGGCAAAGGTCGCGCGCTGGACCGGCGCGGGAACCAGCTGCGCGATGCGGTCGCCGCGCTTCACCTCAAAATTATCCTCGCCCAGATTGGCGAGGATCACCTTCACTTCGCCGCGGTAATCGCTGTCGATGGTCCCCGGCGTGTTGAGGCAGGTGATACCATGTTTCAGCGCCAATCCCGATCGCGGGCGCACCTGCACTTCGTAACCGGCGGGGATCGCTATCGCGAAGCCCGTCGCCACCGCGTGGCGGGTGCCGGGACGGATCGTCAGCGATTCCGCCGCGACCACGTCCATCCCCGCCGCGCCATCGCTGGCGTAGGCGGGCAGGGGCAGGCCACCGCCGTTGGGCAGGCGCTGGACCCTGATCTCAATCGGGCTGGCGGGGGCTACGCGCATCGAGTTCATCGGCGATCTTTTCCATCAATTTGCGGGCGACGGCCGCTTTCGGCAGTCGGTCCCAGCTGTCTATTCCGTCTTTGCTAACGATATGCACCCGGTTGCTTTCGCCGCCCATCGGGTCGGCGGCGACGTCGTTGGCGACGATCCAGTCGCATCCCTTGCGCGCCAGCTTGGCCTGCGCGTGGACGATGACGTCGTTGGTTTCGGCGGCAAAGCCGATCAGCAGGGTGGGGCGCGCGGGCGATTTGGCGAGCCCCGCGAGGATGTCGGGATTTTCGGCGAGCACGAGCGGCGGCACGGCGCCGCTGCCGTCCTTCTTGATTTTTTGCCCCGCGGGGTCGGCGGCGCGCCAGTCGGCGACCGCGGCCACCATGATCGCGGCATCGACCGGCAGGCCCTGTTCGACCTCGGCGGCCATCTGGGCCGCGGTCTCGACATCGACGCGGATCACCCCTGGCGGGGTCGGCAGGTCGACGGGACCGGCGATCAGCAGCACCTCGGCCCCGGCTTCGGCGGCGGCGGCGGCGATCGCAAAACCCTGTTTGCCGCTCGACCGGTTGGCGATGTAGCGCACCGGGTCGATCGGCTCATGCGTCGGTCCCGCGGTGATCAGGATACGGCGGCCGAAGAGGGGACGGTGGTTGGCGGGCGCGAAATCGGGCTGGCCCGTCATGGCGGTGACGGCGGGTGCAGCGGCCAGCGCCGCGTCAATCGCGTCCTTGATTGCCGCGGGTTCGGGCAGCCGCCCTGGCCCAAATTCACCGCACGCCATCTCGCCCTCATCCGGCGCCATCACCGTCACCCCGTCACCGCGCAACGTCGCCACATTGCGCTGCGTCGCGGGGTGCAGCCACATGCGGACATTCATCGCGGGTGCGGCGAGCACCGGTTTGTCGGTCGCGAGCAGCAGGGTGGTCGCCAGATCGCCGGCATGTCCCCCAGCCATCTTGGCCAGCAGGTCGGCGGTCGCGGGCGCGACGACGACCAGGTCGGCCTCGCGGCTCAGCTGGATATGCCCCATCTCGACCTCGTCCTTTAGGTCGAACAGATTGGTGTAAACCTTGTTCTCGCTCAGCGCCGCGAGCGTCAGCGGGGTGACGAACTGCTCACCCGCGCGGGTGAGGACGCAGCGCACGACATAGCCCGATTTGCGGAGCAGGCGGACAAGCTCGATGCTCTTGTAAGCGGCAATGCCGCCGCCGATGATGAGCAGGATGCGGGGCTGGGGCATCGTCAAACCCCCGTCAGCAGCACGTCGAGTGCGTTCAATATGTCGTAGCGCTGGTCCGCAAGCGAGCCGACCTTGCGGCCCAAATCTTCGACGTCAACTGCCGATGCGAGTTGAGTCGCAAGAATATGCTGCTCGCCGTCGATCGTGAAAATAGGATGCAGGCGCGGAAGCGTTCTGGCGGTTTGCGCCGACAACAGGGGAACAACAAAACGCGTACCAAAATGGTCGAGCAGGTCGCTCTGGCAATCGAGCAGCAGCTCGTCGCCCAGCCGGCTTTCATGCACGTCGAATTGCGCCATTAGAATTGCCGGTACTTGGCAAGCGGCAGGCCGTTCTTGCGAATATAGTCGTTCCAGCTTTCGATGGCGGCGCGATTCTCCTCTTTCCACGCTGCCTCGCGGGCCTTTTTGACCTCGGCGGCAAGCCCCGTCTGGCACGCCTCGCTGACGTTGATGCCGAGTTGCTTGGCCTCATCGACCAGTTCGGCGCTCAGCGACACATTGGTCGGCCGCTTGGGGGTCGACTTCTCGGGGCCTTCGAATCGCGCAGGACGGTTCATCGCCATTCTCCTTGCGCATAAGATATGCGCATTGAAGCGTCGATTCAACCCAGCCAGTTGAGCGCCGCGGCGCCTGCCGCTGCTCCTGCCAGCGCAGTCAACGCATAGCGCCACCAGCGGCGTTTCTCGCCCTTGTCCCACATCAGCGCGATTTCGGGCAGCGGCGGGGCGGGCGGCGCGGCGCCCTTTTTGGGCAATTGCGCGTCGAGGCGGCGGATGATGTCGGGGATCAGCGCCAGCGTCTTGCCCTGTTCGCGCAGGCCATCGGCCAGCGCGGCTTCGGGACCGAGTTCGTCGCGGATCCATTCCTTCACAAACGGTCCCGATACGTCCCACATATTGATCTTGGGGTTGAGCATCGTCGCGACCCCCTCGACCATGACCATCGTTTTTTGCAGCAACAGCAAATGCGGCTGGGTCTGCATGTCGAAATCGCGGGTGATCGCGAACAGCCCGTCGAGCATCTGGCCGACCGACAGCTCGCTGACCGGTTTGCCGCGCATCGGCTCGCCGACCGCGCGCAGCGCCGTCGCGAATTCCTCGACATTATGGTAATCGGGGACGTACTGCGCCTCGAAATGAATCTCGGCGACGCGGCGGTAATTGCCCGTGGTCAGGCCATAGAGGATCTCGGCGAGCCAGTAGCGCGCCTGCCGGTTGATCCGCCCCATGATGCCGAAATCGACCGCGGCGATCGTGCCGTCGGCCTTAACGAACAAATTGCCCTGATGCATGTCGGCGTGGAAAAACCCCTCGGCGATCGCCTGACGCAGAAAGGCGTGGACCAGGTTGCCCGCCAGCGCTTCCATGTCGTGCCCCGCGGCGACCAGCGCGTCGCGGTGCGAAATCTTGATGCCGTCGATCCAGTCGAGGGTCATGACCTTGCTGGTCGTGCGGTCCCAGTCGATCGCCGGGACTTCATACGTCGGCACCCCGACCATCGCATCGGCCAGCTCGGACGCCGACGCGGCTTCGCGGCGCAGGTCGAGCTCGCGCAGCGTCCAGCGGCGGAAATTGGCGATGACCTGGCGCGGGCGCAGCCGCGTCGCTTCGCCGCCGAGCGCTTCGAGATGCGCCGCCGCCCATTCATAGGTGTCGATGTCGCGCGCGAACTGCTTGTCGATGCCGGGGCGGCGGATCTTGACCGCAACCGCGCGGCCGTCGGTGGTGACCGCGCGGTGAACCTGCGCGATCGACGCCGACCCGACGGGATCGGGATCAAATTCGCGGTACAGGCTTTCCAGCGGCGCCTCGAACGTCGCCTCAATCTCTTGCCGGATGCGCGCGAACGCAACCGGCGCCAGCGCGTCCTGCAAACTCAGCAGGTTGCGCGCGGCTTCCTCGCCGACCAGGTCGGGGCGCGTCGCGAGCGTCTGGCCCAGCTTGACCGCGGCGGGGCCGATCGCCTGGAATGCCGCGGCATAATCGGGGATTTTCGGCTGGACGGTGCCGAAGCGCGCGATCCGGCACAGCCGCTTGACCCCCGGCGGGGTCTGCGGCGCGGTTTCGATCCCGCGCAGCGCCCCGTGGCGCGCCAGGATGCGGCCCCATTTCAGCAGGCGCAGGATATGGGTCACGGGACGGGTCAAGCCTTCCACCCGCTGTGGATCGCGACCAGCCCGCCCAGGATCGGCTCGACCTTCACCGCGGTGAAGCCCGCTTCGCCGATCATCCTGGCGAATTCGGGCATCGGCGGGAAACGGCGGATCGATTCGATCAGATAGCGATAGCTGTCCTCGTCCTGCGCGATCAGCTTGCCGAGCTTGGGGACGAGGTGGTGCGAGTAAGCGTCATAGGCTTGCGCGAACCCCGGCCATTCGTTGGTCGAAAATTCCAGACAAAAGAACCGCCCGCCATAGCGCAGCACGCGGTGCGCTTCTTTCAGCGCGGCGGGAATGTCGGTGACGTTGCGGATGCCAAAGGCGATCGTATAGGCGTCGAAAAACTGGTCGGGGAACGACAGGGTCTCGGCATTCTGCTCGCTCCACACCAGCGAATCGATCCCGCGTGTCGCGGCGCGCTCGACGCCGACGCCCAGCATGTCGGGGTTGATGTCGGCGACGGTGATGCTGGCGCCCGACGGTTCCATGCGAAACGCGATGTCGCCGGTGCCCCCCGCCATGTCGAGGATCGCCTCGCCGCTGCGCGGCTTGACCCGCCGGACAAAGCGGTCCTTCCACAGCCGGTGCATGCCGCCCGACATCGCGTCGTTCATGATGTCATATTTGCGCGCGACGCGGCTGAACACCTCGCCGACCCTGGCAGTCTTTTCGGTCGCCGGAACCTGATCATAGCCAAAGCTGACGGTATCGGGGGTGGTCATGATGCGCGCCTTGATGCGGGGAGAAACGAAGTCGCACCGGCCTTTAGCCAAGGGTTGAAGCGCAAGCAAATGGCGCGTAGCTCCCGCTGACGATGCCAGAGCTTCCCGAAGTCGAAACCACCGTCCGCGGCCTGACGCCGCACCTGACCGGCCAGCGGCTGGTGCGTGTCTCGACGCTGCGCCCCGATCTGCGCCGCCCGTTCCCGGTTGATCTCGCGCAGCGGCTCACCGGATCGATCGTCACCGGCCTGTCGCGGCGCGCCAAATATGGCATCATCGCCACCGACCGCGGCGATCATATGATCTTTCACCTCGGCATGTCAGGCAGTTGGCGGATCGGCGCGGGCGAACCCGGCAAGCACGATCACCTGTTAATCGAGACCGCCGCCGGCCAGCGGCTGATGTTACACGATCCGCGCCGCTTTGGCTCGGTCGATCTGGTCGCGGGCGATCCGCTGACCAGCTTTCCGGCTTTCGTTACGCTCGGCCCCGAACCTTTGTCCGCAGCCTTCGACGCCGCCTATCTTGCCCGCGCGCTCGCCGGACGCCGGGCGCCGATCAAGGCGATGCTGCTCGATCAGACGATGGTTGCCGGGCTCGGCAATATCTATGTGTGCGAGGCGCTCCACATGGCGCGCATTGCGCCGACCCGCGCCGCCGCCGACGTCTCGCGGGCGAAGCTCGCGGCGCTGGTGCCCGCGATCAAGGCGGTGCTCGAGGCGTCGATCGCCGCGGGCGGATCGACGCTGCGCGATTACAAACAACCCGACGGCGAACTTGGCTATTTTGCCAAGGATTGGCGCGTCTATGGCCGCGAGGGCGAGGGCTGCGCGTGCGGCGGCACGATAGCGCGGATCGTTCAGAGCGGCCGCTCGACCTTTTATTGCCCCAAATGCCAGCGGTGATGCGGCATGTTTGCTGCAAAAACGATTGACCGGCGGGGGCTGTCTGGCTATGGGCGCACCCTTCGAGCAGGGTCCGGTCGTACCGGAACCGGCCGTATCCGGACATTGATTCGCTCGTTTCGCGCGATTCGGCTGCTCCGGTGACGCTGCGCTCCGACTGATTTAGACCGTTTTGAAACCGAGGAATTTATGGCCAATACGCCGCAGGCAAAAAAGCGCATCCGCCGCAACACCGCGCGCACCGTCGTGAACAAGAATCGCGTCTCGCGCATCCGCACGCTGGTGAAGAAGGTCGAGAACGCCATCATCGCTGGTGACAAGGACGCCGCGGCGACCGCGCTGAAGGCGGCGCAGCCTGAAATGGCCCGCGGCGTGGCCAAGGGCGTGCTGCACAAGAACACCGTCGCGCGCAAATTCTCGCGCCTGACCAAGAGCGTGAATCTGATCGCCTGATCGACGCTGTCCCGAAAGGGAACAAAATGGACCCGTCGGCGCTGTGCCTGCGGGTCTTTTTTTGTGCCGGTAATTATGACCAGGCGATGGCAAATGTGTTGCAGCGCGGTAAGTGACGGATTTACGGCGATTCGTTGATCTGTCGCCAGATTGTCATATGTAAAATACTGAAAAATATAGAGAAAACACGGTTTGCGCGCGATTCCGGCTCCCCTGCCGAGTCAAGATTTTTATTTCAGTATTTTTACACCTGCGCCCCTTGCTCGACTCGGTTTGCCCTGACTAGACAGGGGCGTCGTCGGCCTTCGCCGGTGGCCGCCACATTGACATGATTCGCACTTCTTCGGGCCTTTGGTCCCGGACAGGATGTTTGCGCCCTGGCGCAAGCGACGATTCGGCGTGTGATCGGCCGCGCGAGGGCTTTGAGGGCAGGGGGATCAGCGGGGGCGGTACGGCGTGACAGAGAGCGGAAATCTTCATGGTGACGGTGCAAGGGATGGAGCGATGAGCGGCGACGCCGCGGCGCTCTGGCCGCGCGTTGCCGAAGGATTGCGCCGCGATCTGGGCGTGCGCACCTTCGACCATTGGCTGAAACCGGTGCGCTTCGGCGATTATTGCGCGATGTCGGGGGTGGTGACGCTCGAAACCGTCAGCCGCTTCTCGGCCAATTGGATCAACGAACGCTTTGGCGATCGGCTCGAACTGGCATGGCGCCAGCAATTGCCGACGGTGCGCGGCGTCACCGTGCGCGGCGGCGCCGGTGCGACCGAGCGCGCCGCGATTCTGGCCAGCCCGCCGCTGCCGGCGTTCGACACCCCGGTGCCGGCGGCGATCAGCGTGCCGTCGCCGTTCGATCCGCGGCTGTCGTTCGACCGCTTCGTCATCGCGCGCAGCAACATCCTCGCCGCCAACGCCGCGCGCCGCATGGCGATGGTCGAGGCGCCGCAATTCAACCCGCTCTACCTCTGCTCGGGCACCGGCCAGGGCAAAACCCATTTGCTTCAGGCGATCGCCCAGGATTATGCCGCGGCGCATCCGACCGCGACCATCATCCTGATGTCGGCGGAAAAATTCATGCTCGAATTCGTCGGCGCGATGCGCGGCGGCGACATGATGGCGTTCAAGGCGCGGCTGCGCGCCGCCGACCTGCTGCTGCTCGACGATCTGCAATTCGTCATCGGCAAAAATTCGACGCAGGAAGAATTGCTCCACACGATCGACGACCTGATGACCGCGGGCAAGCGCCTGGTGGTCACCGCCGACCGCCCGCCGGCGATGCTCGACGGGGTCGAGGCGCGGCTGCTCTCGCGCCTGTCGGGCGGGCTGGTCGCCGACATCGAGGCGCCCGAGGATGATCTGCGCGAACGGATCATCCGCCAGCGGCTGGCGCTGATGCCGATGCTCGATGTGCCCGACGATGTTGTCGCCTATCTGGTCAAGCATTTCACCCGCAACATCCGCGAACTCGAAGGCGCGCTCAACAAACTGCTCGCTTATGCCGCGCTCACCGGCACGACCGTCGACCTTCGGCTCGCCGAAGACCGGCTCGCCGAAAATGTCCGCACCGCGCGGCCGCGGATCACGATCGACGAAATCCAGCGCGCGGTCTGCGCCCATTACCGGCTCGACAAGAGCGAGATGGCGTCGAAGCGCCGCGTCCGCGCGATCGCCCGCCCGCGTCAGGTCGCGATGTATCTGGCCAAGGAACTCACCCCGCGCTCCTATCCCGAAATCGGGCGCCGCTTTGGCGGGCGCGACCATTCGACCGTGATCCATGCGGTCCGCACGGTCGAGGCGCTGCGCGTCGCCGACAGCGAACTGGATGCAGAGATCGCCGCGATCCGGCGCAGTCTCAACAGCTGATCCACAGGTTTATCCCCGGGGTTATCCCCGGGCATATCCACAGCGTCCAAGGCCGCGACCGTGATGGTCCGCTTTGGGGTGGGGGCTGCCATTGCCGTCTTCGATTATCCCGGGCCGGGGCCGCGACCCGGTCGGCACATGGGCCGGCCATCACGCCAAAGTTCAGGAAAGTTCAGCCTATTGCAGCGCCCGATTTGTCGTGGTCGGCGGACAGAGGACGGCTGGTTCTTGGCCGCATCCGGAACCGGGGCGGCGACCGCTTTTGCCTGTAAATTGAAAGAGCTGAGATGAACGCTGGCACAGCAGAATAATGTAGGACAGCGTTTTTTTGAGTGGCGGATGGCGGTTTTGGGGTGGGGTCCATCGGCCTTGCGCCAGGCCGATGGCCCCCACCCCAACCCCTCCCCTGAAGGGGAGGGGCTTGTCGTCCGCAATCGGTCGAAGCCCGCCATTGCCTCACCTGCCAAAACAAAGGCCCGCCTTTCATCCGAAAGGCGGGCCCTTTTCGTCAGCCTTGCGGCAACCTCACCCCTTTTCGGGCGGCGCCACCGTAATCCGCACCCGCTCGCCCGAATTGCCGGGGAAGCCGGTGAACATCGCCTCGACCAGATTGGGGACGATCGTCTGGAGATTATTGTCGCGCGACTGCGCCTCGGCATGGCCTTCGAACAGGCGCGATCCGTCGCCCGCGCGGTTGATCTGCAGGTTCAGCCCGCTGGTATAGACGGTGTAGCTGCTGACGTCGTTATAACCGCCCCAGCCAGGTCCGAAACCACCCCACAGGAACGGGTCGCGATAGCCGTGGACATAACGGCGTCCGCCGCGCCCGGTGATGATCACCGGGCGATAGAAGCCGCGGCCATAATAGCCGCCATAACCGCCGTACCAGGGATCGCCAAAGCCGGGGCTCGACACGACGCGTTCGCGGCCCTTGTCGACGCCATAATCCATCCGCACGACCAGATCGGCATTTTCGCCGCGCGCCGCAGGTCGATAGCCGTAGCGGGTCAGCTCGCCCGCGACCAGATTGGCATATTGGCTGAATTCGATCCCGCCCGCGAGCGCGGGGTTGCCCGCCTCGACGACGAAACTCTGGCCCTGTGGCGCGGGCAGCTGGGTCTGGAAACGCGCGACATCGGCCTTGAACGGGGTCGCGCAGCCGGCAAGCGCGAGCGCCGCGCCCGTCATGGCGGCGAGGCCGAGGTGCCGAAGGTTCATCTTGCTCATCGTCTTGGCTCCGTGATTCGGGGGCGCACATCCTTGGCGCACTATACCATGACTGCGCCGATGCGACTTAACCTTGGTTGAACCCGGCTCGTCGCACCTTGGGTCCACCGACCAATATCGGGTGTCGCGGCCAATAAGCAAGCCCGGACAGGATATTAGCGGCAAAGCCCCAAGGCTGCATAAGCGGCGTCGATCGTCGGCCGCGCCAGCGCCGCGGCGCGCGCCGCGCCATCTTCCAACGCGGCGTCGATCGCCGCCGGATCGGCTTTGAGGTCGCTGAAGCGGGTCGCGATCGGGCGCAGCGTTTCGACGAGCAGCTCGCCGAGCGCCGGCTTGAACGCGCCGAACCCCTGTCCGGCAAAGCGCGCCAGCACCGCGTCGATGCTCTCGTCCGCCATCGCGGCATAAATGGCGACCAGATTTTTGGCCTCGGCGCGCCCTTCCAGCCCCGCGGCTTCGGACGGCAGCGGCTCGGCATCGGTCTTTGCCTTGCGGATCTTCGCCATGATCATATCGGCATCGTCGACCAGGTTGATGCGGCTGGCATCGCTCGGGTCCGATTTCGACATTTTGGCGCTGCCGTCGCGCAGGCTCATGATCCGCGCCGCCGTCGGCGGAATCGTCGGTTCGGGCAGGGTGAAGGTGTCGGTGCCGGTGTCGAGGTTGAACTTGGTCGCTATGTCGCGCGCCAGTTCGAGATGCTGTTTCTGATCGTCGCCGACCGGGACATGCGTCGTCTGATACAGCAGGACGTCGGCCGCCTGCAGCACCGGATAGGCATAAAGCCCGACGCTGGCGCCTTCGCGGTTCTTGCCCGATTTTTCCTTGAACTGGGTCATCCGGTTCAGCCAGCCGATGCGCGCGGTGCAGAACAAGAGCCAGCCGAGCTCGGCATGGGCGGGGACGCGGGCCTGGTTGAACAATATCGCTTTCGCCGGGTCGATCCCCGCCGCCATCAACGCCGCCGCCATCTCGCGCGTGTTCGCGGTCAGCTCGGCGGGGTCGTTGTGGACGGTGATCGCGTGCAAATCGGCCAGAAAATAGAGCTTTTCGCCCGGCATCTCGTCCTGCATCCGCACCCAGTTGCGGATCGCGCCCAGATAATTGCCCAGGTGCAAATTTCCGGTGGGCTGAATGCCCGATAGCGTCCGCATGTCGATCGTCCCGTCTGAAATTTAGAGTTTGCGCCGGCGCAGCTGGCCGATGGTGTCGCGATTGACCACGCCGAACAGGACGGCGCAACCAAAGAATATGACCGCGCCGAGCCCGACGATCGCGCCCAGCGCGGCGATGCGGTCGAACACCCCGCCGACAAAGGTGTCGCCCGCCAGCGGGATCGCAAAATGCAGCGCCACCGCCATCGCCGCGGCGGCCAGCATGATGCGCGCGATCCGGCCCGCGACCGGCCCGGTCAGGCGGAACAAGCCGTTGCGGTGCAGGATCGCGTAGAGCATCGCGACGTTGCACCATGCCGCGATCGACCCCGCCAGCGCCAGCCCGACGATCCCCAGCGACGGGATCAGCGCGAAATTGAGGCCGATGTTGATGACCAGCGATATCGCGGCGGTCCACACCGGGGTGCGGGTATCCTTGCGGGCAAAGAAATTGGGCACCAGCACCTTGACCAGCACATAGGCGGGCAGGCCGACGACCAGCCCGCCGACCACGGCGCCGGTCGCCAGGCCATCGGCCAGGCTATATTGGCCGCCGACGTAAAAGGCGCTGGTGATCGCGGGTCCGGCGATGAACAGCGCCACCGCGGCCGGGACGGTCAGCAGCATCGCCAGTTCGACGGCATTGCTTTGCAGGCGAAAGGCGCCGTCCCTGTCGTCCTGCGCGACGAAGCGCGACAGCGCGGGCAGGATCGCGGTGCCGAGCGCGATGCCGATGATGCCGAGCGGCAGCTGGTTGAGGCGATCGGCCATCGCCAGATAGGTGATGCTCTTGTCGGGCAGCATGGCGATAAAGAACAGGTCGACAAAACGGCTGATCTGATAGACCCCGGCGCCGAACACCGCGGGCAGGATCAGCACCCCCATTTCGCGCACCCCGGGGGTCAGCCGCGGCCGGTGCAGCGCAGGCCGAAAACCCGATCGCCGCACCCAAAAATAGAGCCAGACAAGCTGGAACAGCCCGGCGATCGAGACCGAAATGGCAAGATACAGCCCGGTCCGTTCTTTCGCGTCCTCGCCGCCGTCGCCGCTGACCATGCCGATCAGAAGCGCGGCGACCAGGCAGATGTTGAGCAGGATCGGCGCCGCCGCCGCCGCGGCAAAGCGCGACAGGCTGTTGAGGATTGCCGCGAACAGCGTCGCGACGCTCATGAAGGCGAGATAGGGAAAGGCGATCCGCGCCATCGCGACCGCAAGGTCGAATTTCGTGCTATCGGCCCGCAACGCCTCGCTGGCGAACAGATGCATGATCCACGGCATGACGATCAGCAACAGGGCCGAAAAGACGATCAGGATCGGGATCAGCACCGCCAGCACCGCGTCGGCAAAGGCGCGCGCTTCGCCATGGTGGCCGTCCTTCGTCATCCGCTGGTTGAACAGCGGGACAAAGGCGGCGGCAAAGGCGCCCTCGGCGAACAGGCGGCGAAAGATATTGGGGAGCTGGAAGGCGAGCTGCCACGCATCGGCGACGCCGCCCGCGCCGAGGATGCGGCTGAGCAGCATGTCGCGCGCGAAGCCGAAAATGCGGCTGACCATCGTCAGCCCGCCGATCGTCCCGACGCTCTTGACCAGGCTGCTCATGGGGCGAGTCTGCACAGAATTATAGCATCGTGTCCCCGCGAAGGCGGGGACCCATCTCCGGTCGGTGCTAATCTAAACTGGCCGGAGATGGACCCCCGCCTTCGCGGGGGAACACACTTCACCGAAGGTATTTCCGAGGAAATGGAAGACCTACGCTTGACCGACCGGCACGGCGTCACCCAGTTCCCCGGCTTCGGTCTGCGCCTGGACCTGCTGCATGAAAAGGCCGTGGAAATCGATCGGTTCGAGCAGCAGCGGTGCGAAACCGCCATCGCGGACCGCATCGGCGACGACGCGGCGGGCAAAGGGGAACAGGATCCGCGGCGCTTCGGCCAGGAAAAACGGCTGCAACTGGTCCTCGGGGACGTTGCGGACGCCGAACAGGCCGGCATATTTCAGGTCGATCACGAACATCGTGCCCTGGTCGGTCTTTGACGTGACGTCGATCTTCAACGACACTTCAAACAGGCTGTCGCCGACGCCGTCGGCGGCGATGTTGAACTGGACGTCGATCTGCGGCGCGTCCTGCCACTGATACACCGCGGGCGCGTTCGGATTTTCGAACGACAAATCCTTCACATATTGTGAAATCAGGCCGATCGCCGGGCTCGTGTCTTCGCCATTGGGCTGCAGGGCGGGGTTGTTGATGTCGGCGCTGGTTTCGTCAGCCATGGTCAAAATGCTCTCGTTCGAAAAGATGATCCAATGTCCGCGCCGCGGGCCGTGTCGGGACGGCGGTGGACGGTTGCGGCGGCGCTTAGCAGCGCGCGGCGGCCAGCACAATGGGGGCGCAGCGCGGGGGCGGCGACCGCCGAGGGGCGGGCGAATCGTTGACCTGCCGCGATGCCGCGGCCATGGTGATTTGAAACTTGGCCGCGCATCGCCTATATCCTGGCCAAGATGTTTCCATTGCCCGCATTGGACTTTTGCCCGTGACTGCTTTTTCGATTGTTTTGCTCGCCATGATTGCCGCCTTCCTCGGGATGCGGCTCTACTCGGTGCTGGGCAAACGCACGGGGCATGAACAGGAGCCCGTGCTGCCGCGCCGCGACGATCGTGCCGCGCCGTCGGCGGTTCGCCTCGAAGACGGCGAAACGCCGTCGTCGCCGACCGCCGCGACCGCGGACACGTCGGGCCTGGTTTACGAACCCGCGGCCGAAATCGGGCTGCGCCAGCTGCTCGCGACCGACCGTAGTTTCGACGCCGGCCGCTTTATGGAGGGTGCCGAAGCGGCGTATCGGATGATTCTGGAAGCCTTTTGGAAGGGCGACCGCGACACGCTGCGCGACCTGTGCGACGACGATAGCTATGAAGCCTTTGTCGAAGCGATCGCGGCGCGCGAAGAACGCGGCGAAAAGCTCGAAAATCGCCTGGTCTGTATCGATGCCGCCAAGATTACCGCGGTCGATCTCGACCGCAATGAAGCGCGTATCACCGTGCGCTATCAGGCCGACATCAGCGCGGTGACCCGCGACGCCGACGGCAAGATGATTGCCGGGTCGATGAGCGACGCGTCGCGCACCGATGATCTGTGGACCTTCCGCCGCAGCATCGGCAGCAACGATCCCAACTGGCTGCTCGACGAAATCGAAGCAGCCTGACCCCGATGCCGATCGCCAGCCGGACCGGGGCGCCGCGCGCGCTGGGCTTTGCGCTGCTGGCCGCCCTGCCTTTGCTGGCGGGTTGTGCGTCGGTGATCCCCGATGCCGGTGGCGCCCGGCCGACGACCGCGACGCCCGCCCCCGCACCAGCGCGGCCGACGACCGCCCCGCGCCCCTATCAGCCGCGCCCGTCGGAAAGCGGCGGGGTTGCGGCACGCCCGATCCCGGCGACCCCGCGCGCGCCGCTTGCCGCCGCCGCCGTTCCCGCGGCGGCGACCACCGCGGCGGCCAGCGGCGTCCTCGCTGGTCCCGATTTCACTACCCTTGGCGTGACCGCCGAACAGGCGGCGGCGGCGCTCGCGGCGTTCCGGATCAGCTGTCCTTCGGTCCAGCGCCGCGCCGACGCCAGCGGGTTGACGCAGGGCGCCGACTGGACCGAAAGCTGTAACGCGGCGAAAACCTGGTCCGACAGCGACGCATTGACCTTTTTCACCCGCTATTTCGGCACGGTGCAGATTGGCGCCGGGACGGCGTTCGTCACCGGCTATTATGAACCCGAAATCGCCGGTTCGCGCACGAAACGCGCCGGTTACGACATCCCCATCTATCGCCGCCCCGCCGATCTGGTCGATGTCGATCTCGGCCAATTCTCCGACGAGCTGAAGGGCAAGACGATCCGCGGCCGTGTCGATGGCGGCAAGCTGGTGCAATATTACGACCGTGCCGCCATCGAAAGCGGCGCGCTCGAAGGCCGCGGGCTCGAAATCGCTTATGCCGCCGACGCCGCCGAATTTTTCTTTCTGCAAGTCCAGGGTTCGGGCCGCTTGCGCCTGCCCGACGGCGGCATCATGCGGATCGGTTATGAAACGCAGAACGGGCGCGGTTATGTCGGCATCGGCAAGCTCTTGCTCGACCGCGGCGAGTTGCAGCGCGGGCAGGCGTCGATGCAGGGTATCCTCGATTATCTGCGCGCCGACCCGAAACGCGGCGCCGCGGTGATGAACGAGAATCCCAGCTGGGTGTTTTTCCGCGAGCTGACCGGCCCCGGCCCGCTCGGCGCGCTTGGCGTCCCGGTGACCGGCCGCGCCAGCGTCGCCGCCGACCCCAAATATGTGCCGCTTGGCGCGCCCGTTTTTCTCTCGCTCGACCGCGCCGAACCCAATGGCTTGTGGATCGCGCAGGACACCGGCGGCGCGATCAAGGGGGCGAACCGCATCGACAGCTTCTGGGGCGCGGGCGAAGAGGCGCGCGCGATCGCCGGCGGCATGGCGGCGCGCGGCTCGGCGCTGCTGCTGCTGCCGCGCGCCAGCATCGCGCGGCTGATCCCGGCGGGCTGACGCCGCGATGGCGCGGCGGCTCGATCCCGACGAAAACGCGCTGTGGAAAAAGGTCGCGGCGACCGTGAAGCCGCTGGCGAAAGCAAAAGCCCCGCTGGCCCCCACGGCTCCACCGACGATCCGCCCGCCGCTGCTGACCCCGCGCAGCACCGCGGCTCCCGCCGCCCTGGCCCCGCGTCCCGCCACCAAGCTGCCGCCGCCGCGCCGCTCGCACGGCGCCGCGACGCTTGACGGCCATTGGGACCGGCGGCTGCGCAAGGGGCTGGTGCGCCCCGACCTGAGCATCGACCTGCATGGGCATAGTCTGGCGTCGGCGCAGGCGCTGCTCGACGACGCGATCGCGCGCGCGCTGATCCGCGGGGCGCGGGTGCTGCTCGTCGTCGCCGGGCGGCTCCGCCCCGGCGCCGACCGCCTGCCGCAGATGCATGGCGACCCGCGTCCGCGCGGCGCGATCCGCGCTTCGCTGCCCGACTGGCTCGCGCATTCGCCCCACGCCGACCAGATCGTCGCGCTGCGCCCCGCGCATGTCAGCCACGGCGGGGCGGGGGCGGTCTATGTGATCCTGCGGCGTGGCCGCGAGGATTAGAGAAGGGCGCGCATCAAAATCCCGCGGTAAATCGCGGTCAGTTTATGCAGGTCGGCGACCGCGACCGCCTCGTCCAGCTTGTGCATCGTCGCGTTGGTCAGCCCGAATTCGACCACCGGGCACAGCGCGTGCAGGAACCGCGCGTCCGACGTGCCGCCGGTCGTCGACATCTCCGCCACGACATCGGTTTCGGCATGGATCGCCTCGGCGACCAGCCCCGACAAGTCGCCCGGCGGGGTCAGAAACGCCTCGCCCGAAATCTTGCCCAAAATCTTGGCATTGGGTTCGATGTCATGCGCGATGCGTTCGATCATCGCCACCAGATCGGCGCCGCGATGCTGGTCGTTGAAACGGATCGACAGCCGCGCCCGCGCCGACGCCGGGATGACATTGGTCGCCCCATTGCCGACCTCGATGTCGGTAAATTCGATGTTCGACGGCTGGAACCAGTCGTTCCCTTCGTCGAGCACCACCGCATCGATCGCCGCCAAAATCTTGACCAGCTTGGGGATCGGATTGTCGGCCAGGTGCGGGTAAGCGACATGCCCCTGCGTCCCCGGCACGTCGATCCAGATATTGACCGACCCGCGCCGGCCGATCTTCACCATATCGCCCAGCCGGTTGACAGATGTCGGTTCGCCGACGACGATCATGTCGGGCGCGATGCCGCGCCCCGCCATATGCTCCATCAGCGCGCGGGTGCCGAAAATCGCCGGGCCTTCCTCGTCGCCGGTGATGATCAGGCTGATCGTTCCGGCATCGACCGGGGTCGCGGCGGCGGCGGCGACGAACGCCGCGATCGATCCCTTCATATCGACCGCGCCGCGCCCATACAGCAGCTCGCCGCGGATCGCGGGGGCAAAGGCATCGCCGGTCCATCCAACCCCGGGCGGCACGACGTCGAGATGCCCGGCAAAGCCGAAATGGACGGGACCGCTGCCCCGCCGCACCGCGAGCAGATTTTCGACCGGCCCGTCGGGCTCGATCCCGTCGATAAAACGCTCGACGGTAAAGCCCAGCGGGATGAGCGCGGCCTCCAGCACGTCGAACACCGCGCCGGTGGCGGGGGTGACGCTGGGTGCGGCGATCAACGCCTGGGCCAGTTCGACGGGGTCGATCGTTGTTGTCATGACCACCCTTTATCCGTTCGTGTCGAGCGAAGTCGAGACACCATTCGTCATGGCGCTAGGCCGATGGGCATCTCGACTTCGCTCGATGCGAACGGCACAATGGAAGGCAGGAGACCTTTGCCATGCCCAAACTCGACCTTGCCACTATCCCGCAAACCAACACCACCGGTTACCCCGCGCCCTATGACGCGCCGGTCCAGGGCCGCTGGTACCGCCGCCTTGCCCCCGCGACCGGCCTCAGCGATTTCGCCGCCAGCCATGTCGTGCTGAAACCCGGCGCCTGGTCGTCGCAGCGCCACTGGCACGACGGCGAGGACGAGATGCTGGTGATGATTTCCGGTGAGGCGGTGCTGATCGAGGATGACGGCCGCTGGGCGATGCACCCCGGCGACATCGCGGTGTGGCCGAAGGGCAGCACCAACGGCCATCATCTGGTCAATGAATCGGACGCCGACTGCGTGTTCGTCGCGCTGGGCGGCGGCAAGCAATATGACACCGGCGGCGGATATTCGGACATCGACATGCTGTTCGGGCCGGACGGCTATTTCCACAAGGATGGGACGCCATACCCGACGGCGCGGATTCCGTGACCGGGTGATGGCGGCTTGGGGGCGACGGCAGCTTCCGGTCGAAACCCAACGCTTGCCTACCCCACCGGCCCCTCGAACTTTTCGATGATCCAGTCCTCGGCCTGCGCGCCGCCGATCCATTCCTGCATGCACGGATGGCTGATCACCGCCTGCATATAGGCCAGCGCAAAGGGCGGCAGCGGGATGGAGTAAGTGATGAAGCGCGAGACGACGGGGGCGAACATCATGTCGGCGGCCGACCAGTCGCCGAACAGATAATCGCCTGCGCTGCCAAACCGCGCCCGCGCCTCGGCCCAGATTTGCAGGATGCGGACGACATCGGCCTGCACTTCGGGCAGCAGCGGCGCGGCGGGATAGATGCGGCGGATGTTCATGCTGTGGTTGCGCCGCAGCGCCGCAAAGCCCGAGTGCATTTCGGCCGCCATCGACCGCGCCATCGCCCGCGCCGGTATGTCATCGGGCCAATAGCCGCGCGTCCCGCCGGTTTTCTCGTTCAAATAATCGATGATCGCCAGGCTGTCCCACACGACGATGTCGTCGCCGTCCCACAGGATCGGCACCTTGCCCCCCGACGGCGCAAACTCGTCGCCCTCGCGGCGCTGGCTCCATGCCTCGTCATAGAGCGGGACGGTGACTTCCGCGAACGGCAGCCCGCTGTGCTTGACCGCCAGCCAGCCGCGCAGGCTCCAGCTGGAATAGGCCTTGTTGCCGAGGAACAGTTTCATGGGGTCTCCAAGTCCCCCTCCCGCTTGCGGGAGGGGCTAGGGGAGGGCCTGTTCTGGCCCGACATCCTATTCACATGCCCTCCCCCGACCCCTCCCGCAAGCGGGAGGGGAGAGGAAAGAGCGAGAAATTAAACCTCCACCGCCTCCAGCACCGCGGTGCGTAGCTCGGCAATCCCCAGCCCCTTTTCGGACGATGTCACGATCACCTCCGGGTGCGCGGCGGGGTGCTTGCGGGCTTCAGCCTCGGTCGCGGCATGGACCGCGGCGAGCTCGCTCGCCTTGATCTTGTCGGCCTTGGTCAGCACCAGGCGGTAGCTGACCGCGGCGACGTCGAGCATCTCGAGGAATTCGCGGTCGACATCCTTCATCCCGTGGCGGCTGTCGATCAGCACCAAGGTGCGTTTCAGCACCTGCCGCCCGCGCAGATAATCGTTGATCAGATAGCGCCATTTTTTGACGACATCCTTCGGCGCCTTGGCAAAGCCATAGCCCGGCATGTCGACCAGCCGGAAAATCAGCGGCTCGCCGACGTCGAAATAGTTGAGTTCCTGCGTCCGCCCCGGGGTCACCGACGTCCGCGCCAGATTGTGGCGGTTGGTCAGCGCGTTGAGCAGCGACGATTTGCCGACGTTCGACCGGCCCGCAAAGGCAATCTCGGGCATCGTCGGCGGCGGCAGATGCTGCAACGCCGGCGCCGATTTCAGGAAGGTGATCGGCCCCGAAAACATCTTGCGCGCGCGCTCGGCGCGCTCGGGATCGGCGCCGGGCTCGAGGTCTTCGCTATCGCTCACGTGGCCGCCTGCGCCTTCAACGCCGGGAATTTGCGGTACATCCACTGCTGCTGGCCGATCGACAGGATATTGTTGGTGATCCAGTAGAGGAGCAACCCCGCCGCGAACGGCGCCATGATGAACATGAACAGCCACGGCATGATCTTGAACACCTGTTGCTGGACCGGGTCGGTCGCTTGCGGGTTCAGGCGGAACTGCGCCCACATGGTGATGCCCAGGATCACCGCGAGCACGCCGATCGCCAGGATCGACGGCGGGGTGAAGGGGAGCAGCCCGAACAGGTTCAGGATGTGCAGCGGATCGGGCGCCGACAGATCCTTGATCCACAGGATGAACGGCTGGTGGCGCATTTCGATCGCCAGCATCAGCACCTTGTACAGCGCGTAAAAGATCGGGATCTGGATCAGGATCGGCAGGCAGCCGGCGAGCGGATTGATCTTTTCATCCTTGTAGAGCTTCATCAACTCCTGCTGCATCTTCGGCTTGTCGTCCTTGAAGCGTTCCTGCAGCGCCTTCATCTTCGGCTGCACGACGCGCATCTGCGCCATCGACGAGAATTGGCGGTTGGCGATCGGGAACATCAGCAGGCGGATGATCAGGGTCAGCGCCATGATCGCGACGCCGAAATTGCCGACCTGCAGGAACAGCCAGTGGAGCAGCTTGAAGATCGGCACCGCGAAAAATTCGAACCAGCCCCAATCGATCGCATTCGACAGGCGGGTGATGCCCAGCTTGTCCTGATAGCTTTCGAGAATTTCGACTTCCTTGGCACCGGCAAAAATGCGGCTGGTGGTGCTCACCTGCTGGCCGGGCGCGATCTGCGAAAAATCGCGTGCGAACAGCGTCTGGTAGTTGTTGGCGCTTGGCGAGCTGATCGCTGCGGTGACGCGCTCGCCCTTCGCCGGGACGATTGCCGCGAGCCAATATTTGTCGGTAAAGCCCAACCAGCCTGCCGAATTATAGCGCACGGTGCGGTTCGGCGCTTCCTCGAGGTCGTCATAGTCGGTGTCGAACACCGATTTGCCGTCGAGATAGCCGGTGGGGCCGACGTGGATCGTCCAGCTGTCCTGTTCGTGCGGGTCGGTCGGCTTGCCGAGGCGGTCGATCAGCGCATAGCTGCTCGCGCTGACCGGCGCAGTGCCGGTGTTGGCGATCGTCTGCTTGGCGGTGATCAGGTAATTGGCGTCGATGCTATATTCGATGCGGAACGTCTGGCCGGTGCCATTGGCCCAGTTGAGCGTCACCGGCGTCGTCGGGGTCAGCTTGCTGCCGCTTGCGGTCCAGACGGTGCTGGCGTTCGGCACCGCAATGCCCTGCGCCGACCAGCCGATGCTGGCAAAATAAGCGGCCTTGGTGCCGCCTGGCGCAAACAGGCGCACCGGCGGCGAATCCTTGGCGATCGTCTGGCGGTATTTGGTCAGCGTGATGTCGTCGATGCGCGCGCCGACCAGGTTGATCGATCCCGCCAGCGCCGGGGTTTCGATCGGCACCCGGTTGCCCTCGGCCAGCGCCGCCTCGACCGGGCGGATCGCCTGGGAGGCGGGGGCCGCGGTGGCGGTGGCGGTCGGCAGCGCGCTCGGCTGGCCCTGCGCCGCCGGGGTTGTCGCCGGCGTCCCGTTGGCGCCCGCGACGGTGGTCGTCACGTCGGGCTTGGCGGGGGTCGGGAAAAATTGCGCCGAAACGAAGTTCCAGCCCAGCAGGATGGCCACCGACAACAAAATTGCCGCGATCAGATTACGCTTGTCGTCCACGCTGCTTGGTCTCTCTTCGTTTCAAAATGTCGGGGAATGATGCTTCGGTTTGGACCTAAGGCACCGGGTCGTGGCCGTGGCCGCCCCAAGGATGGCAGCGCAATAGCCGCTTTGTCGCGAGCCAGCCACCCTTGATCGCACCATAGCGTTGCAAGGCCGTGACCGCATAGGCGCTGCACGAGGGGGCGTAGCGGCATGTCGGCGGCAGGATGCGCGAAGGTCCCAATTGCCAGCCGCGCGCGATCAGGATGAGCAGGCGGGCGATCAAGTGGAAAGCCCCGAAAACTGCCGAACTTCATTTTGAAATCGCACCATCCGTCGATATGAGATTTCCTCGTAATTGCGAGCGAAGCGAAGCAATCCAGAGCGGTTTACGCCACTCTGGATTGCCGCGTCGCTTCGCTCCTCGCAATGACGAGTAAAGGCTGGCAGGGAAAATGGACCGAGGGCGACTTTCATCGCGCCAATTTCTTCGCCGCGCGCTGGAGCGCCGAATCGAGCTGCTCGCCCAGTTCGGCAAAGACGATGTCGTTGCCGCCCGGCCGCCCGATCAGCACATGGTCGGCGCCGGCGATCCCCGATTGGGGCAGCGCGGCGCGGCAAAGCGCGCGCAGGCGGCGCTTCATCCGGTTGCGGGTGACGGCGTTGCCGACCTTTTTGCTGACGGTATAGCCAATGCCCATGGCGTCATCGGCGTCGGCGCGGGCGCGGACGAGCAGGACAAAGCCGGGCATGGGAAAGCGAAGGCCGCGATTGGCGGCCAGAAATTCGCTGCGTTTTGAAAGCGTTCGCACCAGTTTCACTGGCGCAGAAGCGTCAGCGATCAGGCCGACAGCTTCTTGCGGCCCTGGGCGCGGCGGTTGGCGAGAATCTTGCGGCCGCCAACCGTCGCCTTGCGGGCGCGGAAACCGTGGCGACGGGCGCGCACGAGGTTGCTCGGTTGAAAGGTACGCTTCATCGCGGTTGTCCCTAATTCTCGTCAAAGGCTTTAACAGAAAAGGGCCGCCAAACGGGGGCGGCCATTGATGGAGGCGCGAATAAGCGAGAGTCGGCGCAAAGTCAATTGGCATCGCGGCGGTTTTCCAGCGCTTCGCCATCGGCGGCGATCAGTGCGTCGCGCGCGCGCCGCCGTGCCGCGCTGGTCCGCCGCATCACCCGGTCGGTCCACCCGGCATAGCGCGGATGCCGCCATTTGAAGCGAACATAGATGCGCTTCGCCCACGCGCTGTTCTGCAGGCACAGCATCAGCCCGATCGGGAACAGGATGATAAAGCCGGGACCGGGCAGCACCCCGACGATCGGCGCCAGGATCATCAGCAGCGCCCCCAGCACGAACAGCGCCAGCCGCACCTGGGCGGTCGAGCGCAATCGCTGGTAAAGGCTGCGTTTTGCCATGGAGGCCGATGTGGGGAGCGCTGCGCGCCGTTGCAACCGTCCGAAAAGCCCCTCCCCTTCAGGGGAGGGGTTGGGGTGGGGTTCGCCGGATAGGGCAAGGCCGACGCGCCCACCCCGCTGCGACTAAGGCAGCAAGCTGCCAAGTCTCGCTACCTCTCCCCTAAAGGGGAGGGGCGAATGGTTTGTCAGTGCAGCGTGACGAATCGCGCCATGTCGTCGCGCGTCAGATAGCGGACGTCGTCGAACGGGGTGCTGTTGGTCAGCGCGTAAAAGGCCCGCGCCTTGGCGTCGTCCATCCCCATTTCGCGGTAATAGCCGAGATATTCGGCGTGCACCGGGTCGCTCGCGGCATAGTCATTCGCCTCGCGCCCGGTGTCGTCGGCCCAGCTATGGACCCCGAATTCGGCATCCGAAGCGGCGCGGCGGGTGATTCCGGCGAGCCACAGCTCAACCGCACCCGACCGCACCGAACCGCCACTCGGGACGACGGTTTCCAGACCCGCGCGGCGAATCGCTCGCGCGAGAATCAGATTGGCTTCCTCGTCGAGGCTGCCGGGGCAATCGACCATCTCGAGCCGCTTGAGCCCGGGATAGGCCGCGAGCATCGCCGCGAACTGGCGCGGCGTCGCCGATGTGACGTCGCCCGCCATGCGGACGGTTGCCGCGTCGATCACCGCAAAGGGGCCATAATGCGCCTTGGCGCGGCCCAGCGTCGCCAGCGTGGCGCTCGGCGCATAACGGCGCGTCGCCGCCATGTCGGCATCCTCGGCCAGCGTTTCGTCGTCGAGCAACGCAGCATCTTCATCGATCGCCGCCCCGTCGTCGGCGTCATCGGTGTCGCCTGCGTTTTCTCCCGCGTCGTCCCACGTCCAGCTGACCGTCGTGGTGACGGTAAAGCCCTGCTGCGCCTGCGCCGGCGCGAACGCCAGCACCGCCGCGCAAAGCGCGACGAACAGGCTGCGGACGAGAGCGGTTGGCGACATCATGCCCCCGCTTTCGCGCACGCGCGCCTAGCAATGCGTCAAGCGGCGCGGTCAGCGCGCCGTTAACCCCGTTACGGGACGCTCGCACAGCGCCGCGAGCTGGTCGGCGCAGGCGCCCCAGCCCGCCTCGAAACCCGTGTCGGCGCGCCACGACAGCCTCGCTCGTTCGGCCTGCCGTTCGTCAGGATTTGCCACACTTTTCGGGCGGCGCCGCGATGTCGCGGGTGATGGACAGCGCCCATCCATTGTCCGCAGTTGCGGTCATTTTCGTTTCCATTGCCCCGTCAGCCCTTCACCGCGGCCTCGATCGCCGCAATGTCGATCTTGGTCATCGTCATCATCGCCTCGAACGCGCGTTTGGCGGCGGCCTTGTCGGCGCCGGTCGTCGCGTCGAGCAGCACGCGCGGGGTGATCTGCCACGACACGCCCCATTTATCCTTGCACCAGCCGCACACACTTTCCTGTCCGCCATCGCCGGTGATCGCGTCCCACAACCGGTCGGTTTCCTCTTGCGTGTCGGTGTGCACCATGAACGAGAAGGCTTCGTTGTGCTTGAACATTGGCGGGCCGTTGAGCCCGACGCACGGCGTGCCGAGCAGGGTGAATTCGACCGTCTGAACATGGCCTTCCTTGCCGCCGGGCGAGTCGGCAGGGGCGCGGTGCACCGCGCCGACTTCGGTGTCGGCAAAGGTCCTGGCGTAAAAGGCCGCGGCTTCCTCGGCGTCGCCCTCATACCAGAGGCACAGGGTGAGGGGGGTGTTAGTCATCGCATCGCTCCTGGGTTATGACGGGGAAGGGGGTCAGCTCTCGCGCGGCCCGACAAAGCCGATCGCGGCGCCCTGCGGATCGATCGCGTTCATCGCAAATTCGCCGCCGGGGATTTCCATCGGTTCGTTGGTGATCGTGCCGCCGTTGGCGGTCACCGCGGCGTGGGCGCGGTCGATGTCGTCGACGCCGATGTAGAAATTCCACACCGGAACGGGATAGCCCTCCATCAGCGGCATCACCGCGCCGATCCCGACCGCGCCGCGCTGGATAAAGCGGTAGGCGCCCATGCCGCCCATATCCATTTCGCCCTCCTGCCCCCAGCCGAAATGCTGGGTGTAGAAAGCGATCGCCGCGTCGGGGTCCGATGTCGCGAGTTCGTTCCAGCGCATGTGCTGCGCCTCGGTCACCGAAAACACGTCGCTTGTCGCCTCGGGCGCGCCCTCCGGCGGGATCGGCGCCATGATGTAAAAGGGGGCGCCCTGCGGGTCGGTGACCATCGCGATCCGCCCGACCGGAATATCCATCGCGTCCATCTGCACCGCGCCGCCGTCGGCCTTGATCGCATCGATCGCCGCGTCGACGTCGGCCACCTCAAGATAGCCGATCCAGATCGGCCGCGCCCCGCCCGCCAGCATATCGGCATCGAGCGCGAGCACCCCGCCGGCGTTGCCGCCGTCGCTGCGGGCGATCATGCGATAATCCATTGTCCCTGCCGCGGGGTCGGCGTGGCTCGCAATCGTCCAGCCGACGACCGCGCCGTAAAAGGCGGCGGCTCCGGCGGGATCGGGGGTCATCAATTCATACCAGATGAAATTGGCGGCGGTGCTCATCGTCTTTCTCCTCTTGATCCTCCCCATGGCCGCGCCACGGGGAGGATTGGCTCACGCCTCGACGATCGGCGCAAAGCCGCCATAGATCATCCGCTTGCCGTCGAAGGTGGTGTCGTTCGGATCGGGCTTCATCCGCTCGTCTGCCATCATCTTTTCCCAGCCCTTGGTGCGGGCTTCCTTGTCCGGCCATTCGACCCAGCCGTAGACGACGGTCTCGCCGTCCTGCTTGTGCGCGGCGCGGGCATAGTCGGTGACCTTGCCGTCGGGGACGTCGTCGCCCCAGCATTCGACCATGCGCGCCACGCCGAACTCCTTGAACAGCGGCGCCGCATCGGCGGCATGTTTGCGATACGCTTCCTTGTTGGCGGTCGGCACCGCGACCACAAATCCTTCTACATAGGTCATCGTCTCTCTCCTTCGGCCCCCTCTACATCCCCTCCCCTTCAGGGGAGGGGCAGCGAGACTTGCCAGCTTGCTGGCTAGTCGCAGCGGGGTGGGCTTATGGCCGCACACCCCACCCCAACCCCTCCCCTGAAGGGGAGGGGCTATGGCCTTCAGGCGGGTGGACCCGCTTCTTCGTTGAATGCGGCCAGCTGTGCCGCCAGCGCGCGCTGGAACGCCGGGCGCGCCAGACAGCGGTCCAAATAGGCCTGCAGTCGCGGCTGCTCGGCGATCAGCCCGGCGTCGACGGCTTCGCGCAGCACGGTCGCCATCGCGATGTCGGCGACGCTAAAGTCGCCGGTCAGATAGTCTTTGTCGCCGATCGCGTCGTTCAGCCGGCCGAGTCGGCCCTGGATGAATTCGATCAGGCCCGGGCGGCGCAGCTCTGCCCATGGCTCGTCCTTCGCGAATATATCGACATTGCCCAGTTCGAACAACATCGGCTCGACGCTGTTATAGGCGGCGAACAGCCACGCCAGCGTGTTGGCGCGTTGCTGCGGATCGCGCGGCATCAGCCGGGCGTCCTTTTCCGCCAGATGCAGCAGGATGGCGCCGCTTTCGAACAGGCGGATGCCGCCGTCGTTCAGCACCGGCACCTGACCCCATGGCTGGAACAGGAAATGGTCGGCGGGGCGGTTGATCGCACTGATCAAATGCTCGGCATAGTCGAGCCCGATCTCTTCGCACGCCCAGCGCGGCCGCAGGTCGCGGACATAGCCGCGGGCGAAATCGGGCACCCAGTCGAATGCGGTGACTTCGATGTTGCTGTCGGGATTGACGGGCATGACCTAATTCCTCTTCCCTTTGATATAGGCGACGATCGACATCGCGTGACCGTGGCCCAGGTCGAAATCACCCTTCAGCCAGTCGATGATCGCGCCGGGTTTGACCCCGGGGGCGAGGCCGTTTTGATCGGCCAGACCCTTTTCGACCGCCAGCGCCTTGAGGTCGCCGGCCGACTTGCCGGTCTTGGCCGCGACATTGTCCAGATAGGCCTGAAAGCTCATGATCCGTCTCCTGTCGGGAGGGGCGTGGCGACCTTTGCAAGGGTGGTCGTCCACACCCCTCCGCGCTCGGTCAGGCGGCCGCTTCGGCGGGTTCGCCGGCGGGGATGGCGGCCGGGTCCATCCACATCACTTCCCAGATATGACCATCGGGATCCTCGAAGCTGCGGCCGTACATGAAGTCGCCATATTCCTGCGTCGGGGTCGGGTCGGCCTTGCCCCCCGCGGCGGTCGCCTTGGCGACCTGCGCGTCGACATCGGCGCGGCTGTCGGCCGACACGCACAGCAGCACCTGCGCGGTCGTGTGCGCGTCGGGGATCGCCTTTGCGGTGAAGGTCGCCCATTTTTCATGGGTCAGCAGCATGACGTGGATCGACCCTTCCTGAACCACCATGCAGGCGGCGGTGTCGTCGGTGAAGGCGGGGTTGTTGGCCGCGCCGACCGCTTCGTAAAAGGCTTTCGATTTGGCGAGGTCGGTGACCGGCAGGTTCACGAAAATCATCTGGGGCATCATCTTTCTCCTTTCGGTTGTGACAGGTCAGCGCGGGGGCGCCGCCGGCGCAATGACCTGCTGCGTCATGGCGCGCCGTGCTGGGCAAACAGCATGCGGACATAACGCTGCAGATGGGTGACGCTTTCCCGGGCAATCGCCGGGTCGTTCGTCGTTTTGGCCAGGATGAAGCTGCCTTGCAGCACCGCCTGAATATGTTGTGCGAGGCCGAGCGCGGTGACCCCGTCGGGGGTGCCATAGCGCGCCATCGTCGCCTCGATATCGGGGGTCAGCGCTTCGCAATAGGCGTTGATGCTCGCCTCGCACGCGGCGCGGATCGCGTCGCTGGTCGCAAAGGCTTCCTGCACCATCGTGCCGACGAAGCAGGTAAACTCCTCGACCGGGCCGTCGAGCATCGCAAAGCGGAAATCGATATGGCCGAGCAGCCGGGCGAGCGGGTCGCCCAATTTGGTGTGCGGCGGCATGTCGAACATCGGCCGCGCACGTTCGGTCCACGCCTCGGCCGCCGCGACCGCCAGCGCTTCCTTCGATGCGAAGTGATGGAAAAAGGCGCCCTTGGTGACCCCGGCGGCGGCGCAAATCTGGTCGACCGTCGTCGCCGCATAGCCCTGCCGCCGGACCGTGGTGTGCGCCGCGGCGATCAGCGCCGCGCGCGCACTGCCGCGCGGCGCGCGCACCGCGGCAATGGCTGCCCCGACGCCGCCGACGGCGTTGCCGTCGGGGCGGGACTCGGGGCTCGAAGGGGGCTGATTCGTCGTCATGCGAATCTACATACCGACCAGTTGGTATGTTGTCAAATGCCGAAACCGGGGCACGCGGCGCGCCGCCCCCGCCGTCGCGGGGGCAGGCTTTTCGTCCACATCCGAAAAAGACTCGACCTTCCCGGACATTACCGCCAAAAGGCGAAGAACAAACAGGGGACATTATGGTCGCGATCGTTTCCACCGTCGCTTATCTGGGGCTCGAGGCGCGCGGCGTCGAAGTGCAGTGCCAGATCACCCCCGGCGTGCCGCGCTTCGTCGTCGTCGGCTTGCCCGACAAGGCGGTCGGCGAAAGCCGCGAGCGCGTCCGCGCCGCGATCGCCGCGATCGGGCTGGCGCTGCCGCCCAAGGTCATCACGGTCAACCTGTCGCCCGCCGACCTGCCCAAGGAGGGTTCGCATTATGACCTGCCGATCGCGCTGGCGCTGCTCGGCGCGATGGGGGTGGTCGATCCTGAAACGCTTGCCTCTTACGTGGTCGTCGGCGAACTCGGCCTCGACGGCCGCGTCGCCGCCTCGCCCGGGGTGCTGCTCGCGGCGCTCCACGCGGGCAGCCAGGACCGCGGGCTGATCTGTCCGGTGGCGCAGGGGCCGGAGGCGGCGTGGGCGGGCAATGTCGAGGTGCTCGCGGCGCCCGACCTGTTGTCGCTGCTCAATCATTTCAAGGGCAACGCGCTGCTCCCACCGCCGCGCCCGGGCGCGGCGGTGGGAGCAGCGCGTTGCCCTTGAAATGATTGAGCAG
>CAZCUW010000006.1:0-77851 GCA_964502035.1 uncultured Sphingopyxis sp. | reverse complement strand
TGACGATGGCCCACGGCCACAGCCGAAATTACACCACCTTGACGGACGCGACCTCTTCAACCAAAACTGGAACCGAAAATCGATGCAATTGGAACTTAGCCTTTTCGGATTACGACACGATTGAGCCGGCTCTGGAATCACTTCGCGATAGCCCCGCTCGCATTGTATTGCGAACCGCCCTCACTAGATTAGACCCATGCAACAAAATCTAGTTTCCTTGCGCGAGCATCGCGAGCTCGGCGACGTCGCCTGGCTGCGCGATCTGGACGCCGGTCTCGCGGTCGCAGCCGAGCAGAGAAAACCGGTTCTGCTGCTCTTTCAGGAGGTGCCGGGCTGCTCGACGTGCGTGCGTTTCGGGCAGGATGTACTGACCCATCCCTTGATGGTGGAACTTATCGCAGATCGGTTCGTGCCCGTGGCCATCTTCAACAACCGCCCGGGGGCGGACGCCGAGATCCTGCGCCGCTTCGACGAGCCATCATGGAATAATCCCGTGGTGCGGTTTCTCGGGCCCGATGGCGCCGAGTTGCTGCCCAAGCTCGCCGATCGTTATGATGCGCCGGCTCTGCACCAAAAGATCGTCGCCGTGCTGGAATTGCTCGGCGGCGACGTTCCTGGCTACTTCCGCCTGTTGGGGCGCGACCTGCTGATCGAAAATGGCCTCAGCAAATCGGCGACCTACACGACGCCGTGCTTCTGGTCGGGCGAAACGAGCCTCGCGCAGCATCCGGCGGTCATCACGACCGACGCTGGCTGGATCGATGGCGAGGAAGTGGTGCAGGTCCATTTCGATCCCCGCGCGGCGGCGCGTTCCGAACTCGATGCTTATGCCCACGAGGAGGGATTTGGCGCGATCGACAGTGGCGGGTTCGCGCTTGACGGTGAACCGCAATTCTATCTGCGCAAAAATGCGGCGCGCCATCTGCCGCTGACGCCGGCTCAGCGCACGCAGATCAACCTCGCTATACCCTATCGCACACCGCTCGCGGACTTTCTCAGCCCGCAACAATGCGCGTGGCTAGCCAATCCGCGGCTAGAAGCACCGGGCGAGAATGAAGCCTATCGCAAGGACATTCGCGAAAGCCGGCCCGTGCTGGCGCAGCGGCTTGGTTTGGTCGAAAAGGAGACATGATCATGGATATTGCTGCCATCGGCCTCATCGAAGACGAAGATATCCTGCTCGACCTGGCATCGCTCGCTCTCAGCCAACTCGATCATGAAAATGCGGACATCGCCCATTATCTCGACATGCTCGAAGATATTGAGGACCGGGTGTGCGCTGAAGGCCGAAGCGCGTTCCTTCCGGAAGAACGGGCCGCGGCGCTTTCGCGCGTTCTGCACGGCGAACTGGGGTTCGTTGGCGACGATGAAACTTATGATGCACCCGTCAACGCGGACTTCATCAGGGTGCTGGACCGAAAGCGCGGCCTGCCGATTGCACTGTCGATCCTCTATGTCGCCATGGCCCGCCGGACGGGCTGGAGCGCCTATGTGCTCAATCTCCCCGGCAAGGTGCTTGTCCAGCTGGGCGAGAAGAATCCGGTGGTGCTCGATCCGTTTGCCGGAGGCGCTGTGCTGTCAGCGGGACAAGTTGCAGCGGTGTACCGTGCGAGTCTAGGCCAGGAAGGCGGCGCCGCCGCACTCAGCGCCGTGCGGATGAGCAATCGCGATGTGCTGGCCCGGCTGCTGAACAATCAGGGAATCCGCGCAGAGCAGGAAAAGGATCATCAGCGGGGTCTCGCAATTTATCAGCGGATAACCAGGGTCGCACCGAGGCGCCTCGAGGCCTGGCAAAATCTGGCGCGTCTGCAGTTGCAATCCCGCGATGTCGAGGGCGCCAAGGCAAGCCTGTTCGCCATGTCGGAAGTTGCACCTGACAGGCGGACTCGTGACCGGATCATGGAAGCATTTGAAGCCCTGACCTAGACGAGGCCTGACACATCACATGTCGCTGCGCGCCGTTGCGCTCCTCTCCGGGGAGTCGACGTCGATGGCGATGTCCTTGGCTTCGAAGGGCGTCCCTACAAGCGGTGCGGCCTCGATAAAGACATGCCGCGAAATGTCGCAGGGCTGCTCCCCGAAAGGCGGCTCGACCGCGCCGATCGCGCGAAAACGACTGACCACCCGCCGCCGGCATCAAAAAACCATGTTGAAGCCATAGAGGTGGAGAGCGAGCGTCACCCAGACAAACGTGACCCCAGCGAGGACCAGCAAAGTCGCGCCGAGCTTCACAGTCCATCGGCGCTTGTCCCTGATACTCAGCAAGAGATGCCAGAATGCTGTCGCGAGCAAGTAGCGGCAGATCCGCTCTTTCGTGTAGATTCGCGTATAGAGCACTTATTCCGCCCACATGGCATTGAACCGCTGGATGGACATATCTGCTGACCGTAAGTCAGGGCTTGCTCACGGCCAAATCTTGCCATTTAAGGCGCGACCGTCGGCAAAGGGGGCGGTCTTGCGACCGTCCCCTGCTCCACCTCAGGCACCAAATGCGCCGTCGATCGTGTGCATGGCGCCAGTGACAAAACCCGCTTCGGGGCCAGCCAGCCAAGCAACCATGCCAGCGACCTCTTCGGGCCGCCCGTGGCGCTTGATCGCCATGAAGCTGTGCATCAGCTCGCGCATCGGTCCGTCCTCGGGGTTGGCGTCGGTATCGATCGGGCCGGGCTGCACGATATTGATCGTGATTCCGCGCGGTCCGAAATCGCGGGCCAGTCCGCGCGCCATGCCCTGCAGCGCCGATTTGCTCAGTGCATAGGAGGCCATGCCGGGGAGAGGCATGCGGTCGCCGTTTACCGAACCGATCACGATGATGCGGCCGCCGTCGGGCATCTGCCGCGCGGCCTCGACCGACGCATGATAGGGGGCGGTGACGTTGACGCGGATCAGCCGGTCGACGTCGTCGGGATCGAGGTCGAGCGCGTCGCCGAACAGCGCGAAGCCGGCGTTGACGACCAGTATGTCGAGCGGGCCGCTCTCGCGCACGCGTGCAATCACTGCGTCGCGGTCGCCGCTGTCGGTCGCTACCGCGCTGGTGCCGGTTTCGGTCGCCAGCTGCTCGGCCGCCTCGCGCGATCCGTTGTAGGTGAAGACGACCTTGGCGCCGTCGGACGCAAAACGGCGGACGATCGCCGCGCCGATTCCGCGGCTGCCGCCGAGGACCAGAACGGATTTTCCTTGAAAGTTGGACATCGGGAGACTCCTTGCTTATTAATGTATCGTCCACTACATAATATCGCGAAAGCCATCGTCAAGGCATTTTGTAATGGTTACTACAAATAGATCCCGCACGCGTGGCCGTCCACGTAAGTTCGATCCCGAGGCAGCGGTGGCGACTGCGCAGCAACTTTTCCATGAACGCGGTTATGACGCCGTCAGCGTCGCCGATGTCACCGACGCGCTCGGCATCAATCCGCCAAGCTTTTACGCCGCTTTCGGCAGCAAAGCCGGACTTTACCAGCGCGTGCTCGATTATTGGACGGACACCGAAGCGATTCCGCTCGCGGACATTCTGCGTCCCGACGTCCCCGTCGCCGATGCCGTTGCGGCTATGCTGGAGGAGGCCGCGCGTCGCTATGCGTTCAACCCGGCGGCAGGCGGGTGCCTTGTACTCGAAGGCACGCGTTGCAACGACGACGATGCGCGCGAAGCCGCTCGCGCGCTCAACCTCGGTGCGGAAACGTTCATCCATGACTATATCGCGGCGCGCCATCCGGAGGCGGCCGATCAAGTGACCGATTTTGTCGCCACGACGATGTCCGGGCTTTCGGCAAAGGCGCGAAGCGGACACGACCTATCGCGCCTCCTCGCTACAGCGCGGCTTGCAGGCAGCGTTCTCACGCAGGTGCTGCCGGCTTGATAGCAGCATGATCAGAAGGTGGTGAATAAACCGGCCGATTAGAGCTAGCACGATTGACCGAAGATGCCCCTGATGCGCCCTGTGGACAGTACTGGCCGTTGCACGAACATGACGTAATCGCGGGTGCGCCGGCGATGGTCCAGAAGCACGAGATGGCTGGAAGGTTGGTTGCCCCCCGATAAGATGAAGTACGGGCTCACGATTGTTGACCGGGCCCAGCATCAAAGGAGGACAACCGTGGCGCAGTATATAGGACTCGACGTTTCCTTAAAAGACACATCGATATCGGTTCGTCAGGATGGCAAGCGCGTCTGGCGCGGCAAGTGTGCATCGGACCCAAAGCTGCTCGCAGAAGTGATCCGCAAACGCGCGCCGAACGCAGAGCGCGTGGTGTTTGAGACCGGACCTTTGTCGGTTTGGTTTTACCATGCGCTCACGGCGGAGGGGCTGCCAGCGATTTGCATTGATGCGCGGCATGCCAAAGCCGCTCTCGATATGGCTGCAAACAAGACGGATGCGAACGACGCTGACGGCCTGGCACATTTGGCGGAGGTAGGATTTTATCGGGAGGTTCGCGTCAAAGGTTTCGACAGCATGTTGATGAGGACATTGATCACCGCGCGCCGCCAACTTTTGAAGATGCGGGTACAGATGTCGAACCAGATCCGAGGGCTCATGAAGACGTTCGGGCTTGTTTTGCCCAAAGGTGCCGGCAGCGTTTTCGAGCGCAACGTCCTTACGCTTTTGGATGGCGAAGACGATTTGGCACGGATCATCCTGCCGCTGCTTCAGGCCTGGAGAGACATCCGGCTTCGCGCGGCGGAGTTGACGACGCAGCTGGTTCGGATGGCCGGTTCAGATCAACGCTGCCGTCTGCTTACCTCGGTGCCAGGTGTCGGCACGGTCACCGCTACGGCCTTTGCGGCGGCGGTAGAAGATTCAATCAACTTCAAAAACTCTCGCGCCGTGGGCGCCTGGGTCGGGTTGACCCCGAAGCGATATCAGTCGGGTGAAGTTGACTTTGAAGGTCACATTTCCCGCCGCGGCGACGCTAAGTTGCGTTCGCTGTTGTACGAGGCGGCCTCAGTCATCTTAAACAGGCTGTCGGACACAAGCACGCTGCGAACCTGGGCGCTGGCGCTGAAAGAGCGGGTTGGATTCAAGCGCGCAGCGGTAGCCCTTGCTCGCAAGTTGGCGGTAATCATGCACGCGATGCTGAAGACGGGCGAGTTGTTTGATCCCAAAGCGGGGGTCGCATTGCCGGCCTGATCCCGTAGGCGCACGCCCCTGCCACAAGCCATACGCCGTTCCACCGATTGCGCCTTCCGGGGCGCGCCGATCCGTCCCTGCCGGGACGCGGCCGAGATCATTCCGAGATAGCGGTTAGCACTGCTCTCATGAGCAGATTGCGTCACGAACATAGGAAGATCTCGCCTACGGAACCCATTCTGCGGCGATCATGCATCGACCGCGTAGACGACCCTGTACCCGGCAAACGTATCGCAACATTTCTGGTGATCGGCGGCGCTTGACAGCGGGGCGATTAGACGACCGCTGCGCGGATTGGCGCTAGCCTCGACGTAAAGCCGTCCAGCGAGCGCCGCATGTGATTGAACGTCGGCTGCCATAGGCAGAGCATTTCGACTCCTTCAACTGAGGAGTCGAACGATGAATGAGCTTATCCAGATTGGCCCGATCAGCCCGTTACGCCAGCGCCTGCTCGACGACATGGCGATGCGGAGGTTCGGGCCGGAGACGCAGCGTAATTATCTGCGCGACGTCGGACGGTTCGCGACCTGGCTCGGGCGCTCGCCGCACACCGCGAGTGCGGAGGAGGTCCGCCAGTTCCAGATCGATCAGCAGCAAGCGGGCGTTCCGGTGCCGACGATGAACAGCATCGTCAGTGCGCTCCGCTTCTTCTTCACCGAGACGCTCGACCGCCCCGATCTCGCGCGTAAGCTGATCCGCACCAAGCAGGTTCGCAAGATCCCGGTCGTTCTGACCATGGCCGAAGTGAAGCGCCTGCTCGATGCGACCCGCTGTCTCAAGCATCAGGCTGCCCTGTCGGTCGCCTATGGCGCAGGCTTGCGCGTCGCCGAGGTGTCGGCGCTCAAGGTGAGTGATATCGACAGCAAGCGCATGCTGCTCCGGATCGAGCGCGGTAAGGGCGGCCGCTACCGCAATGCCATGCTGCCCGAGGGCCTGCTCCTGCTGCTGCGCGACTGGTGGCGCGCCGGGCGACAGCAGGGCGTGCTCCTGCCGGAGGGCTGGCTGTTCCCCGGACAGAGCGCCTCGGCCCCGATCAGCACCCGCCAGCTCTACCGCGTCGTCGTCGAAGCCGCGGAGGCCGCGGATATCGCCAAGCGTGTTGGACCGCACACCTTACGCCACAGCTTCGCCACCCACCTGCTCGAGGATGGCGTCGATATCCGCGTCATTCAGGCGCTGCTCGGTCACGCCAAGCTTAACACCACCGCCTTCTATGCGCAGGTCGCAACGAAGACCGTCCGGTCGGTCGTCAGTCCGCTCGACAGGCTTGCGCTGGCCGCGCCGGACGAAGAGGCGCCTGACGGCTAAGGCTGTGCGCGCCTCGCTCGAGGTCGCCGATATCTTCCGTGCTGCAGGCCCTGCGTATCGCACCGCGCATGCCGGGCATCTGAGCCTGCACCAGCTCAAGATCATGTCGGCGATCGAGCATTGCCGCACCGCCGCGCTCGGTGGACACGTCGAGGCTTGCACCGACTGTGGCCACTGGCGCATCGCCTATAACAGTTGCCGCAACCGGCATTGCCCCAGATGCCAGGGCGCCGCGGCACGCACCTGGCTCGAAGCCCGCGAGGCCGACCTGCTCCCGGTCGGCTACTTCCACGTCGTCTTCACCCTCCCTGCCGAGGTCGCAGCCATCGCCTATTACAACAAGGCCCTGGTCTATGATCTCTTGTTCAAGGCCGCGGCAGATACGATGTTGACCATCGCCGCTGATCCCAAGCACCTCGGCGCCCGGATCGGCATCACCGCCGTCCTCCATACCTGGGGCTCTGCGCTCACCCATCATCCCCACATCCATATGATCGTGCCCGGTGGCGGCATCTCGCGCGATGGAACGCGCTGGATATCCGCACGCCCCGCCTTCCTGCTCCCCGTTCGCGTGCTCGGCGCGCTCTTCCGCCGCCTGTTCTTCACCCGGCTGGTCGCCCTCCATGACCGCGGGCAGCTCGCTTTCTTTGGCAGCATGACGCAGCTCGCTGACCGGCGCGCTTTCCTGCGGCACCTCTCGCCGGTCCGCAAAAAGCGCTGGGTCGTCTACGCCAAGCCGCCGTTCGCCGGCCCCGAAGCGGTCCTCGCCTATCTGTCCCGCTACACCCACCGCGTTGCCATATCGAACAGTCGCCTCGTCCGCTTCGACGATGCCGGGGTCACCTTCCGTTACAAGGATTATCGCCAGGGCGGCGCCAACCGTCAGCAGATCATGACGCTCGCCGCCGACGAGTTCATTCGCCGCTTCCTCCTCCACACCCTGCCGCGTGGGTTCCACCGCATCCGCCACTATGGCCTGCTCGCCAGCGCCAGGCGCAAGGATCATCTCGAACGCGCTCGAAGCCTGCTCGGCGTCGCGCCCCCAACGGCCGACGACCCGATCGAGGAGTCGGAGATTCGTCCAACTTGCCCTTGCTGCGGCGGCACCATGATCATCATCGAGGTTTTTGAACGTCGCTACCTCGCCCGCGCGCCGCCGTTCCCGTCGCCATCATCCGGGAGCCAAGCGTCGTGACCCGGCACGGCCTGACGCCAACACCATCCAGGGCAGCCCCGCGCCTGGAAGCCGACCCGCTCGCGCCGGCGCTGCCCAAAAGCAGACGCCGGAACAGCAAAATCGGTCCGTCCGCTTTTCGGAGTCCGCTTTTGCGATCTAAATTCAGACGGTCCGATCTCAGATGCGTCCGATTTTGGGCAGCAACGTCCAGCACCACGACCTGCGCAAAACCGCTTTCCCCATAGCTCAACCCATGACCCCCGCGGTTCGGGCATCGAAGACTTTCCGACGCCTGTCGGCGTCCGAAACTCTCAACGTTTCCTGACCGGCCCCTTTCAGTATGATATTTGCAATAGCGGACGTCACGGCCGTTGATAAAGCATTGAAGAGTGTTCCCCGTCAGCACCAATGGCACAGATTTGAGGTTGTGATTTAAGGAGGATTTGGGCTTCGTCGTAGTGACGAAGGAACGAAGATGAAGCCCAAATCCTCCTTGAAAAAATCGCCGACGAAGGCCCCTGCGGAGCGGGTGGTGAAGGATATCCGGCGTGCGACGCGGCGGCACTTCTCGGCCGAAGACAAGATCCGGATCGTGCTGGACGGTTTGCGCGGCGACGACAGTATCGCCGAGCTATGCCGCAAGGAAGGGATCGCGCAGAGCCTGTACTATGTCTGGTCGAAGGAGTTCATGGAAGCGGGCAAGCGCCGTCTGGCAGGCGACACCGCCCGGGCGGCGACCACCGGCGAGGTGCATGATCTGCGCCGCGAAGCCCGTGCGCTGAAGGAATGCGTCGCCGATCTGACGCTGGAGAACCGGCTGCTCAAAAAAAGCATGATCGCGGATGGGGGCGACGACGAATGAGATACCCTGCATCCGAGAAGCTCGAGATCATCCGGATCGTCGAACAGTCGCACCTCCCGGCCCAGCGCACGCTGGAGCAGTTGGGGATCCCGCGCCGGACCTTTTACCGCTGGTACGACAGCTTCCTCGAAGGCGGTCCGGAGGCACTGGCAGATCGGCCCTCGGCGCCGAGCCGGGTGTGGAACCGCATCGGCGAGGATATCCAGCAACAGATCATCGACATGGCGTTGGAGACAACCGATCTGTCGCCCCGTGAACTGGCGGTGCGCTTCACCGACGAGAAGCGGTACTTCGTATCGGAAGCCACGGTTTACCGTCTGTTGAAGGCTCATGATCTGATCACCAGCCCGGCCTTCATCGTGATCAAGGCAGCCGATGCGTTCCACACCAAAACGACGCGGCCGAACGAGATGTGGCAGACCGACTTCACCTACTTCAAGATTATCGGCTGGGGCTGGGTGTATCTGTCGACCGTGCTCGACGACTTCTCGCGCTACGTCATCGCCTGGAAGCTTTGCACCACCATGCGCGCCGGAGATGTCACCGATACGCTGGAGCTGGCCCTCGAAGCCTCGGGCTGCTCGTCCGCCAGCGTCGTGCACAAGCCCAGGCTGCTCAGCGACAATGGGCCCAGTTACATCGCCGAAGAGCTCGCCCAATGGATCAGCGCCAACGGCATGAGCCATGTCCGCGGTGCCCCGATGCATCCTCAGACACAGGGCAAGATCGAGCGCTGGCATCAGACCCTCAAGAACCGCATCCTGCTGGAGAACTACTTCCTGCCCGGCGACCTTGAGGCCCAGATCGAGGCCTTCATCGGCCACTATAATCACCGCCGATACCATGAAAGCCTCGGCAACGTGACGCCGGCCGACGCCTACTTCGGTAGGGCCGAAGCCATCATCAAACAGCGCGAAAGGATCAAACGGAAGACCATCGAACACCGGCGCTTGCAGCACCGCAAGCTCGCCGCTTAATATCAACCCCAGGACGAGGCCCGCACTCCGCTAATTTACGCCGCGAGCTGTGCCAAATGTTCTGACGACGGACAATGAGGAAACCCACATCCTCGGCATCATCCTCGCGCTGAGCGCGAAGATCATCTCAAACTACAGCAACCACATCTTCCACACCGAAGTCGACCCCGCCTTCGCGGGCCGCGCCTGGACGCCGCCTGCCTGAGTCGGGTCGTCTGCCTTCCGGCATCGGCCCGTTCGCAAACAGCCCCCAAAGCCGTGCGAATGAGCCGTAACGCCGGCGGAACCCCATCGCCGCCGGGTCGCATTCAGCGGCGGTGGGGTTTCTTGGCGAAATGTCTCGCCGGCCAGTCCGGTGCGGGCGTTTCGGCGCATCAAAAGCCGACCCGCGTGCAAATAAACCCGACCGAAGAGAGGATATTCCATGCTAAAGAAGATCGCGCTCAGCCTGTCGGTCGCAACTTTCGGCCTTGTCGTGCCGTTGCTCGAAATCAACGCCACCCATGTCTTCAACCCCATGTGGCCCGGCCATGCGCGCCTTCATGAAGTCTGGCAGCTCGGCACCAACAGCATGATTGCCCTCGTCTGCCTGTGGCTCGCCTGGCGGCGCGCCGACATTCGCAGTGCAGCGGCGCTGGGGCTGATCGTAGTGCTGGGCTTTCTCGCCGCCTTTGTGCTTGGCCCGACCTATGGCGGTTCGATGCGACACAGCGATGGCAGTGAATTGACAATCGCGGGCGTCAATGCCGCGGTGATCGTCATGGTTGCCGCCGCCGCCGTGCTTGGGCTGTTGTGGGCGCGGCCCGCCGCGCCCCGCCGTTTGCAATAAGACCGGGCGGCGAGTGCAGCGCACCGGCGCGGCGTGCTATGCCGGCCCCGACTCCAGCCCCCATTTCTCGGCCAGTAATGAATAGCTGCGTTCCGCCGCATGGGCGCCGGACGCGATTTCGCCCTGCGCCAGTCGCGCCACGCGCGCCGCGCGCTCGGCCTTGCCCTCGGCGAGCGGGTCGATACGGACGCCCGCGCCCTCGACGATGCGGTTCATGAAATTGAACAGCGCGCAGACGCTGATCGCTGCAAACAACGCATCCTCGCTCCAGCCCGCGGCATAAACCGCTGCTGCGTCGCGAGCTCCGATCTTGGCAGGCTCGCGGGTGAGCTTGGCGACAAAGGCGAGGAGCGGCTTGAGCGCCGGATCGATCGCGGCGGCCTCGACATCGTGCAGCAGGCTTTCGAGCAATGCCGGGTCGATGCCGAAAGCTTCGGCGGCGAGCACGTGCGAGCCATGGCAATAGGTACACGCGTTGAGTCCCGACACATAGGCCGCGATCAGTTCGCGCGTCGCGACCGTCAGCGGCGAGCGGTCGCGCAAAATATCGTCATGATAGGCAAGGAGCGCCGGAACGCCCTTGGCAAATCGACGGAACACGTCGGCGAGCTGGGCGTCGTCCGGGAGCGAGGGAAATATGGACATGCTATTTTCCTAACGAAACATGCGCCAGGCGGTCACCGATCGCTGAACGACAGTGATCAGGCAAAGCGCGGCGTAAATTGCGGCGATCGGGAGAAAATGCTGGGGCATCAGGCACATCAGCACGAAGCAGGCGATCGTCTCCGCCCCCTCAGCGAGGCCGGTGCTGTAGAAAAAACTCTTACGGCCATGCGCCGCAGTCTCGACGCCGCGTTTCGCGGCGAGCGTCGCATAGGCAAGAAAGCTTGTACCGGTGAGCGCGAAGGCCGCGACCAGCAGCAAGGCAGCGAAGCTGTTGTGCGGCGTCGCCACCGCAAACCCTACCGGGACCGCGACATAGAAGACGAAATCGGCGACGATATCGAGATAGCCGCCGAAATCAGTCAACCCTGTCGCGCGCGCGACCGCGCCATCGAGCCCGTCGAGCAGGCGATTGAGGAGAATAAGCGCGAGCCCTGCCGCGTAAAGGCCGTCGGCGATGGCCGCCGCGGCCGCGAGTCCCGCGAACATGCCGGCAAGGGTCACCGCATCGGCGCCAATCCCCCAGGCGGCGAGCCGGCGTCCCGCCGCATTCAGCGGCGGATCGATCAGGGGACGAAGACGCGCATCGAACATCGCTTTACGCCCAGGTCACGAGGCCGATGACCGCCCCGGTCATCGCCGATGCCATATTGCCTGCGACCCAGCTTTTCATCCCGAGCTCGGCGACATCGCGGCGGCGGGCCGGCGCCAATGTCGCGACGGTCGATACCAGGAGGCCGACGCTCGCGAGATTGGCGACCCCGCTAAGCGCGTAGGTTGTGATCAGCAGGCTGCGCGGATCGAGCGTTCCCGCGGGCATGGCGGCAAGGCCGAGATAGGCCACATATTCGTTGAGAATCGCCTTGGTCCCCATCAGCCCGCCCGCAGCAGGCGCCTGATCCCAGGGAACGCCGATCGCCCACATTACTGGCGCAAACAGCCAGCCGAACAGGCGCTGGAGCGTCAGCGGCGCCCCATTGGCGGGCGGCAGCAGCGCGAGCAGCTGGTCGGCAAGATTGACGAGCGCGAAAACGACGATGATGATACCGATCACCGCGAGGACGAGCTGAACGCCCTCCATCGTGCCGCGGATGACCGCGTCCATGCTGCTCTCGTAGGCAAGGTCGGGCTCGGCGGCATCGGCGCCCGGCGATCCGTCGCCCGGCACCATGATCCGCGCGACCAGCACCGCGGCGGGAAGCGAAATGAGGGACGCGACGATCATGTGGCCGACCGCGTTCGGCACCGTCTTCGCCAGGGTTGTCGCATACAGGATGAGGATCGCGCCCGAGATCGTCGCCATGATCATCACCATGATCATGAACAGTTCGGCGCGGCTCATCCGGTCGAACCAGGCGCGCAGCACAAGCGGCGATTCGACGACGCCGAGGAAGATGGTGGCGCCTCCGCCAAGGCCGACGACCCCGCTGACCCCAAGCGTCTTGCGCAGCGCCCATGACAGCCCGCGAACCAGCGCGCGCAGCACGCCCCAGTGCCAGAGCAACGCCGAGATCGCCGAAAAGACGATGATCAGTGGCAGGATCTGGAAGGCGATCACGACCGGCGGCTCGGCGCCGGGCTTGAGCAGGAACGGAATCGGGGCGCCGCCGGTATAGCCGAACATATAGCTAGACCCGACGAGCGTCGCTTTCTCGATCGCCGCCACCGCGCCATTGGCAAAACCGACAAGGGTCCAGACGAAGGGGATGTGGGTCACCGCGAAGGCGATGGCGAGCTGGAGCAGCAGCGCGCCGCCGATCCAGCGCCAACCGGGCCGGGCGCGGCGATCCTCGGAGAGGAGCCAGGCCAGCAGCAGGATCGCCGTCAGGCCGACAAGTCCCTGCAGGTTTGCGAGCCACGCCATCCGCCTATTCCTCCCCTAGAATTTCCATGCCGCGCCGAACTGGAACTGGCGCGGCGGCCCGGCATTGCGCTGCACGAATGGTGCCCCGCCTCCGAACTGCACCTGATTGGACGTTGTCGCGGCATTCGCAAAGCCCGATTCATTGTTGGCGTTGAACAGGTTGAAGACATCGGCGCTGAGTTCGATCCGGCCGTCAAAGGCCGGGACCGCATAGCGAACCCCGACATCGACCGTCGCCGACCAGGGCAAGCGCGCCGAATTGCGCGCGGCGCCGGGATAGCGGTCCGAGTTGCCGACAAAATTCTCGCCGAACGAGGCGCCGTCGCCGTTGAGATCCTGCGTCCCGAAGATCCGCGCGTCGGGGACGAGGTTCACCGGCTGGCCGGACTGGAAAAGACCGGCGACGCTCAATGTCAGACCCTCAAGCGGATAAAGATAGCCAACCGCCGAAATGACGTGGCGGCGGTCGTTGGCCGACGGTCCCCATTCGGCCGAGAAGTCATTCGAATTGGAGGCCCGGAAGTTGATGTCGTCGGTATCGTTGCTGAGCTTCGACAAAGTATAAGATAAGCGGAACGCGTAGGCATCGCTGCCGCGTGCCTTGGCGAGCTGCAGGATCAGCGCCTTATATTCGGACTCGCCCGCCGTTTCCGACACGGTGATTTGGCGCGTCCCGCCAGGCACGAGCGCCACGGGACGGGTCGCGTCGGCGGTCGCCTGCGAGCGAACAAGACCGAGCGCCTCGGCGAGCGCGAACCGCGCCGCATTGTCAGCCTGCGCCCGCAGCAACGCGATATTGGCGTCGGTCAGATTGGCGAGATTGGGCGTGAAGGGCGCGGGCGCGTTGAGGTCGCGGAGCCGGGCGAGATTGTGCGTGCGGCTATAGATGACGTCGGCGCTCAGGGTCAGCGTGTCGTTCGCCTGATATTGATAGCCGCCGCTCAGCTGGAGACTCCACGGGCTGCGATAACCGGTCGGGCTGAGGATGCGCGCTTCGCCAAGGGTCGCGGTCCCGCGCAACGCCTGAACCTCCGCGGGGGTTGGGCAGGCCGAGACCGTCGCACAGGGCGGGGACACGCCAAGATTACCGTCGAAGGTCAATGCGGACAGATTGGTACCCGCCGGAATCAAGCCTTGCGCCTGCAGTGACCCCAGCTGGGTCAGGAAGCCCGCCGAGGTTGTATTGCGCTGGAGCGCGTCCGAAATCACGGCATAGGAGAGTTTGCCGGTGAAGATGCCCGCGCCGAAGCGCAATGTTGAGCGCGCATCGGGCCGGTAGTTGAGCGCAAAGCGCGGCGCGACATTGTCATAATCGCCGCCGCCGCCGCCCTTGGCGGTCAGGCTGTCATAGTCCCAGCGCACGCCAAAGGTCGCGGTGAGGCGCGGCGACAATTGCCACTCATCCTCGACATAGAAGGCGATTTGGGTCTGACCGGTGCCGAAAGACTGCGGTCTGAGCTCGACCGAATAATTGGCGACCGCGGGATCGAGCGCGAGGACATCGTCCGCCGAAAGCGCGAGCCCCTGTCCACCCGCTGTAAGCCCGGCAAGCTGGGCAGCGGTGAGATCGACGGTGTAGTTGCCGTCGGGATTGCCGCCCCCGAGCAGCGAAAAATTGGAATGGATGAGGTCCGCGCCGAAACGCAAGCGATGGTTGCCGAGCCGCCGCTGCAAGCGGTGCGTCGTCTGCCAGCTCTCCTCGACATCGTCGAAGACAAAACCCGGGTGGCCGACGACGCCGACCGTAAGCCCGCTCGGATCGCGGATGGCGACCTGCGGCCCCGCGGGCCCTTTCGGCTTGCCGTAATTCCAGCGGAAGCGGCTGAACTGGAGCGCGCCGTCATAGCTCCAGACATCGCCCGAATAGCTCGCGGTCGCCGCAACCAGGGTCGAGAAGCGGTCCTGGTCCGACCCCGCCGACGGAAAGATGACGTTGCCACCGCCGAGCGCCCCGCCGGGGCGATCGATGGTAACGCGGCCGACATTGGCGCGCAGCCCAACCGTCCAGTCGTCGGTCAGGCGGTGATCGAACCGCACCGATCCGAGGTAGAATTGGTTGTTGCCGGTCACATTGGCAACGGTGCCGAGCGCAGGAGCATCGACGATCTGGACGTTGCGATCGCGCGTATATTCGAAATTGGCGTAAAAGAAGGTGCGGTCGCGCGCGATTGGTCCGCCAAGGCTCGCACCGGCCTGATAGCGCTCGAAGCTCTCACCGACCGCGTTGCCCGAAAGGTCGCGGCGCGGAAAGGGCGAGCGGGCATCGAACGGACGCCCCGGCCGTACCAGCGCATAGACTTCGCCATGATAATCATTGGTGCCCGATGGCGTCGTATAGTTGACAATGCCGTTGGCGGTGCGGCCATAGGCCGCCGAATAGCTGTTCGCGAGCACGGTCACTTCGCGCGTGAAGCCGAGCGGCACCGGAAACTTGATCCCGCCGAGGAAATTCTCGTTATTGTCGAGCCCGTCGATCAGATAATTGGTGTCGAGGCCGTTCGAGCCGTTGATCGAGATCGACGGCGCTTCGGGGAAGAAGCCGGTTGACGGGACGACGCCCGGGAGCCGGACCAGCGCGCCGAGCACGTCGCGCCCCTCGATCGGCAGCGCGGCAAGCTCCTCTTCGCCGAGCGATGCCGACACCTCGGCGTTGACGCTGTTGAGCGCGGTGATGCCGCGCTTGCCGGTGACGACGATCGCGGTCCCGGCGGGGGCAAGCCGCAACGTCACGCTGCTCGAAAAATTGGCACGTAACGAAAGGCGCGCGGGCTCCCCTGACTCAAAGCGCTCGTTTGCCAGCGCCGACACGCGATATTCGCCGGCCGTGGTCAGTCCTTCGATCCGCGCCAGTCCCTGCGCGTCGCTTCGCACAATGCGGCGCAAGCCGATGCCCGGGTTCTCGACCAGCACGTCGATATCCGCCAATGGGCGCCCGTCGTCGGCGACCACGGCAATCTGGATGCCGGCCTGCTGTGCGGCGGCAGGCAGCGCAAAGCCGATTGCAAGAACCGATGCGGCGGCACCGGCCGTGAGACGCGGGAAAAGGGTCAAGTTTCACTCCATGGACAAGGCGCCGTTGCGCATTTTTCTGATTGTTCGCCCCTTGGTCGCCGTGCGGCGCCATTCCTTACAGTCGCTGCAATGCCGATTTGGGGCGACGTCCTGTAACCGGCGCGCGGTCCCGGGCGTATTGATGACGAAGGAGATGCGTATATGGCGCCCATCTGGCCCGCGCTTGGAATTCTGCTCGCCGCAACCCCGGGCGCCGTGAGCGCGGCTTCCGCAAGCCCCACGGCCTTCGACGCGGTCCGATTCACCGAGGCGCAACGCGAAGGACGAACCATCGTCGTCGAAACCTATGCGCCCTGGTGCCTGCCATGCCGCGTGCGCGGCCCCGTCCTGTCGGGGCTGCTGCAGCGCGAACGGTACCGCGACACCCTCTTCTTTAGCATCAGCGAAAAGACGGCCGATGCCGATTGGAAACGGATCGGCGCGAAGCGCTATGGCATGCTCCACATTTACAAAGGCTCGCTGCGCGTCGCGGCAAGCGCCGCGACGCGCGAGGACGAGATTGTGGCGATGCTCGAACGCGCCCGCTAGCCGCGCCGCGCCAGCATGCGATCGAGCGCAATCCGGTCTTCGTCGCGAAAAGCGAGCAGCACGAGGGTCGCGCCGGCGACCGCGAGGGAGGGAAAGAAAAGGACCTGGCTGCTCTCACGATCGAGGAGCCAGAGACCGAGGGGGTCGAGCAGATATTTCCATATCGACAGCGCCCCCGTCACCAGAATGACCGCTTGCGCTGTATAGGCGAAGCGGCGGAACAGCCCGAGAATTGTGAGCAATCCGACGACCAGCAGGATCGCGCCCCAGACGAGCTGGATCGTATCGCTGGCGCCAAGCCCGGCATAATATTTGACGCTGACGCCCGCGCCCTTGTCGGGGCTGGCGAGGCGGATCATGCCCCACACGACGAGCAGCAATCCGGTTCCGATCCGGAGCAAGAGCAGCGATTGGGCTTTCATCGGTCGTCCTTCTTTTCAGAATTGAGCGCGCGCCTTCGCGCGCTTGGGCGGGGGCCGGATAGCCGGCCCCCGCCCGCCTAGCGTCTTAGCAGCACGGCAAACCGCAGCACGCGGCAAGCGCGCAGCAAGCCTGGACCACGGCCGCGGGAGCCGCCGCATAGGCGGTTCCCGAAGACAGCAGCGCCGTGATGGCGAGAAGTTTTGCAGCAAATTTCATGTCAATTCTCCTGATATCGATTTGTTGAAGTCGGATATCGCGAAGCCGCGCGGCGGGGGAACGGGTGGATTTCGCGTCAAGGAGTTCAAGCGAACCCCCGCATGACGTTCGGTGAAGGCGAGTGGCGCCGGCGCGTCCGGTTGTGGGTTTGCGGGGAGAACCGCGGCCGAACAGGCGCGCTTGCACGCCATCGAGGCTTGCTCACAGCCGTCAGGCAGAGGGCAGCCGCTTTCACAGCATCGCGCGCTGGATATGGCATCAAAACCGCTCGCGGGCATCACCGTGGCGGTCACGCCTGCAAACAGGATCAGCAAAAGGAAAAACAGGCCGCGCATCCTTACAGGTTCGAAGCCTTTTGCCGCACGGTTACACCGCTGCGACAATTTCCCGTCACGCCTCATCCGCGCCGCCAGTCGTGATAGCGCCCGACCAGCTTGAGGAGGCGCTGGGGGGCATGCGCCCGCTTCCACTCGCCCGCGGCATATTTGTTCGCCTCGGCCATCGTCGGATAGGTGTGGATGGTCCCGAGAATCTTTCCGAGGCCCAGACCATGCTTCATGGCGAGCACATATTCGGCGAGCAGTTCGCCGGCATGTTCGCCAACGATCGTGACCCCGAGGATCCGGTCCTTGCCCGGCGGGGTCAGGACCTTGACGAAGCCCGTGGTCGCCGAGTCCGCGATCGCACGGTCGAGTTCGTGGAGCGGGTAGCGCGTGACCTCGACCGCAACGCCCCGTTCGATCGCCTCGGCCTCGCTGAGCCCGACGCGAGCGACTTCGGGGTCGATGAAGGTCGTCCATGGGATGACGCGATAATCGGCCTTGAAGCGCCGGAACTGGCCGAACAGTGCGTTGACGCTGGCGTACCAGGCCTGGTGCGCCGCGCTGTGCGTGAACTGATAGGGCCCGGCGACATCGCCCGCGGCATAGATATTGGGATAAACGGTCGCGAGATATTCATCGGTCACGACGGTGCGCTGCGTTTCGATGCCGAGATCCTCGAGCCCATAGCCCGACAATCGTGCCTTGCGCCCGACCGCGACGATCAGCGCGTCGAATGCGATCGCGCGTTCGCCGCCGGCATGGCGAACGATCAGGTGCCGATCGCTCTCGGTCCCTTCGACGCGCAAGGCTTCATGCCCGGTCAGGACCTCGACGCCGGCGCCTTCGAGCGCATCGCGCGCCAGCTCGGACACCTCCTCGTCCTCGCGCGGCAGCAGGCGAGCGCCGCGTTCGACTTGCGAGACGTCGGCACCGAGCCGCGCGAAAGCCTGCGAGAGCTCCGAGCCGATCGGCCCGCCGCCCAGGATGATGATCCGCTGCGGCATGGTGTCGCGCGCCGCAAATTCCTCCCACAGCGTATCGCTGGTCAGATATCCTGAATCGGCGAGCCCAGGCAGATCGGGGACGACCGGCTCCGCCCCCGCTGCGATGACGATCGCCCGCGTCGTGAGCCGCTGGATTTCGCCGTCATTGCGCGCGATTTCAACCGTCCAGGGATCGACGATCCGGGCATAGCCTTGCACCACGTCGACCCCAAGCTCGGTATAGCGCTCCACGCTGTCGTGCGGCTCGATCGCTGCGATGATGTCGTGGATGCGCTGCATCACCGAGCGGAAACGGATCTGCGGCGACGCCGACACAAGTCCGTAACGGTCCGCATGCCGCATCTGCTCGGCAATGCGCGCCGACTTGATTAGCGCCTTCGACGGCACGCAGCCATAGTTGAGGCAATCGCCGCCCATTTTTGACGCCTCGACGAGCGTCACCTTCGCCTTCACCGTCGCCGCGATATAGGAGGAGACCAGTCCCGCCGCGCCGGCGCCGATCACGACGAGATTGCGATCGAAGCGGCGCGGGCGTTTGAAGCGCGCATATATGCGGCGACGCTTGATCGTCGCCATGATCCACTTGCCGATCCAGGGCAGCAGGCCGAGCGCGGCGAAAGAAGCGAGCAGGCCCGGCGAGGCGATGTCGGACAGCGCATCGATGCGCGCGAGCTGGGTGCCTGCATTCACATAGATGATGGTCCCGAGGAACATGCCGAGCTGGCTGACCCAGAAATAGGTGACGGTGCGGATCGGCGTCAGCCCCATCAGCAGATTGACCGCGAAGAAAGGAAAGACCGGCACGAGCCGCAGCGAGAACAGATAGAAGGCGCCGTCGCGGGCGATGCCCTCATTGACGCGCCGTAGCCGATCGCCGAAGCGGGCTTGGACGGCGTCGCGGAACAGATAGCGCGAGGCGAGAAACGCGAACGTCGCGCCGATCGTCGAGGCAAAGGAGACGATCAGCGTCCCCCAATAGAGACCGAAGATCGCCCCTGCGGCGAGCGTCAATATCGCCGCGCCGGGGACCGAAAGCGCGGTCAGCACGACATAGACAAGAAAGAATAGCCCCGCCACGAGCAGCGGGTTGGCGCTAAAATAGCCGTCGATCGCCGCCTGCTGCGATTTCAGGGCTTCGAGCGTCAGCCAGTCGCCGAGGTCGAAATGCACCCATGCGGCAAGCGCCAGCACGAGCAGCAGCAGCAGGACGAAACGCTTGTTCATGATCTTCCTTCCGGCGGGAGGCCTTTGGCGAGATTGGTCGCACGAGACGGGCAATGCTTACACACCATGATCATCCTCTTGCGCCGCGAGGCGTTTCGCGGCCTCGCCAAGGAGCGGGAGCTGCCGTTCGAAATTGGCGCAGTGGCGGCACATGCCCGCGTGCAGCCGCAGCTTCATGCGCTCCGAAAAGCTGAGATCGCGCTCGCGGCGCTGCGACATCAGGAATGTCGTATCGTGGCAATTGAGCATCATCGCACTTCCTCCGCAAACCAGTGATGCTGCAGACAGGCGCGCAGCGCGAGCCGCGCGCGGTGCAGGATGACATGGATATTCCCGCTGGTGAGCCCGAGCTCGTCGCAAATTTCGTCGGTGGCAAGTTCGACCACCTCGCGCATCATGAAAACCTGCCCCTGCTGGGCCGGCAGGCGATTGAGGCAGGCGTCGAAGATGGCGAGGAACTGGTCGCTGTGCAGCCCCGCCTCGGGATCTTCCCATGCTGCGGGCCGCGCCGCCTCGCGCCACATGCCGCGCTCGTCGAACAGCGCCGGCAGCGCGCCGCCATCCGCTTCGGCTGCCATCTCGCTTGCCCCGAGCGGCCGGCGTCGGCGCTGGCGCAAGAGGTCCGCGATCTTGTTCTTCAGGATCGCGATTACCCAGGTCTTGAGCGCCGCCTCGCCGCGAAATTGATCACCGTTGCGCAGCGCCGCGGCGAGTGCTTCCTGTACGGCATCCTCGGCCTCGTCGTCGCTGCCGAGCTGGAGACGCGCGAAGCGAAGCAGGTCGCCGCGCACGCGCGCAACAAACGCCGGATCGATCGGCGTTGACGATGGACGCGGTTGCGGCGGGCGCCTCATTCAGCCCTCCATCGCCTGGCAAATGCGCGCCGCACTGTAACTGGCGACGAGGAACGGCACCGCATAGTTGAGCGCAAGACGCGGCCAATCGATGCCGACGCCAGTCCAGATCGCAGAGCCCTGGTTGATGGCATTGAGGATGGTGCCGACGACGGCGGACACGCGCAGGGCATTGGCGATCACGGGGCGCGTGATCATATGTTGAAGCAAAGCCGCCACCCCCTTCATGAGCGAAACTGCCCGAACCCGGCGTAGCGTTCGACGAAGCGGCGGTCGATCCAGTCCTTGAGCCGCCAGACCAGATGTCCGCCGGCGGTCAGTTTTCCCCATGACAGGATGGCGCGCCTGTCGCCGGTTGCCAGCAGGTAAAGCGTTCGACGCCGGGGGATATAGTCGTGCATCGGCGTACCGGCGAGCGCCGCTTTCAAATTGGCGGCGATCACCGGGCCGGCCTTCACCGCATGGACCCCCGAGCGCTCGACGCGGCGGTCACTTCGCGAAACAATGTCGCCCGCCGCGAAGATGTCGGGGTGCGACACGCTACGCAGGTCCGAACCGACCGCGACAAATCCGCCCTCGCGCACCGCGAGCCCGGTATCGGTGATCCAGTCGGAGGGGCGGCTTCCGGTCGCCGCAATGACCGCGTCGCAAGCCAACATCGTCCCGTCGGGCAGCATCAGGCCGTCGGGCGCGCCTGCCGCATGCCCCTCATGGAGAGCAATATCGCGAGCGCGAAGGACGTCGCCTGCCCGGCGGCGGACCGCCTCGCTGTGGCCGGCAAGCAAAGCGTCGCGCGGCGCAACCAATATCACTTTGGTCGTTCCGCCGATCTGGCGGCGCAGCGACCGTTCGGCGGCGAGCGCAAGTTCGACCCCCGCGGCGCCGCCGCCAACCACCGCGACGCGCGTCAGCGTGCGCCCTTGTCGTCCCGCCACAAAGGCTTCCCAACGGGCCATGAAAGGCAGGACGGGACGGACCGGCAGCAGGCGATCACCAAGCGCCGCCAGATGCGAAACATCGCTTTCGCCGCCGGTGGCAAGCGACAGCAGATCGAAGCCGAGGCGCACTCCGGTCGAAAGATCGAGGAGATGCTGTTCGGGATCGAGACCGACGACGTCGGCGATCACCAGCCGCGCACCGGCCAGCCGCGCGAGCGGTTCAAGATCGATCGTCAGCGCCTCTGCTGGGTAATCCCCGGCGATCCAGCCGGGGAGCATGCCCGAATAAGCCGTCTGGCGATGCGACGTCACGAGCCAGCGCTCGGTGCCCTCGGGCGGCGCACCGATCCAGTCGGCGAGCACCGCAAGATGGGCATGACCACCACCTGCGAGGACTATCCTTATTGTCATTCCGATTGCCGCCCCTTGCCTTCATTTCCTCGTCACATGCCTTGGTCGCGGCGCACAGCGATATCTTACACGGGAGGCCAAAGATTCTTGCCCGCACCCCAAGCGCGGGTCGCGCGGCTTGGATGCTGGCAGTCATATCCCGGACGGTGGACGGGAGACGTCGCGGGGCGCGGCGACCGGCAGGGGGGATGGGACCGGCTACGCTGCAAATGTCTGCCAGCATCCGCGGCGACCCAGGGCTCCCCTGGGGGTGACGGCTGCCGGATGCGAGGGCTTCGAATGACCCATTTGGAACGTACGGGCGGCAGTCAGTTTGGCCGTTCGCACGCAGGCTGCTCCCGGCAGTTGCTGATATCCTATTCGCCCCCGGGACGGCGCCGGTTACAATCACCCGTCATTTAATTGGCGTCGAGGCGCCAGGGCTGGCATGGAAATCGGCGTTTGACGGCGCGAGGCCGCAATTCGGGGAGGAATGGACCGTGGCGAGATCGAAATGGGCGAATCGGATCGGCCGGTTTTCGCTGGCGCTTGCCGCCGCATCGCTGCTCATCGCCGCGACCGGTCTGACGCTGGCGCGCTACGATCTGATTGCGAAAATGCCCGGCTTTCTCTCGCTGCTCGCCGGCGCCGCGCTCGCGCTCGCGGCCGCCGTTGCGGCGCTTGCCGCGTTGCTGTTGGCATGGCGACAGCCGTCAGCAAGTCGCCGCGCCGCCTCTGCGGCCCTGCTGGTTGCACTGCCCTTCGTTCTGTTTATCGCCTCGCGGCCCCTCGTCGCACGCGATATGCCGCCGATCCACGATGTGACGACCGATCTCGCGGAGCCGCCGCAGTTCCGGAGCTTGCCGCTGCGTCCCGACAATCTCGCCGGGACAGGCAGCCTCGCCGCATGGCGTCGCATCCACGCCGCCGGCTATCCCGACATCCAGCCGGTCACGATCCCGCGTCCCGCCGGTGATGTCTTGTCTGATGCCCGCAAGCTCGCGGCCGCACGCGGCTGGGACATCGCGCGCTATGATGTCACTGCCGGCGCGCTCGAAGCGACCGCCAGCACTTCATATATCCGATTCAAGGACGATGTGGTCGTGCGCGTCCGGCCAAGCGCCGACGGCACGCAAAGCATTGTGGACATGCGATCGGTGAGCCGGGTCGGGATCAGCGACTTCGGCGTCAATGCGAAGCGCATTCGCGAATTTCTGGGCGATCTCGCCGCCCGCTAGCCGGAACTCTCCGTCGCGGCTGCGGCGAGAAGCTGGATTGCGATTGCCTTTGCTTCGCGGGCGGGGCGCCGGTCGTGGACCATTGTCGCCAATGCGACCGCCCCCTCCTTGAGCAAGGCGAGTTGCCGTCCGATCGCGTCGGGGTCGCGCAAGCCTGCGCGCGCCGCAATCGCCGAAAAATGATCGGAAAGGCGCACGACATGATCGCTTGCCTCGCGATTGATCGGGTGTTTGGCGTCCTGATATTCCGAACTCGCTTTGGCGAACATGCAGCCCTGGAAACCGGGTTCGTGGAACCATTCGTCCAACGCGTCGAAGATCGCGACCAGTTGATCGCGTGGATCGGAAGCCAGCTCCTCGATCCGCCGGAATAGCCAGCCGCGAATATGGGCGTCGCGCAACTGTAGCGTCGCGACAATCAGATCCTCCTTGGTCCGGAAATGCTTGTAGATCGACGTCTTCGAGACGCCGGTTTCGGCGACGAGGCGGTCCATTCCGGTCGCCTGGAAGCCGTGGCGGTAGAAGGCATCTGTCGCTTTTTCGACCAGTTCGTCGCGTTTCGTCGGTCGCATTCCATTCGCTCCGTTCACAGGCCGCACCGGGCGCCGTACTTTTTTGGTCGCCCAAACAAGGCGTTGCCTCTTCGCAACCAAGCCATCCCCAAGCCATCGCTTGACAGGGTTTACCGATCGGTACAGGTAGCATGTACCGATCGGTAAACCTTGTACCCGTTCGCTGGTGCAATGCCAAGCTTTGAAAGGATTTTTCCAAATGATCTCTCGCATTCCGCGACGACTCGGACGCGCATTTCTGATTGGGGCCGCGGCGCTGACCGCCGCGCTTCCTGCGACTGCACCTGCCCACGCCGACGGCCTGCCCGATCCGGGATTCACCATTGTCGCCGGCGCGACGGCGCTGGTCGTCACCGACCCCCAGAACGATTTTCTAAGTCCCGCGGGTGTGGCTTGGGGCGTCGTCGGCAAAAATGTCGAAGCGAACGGAACGATCGGTCATATCGACCGCTTGTTCGCCGCGGCCAAAGCCAGCGGCGTGCCGGTGTTCGTCTCCCCGCATTATTATTATCCGCACGACCATGGCTGGCGCTTCGAGGGCGCGCTTGAGGCCTTGATGCATAAGATCGGCATGTTCGACCGCAAGGGGCCGCTAACCACCGCGGCTTTCGAGGGATCGGGCGCCGATTGGCTGGCTCAGTACAAGCCCTACATCGAAGACGGGCATACGGTGGTCACCAGTCCGCACAAGGTTTTCGGGCCTGAGACCAACGATCTTGTCCTCCAGCTTCGCAAGCGCGGCGTTAGCAAGGTCATTCTCGCTGGCATGTCAGCCAATCTGTGCACCGAATCGCACATGCGTGAGCTTGTCGAGCAGGGCTTCGAGGTCATGGTGGTGTCCGACGCCACTGCAGCGGCGCAGCTTCCGGGTCTCGACGGCTACGCCGCCGCGCTCGCCAATTTCCGCATGATCGCCAGCCATGTCGCGGACACCGATACGACGGTCGCCGCAATCCGGGCTGCCGCCGTCCACTGAGCCACCCTCGGGCGGGCGGTTTCCCGATAGGGTCCGCCGCCCGCCCAGCCAGGAAAATGGTCATGACCGAGACGACTGCCTTCCAATTCACGCGCGAGAGCGCAATCGCGAAAGTTCGGGCGGCCGAGGACGCGTGGAACGGTCAGAACCCCGAACAGATCGCACTGGCCTATTCGCCGGACAGCATCTGGCGCAACCGCTCGGAGTTCCTCCGCGGACGCGAGGCGATCATCGCCTTTCTGCGCCGCAAATGGGCGCGCGAGCTGGACTATCGCTTGATCAAGGAGATTTGGGCGTTCGAAGCGGGCCGCATTGCGGTCCGCTTCGCCTATGAATGGCACGACGCGTCGGGCGCCTGGTTCCGTTCCTATGGCAATGAGAATTGGGAATTCGGCGCCGACGGGCTGATGCGGCGCCGCATCGCCAGCATCAATGATTTGCCGATCCGCGAATCCGACCGGCTTTTCCACTGGCCGTCGGGTGCTCGTCCGATCGGTAACCCAAGCCTTTCCCAGCTCGAACTCTAGTCGACCAGCAACAAAAGGACGGCAACAATGCAGCAGGCGGTACAGTATGAGCTTGGAGATTCCATCGCGGTAATCACGCTTGACGATGGCACGCGCAACGCGATGGGGCCTGCGGTGCTGCGGTCGCTTGCCGCCGCGGTCGCGCTCGCCGAGGCCGACGCTGCGGCCATGATCATCAGGGGCCGCGACGGCATTTTCTCGGCGGGCTTCGACCTGCAGGTTTTCGCTCGCAGCGATCCTGACGAGATCCACGAAATGGTGCATCTGGGTGCCGAATTGGCGCTGTCGCTGTTCACCTCCCCGATCCCGCTCGTGACGGCCTGCACAGGTCACGCCTATCCTATGGGCGCATTCCTGTTGTTGGCCTCGGATCTGGTGGTCGCGGCCGACGGCCCCTACCAGATCGGACTCAACGAAGTCGCGATCGGCCTGACCCTGCCCGGCTTTGCCGTCGAATTGGCGCGCGCCACGCTGTCGCCGCCCTATTTCCAACGTGTCATTACCGGTGAGATGCTCGCGCCGAGCGAAGCAAGCCGTGCCGGCTATATCGACCATGTCGTCGCTGCGGGCGAACTCGAAGGTGCCGTTCGCGCCGCCGCGGACGCGCTCAGCCGTGTCGATGTCGCGGCCTATCGCGCCACCAAGACCAAGGTGCGCGGCGAGGCGGCGGCGCGCATCCGCGCGGCGATCGACGAGGAAATTACGGTCGAAAAATACCGCATGCGGGCACGGCGCTGACTGCGCGGTGCCCGCGCCGTTTGCGGCGCCTCTCCCATTGACCAAAAGGATCGTTCAATGCCCCGCAAGCTTTCTCTCATCATCGGCGGCTCTTCAGGGATCGGTCTCGCAACTGCAAAGCTGCTCGCCGCCCAACATCGCACGCTCGCCATTGTCGGACGCGACGACGACAAACTCGTCGACGTCGCCTGCGCCTTGTCCGCAGCCGGCGCCGAGCGCATCGAGACCCACCGCGTCGACCTTCTCGACGAAGCGTCGGTTTCCGATTTCCAACTTCAGCTGGAGAAGGAACCCCGTCATATTGATCAGCTCGTCAACGCCGCCGGAACATTTTTCCCCAAGCCGTTTCTCGATCACGACCATGACGACTACGACCGTTATCACCGCCTGAACCGCGCGACCTTTTTCCTGACCCAGGCGGTTGCGCGCAACATGGCGCGTCATGGCGGCGGCGCGATCGTGAATATCGGTTCGATGTGGGCGCATCAGGCCGTGAGGGCTACGCCGTCCTCGGCCTATTCGATGGCGAAGGCTGGCCTCCACGCGCTGACAAGGCAGCTCGCCGTCGAGCTTGCCGAACATCGTATCCGCGTCAATGCCGTGGCTCCAGCCGTGGTGGTGACGCCGATCTACGGCGCTTTTATCGCTCCCCACCAGATCGAGGAGACACTGGCTACAGGATTCGATGCGTTCCACCCTATCGGCCGTGTCGGCCGTGCGACCGACGTCGCGCACCATATTGAGTTCCTGCTCTCCGACCGCGCAGGCTGGACGACCGGGGCCGTCCATGATGTCGATGGCGGCGTGATGGCCGGGCGGAGCTGATCCCGATGGACCTCCTTCGCATCAACGCCGATTTCGATGAGCGCATCGTCCTTGCCGCCGACGAGCCAGGCTGGGTTCAATCCCCCATGCCCGGAGTCGAACGGCGTATGCTCGACCGCGTCGGCGACGAAGCGGCGCACGCGACGAGCGTGGTACGCTATGCTGCGGGCAGTCGGTTCTCCGCCCACGAGCATGATGGCGGCGAAGAATTTCTCGTTCTCGACGGCGTCTTTTCGGACGAACATGGCGATTATCCCGCCGGCACCTATGTCCGCAATCCGCCCGGGTCGCACCATGCGCCGTTCAGCGAACAGGGGTGCACTATTTTTGTGAAGCTACGCCAGTTCGCGCCAGGCGATGACGAACACAAGGTGCTGCGCCCCACCGACCTGTTGTTCAGACCCGGGCTTCTCGATGGGCTCGAGGTCGTACCCTTGCACCAGTTCGGAGGCGAGCAAGCGGCGTTGGTACGCTGGCGTCCGGGAACGGCATTTCGCACGCATCGTCACTGGGGCGGCGAGGAAATCCTGGTCCTTGAGGGTGTTTTCGAGGACGAGAATGGAATCTATCCGGCGGGCAGCTGGATCCGCAGCCCGCACGGATCGGAGCATAATCCGTTCAGCCGCGCCGGATGTCTGCTCTATGTGAAAACGGGGCACCTGCCGCCCAAGGGCGGTTGAAGGTCCATGCCGCGATCCGGATCTTAGGCTTCAGGTCGCGGGCTCGGCGGTGCCCAGCAAGTCATCGGCAAGGTCCGTGATCAGCCGGCGAAACGGCGCCGCCGTCCCGAGGCCGCGGGCAAGAACGAGACTTCCCTGGATCAACGCCACCACCCGTTCGGCCCTCGCTCGGGCCTCATGCTTCTCAGCGCCTGCTTCTATGGCCACTTTGGCCAATGCGTCGATAAATGCCTCGAACAGCACGCGGATCGCGCTGCCGAACGTCCCGCTCGTGCCGATGGGTGCCGAGAGCATGTTGAGGAGACAGGATTTTCGGCCGCCATCATAAAATTGGTCGAGTTCTCGCGTCATGGACTGAAGGCGCTCGCGCGGAGACCCAGGTCCGGCCAGGGGGACGATGACATGTTCGCTAAGCCAGCGCCCGGCTTCGGCAAGCACCTCGGCGCCCATCTCTTCCTTGCCTCCCGGAAAGCGATGATAGAGGCTCGCCTTCTTCAAGCCGGTCGATTCCGACAGGAGCGCAAGCGACGCTCCTTCATATCCGACGTCTCGAAAGGTCGTGCCCAGCCGCGCCAACAATTCATTATCTTCGACCAGTGCTCTACGTGCCATCGCTCACATCTTTCATATTTACCGAATGATCGGTTTAATATCTTGACGAGCTCCTGTCGAGTCTCTAGCAGCGGTTTTACCGATCGTTCGGTAATAAATATATCTCGACAGGAGTTTTACATGACCAAGACCGCTATCATCATCTATGTCGACCCTAAAACGGGCACCGACGAGGCGCTCGGCCGCCTCTTCAATGCGCTCTTCCTCGCATATGAGCTCAAGGAAAAGCAGCAAGAGGTTGCGATCATTTTCCAGGGCGCGGGGACGCGCTGGCCCGCCGAACTGGTCAAGCCCGACCATCCGGCGCACGCACTTTATGGTTCGGTGAGCGACCTGATCGCCGGCGTTTGCGGCGGCTGCGCCGACGTGTTCGGTGCCACCGAGGATGCACGAAAGACCGGGCTCAAACTGGATTATGAAAAAGCCATCCCCGGCACACCGGGAATACTCGATGTGTCGACCTATCTCGACCAGGGCTATGGCCTCGTGACTTTCTGACAAATTGCCCGGTGCCCGCCCATGCATATCCTGCGACGGGCGCCGGGCCACTTACAGGAGCGAAACCTTATGGATACCGCACGCCCGACCAGCGACATCGCCTTCACGGCGAAAGTGAAGGAATTTCAGGCCAAGAACGGTTCGCGCGAAGCCTATGCAAAAATGGAGGCGCGTGGCGGCTGGAACGACCGGATAACGCCGCAGCTTGCCGAGTTCATCGCGCAGCGCAACAGCTTCTACATCGCAACCGTGAACGCGGACGGCCACCCATACATTCAGCACCGCGGCGGTCCGCGCGGATTCTTGAAGCCTCTCGACGACCGGATCCTTGCAATGGCTGATTTCCGGGGCAATCGCCAGTTCATCTCTCAGGGCAACCTTGCCGAGAACAGTAAGGCCTTCATATTCCTGATGGACTATGCCAACCGCCGCCGGATCAAGATTTGGGGCGACGCGTGGATGGTGGAAGGCGACGCCGCACTGACCGAAGCGGTCATGCCTGCCGATTACGCCGCCGTTCCGGAACGTGTCCTGCTGTTCAAGATCGCGGCATGGGATCCCAATTGTCCGCAGCATATCCCTCGCAAGCTCGACGCCGACGAAGTCGATGCCCTGCTAGCCGAGCGCGACAGAAGAATTGTCGATCTTGAAACAAGATTGGCAATGCTCGGGGGGAACTGAGCTGCGACGCGAAAAGCGGACCTGACGCTCAAAGAGCGCGGACGCGCACCACCGAGATGATGCGAACTGGACGTCCTCGGGTTTTGGAGATTTTGGCCGATTTCGGCCAGGCCGCTTTCGGGCGCGGGTCACAGAAACCGGCCGTTCGCGGCAAAATACCTGCAGATGACTAGCAGCGACCGAAAGTTGCTGTTCTGCATCGCGGTGCGATTTCGAAGCTTCAGGATTATGCGGGACTGGGCGATCAACGTTCGTGGGTGAGAACGCGTCTGCCGCGTTTAAAGGATTGACCCTGGCCCGCTCCCCTTCCCGTCTCGCATCCCACTAAGCCCGGACCACCATCTCGCGCAGCCTGCGCGGCAGGCTTGGGCACCGCATAGCCTCTTCCGGCCCGATCAAATCGACGACCCATTGTTCGAAACGCGGGGGCACGCGCATCTTCCCGATGCGAAGCGCGCCAATAATGGCCTGACGCAAGCTCTCGTTGCCGATTGTCTCGGTGACCGAAGGCTGGAGAATGAGATCGAGCGTGCTTGCCAGCTGCAGGGCCGGAAAGCGCCGCGCGCAGAGCGCGGTCGCCTTGCGCTCGTCGATGACCGGTATCGCGCTTTGCGCGATCGACTGGGCGATCGTGGCCGCCTCGCCATCATCAAGCGTTTCTGCGGTCGCTCCGACGACCAGCGTCTCGAAATGGACTTCGGCCTCGTCGCTCAGGGCGACGACGTCGATCAGGCCGATGCGCAGCAGCTCCTCGATCGCGTCGAAGTCATGGCGTCCCATCCGCCGCCCTGCATCGAGCTCGCGCATGAGGATGTCGGTTACCGCGATCGGCGACGGCAGTGCCTCAATGATACGCGCCGCCTGCCCGGTGGCGTTGAGATTGATAGCGGCGCTGGTGTCCAGAATGATGGACCGATGTTGCTCAATCCGGAAGGATGGGGATGCCATCAGCATCGCTCCCTTCGAGTTCGAGATCGGCGAACATCGCGCGCAGCTCGGAGCGGTCGAGGCGGAGCAATTTCGAAAGCTGGCCCTCGCTCATCAGTTCCTGGCGATAAGCCTCGGCCGCGAGAAGCGCGAGCCTGAGGGTCGTCGGCCGCGATGCCTCGGCCTTTGCCGCATCGGGCGAAACCAGATCGCCGAGCACCTGTCGCTCCTGCTCGTCGCTGATGCCGCCCTGATCGACGAACCAGTCCCAGCGCCCCGGCTTGACGAGCTTCAGATCTTCAAGCCGGCGGACGAGCGCTTCGCGGGAGATGTTGAAATAGTGCGCCAGCACGATGACATGCCGGCGCGACAGCACCGGCGAGCCGGCAACAACCTCCTGAAATTTTTGGAGAACCGCACGCGCGGGCGCAAGGAGGGCCGGGCCGAATGCGTTGGCATAGCGTTCCTCGCGTGAATTCTCGACCTCACCGAGATGCAGCACCTCGGGCTGTCGGCGGGTCGAGACGAGATGACCGCATTCATGCGCCGCGGTCTGGGTACGGCGATCCTTGGGATGATTGGCGTTGAGCAGGATGCAGGCGCCGAGCGTCTCGTCATAAGCGAAAAGCCCCGATATCTTGCCTTTAAGACGGCGAACATAAACGCGCACACCCATGTCGAACTCGAGGAGCGTGACGATGTCGGCGATGGGGGCGAGACCGAGCCCCAGCCGCTGGCGGAGCTCGTTTGCATCATTCTCGGCCTGTTCACGAACGTCGCCACGCGCGATCGGCCGCTCGGGCGGGTAATTGCGCACGCGCTCGATCCCGAGCAGATTCTCGAGCTCGACCTCGGCTCTGGCGAGGTCTGACAGGAGCTGCACCGCCTCGGCGGTGTCGGCGTCTTCGGAATCATGGAGTTTGCGAAAGCGCGGGGCGAGGTCGACATGGACGGCTTCGGTCCGCACCAGCGCGTTGACGCTCGTCCCGTAAAGCAGCGCAAGCTTCTGCAATTCGGACAGACGAACGCGGCGCTGTCCCTTTTCGATCGCAGACAGCGTCGGACGAACGACACCGATCGCCTCCGCAGCGTCGGCCTGCGTGATTCCGGCTGCGTCCCGGGCCCGCCGCAATCTTTCTCCGACCTCTGCAAAATCGAGCTCGCCGAGCGGCGAGGTCACGCCGTCCACTCCCACAAGAAGGATTTGGGACCCAGTGCATCGAGATAGTCACGCCATTCGGCTTCGTGACGGGCTAGGAGGCCGTCGACCTTGGACCGGGCTTCTTCATGGGACAACTGACATGCGCGCGCGAGGCGGAAGATATGCAAACCGAGCTCCGTCTGGGTGGTGGTGGCTTTTCGAAAGCCCGCCAGATGGTCGAGATGGAGCGTGCCTGCAATGGCATATTCGCGCATTTTGCCGGTTATTTTCGCGCGGTCGAAGTCGGGCGATGCGCCGTCCTCGAAGGTCGCCGACGAGAGATCCTCCCACACGTAGGTGTCGCCGGGTTCGGTGAGACCTGCAGCATGGATGCTCATGCGCCGGAGGAGACAGGCGGCGCAGATTCCGCACTGGCGGCGCTTCTTGTTCACGCCGGCGTGACGGCTTTGCTGCCAGCATGACAGGGTGCGCTGCCACGACGCCTTGTCGCCCGTGCAACCGTCGACATGCGCCGCCAGCGTCTCGCCTTTGGTGTTCCAGATGCGCGGGAGATCGAAGTCGATGTTGGTTTCGAGGAGCGCCGCGAGGAAGCGCTCGAGCTTGCGAAGATAGGTCGGATGGGTGCGATAGTCCGCATAGACCTGGCCAAGCGCGGCAAGCGCCGGACCGAGGGCGCCCTGCCCGCTTTCGGGCATGATCACGCGATTAGTTTCCGCAAGATAGGCGGCGAGGCCGCTGACGACCCCGAACTTGAACCCGCGCGAGCGCATGCTCGATTCCTTGTGGTCGCCTTTGACGGTGTAAGGGATCTTCGCGAACGCCTCGCTGCGGCGCTCCTTGCGCCGCATGTCGCCGTCGTGGGTTCCCAGCCGGATTCGGACGAGCGCGTGACCGAGCTTGCGGCCCTCGAGCTCGGCAACCGAACAGGAATCGAGGCCGTTGCTGAACGGAATCACCGCCCTGGCCGGATGCTCGAGAGCGAACAACTGCTGGCCCACGGGAATGGCGGCCCCGCGCCGCTCGATAAAGTCGAGCGTCCAACTATCGCCGGTCAAATAGTCGAGCGCGTCCTTGAGCGCCGCCGCGACGTCGCCGCGTTGCCACCGATCAAGGTCGTGTACCGGCACGGTGAGCGCGATATCGCGCGCCCAGGTCCGCGTCGGCCGCGCGAGCGACATATCGCAAAATTCGACTGCGCCGGCAACGAGGAGCGCGTCTTCGAGGAGCGGGCTCCAGCCTTTGAAGAAATAGGTCGCGAGCCGTTCGACCTTGAATTCGATATTGGTGCCGATTTCACATGCGGTGAAGCCATCAGGCACCGAGGCGCCGGGCTCGGTTACCGCCACGCGGATCGCCTTCGACGGCGCCGCGAGGGAGAGATGCGCGAAGTTCATAGCGGAGGTCCTTCCCCGAGGCCGTCCTGCTTACGCGGCGCGCGCTGCCCCGCAGGCGCATCCTTGCCGAGAAGCTGGCGAGCGAGACCGTCGTAGCGCGTCGCGGCAAAACCGCCCTCGATGCGCGCGCGAACATTGCCGGCACGCGTCGCGTCCCATTCGCGCTGATAATGTTCTTCGATTGGCCGCGTATGGCGCGATGCCCAGATCGCCAGTGCGTCGGCGGCTGCGCCCTCGACGACGGCGTCGCCGCTTGCTCCAGCGTCGACGTGCTGCATCGCGCAATGCACGAGAATCTGGCGAAAGCCGTTGCCGGCCGTTGCCTGCGCAAGCGCTTCGAGACGGTCGAGCTGCTCGAAAAGGCCGGGCTGCGTTTGGTCGGCTATGTCTGCAATGGCAGCAGCGATCTGCGCCAGTTCGCCCTGACGCCAGTCCCTAGCGAGCGCCGGGACAACAGCCTCGCAGATTTGCTGCTCGGAGAACGCATCGTTCTCGGCATATTTTGCTACCTTCTTCCAGTGCGAAGGAAGGTTCAGGGATCGATAGGGACCATCGCTCATGTCAGGCGTTATCTAAAAAACTACTGACAATGTCAAATTCGTGGATGGCGCATCATTGGCCAACGATCAAAGCGCAAGTCAAATCCTTTCAAACCCTCGTGAATTTTCGGGATGATGACGTTCGTGGATGATCGGGCATGACATAGACCGAACGCTTGGTCGTCGCGAATTGTACCGCATCAATCGCTTCCACCCCGATGCTTCCGAGGTCGAGTCGCAGGCTGTCATGCCGCGGATCGATGGGTGCGACGGCCGGCTCCCAGCCGTCATCTTCGGGAGGATTTTTCGACTTCCCGCCAGAATCGTCGCGATCAAGCCCATATCATCCTTCGCCGCGCCACCCGGTATCCGCTCTATTCGCTCCCGGGCCTTGCACTGCCCTTATTGGCGAGAACCTCGATGAATCGCTCGGCGATATCGAGATCATAGTCATTGAGTTTGTCGAGATGCTGGTTGAGGCGCTGCGCTGCCGTCGAGGTCCCGACATCTTCGGTGCGGCCGACCAGATAATCGGTGGTGACGCTCAGCGCATCGGCGAGTCGGCACAGATTGTCGAAGGACGGCCGGCGCGATTTGCCCTCGAAATGCGAAATCGAGCTTGCTGGCAAGCCGGTTTTCACAGCCAGGTCCTGCTGACTCATATCCCTGAGATTGCGGGCATTTTGCAGGCGAAGGGCGAATATCTCGCGGGTGTCGTCGTTCTCAGACATGTCGATTTCGCGATGTGTATATTGACATAAACGACATCACTCCTATTTTGTCGATACCGGCATCAGATACATGTCGGTTTCGTCAACTCCAAGGCATTTTTGCCGCGGTTTAGGGAGATTTGTTATGACCAACCCCGCAGAACGCCGCGCGCGCTTTGCCATTCGCATCAACGAGGCCTCGTTCGACACGGAAGATCCGCTGCCCAATGGCCGCGACCTTCTCGAGCTGGCGGGTTTTCGTCCCGCCGACGAGCATCTGCTCTTCCAGCAGCTCGAGGGCGGCATGCTCGAAGACATCAATCTTGCCGAGCCGGTCCCGCTCGACCGCCCGGGGATCGAACGCTTCTTCGCCTTGAAGGGCGATCGCATCTTCTTCCTCGTCGTCGACGGTCGCCGCTTCCCCTGGGGGAAGGCAGCGATCAGCGAGGAGGAACTGCGGGGCCTCGCCCAAGTCGACGCGGACAAGGAGATCTGGTTCGATCCCAAGTTCGGCAAGGACGATCTCGTCGAGCCGGGGTCGGAGGTGAGCCTCAAGGGGGACGGCGTGGAACATTTCTTCACCGCCGACCGCCCGAACGAGCCGCGCCTCGTCACCATCAAGCTCAACGGCGACCCGGTGAAGATCCCCGGCGGGGATTACACGACCGAGACGCTGAAGAAGAAGCTTGAGGTGCCGGCCGACTGGGATCTCGATATCATGGCGAGCGACGGCACCATGCGGCCGCTCCAGCCCGGCGAAGTGATCAAGGTCGTGAAAGGCCTGAAGTTCGTCAGCCACGTCCGCCAGGGCGGTTCGTCCTGATGGACGCCGCCGAGGAGTTCGAACGCGTCCGGGTGCTTTACCCGGACGCGGGCCTGCTCGAGGAGGGCGGGCAGGCTTACGTCCACCTCCCTGCGCTGCCGATCGCGACGCCACAGGGCGCGGTGACCCGCGAGGCGATTCTCAGCCCGCATGCACATTCGGGCTATATGACGCGGCTTTTTCTTTCCGAATCCGTGCCGTCGAACGTGAACAACTGGACGACGCACATTCTTTTCACGCGGCCCTGGTTCACTTGGTCCTGGCAGAATGTCGAAGCGACGCAGCCCTGGACCACGATCCTGGCCAACCATCTGGCGGCTCTGCGATGACCATCCATTTCAAGATCGGCAACGACCTTGTCGAAGCGGTGCGGACCGATCTCCATCGCGCCCATCCCTTCGCCTATGAACGCGTCGGCTTCCTGTTCGCCGGCGTCGCCGCGCCGGGCGGCGATCTCATCGTCACCGCAAGCGATTATCGCCCGGTCGCCGACGAAGACTATCTCGACGACAGCAACGTGGGCGCGATGATGGGCCCCGATGCGATCCGCAAGGCGCTCCAGCACAGCTATCAGACGCGCACTGCGGCGATCCACGTGCATCTGCACGTGCACCGCGGACGCCCGAACTTCAGCGGCGTCGACAACCGCGAGAACGCCAAGTTCGTCCCGAACTTTTTCAATGTTTCGCCGCAGCGGCCGCACGGCGCGATCGTGCTCAGCGAAGACGCGATGCGCGGACATATCTGGCTGCACCGCGACGCGCGCCCCGTCCCGATCGGCCGGTTCAGCGTCGTCGGCGCGCCCCTCTGGTTCGATGGAGAAGCCGCATGACCCGTAGCACTCGCCAGAATTTCCTCGGCGCCGACAGCGATGAAAAGCTCCGCTCAGTCACCGTAGGCCTCGTCGGGCTCGGCGGCGGCAACTCGCATGTCGTCCAGCAGCTCAGCCATGTAGGCATCGGCCGGCTGGTATGTGTCGATGACGATATCGTCGAGGACAGCAACCTCAATCGCCTGATCGGCGGCCGAAGCGCCGATCTTGATCCGGCCCTGCACAAGACCTCTATCGCGGAGCGGATGGTGCGCGGCCTCGTCGAGGGGGCCGAGGCCGTCTTCCTGCCGTGCCGGTGGGAAGCGGCGCGCGAAGAGCTAGCCCGCTGCGACATCATCGTGGGCGGTCTCGATTCCTATCGGGCGCGGAGCGAGCTGGAGGGCTTCTGCCGGCGGCTGATGATCCCCTATATCGACATGGGAATGGACGTGCACGACGTGGGGGACGGCTTCGCGATCGGGGGACAAACCATCCTGTCTATGCCCGGTGGACCCTGCCTGTGGTGTATGGGGATGCTGTCCGAGCCGCGCCTCGCCGAGGAAGCGCAGCGTTACGGCGCCGCGGGCGGCAAGCCGCAGGTGGTCTGGCCGAACGGCGTGCTCGCGTCGCTGGCGGTCGGCCTCGTCGTGCAGCTTGTCACGCCCTGGACCAAGGCGCCGCTGGCTTCGGCCTATCTCGAATATGACGGCAACCGGCAGCAGGTCGCGACGAGCAATCGCCTGAAGGCGATCGCCGGACAGCCCTGCACCCATTATCCCGCCAATGACGTCGGCGATCCGCTGTTCGATGTTCGGCTCATGATCGCGCGCACCGAGCCTCCGGCCGCCGCAGTGCCGGCGGACAGGCCGGCCGATGGATTCTGGACCTGGCTTCGCGCCTGGTTCAGCCGCCGGCCGGCTTAGCCTCGGCGATCCCGCAGCGGTCGAAGTCGTGCCATCCGCGCACTTTCGGCCGGAACGTCTGGGCGTCGTTAGTCGCGCGCCAGGAGAGGCCGCGCGAAGCGACGGGGTCGGCGGGATCGAAGGTCCAGAAAAGACCGAGTCCCGGGATCTGTGCGACGAGATTGCTCTCGCCGAAAAATTTGCTGCCGGTCGCGTCGAGGACGATGTGCCCGCGCACCTTCCGCCCGCAGGGATCATAGCCCTTGAGGTCGTCGGCAAGCGAGAATTCGGTCACCCAGACATAGCGTGGAAAATGCTTGCCGAGCAGTTCGGCCTTGAACGGGTCGGGCAGCTGGTTACGCAGCGCGCGCTTCTTGTACTTCCAGCCGAAGGTCAGATAGGTGCGCGAGACGAGCTGGTCGGGATCGACGCCGTAGAAACTCGGATCTACGGCGAGGATGGCGCCGAGCGTCGGGCTCCCTTCGGGCGCCGACTTCTGCGCCCGTTCGCGATAGCGGTCTGCATTGTGGACGAAGCCCTCGACAAGGTCGCGGCTCAGTTCCTCGGCGATATCCCCGGTCATGAAGACTTTCGACGGCAGGGGCACCATGACCCAGAGCGCGTCCTCTTCCAGCGTCCAGGGATAGGTATCGCTGCGGTCGGCGGCCGCGACCGGCAGTCGCTGATGCGTTCCGCGCTGGTCGTCGTTGACGAGAAGATGCGACACGATATCGGCCGTCGAAGGACGTGCGCCGTTTGCCGCGGGCATATTCTCGCGCACGACCCGGCCCACCGCGACCACCGCATGGCCAACAGCACCGTCGCGGCCGCGAAGGCCGATCAGCACCGGGATGCCGGAATCGAGATAGCGTGCGACGACATTCTGCGGCGGCTTGGCCCAGACGAGCTTCTTGCTATCGGGATCGGGACGCGCGAATTGCACGACGGGATGGCGATCGAGCGCCCGCAGGGCCCGCACGATATTGTCGGGCGTCAGAAATTCCGAGCCGGCCGGGAGCGAGCGGGTCGTCAGCATGTCGGTCGGGTTGAGCGCCGCCTCGTTGATCGCGGGCATCGAGAACCAGGGCCCGCCATGGCTGGCATGGAAATGCCGGCCGGCCATCCAGATCGCCGCCTGGGCGCAGGCGCCGACACGGGTATCCTGCTGCGTGAGCGGGAAACCCTCGACGGTGAGATCCGCACCGAGCACATGCACGGGATAAGGCGCGATCGTATCAATGATGATCGAGGGGTCGCTGGCGAGCCGGTCGGCGGCGACGACGGCGGCGCCGATCGGGGCGTGGGCGACCGGGCGGATGACGACAAATCCCAGATAATGGCTCGCCTCGGTCTCGAGGGCCCGGCTCACATCCTCGGCGGTCGCATGCTTCGATATGGCCGAGATGTCATTGTCGAAAAAATGGAGGCGGCTGCAATATTTGAGATAGGGCCGGAAAAGGGTCGAGTAGAAGGCCGAAAAGGCGGCCGAGAAATCGCGATCGATATAGCCGGGCTCATAGACATAGGCCTTGGCGCCGACCGTGCGAAAGGTCGCAAGCAGACTCTGGAGCAAGCCGCTTTCATCGGAAATATCGAGAGTCTTTGCGAGTGACGACCAATCCGCGTCGGATTCCAGCACTCCCAGCCTTGCCGGGGACTTCATTCGGTTATTGCCCCCCCAGGCGGAATCAGCCGACCGTAAACGTACCCAGACGCTGTTCGGAAACGATCGACAGGGATTCCAGCTCCTCGATCGCCCGCACCGCTTCCGGCGACGGCTTCAAGGTGAATTCTTCGAATTCAGCGCGTGTTTTGATTTCGACGCGGCCAAAGCACTGCATATCGTCGAACGATGTGATGCCGTTGTCCATTGCCTTCCCCTGAATCAAAAATGCCGGCCGAAAAGCCGGTCATTCGAGATGCGGTAAGTTGGTAGGTTTAAAGAGATGTGAGTTCAATATCAAAATACAACCGTCGCAGCGACCTAACGTGCCGTTGCCACGACCGATGAATAGGGTGAAGCGACTGTCCGCAGCGTGAACAAAGATAAAACGAAGCGATAAATAGGACGAATAATCATTCGATTATCGAAACATCGCGCGAACATTCTGGTGCATGAAAAAAGGCACGAAGACGCTACGAAAAAAACAGCAAAATGGTGGTAAAAAATTGCGCCAAAGCAGCAAGAATACCCGAGAATAGAAAATCGAGGCAATTTTGCGCGATGATCCGGCGGCGATCATCGCGATTCACGTGCAAGAGAGGATTGCGAAGATGGCGCTCGGCATCGAGGAAATTCAGGCAATCATCACCGCCGGAACCGAACATCGTGGCTGGATCGCCAACAGCTTCGCGCAGGTGGAATTCCTTCTCGGCGACCTGATAGTCCGCTGCCGTGCCTTCCCCGAATATGCGGAGCACACGCAGACGGTCAGCCACAGTGCCTCCAAGCGCATCGCGAAGGTGCGCGCGATGTTGGCGATCGAGGGACCGCTGTCGCCGTTCGCGGCGGCGCTCGAGCCGCTGCTGGACGGCTTCGCGGCGAACCAGGAAGTGCGCAACCTGCTCGCGCATGGCTATTGCGAGTTCCACCATACGCCGACCGACGATGCCGGATTCTACTTCCGAAAATTCGACAGGGCGAAGGCGGAGGAAACCGGCAACGATGCGGCGCTGCTGGAAAAGACGTTCCGCCTCATCGACCTCGAATATCACCGGGTCCAGATGATCGCGCTCGCGGACAGCGCGATGGACCTCGTCTCCAACCTGCACGTCGGCTTGGGTTGGGCCGACGCCGTCCCGCAACCGCTCGCCTGACGGTCAGCGAGGCGGCGCGGAGCCCAAACGAACGAACGGGCCAAGACCGCAATGCTTCCCCAGCGGAAATTTCAAAACCGTCCCGGCGGATCTATGACCGTCACCGGGCACGCGCCGTGCATCGCCCTGTCGCTTTCCGCTCGGCTGCGCCATAGCGTGCGGTCTAAGTTAGCTGAATGTCCCAAGTTCAGGCGCGAAGAAGCCGCGGTGATCTCGCTACGGAATGGCTGCTTTCAAGCAGGATCAAATCCAGATCGGAACGACCGACATCAGGCGCAAAGCGGTCGGCTCACATTTTCTATGACGGCTAAGACATGGTCCATTTAGGTGGTCCATCTGCCCGAGTTTCACCTCGTTGACCTACATATTAAACCATTGCTATATAAAGAATATTAGAAACTCCACCCCCTCCCGTAGGGGTCACCACGGTAGAGCGCGCGGTCGGCGCGACATTATCCGCACATTGGCGTTTGAGACTGCACGGTTCTGCCTGACTGCTAAGGCGCCTTAGCCGATGTCGGTCCACTTAACGCGCGGCCGCGACAGATACCGATCGGCGATAGCCGCGTTCAAGCGGCCCGCTCAAATCATAACTTGCAATCTCGTCTGCGTAGATTCATCGTAGACCTGCAGGGGGCCACGGCTAGGTGCCACGGGGTGTGGCCTCCGTATTTCATACGCAGAAATTCGTTTTAATTTTCAGATAGTTGTAATTCCGCACCGGCTGGCTGGGGCGGCAGGATTCGAACCTGCGAATGGCGGCATCAAAAGCCGCTGCCTTACCACTTGGCGACGCCCCAACGGGCCGGTGCGAGGCGCGCTCTATAACGCGCCGCCGGCTATTGCAAGGCGCCCCTTAGAGCCGGGTCACCCAGCCGTGCGGATCGGCGGCGCGGCCGCGCTGGATGTCGACCAGCTTGTCCTTGAGCATCCCGGTCACCTGCCCGGGACCGCCAGCGCCAATGGTAAAGCTGTCCTGCCCCCGCGTCACCTTGCCCACCGGGGTCACCACCGCGGCGGTGCCGCAGGCAAAGCTCTCGGTCAGGCGGCCGCTTTGCGCATCGGCCTGCCACTGGTCGATCGCATAGGGTTCTTCGCGCACCGTCAACCCGGCGGCGCGCGCCAGCGTGATGATCGCGTCGCGAGTGATACCGGGCAGAATCGTGCCGGTCAGCGGCGGCGTAACGATGCTGCCGTCGTCGAACACAAAAAACATGTTCATGCCGCCCAACTCCTCGATCCAGCGATGTTCGGCGGCGTCGAGGAAAACGACCTGGTCGTGCCCCTTGGAAATCGCCTCGCGCTGCGCGATCAGGCTGGAGGCATAATTGCCGCCGCATTTGGCGGCGCCGGTGCCACCGGGTGCGGCGCGCGTGTAATCTTCCGACACCCACAGCGAAATCGCCGGCGCGCCCGATTTGAAATAATTGCCGACCGGCGAGGTGATCACAAGGAACTGATATTCAGCCGCGGGCTTCACCCCCAGGAACACCTCGCTCGCGAACATGAACGGGCGCAGGTATAGCGCGCCGCCGTCGACCGGCGGGAACCAGACGGCGTCGGCGGCGACGGCTTCCTTGACCGCCGCGATGAACAAATCCTCGGGCATTTCGGCCATCGCCATGCGGCGTGCGCTGGCGTTGAAGCGCGCCGCATTGGCCTCGACCCGGAACAGCGCCATCGACCCGTCGTCGAGCCGATACGCCTTCAGTCCTTCGAAAATTTCCTGTGCATAATGGAGCACCGCGGTCGCGGGATCGAGCGTCAGCGGCCCGCGCGGCATCACCCGCGCGTCGTGCCAGCCCTGCCCCTCGGTGTAACGGATCGACACCATATGATCGGTAAAGACGCGCCCGAACGCCGGATCGGCAATCGCCGCCGCGCGTACATCGTCCGCAACGCGATTGGGGTGCGGCAGATGGGTAAATGCGGGAGCAGACATGCGAAAACACCTGTGGCTGAGCGGTCTATGGAGCGCGCCTCTTGCCAAAGACGGGCGCGGCGCGCAACGATAGTCACCATGGCCGAGGAAAATTTTCTTTCACAAGTACCCGCTGCGTCTGCTCTTTTCTTGCGCGAAGACGAAGTGCGCCGCGGCATCGAATTTCTGTTTTTCGCGCACGCGTCGCTGTGGCGCTCGATCGACGCGCAGCTCGCCGAACAGCAGTTAGGGCGTGCGCACTACCGCGCGCTCTATTTCATCGCACGGCAACCCGGCCTGACGATTTCGGACCTGCTCGCGCTGCTGGGGATCACCAAACAGTCGCTGGGGCGGGTCGTGAAAGAGCTGGAAGCGCGCGACATGCTGACGACGCGGTCGGGCAATCGCGACCGGCGGCAAAAGGAATTGCGCCTGACCGAGACCGGCCGCACGATCGAAACTGCGACCTTTGCGCTGCTGCGCGACACGATGAGCCGCGCCTATACCCATGCCGGACAACAGGCGGTGACGGGGTTCTGGCACGTCAGCGAGGCGCTCGTCCCGGCACGCGACCGCAAACGCATTGCGGCGCTGGGGCGTGATCCGACCTAGGCCTCACCGCGCGCGAGGTCGGCAAGCTCGCGCCCGCGGTCGCGCGCCGCGCGCAGCACGTTGGTGAGCAGCGCGGCAAGCTGCCCATCGCTGTCGAGCACGTCGAGCCCGGCCTGCGTCGTGCCGCCCTTGCTCGCCACCTGCGCGGTCAGCACCCCGGGTTTTTCGCCGCTGTCGGCGAGCAGTGCCGTCGCGCCGCCAAAGGTCGCGGTGGCCAGCGCCAGCGCATCTTCGGCCGACAGGCCCAGCCGCTCGCCCGCCGCAGCATAGGATTCGATCAGGCGAAAGACGAACGCCGGGCCGCTGCCGGTAAAGGCGGTGACCAGATCCATCGTCGAATCGTCGGCCAGCGTCACCGTCTGCCCCAGCGGACCGAGCAGCGCCGCAATGGCCTGATCATCGGCATCGCCCAAGGTCGCGACCGCCGACACCCCGGCACCGATGCGCGCGGCAAGGTTGGGCAGGATGCGAACCTGCGCCACGGCGTCGGGGAAACGCGCCGCCAGGTCGGCGAGCGACACCCCCGCGAGGATCGACAGCAGATGGACGCCACCCGTGACCAGCGGGGCGAGGACATCAGCGACATCGCCCAGTTGCTGCGGCTTCATCCCCAGCATGATCCAGTCAGCGGCGCCGCTCGCGGCCTGCCATTCGGCGAGCGAGGCGTGCTGGACGACGCCAGCGCGCGGCGCGGCAAGCGGATCAACGATCGCGACTTGCGCCGGGTCGAGCCCGGCGGCGAGCCAGCGATCGAGCATCGCGCCCGCCATATTGCCGCAGCCGACCAGCAGCAGCCGACCGGAAAAATTCCGCAAAACCTTCGTCATATACGTTTCTTTTCTAATCCTTAACGACAGCTGCTGTCGGGACCCGACAGCAGGTCGAGGCAGCGCCCATCGATCTTGCCTGCATCGACCGGCACGCCAATCAGCGAAGCCAGCGTCGGCATGATATCGACCGTCATCACCGCATTGGGCTGTTCAAACCCGGTCAGCCCCTTGCGCCAGAACAGGATTGGCACGCGCCGGTCATAATCCCATGCCGACCCGTGCGTCGCAACATAGCCGAGTCCCGATTCGGGAATCGGGGTGACGCGCGGTTTGAGCACCACAACAAAGTCGCCCGACCGTTCGGGGTGGAACGACGCGCGCAGCTTGTCGTGCAGGCTCCAGGTATCGGGCGCCTGCTTCGAGATCGGGCGGCTCGCCAGCTCGTCCGCGGTGACCACCGCTTCGATCTGCGGATGCGCGCGCAGCCGCGCGAGGATTTCGGTGAGCGCGGTCTTGCGCTGCGCCGCGGTCAGCGCTTTCGACAGATACATGTCGCCAAACGGTCCGTCGCCGTAAAGCAAGGGCTGCGGCAGCCCGAGCTTTTCGGCGACCGCCTTGCCCAGCGTGTCGGGATCGAGCGCCGGATCGACGCGCTGCGCCGCGGGCCAAGCGTTCTGGCGGTTGCGTTCGGGCATGTCATGGCCGCCATGGTCGGCGGTCAACGCGACGGCATAGTCGATCCCGGTCGCGTCGAGCCGCGCGAAAAAGTCCCCGAGTTCGCGGTCGAGGCCCATCATCTGGAGGCACATTTCGGCACCCCCGGTGCCGACGCCATGGCCGACATAGTCGGTCGCCGACAAGCCGACGATCAACAGGTCGGTGCCGCTGCCTTCGCCCATCTTGCGCACCTGGCGCAGCGCCGCGGCGGTCGCGAGGACCGCGCCGTCGGCTTCGGGCGACGCAATGAAGCGGCGAAAGTCGCCCGCATCGCGCGCAAAGCGGCCCGTGCCGACGGTGGCGCCCTTGTCGCCAACCGGGATGGCGATGTCATGCGCCGCGCAATCGGCGGGCAGCGCCAGCCCAGGGCGCGGCTGCGCGATTGCAGCGGCAATCGCTGCGCTCGCCTGCGTCGCGGTCGGTGACAGAGTAACGCCGCGGTAGCTGGTGAGGCCGGTGGGGACGAGCCACATCAACTCGTCGGCCTGCCGCCCGCCCATCATGATCGCGGCGCGGTCCTTACCCGCGACCGAGACGACCTGTGTTTTGGCATCGCGCGCCTTCATCAGGTCGCCCAGCGTCGGGACCAGCAGGTGCGCGACCGACGGCGCATATTTGCCGCCGCCCGATGCGGTGCCGGCGACGCTTTCATCTTCGGCGCAATAGATGCGCTTGTCGTCGCGGGCGACCGACAGGTCGAAATAATTGTTGGCAACGATGCCCGCGCGCCCTGGATGGCTCCCGGTCAGGATCGTCGCGTGTCCAGGGCAGGTTTCGGTTGCGGCCTGCGCCTGATAGCCCGACGGAAAGACGACACCCGACGCCAGCCGGGCGAGACCGCCGGTAAATTTGCCGCGATATTCGGCAAACAGGTCGGTCGAAAGCTGGTCGACTGCGACCATCACGATCAACTTCGGCGGCGGCGTCGCGGCGGTCACTTTGGCGACCGGCGGGGCGGTATTCTGCGCGAGAACGGCGCTGGCGCTGCCAACGCAGAGGGTGGCGGCCAGGGCGAGTTTGAGGTGGTTCAGCATCACGAGCGGCGTCTCCGTTGCGAAGGGTTGTCAGCGCGGGCTGTCCTCTCGACGAAAGCCGCCTATATGGCAAGCCTCGAGAGATGGGTGACAGCAGAACCGGCATGGATCGCAGCAAGGACGTTTTTGTGACAAGCCTGTGGCTTGCGGCGCTGGCGCTGCTGGCGTTCGCGCTGGTCGCGGCTAGCCCCGCCAAGGCGCAATCGACGCATATCCAGCCAAAACTGGTCGCCGAATCTGCCGCGCCCACGCCCGGCGGCGCAACGACGCTGGCGCTGACCATGACTCCGGACAAAGGCTGGCACGGCTATTGGATCAATGGCGGCGATGCCGGTTTCGGGCTGTCGGTCGAATGGAACCCGCCCGAGGGCGTCACCGTTGCGCCCTTCCGCTACCCGGTCCCCGAACCGCTGATTCTGTTCGGCATGATGAACCATGTTTACGAGCATCCCTATGCGCTGCTCGCCGACGTCCGGGTCGATGACCGCATTGTGCCGGGCACCGACCTGACCCTGTCGGGGGTCGCCAACTGGCTCGCCTGTACTGACAAGGTGTGCGTACCGGAACGCGCGGTGATTTCGGTCGCACTGAAGGCGGGCGACGGTGCCGTTCCGGCCGCTGCGCGCGCCCGCTTCGACGGCTGGCGCGCACTGCTGCCGCAGCCGCTCGACCGCAGCGGCACGTGGGAGCGGCGCGGCGATACCGTGCGCTTTGCCATCCCTCTGCCCGCCCGATCAGCGCTCGACGCGCCCTATTTTTTTGCCGAGACGCAGAATCTGGTCGATTATGCCGCGCCGCAAAAATTCAGCCGCAACGGCGATTTCATCATCGTCGCGACGCGCGCCAAGGGCGACGCCGCCGGACCGGCGGCGGCGCTGCTCAAACTTGGCGAGGGACGCGGGCTTTCGGTGCAGTTCGAGTCCGGAGCGGTGCCCTCCGCGGGTGAGACGATCACCACCCAAAGTAGCGGCATCGACATGGGACTGTTCTGGACCGCGCTGGGCGGCGCGATCCTTGGCGGACTGATCCTCAACCTGATGCCCTGCGTCTTTCCGATCCTCAGCCTCAAGGCGCTCAGCCTCGCGCGCTCGGGCGGCGATGCACGGTCGGCGAAGGTCGAAGCGCTCGCTTATGCAGCGGGCGCCGTCGTCACCGCACTGCTGCTCGGCGGCGCGCTGCTGGCTCTCCGCGCGGCGGGCGAGCAGGTCGGCTGGGCGTTTCAGTTGCAGCATCCGCTCAGCGTGCTCGCGCTGCTGATCCTCGCCCTCGCGATCACCCTGAACCTGCTCGGCGCCTACGAGCTGCCGTCGTTTGGCGGCGGACAGGCGCTGGCGAATACGGGCGGCGCGGCGGGCGGCTTCTGGACCGGCGCGCTCGCCGCCTTTGTCGCGACGCCGTGCAGCGGCCCGTTGCTCGGCGCCGCGCTCGGCGCCACGCTGGTGCTACCGGCCTGGGCGGCGCTCCCGATCTTCGGCGGCCTGGGTTTGGGGCTCGCGCTCCCCTTTCTTGCCATCGGCTTCGTCCCGGCACTCCGCAACCGCCTGCCCAAGCCGGGGCCGTGGATGGATCGCTTCCGCAAATGGATGGCACTGCCGATGGGCCTCACCGCGCTGGCGCTGGCGTGGCTGCTGTGGCGGCAACTCGGCAGCGGGGCGCAACTCATCTGGCCGATCGTGGCGGTCAGCATGGCTCTGGTCCTGCTCACTCACTATGGAGCGATGCAACGCGGCGACCGGCGATCGTGGCTGCTGATCGCCGCCGGGCTGCTGTTCGTGGGCAGCATGGCGGGCACGGTGACCGAAGTCGCCGAGGCCGAGCGCAGCGTCGATGGTCGCGGTTCGACCTTCTCCCCCGCCGCCCTCGCCAAAGCCCGCGCGACCGGCAAACCCGTGTTCGTCTATTTCACCGCCGACTGGTGCCTGTCGTGCAAGGCGAACGAAGCCGGCGCGATCAACCGCGAGGCGGTGCAGGAGGCGTTCGGCAAGGCGGGGGTCGTCACGCTGGTCGGCGACTGGACGAACGGCGACCCGGTGATCACCCGCACCCTGGCCGACCATGGCCGCAACAGCGTGCCGCTGTACCTGTGGTACGCGCCCGGCGCGGCCAAGCCCGAGATTCTGCCGCAGATCTTGACGCCGGGGATGCTGACTGAACAGGCGGGCGGCTGATGGCCAAGCAGCGCGCCGACCAACTACTCGTCGATCGCGGGCTCGCCGAAAGCCGGACGCGCGCGCAGGCGCTGATCCTCGCCGGTCTCGCCTTTATCGGCGACCGCAAGATCGACAAGGCGGGACAACAGGTCGCCGCCGATGCCGACATCAGCGTCAAGGGTCGCGACCATCCGTGGGTGTCGCGCGGCGGCATCAAGCTCGACCATGCGCTGACCCACCTCGGCTGGGATGTCGCGGGTGCGGTCGCGATTGACGTCGGCTCGTCAACCGGCGGCTTCACCGACGTGCTGCTGAGCCGCGGTGCGGCGCGTGTCTATGCAGTCGATTCGGGCACCAACCAGCTCGCGTGGAAGCTGCGCCAGGACGACCGCGTCATCGTCCATGAACAGACGAGCGCGCGCGTCCTGACCGCTGCACACATCCCCGAACCCGTCGACCTGATCGTCTGCGACGCGAGCTTTATCGCGCTGTCCAAGGTGCTGCCGGTGCCGATGACCTTTGCCAAAGCCGGGGCGCGGACGGTCGCGCTGATCAAACCCCAGTTCGAGGCCGAGCGGCACGAGGTCGGCAAGAAGGGCGTCGTGCGCGATGCCGTGGTCCACGCGCGGGTGTGTCGGCAAGTGCACGATTGGCTGGAACAGAATGGCTGGACGGTCGTTGAAACCGTCGAAAGCCCGATTACCGGGCCGGAGGGCAATGTCGAATTTCTGATCGCCGCCATCAAAGCTGCCGCTTGACGCCAGCGCCGCTCGCCGCAACACCCGACATCAATCGATTCCCGCGCAAAGGACCATGTGCATGACCGAGATCGCTACGCCGGGCCAGCTTCGCATGTCGTATCTGCGCTGGGCGCTGGTGACCGTCCCCGCGATCGTCCTGGTCGGCAGCCTGATGGGGGTGCTGTCGAACAGCGGTTATGGCAACCGCTGGTTCGCATCGCTCGACCTGCCGGCGATCACCCCGCCCGGCTGGGTGTTCGGGGTGGTGTGGCCGATCCTGTACGTCATGCTTGGCCTGTCGCTCGCGATGATCCTGCATGCCCGCGGCGCCAAAGGGCGCGGCTTGGCGCTGCTGCTGTTCTTTGTCCAGCTGATCGCCAATTTCGCCTGGTCGCCGCTGTTCTTCGGCCAATATCAGGTGACGAGCGCGCTTTATCTGATCCTTTTCATCCTGATGGTGACGATCGCCACCGCCTTTGCCTTTGCCCCGATCCGCAAGGCCGCGGCGTGGCTGCTCGTCCCCTATATGGTGTGGCTCAGCTTTGCCGCGATCCTGAATTTCCAGATCGATCAGCGCAATCCCGATGCCGAAACCCTTGTCCCCGCCGCCGCCAGCACCCAGATAGGATGACGGCAAGGGACGCATCCCGACGAAGGAAGTAAGACATGCAGAGCGAAAACCGCTTTTTCGACGATCTGGCCAAGATGGTGAACGGCGTCGCCGGTACCGTCGCCGGCGCCGGCCGCGAAGCCGAAGCCGCGATGCGCGAACGCGCCAAGGAATGGGTCGGCCGGATGGATTTCGTCAGCCGCGAAGAATTTGAAGCGGTGAAACAGATGGCCGCCACCGCGCGTGCCGAAACCGAAGCGCTGAAGGCGCGGCTCGACAAGCTGGAAGGCGGAGCGAAGCCTGCGGCGCCGAAAGCAGCGGCACAGCCTGCGGCACCCAAGCCCGCGGCAAAGCCTGCTGCGAAGCCGAAAGCAGCACCCAAGAAATAGTCGTCACCCCGGCGAAGGCCGGGGTCTCACCCTCGCGTCTTTACGCGCTGTCAAGATCCCGGCCTTCGCCGGGATGACGATCGGTGGTCGGCTTAGCGACTCGCCACCCGACCGAACAGCCGCTACAGCGCCCCTATGAACGAAGATATCTACGACGACGAAGACGGCCAGGACGCGGCGCCGATGGACATGCTGGCGTCCTATTTCGCCGCGCACGACTGGCCGCACGAGATGGTCGGCGAGGACGAGATCGTCGCGACCGCGCAGGGCAGCTGGACCGCCTATGAACTGCGCGCCGTGTGGCGCGCCGACGACGGCGTCATCCAGTTGCTCGCCTTTCCTGACATCCGCGTCGTCGAGGAAAAACGCGCCGTGGCGCATGAGGCGCTGGCGCTGATCAACGAACAATTGTGGCTCGGCCATTTCGAGCTGTGGTCGAACAGCGGGACGATCCTGTTCCGCCACGGCATGCTGCTGGGCAGCGATGCGTCGCTAGCGCTCGACATGACCGAAACGCTGATCGAAAGCGCGATCGACGAGTGCGAGCGCTTTTATCCGGTGTTCCAGTTCGTGCTGTGGGGCGGCAAATCGCCCGCCGAGGCGTTGGCCGCATCGCTGATCGAAACGCGCGGCGAGGCCTGATCTACCCCCTCAGCCGTTAGCCCTGAGCTTGTCGAAGGGCTGTTCTTTTCTTCAGACATCGAAAACAAGAACGGTCCTTCGACAAGCTCAGGACGAACGGGGTTTGGGAAATCGGGTTCAGCGTTTCTCGAACCGCATCAATCCCGCGCCCAGCTCATTCGCCCCGATCGCCAGCGCCTCGCCGCTCCAGTCGGCAACGAACACCGATTTGCGGTCCAAGCCCGCGGGCAGGCTGGCGCGGTTGCCGACAATCGACAGGCCGCGCGACGGGTTCTTGCGCTCCTCGGCGGCGACCGCAATCAGCGCCGAATAATTTTCCTTGTCGCGCCCCTGCACGAACAGATTGTTGGCAATCCGGCCGATCGATCCCGACGGCAGATCGATCATATAGTTGGTCGCCGTTCCCTGGGTGTCATCGAAACTATTGTCGTTGATGTCGACGGTGATCGCGCGGGTTTTGAGATAATGGCCGCCGCTGCCCTTTTCGAACCGGGTGCGGGTGACCACGACGCGGCCATAAAGGCCGGTATAAACGCTGTGCGCACAGCTGAGGCCGCGGTCGCAGCGACCGAGGCGCGAAAAGGTCGAGCGGTCGATCGTCAGCGTCGCGTCGGAATCATCGGCGGTCAATATGCCTTCCTCGCTGGTCCGGAACAGGCTGTTGACGACATCGAGGTCGCTTTGTTCGAGGCGGATGCCCGCCCCATTGCCGTCGGGAACGCGCATATTCTGGAACACCAGCCCGTCAACCCGCGCCCCGGCGCCGCGCAGCACCAGCGCCGCCTTGCCCTCGCACGCCACGCCGTCGAAGATCGCGCGGCCCGGCTCCGCCGCGACAAAGGCGATTCGGCCCGCGGTCTGCACCGCGCAGTCGCGATGATAACCGGGGGCGATGTTGATCGTCCCCTCGCCTTCGCCGATCGCATCGACCGCATCTTGCAGCCGCCCGAAACTGCGGCCATCGACACTATAGGGCGCGCCGCCGGTCTGCGCCGGCAGCGGCGCCGGGGCGAACAGCAGCGGAAGGGCGAGCAGCGGCAACATGGGCCGACGGAGAAGTGACTTTGCCATGATGGCGTTATAGCGCGTTTCGCGCCGCCAGTCGTTCGCGAAGGCGGTTAACCGGCGGCGCGTCCCGATGTCGGACAGACGCGCCGGCCGCGGTTAATCCAGATTGGGTCGCAACCAGCGCGTCGCGGTATCCAGATCGACCCCGCGCCGTCGCGCATAATCCTCCAACTGGTCGCTGCCGATCCGGGCGACACCGAAATACTGGCTTTCCGGGTGACCGAAATAGAAGCCGCTGACCGCGGCGGTCGGCAACATGGCAAAACTTTCGGTGAGCACCAGTCCGGCATTCTCCCCCGCCGCCAGCAGATCGAACAGAATCGGCTTCAAGCTGTGGTCGGGGCAGGCGGGATAGCCCGGCGCCGGACGGATGCCGCGATATTCCTCCTTGATCAGCGCCTCGTTGGTCAGCTGTTCGCCGGGCGCATAGCCCCACAAATCGGTGCGGACATGCTGGTGCAGCCGTTCGGCAAAGGCTTCGGCGAAACGGTCGGCCAGCGCCTTCAGCAAAATGTCCGAATAATCATCCTTGTCGGCGCGGAAGCGTTCCGAATGCGGCTCGATGCCGTGGATGCCGACGGCAAAACCGCCGATCCAGTCGCCCGCTGGATCGATGAAATCGGCGAGGCACATATTGGCACGGTCGCGGCTTTTCTTGATCTGCTGGCGCAGGAAGGAGAGCGTGACATGCCGTTCTTCCTCGGCGAGGTGGATGGTGACATCGTCGCCGTCACGCGCGCAGGGCCACAGGCCGCACACGCCGCGGGCGGTCAGCCATTTTTCAGCGATCAGCTGGTCGAGCATCGCATCGGCATCGGCCTTGAGCGCGCGCGCCGTTTCGCCGACGACATCGTCGTCCATGATCGACGGCCAGGTGCCATGCAATTCCCACGCGCGGAAAAAGGGCGTCCAGTCGATACATTCGCGCAAATTTTCGAGCGACCAGTCGTCGAAGCGATGCAAGCCGGGATGCAGCGGCGGCGGCGGCTTATCGCTGAGATAGGCGTCGTAATAATTGGCGCGCGCCTCCTCCAGGCTGTGCAGCACGCTCTGCCCCTTGCCCGCGCGCACGTCGCGGATATGGGCATAATCGTCCTTATAGCCCTGCACATAGGCGTCGCGCCCGGTGTCGCTGACCAATGCGGTCGCGACGCCCACCGCGCGGCTGGCGTCGAGGACGTGGAGCACCGGGCCTTTGTAGGCGACGTCGATACGCAGCGCAGTGTGGACTTTCGACGTCGTCGCGCCGCCGATCAGCAGCGGCATCGTCATCCCCGCGCGCTGCATTTCCTCGGCCACCGTCACCATCTCGTCGAGCGACGGAGTGATAAGGCCGCTGAGGCCGATCATGTCGGCGTCATTCTCGTTCGCCGCTTCGAGGATTTTCGACCAAGGGACCATCACGCCCAAGTCGACGATCTCGAAGCCGTTACACTGGAGCACAACGCCAACGATATTCTTGCCGATGTCGTGGACGTCGCCCTTCACGGTCGCCATCACGACCTTGCCCTTGCCCTTTGCGCCCGGCTCCTTCGCCGCCTCGATGAAGGGCAGCAGATGCGCGACCGCTTTCTTCATCACGCGCGCCGATTTGACGACCTGCGGCAGGAACATCTTGCCAGACCCGAACAGGTCGCCGACGACGTTCATGCCGTCCATCAAAGGCCCCTCGATCACCTCGATCGGGCGCGGGAGCAGCTGGCGCATTTCCTCGGTATCGTCGACGACATAGGCGTCGATGCCCTTGACCAGCGCATGTTCGAGCCGCTTGGCGACCGGCCAGCCGCGCCATTCCTCGGCCGCCTTTTCCTGCGCCGGGTTGCTGCCCTTGTAACGTTCGGCAAGCGCGATCAGTCGCTCTGTCGGGCTTTCGGCTTCGCCGTCTTTTTTCCGGTTGAGCACGACATCTTCGCACGCCTCGCGCAGTTCGGGATCGATCGTGTCATAAACATCGAGCTGGCCCGCGTTGACGATCGCCATGTCGAGCCCGGCGGGGATCGCGTGATAAAGGAACACGCTGTGCATCGCGCGGCGCACCGTCTCGTTACCGCGAAACCCGAACGACAGGTTCGACAGTCCGCCCGAAAAATGGACGTGGGGACAGCGAACGCGAATGACCTTGACCGCCTCGATGAAATCGACCGCATAATTGTCATGTTCTTCGAGCCCTGTCGCGACCGCGAAGACATTGGGGTCGAATATGATGTCCTCGGGCGGAAAGCCGATGCCGGTCAGCAGCTTGTACGCGCGCTCGCAGATCTCGATCTTGCGCTCCATGGTGTCGGCTTGCCCGACCTCGTCGAACGCCATCACGACGACCGCGGCGCCATAGGCCATGCATTTTCGCGCATGAACGAGGAAAGGCTCCTCGCCTTCCTTCATGCTGATCGAATTGACGATCGGCTTGCCGGGGACGCATTTCAGCCCTGCCTCGATCACCGACCATTTCGAGCTGTCGATCATCACCGGGACCCGCGCGATGTCGGGCTCGGCGGCGATGAGTTTCAGAAAGGTCGTCATCGCATATTCGGCGTCGAGCAGGCCTTCGTCCATGTTGACGTCGATCACCTGCGCGCCATTTTCGACCTGCTGACGCGCAACCTCGACCGCCGCGGCATAATCGTCGGCAAGGATCAATTTCTTGAACGCCGCCGATCCGGTGACGTTGGTGCGTTCGCCGATATTGACGAAATTGGTGGCTGATAGGGTCTCGGTCATCTCATGCTTTCAAACCCCTCCCCTTCAGGGGAGGGGTTGGGGTGGGGTTCATCGGGTTAGCGCAAGGCCGCGAGACCCCACCCCCCGGCCCCTCCCCGAAGGGGAGGGGGAAATTATCACGCCGCCATCGTGAACGGCTCCAGCCCGGCGAGCCGCGTCCGCACCGGCACTTGCGGGATCTGCCGCGCGGGCAATCCGGCGACCGCCTTCGCCATCGCCGCGATATGCGCGGGCGTCGATCCGCAGCAGCCGCCCAGGATGTTGACCTGGCCATGCTCGGCCCACTCGCGCACCAGCCCGGCGGTGGTATCGGGCATCTCGTCATATTCGCCCAGCTCGTTGGGCAGGCCCGCGTTCGGGTAAACCATCACCAGCGCGTCGGCGATCTCCGACAGGACCTTCACATGCGGGCGGAGTTGCGCCGCGCCGAACGAGCAGTTGAGCCCAATCGTCAGCGGCCGCGCATGGCGCACCGCGTACCAGAACGCTTCGACCGTGTGCCCCGACAGATTGCGGCCCGACAGGTCGGTGAGCGTCATCGAGACCATCAGCGGCAATTCGCGCCCGACCTTCGTTTCGGCCTCCAGCACTGCCGCGATCCCGGCCTTGGCATTAAGCGTGTCGAAGATCGTCTCGATCAGAATGAAATCGGCGCCGCCTTCGGCCAGCGCGACCACCTGTTCCAGATAGACGTCTTTCAGCTCGTCGAAATCGATCTCGCGATACCCAGGGTTGTTGACGTCGGGCGACAGCGACAATGTCTTGTTCGTCGGTCCGACCGCACCCGCGATAAAGCGGCGGCGACCGTCCATCGCTTCATATTTGTCGGCCGCCGCGCGCCCCAGCCGCGCGCTTTCATGGTTGATGTCGGCGACCAGATGTTCGGCGCCATAATCGGCCTGGCTGATGCGGTTGGCGCTGAACGTGTTGGTCGATACGATGTCCGACCCCGCCGCCAGATAGGCCTCGCCAATTGCGGTGACGACATCGGTGCGGGTCAGCGCCAGGATGTCGTTATTGCCCTTCTGGTCGTCCGTCAGGCCCAAATTGCCCGCATAGTCGGCCTCGACCAGCTTGCGATCCTGGATCTGCGTTCCCCAACCGCCGTCGGTGAGCAGGATGCGCTCTTTCGCTGCCGCCACTAATGCTTCGCGTGCGCTCATTCTCATGCGGCCTGATCCTTTGCATTTGCGACCGGCCGCAACCCCAGCAGATGACAGATGGCATAGCTGAGTTCGGCGCGGTTGAGCGTGTAGAAATGGAAATCGCGAACCCCACCGGCGTACAGGCGGCGGCACATTTCGGCAGCCACGGTCGCCGCCACCAACTGGCGCGCCGCGGGATGATCGTCGAGCCCGTCGAACAGCGACACCATCCAGGCCGGGATCGCGGTGCCGCACATATCGGCGATGCGGCGCGTCTGCGACACGTTCGACACCGGCAGGATGCCGGGAATGATCGGCGCGTCGATGCCCGCCGCCGCCGCCGCGTCGCGGAAGCGCAGGAAGCTGTCGGGCGAGAAAAAAAACTGCGTGATCGCCCGCGTCGCCCCGGCATCGAGCTTGCGCTTCAGATTGTCGAGATCGGCCTGCGGGCAATCGGCGTCGGGATGGGTTTCGGGATAGGCGGCGACCGAGATTTCAAACGGCGCCACGGCCTTCAGTCCGGCCACCAGCTCGATCGCGTTGGCATAGCCCTGCGGATGCGCGCTATAGGGCGCCCCGCCTGGCACGTCGCCGCGCAGCGCGACAATGTGCCGCACCCCAGCCTCCCAATAGGCCTCTGCCACCTCGTCAATCTCGGCGCGCGAGGCCTCGACGCAGGTCAGGTGCGCAGCGGGCGGCACGGCGCTTTCAGCAGCGATGCGCGCGACGGTCGCATGGGTGCGTTCGCGCGTCGAACCACCCGCGCCGTAGGTGACCGACACAAAGCGCGGCGCCAAGGGCTCAAGCGTCCTAAACGTATCCCACAGCTGCGCTTCCATCTTCTCCGTCTTGGGCGGGAAAAATTCAAAACTGACGCCGATGTCGCCGTCCAGATTGGCGAACAGCGGCGACGCCGCGGCGCGGCGCGCTTCCGCCAGCGAGTTCAAATTCGACGTCATGCCGCAAGCCTTTTGGGTTGGCCGTCGCCATCATGGGCAACCGGCGGTTGATCTTCATCGCTGCGCCGGCGGCCGAGCCATAGCTTCACGGCCAGTTCCCCGCCTTCGAGCGTTTGATTGCTTTCCAACAGCAGTCCAGCCGAGGCGAACCAGCCACGGATCTGGGCATCCGAAAAGCCGAGCCGCGCATGGGCAGCCAGGTTGCGCAGCGTCTCATCCTCATGCGGCGCAAAATCGACGACCAGCAAATGCCCGCCGCCGCGCAGCACCCGACTGGCTTCGGCAATCACCCGGTCGGGCTCATGGGCAAAGTGGAGCGCCTGGTGGATGACGATGCTGTCGACGCTGGCGTCGCCCACCGGCAGGTTCAGGAAATCGCCCTGCAACAGATCGACCGGGGTCGCTTGCCCCGCCAGCTTGGCGCGCGCGATGCGCAGCATTTCGGGGCTGCGATCAAGCGCCGTGATCCGGCGCGCGGTCGGCGCAAAAATCTCCGCCATCCGACCGGTGCCGGTGCCGATGTCGAGCAGGTGACCGAGCCGACGGTTGTGCATCATCGCCAGCATCGCGGCTTCGACTTCGCTTTCGGCGACATGGCGCGACCGGATCGCGTCCCATTCGGCCGCATGTTCGGCAAAATAGCGCTCGGCGACCGCCACCCGTTCATCACGAACCGCCGCCAGTCGCCGCGCATCATGGGCGATGACCAGCGCCTCCCGCGGCGAGAAGGGCCATTGGTCGCCCTGCCCGATGATCTCGGCAATGGGGCCGCCCTTGGCGATCCGCAGGAACACCCAGCTGCCTTCGCGCCGCCGTTCGACGATGCGCGCCTCGACCAGAATGCGCACATGCCGCGAGACGCGCGGCTGACTTTGGTCGAGCACCACCGCCAGCTCGCCGATGGCCAGTTCCATTTCGCGCAGCAGCGCCACGACTCGCAAGCGCGTCGGGTCGGCCAAGGCCCGAAAGATGTCGATCAGCTCGCTCATGAGATCACATATAAAGGTTTCTTTATATCCGGTCAACCGAGCCGCGAACCCCTATTTCCGCCATGCAAGATCGGACCGGCACAAGTTTGCGACGAAACATCCCGGCTCGTCCAAAAAGGGCGTTGCGCGCCATTTGCCGAGCGAGTAATTCTGCGTCCGATTGGCATATTTCGGGATCGATCTGTTCCTGTGCCGGTCGATCAGTTCAATCCGAGAGGGGTTTCCCAAATGAAAAAATCGATCACGCTGTCGCTCGTCCTCGCCGCCTCGCTGGGCCTCGCCGCTTGCGGTGAAAAGGCCGCCGACGACACCGCCGCCGCCACCGAAGACACGGCAGCCACCGTCGAAGGCGCTGCTGACGGCGCGATGGAAGCAGCCGCAGGCGCTGCCGACGCTGCTGCCACGGCCGGCGCTGCTGCTGACGGTGCAGCCGATGCCGCTGCTGCGGGCGACACCGCTGCTGCCGCCGACAAGGCGACCGAAGCTGCTGACGCCGCCAAGGAAGCGACCGACGCCGCCAAGGGCGCGATGGAAGAAGCTAAGAAGTAAGCATCTTTCCGGCCGGTTTGGCCAAAGGAACACAGGGGGTCGTCGGTTCGCCGACGGCCCCTTTGTCCTTTTTGGGGACAGATATGATGCGGCCAGGCAGCAAAAGCTATTGATTGCCAAGCCCCTGATCCCTCGCTAACTCTCTGCGTCCATGGCCGTTTGCACGGTCATTTTATTCGAAAGGAATTACCCATGCGCAAGATCCTCATTGCTTCGATGGCCGCCGCGGCCTTCAGCCTGACCGCCTGCTCGGAAAAGGCCCAGGAAGAAACCTCGGAAGCCGGTGCCGCCGTTGCTGACGATGCCGCCGCCGCTGGCGACGCCGTCGCCGAAGGTGCCGCTGACGCCGCCGACGCGACCGCCGCTGCTGCCGACGATGCCGGCAATGCCGTCGAAGGCACCGTGAACGCTGCTGGCGACGCCGCCGCCGCCGCGGGCGACAAGATCGCCGAAGAAACCGCCAAGGCCGAAGCCAACGACAAGAAGTAAGTCGTTGGCACGCGTCTGAGTGTGCGACTATGGAAGGGCTCCATTCTTCGCGGATGGAGCCCTTTTTCGTAGGAGATGTCGTGATGGGTCGTTACCGTTTGGCAAATATCCTCGCCGCCGCGGCGACCCTTGGGCTGGCCGCGGGGTGCAGCCGCACCGACAACGAGCCCGGCCCCGGCGGGGTGACGGTCAGCGAGGCAAAGGCGCTCGACGATGCCGCCGAAATGCTCGAAAGCCGCGACACCGCGCCCGCAGGCGATGCGAAAATCGCGACCGACGACGATCAGGCGGCGGGCCAATAACGCCTTTCCCTTCGCGAACGGCGGGATTAGACTCGGGCGACCCCGCGACTGGCGCTGAAGATGGAGCCCCATCGGGAAGCGGGGCTGGCGGATATGCCATTTCGAGCCGCGCGCCTGGGTGATCCATCGCCAGCGCAAGGACATCCGCATGACCGACACCCCTGCCACGCCGACATCGACCACCATCGTCTTCCTGCTCTTTCCGGACATCACCCAGCTTGATTTCACGGCGCCCGCGCAGGCGCTGGCGCACGCCTGATCGGCGCCGCCGCCAGCGATCACCGCGGGGTTGAAAGCGCGCGTCTATGACGCCGCCGCGGCGCGGATGGAGCAGGCACTGGGCGGGTAGAGCGGCACGCGTTATTATGCACCGCCTCCCCGAGCGAAGACGAGGGGCTATGCCGAGCGAAGTCGAGGTTGCGGCGCCCTCCGTTCTCGCTCCGCTCGAACGAACCCCTCGTCTTCGGCCAAGGGCCGAAGTTTATCCTGAGCGCCCGCCAGGGCAGTCGAAGGACTCGGGGAAGCGAATGATTCAAGTTTGGCGCACGCCGCTCTAGCGACATGCCGCGACTGCGATCTCATACAGCTTCGGCCAATATTTGCCGGTGACGAACAGGCGCTTCTTTTTCGCATCCCACGCGATGCCGTTGAGGACGCTGTCGGTGCCGGACGCGCCGGCCTGTTGCTTCAGCCCCGACAGGTCGATCCAGGATTTGATGGCACCGCTGGCCGGATCGATCCGCACGATCCCTTCGGTCATCCACACATTGGCCCAGATTTCGCCATCGATCGTCTCCAGCTCGTTGAGCATCGCCAGCGGGCGGCTGCCGAAACGCACCGTGACACGTTTCTGCTCGGTCATCGTCGCGGGATCGAAAAAGCGCAGCTGTGATGTGCCGTCGCTCAGCACGAGGCTGTCGCCGACCAGCGTCACCCCCCAGCCTTCGCCCGCATATGTGAACGTGCCGACGGGTTTCAGATCCTTGATCGACCAGCGATTGCCGACCCCGCCCTGCCAGGTGACGCCGATGATCTGGTCGCGCCAGCGCGTGATGCCCTCGCCGAACTGGTCGGAAGGCAATTTCGTCTGCGCGACCGCCCTGCCAGTCTTGAGGTCGAGCCGCGCGACGCGCGAGCGGCCGTACTGGCCGGTGGCTTCGTACAGATGGCCGTCATCCCAGAACAGGCCTTGGGTGAAGCTGGTTGCGTCGTGGGGGTAAGTCTGGACGATGCGATAGCCGCAGCGCTCGATCGGCTGGACCGGGTCGGCAAGCATCACAAAGGCGAGGAGCGGGCTCATGCCGCCCAAGCTATGCGGGGGAAAGTGAACTGGCAATGACAGAACCGCCGCGCCCCTGCGAAGGCAGGGGCACGGCAAGAAAAAGGACCGGAGGATTGCTCCCCCGGCCCTCTTTTTCGTCGACTGCGTGCCGAACGGTTTGGACTTAGAAGTCCATGCCGCCCATGCCGCCCATGCCGCCGCCACCCATGGGCATGGCGGGCTTGTCGTCGGGCGATTCGGCGATGCCGGCTTCGGTGGTGATCAGCAGGCCAGCGACCGAGGCGGCGTCCTGCAGCGCGATGCGCACGACCTTGGTCGGGTCGATGACACCGGCCTTGACCAAGTCTTCATAGACATCGGTCGAAGCGTTGAAGCCGAAGTTGCTGTCCTTCTGGTCGAACAGCTTGCCGGCGACGACACCGCCGTCGAAACCGGCGTTTTCGGCGATCTGGCGAACCGGAGCCTGCAGCGCGCGACGGATGATGTCGATGCCGCGGGTCTGGTCTTCGTTGATGCCCGACAGGCCTTCCAGCGCCTTGGTGGCGTAGAGAAGCGCGGTACCGCCGCCAGGGACGATGCCTTCTTCGACCGCAGCGCGGGTTGCGTGGAGCGCGTCATCGACGCGATCCTTGCGTTCCTTCACTTCGACTTCCGAAGCGCCGCCGACCTTGATGACCGCAACACCGCCGGCGAGCTTCGCCAGACGTTCCTGCAGCTTTTCCTTGTCGTAATCCGACGTGGTCGTTTCGATCTGCGCGCGGATCTGTTCGACGCGGCCCTTGATCGTGTCGGCATCGCCGGCGCCATCGACGATCGTCGTGTTGTCCTTGTCGATCGTAACGCGCTTGGCCTGGCCCAGCATGTTCAGCGTGACGGTTTCCAGCTTGATGCCCAGGTCTTCGCTGATCATTTCACCGTTGGTGAGGATCGCGATGTCCTGCAGCATCGCCTTGCGGCGATCGCCGAAGCCCGGTGCCTTGACGGCCGCGACCTTCAGGCCGCCGCGCAGGCGGTTGACCACCAGCGTCGCGAGCGCTTCGCCTTCGATGTCTTCGGCGATGATCAGCAGCGGACGGCCCGACTGCACCACCGCTTCGAGAATCGGCAGCATCGACTGAAGGTTCGACAGCTTCTTTTCAAAGATCAGGATGTACGGATCGGCCAGTTCGACGAGCATCTTTTCCGGGTTGGTGATGAAGTAAGGCGACAGATAGCCGCGGTCGAACTGCATGCCTTCGACAACGTCGAGCTCGAAATCGAGACCCTTGGCTTCCTCGACGGTGATCACGCCTTCCTTGCCGACCTTGTCCATCGCCTGGGCGATTTTCTCGCCGACTTCGGTGTCGCCATTGGCCGAGATGATGCCGACCTGTGCGATTTCGGCGGTGCCCGAAACCGGCTTCGACTGCGCCTTGATCGTTTCGACGACCTTGGTGACCGCGAGGTCGATGCCGCGCTTCAGGTCCATCGGGTTCATGCCGGCGGCAACCGACTTCATGCCTTCGCGGACGATAGCCTGCGCCAGCACGGTCGCGGTGGTCGTGCCGTCACCGGCCAGGTCGTTGGTCTTCGAAGCGACTTCGCGGACCATCTGCGCGCCCATATTCTCGAACTTGTCCTTGAGTTCGATTTCCTTGGCGACGGTGACGCCGTCCTTGGTGATGCGGGGGGCGCCAAAACTCTTGTCGATGACGACGTTGCGGCCCTTGGGACCAAGGGTCACCTTCACCGCGTCGGCGAGGATGTCGACGCCGCGCATAATGCGTTCGCGCGCGTCGCGGCTAAATTTTACGTCTTTTGCAGCCATGGGGCTATTCCTTTCAAAGGCGCAGAAAACTGCGCAACTTCATTCGCAGATCGACAAACAATCTCAGGCGATGACGCCGAGGATGTCCGATTCCTTCATGATCAACAGCTCTTCGCCGTCGACCTTGACTTCGGTGCCCGACCATTTGCCGAACAGGATGCGATCGCCGGCCTTGACGTCGAGCGGGGTCACCTTGCCGTCGTCGGCGCGCGCGCCCGAACCGACGGAGACGACTTCGCCTTCCTGCGGCTTTTCCTTGGCGGTGTCGGGGATGATGATGCCGCCAGCCGTCTTTTCTTCGGCTTCGATACGGCGGACGAGCACTCGGTCGTGCAGCGGACGAAATTGCATGGAAATCCCTCCAAAAATGCAATGGATGTCATTTAGCACTCACAGGGCGCGAGTGCTAACAGACGGCCATATGGGTGGGGGGTATGACAGCGTCAAGACGATTAAGGGAAAATTTTCGGCTGGGCGGTAGAGCGACCAGATAGGGTGTGTGAATCCGATAGACAAGAGCATCGACCTTAACGACTTGCCGGGTCTGCGAGAGCATGGACACGTGCTGCGAGGCGCCTATCTGGACGCCTTCGCGCGCCTCGAACGCGCCGTCATGGATCACGTAATTGCTTTGAAACTGAAGGCGGCTGCGGGGACTCCCCTTTGCCAAAAATTGAACCGGCTTACCGAAGCGCGAACCTGTTTTGGCGACCCAGCCAAGTTGGATGCGCAGATTGAAGCTATCGGGCGGCTCAATGACACAAGAACCGATATCGTTCATTCAGTTTTGACAGTTATCATCCGTTACGATGGTACGAAGCCGATGGATTATTGGTTCGGCTTTCAGAATGCCTGTGACCATGGCAAACGGCTCCGAACGGCCACAGCCGAAGAGCTAAAAGCAATGGCGAAGGAGGCGATGCAATTGGCCAACGGGCTCAAGCAGCAGGCAACAACCCCAGTCGCGCCCGCATCCGCCAACGCGCCAGCAGCACAGCCGACACCACAATAAGCCCGACCGCCAGCCCGATCCATACGCCAACCCCGGCGAGCGGGGTCCAGAAACCCAGGTAGATGGCGGTGCCATAGCCCGCGATCCAGTAACCGCAGATCGCGATGATCATCGGGGTGCGCGTGTCCTGCAAGCCGCGCAGCACCCCGGCAGCAACCGCCTGGGCGCCGTCGAACAGCTGGAACGCCGCGGCAACGACGAGGAACTGCATCGCGAACCCGACGAGCGCCGCGTTGCGCGCCGCGTCGACATCGACATAGATCGACAGCACCAGCGCCGGGAACAGCCACATCAGCAGCGCGGTGAACGCCATGAAGCCGATGCCCAGCACCAGCGACGCCTGCCCGGCCTGTGCGATGCCGCGGTGGTCACGCGCGCCATAGGCCAGCCCGACGCGGATCGTCGCCGCCTGCGCCACCCCGAACGGAATCTGGAACGCAAGCGCCGCGACCTGGAGCGCGATCGTGTGGCCCGCGAGCTCGGCTTCGCCAATCCGCCCCATCAGGAAGGCGGCGCCGGTGAACAATCCGGCCTCGGCCAGAATCGTCAGGCTGATCGGGGTGCCAATCCGCAACATGTCGAAAAAGCGCGTCCATTCGGTGCGCCACATATTGCCGAACAGATGATAGCGCCGCAGCCGCCGGTCGGACTGGATGACCACGACATAGGCGAGCAGCATCAGCACGCTGGTCAGCACGCTGGAGATCGCCGAGCCGTGCAGTCCGAGCGCGGGCAGGCCGAGGTTGCCGAACACCAGCGCCCAGTTGCCAAGCGCATTGACCCCAAGCGCGCCAAAGGTGATCGCGGTCGCGATCGTCGGTCGCCCAAGCGCCGAGACGAAGATACGCAGCACCGTCGCGGCGATCATCGGGAACATGCCCCACATCAGGATCAGCAGGAAACCGGCGGCGCGCGCCGAGGTTTCGGCGGGCTGGCCGGTCAGGGTCATGATCGGCCCGCCCGCGGCACAAATGCCCATGAAGGCCAGCGACACCAAAGCGCTGAGCCAGAGCGCCATGCGCACCGTCCGCCGCACCTCGCGCACCGCATGTTTGCGGCGGCCAAGTTCGGCGGCGATCAGCGGCGCGGCGGCGCCGACCAGCCCGCTGCCGGTCCAGAGCAACAAGCCAAAGATCGACACGCCGAGCGACGAGGCGGCGAGCGCCGCATCGCCGAGCCGCGCCACAAAAATCACGTCGATCGCGTGGACCAGCATTTGGAGCAGGTTCGCCGCGGCCAGCGGCAAGGCCAGCGCCAGCGTCGCCCGGAATTCCTGGCGAAGACCCCGCGGCGTTTCCGCGGTCAACGGCGTGGCCTGTTGCAACATAGCCGGCCCGGATAGGTGAGCGGAGGGGGCGGTTCAATCCGGGGCGGCGATCAAAGGGATTTTCGCTGGCGGGGGTGGCAAAAAGGCAACAGCATAACCAACCAAATCGCCATTGCGAGCAAAGCGAAGCTAACTTACCCCCGCCACATCGCCACCATTTCAAACGTAAACGCGCCAAAGGTCAGCGTCAGCCCGACGACAAACAACCGATATGCATAAGCCAGGTAACGATACTTCCGCCGCGCGAGGACGATGCCGTTCTGATAGGTGTCACGCAGCATCACTTCGTACAGATCTTCCTCGCTGTGCAGCCGCGCCTTCACCGCGTCGATGAACTCATCCTCCTCCATCTGGGCAAAGCGGCCGAAGAACAGGATGTTGCTGTGGTCCTTGCCGTCCTTGTAAACGATCGGCGGCGCCTTGCCGACGCGCGGCAGCACCGCCGACACCGCGAGCAGCGCCGACAGGAAGGAAAAGGTCGCGAGGATGGTCAGCGGCATCGCGAGCGCCCCTGCCCCGGCGCGCGCCTGCCCCACCGCGAGCGTGAACACGACGAAGGTCGCCCCCATCAGGATCGACGCCTTTTGATCCGCCATTTGCGACAATTGCATCGTCAGTTGCTGGTTGGTGCGGACAAGGTGGACCGCGTTGGGCGGGAAGGAAACCGCCGGCCGCGGCGCTGGTCTCGATGCGTTTTCGCTGTCCATGCGCTTTGCCCCCGTCCGTAATGCGCCAGCGACCCGCCACAGGGATGCCACGAAGTGCCCGGGGCGGCAAGATGCTGCCCTGTTCCCGCCGCATTCGCTTGCCAATCGGGGGCGAGCGCGGCATTCCCGCGCGCAATCTTATTCCTTTATGGGACGCACCACATGAGCACCGCCCTGCGCGACCAGATTTTCGGCCTGATCGGCCCGTTCAACAAAAAGGGCGTCGAGCTGACCGACGCGACCACCTTTGCCGGCGACCTTGAATGGGACAGCCTGACGGTGATGGATTTCGTCGCCGAGGTCGAAGACACATTCGACATCATCATCAGCATGAACATGCAGGCCGAAATCGAAACCGTCGGCCAATTGGTCGCGGCGGTTGCGAAGCTGCAAGGCTAGACTCCCGATTCCGTTCGCATCGAGCGAAGTCGAGATGCCCCTCGACCTTGCGCCACGCCGACGGGTGTCTCGACTTCGCTCGACACGAACGGGCCAAGGATATTTGATATGACCGACCTCTTTTCCAAATTCGACCCGCTGATCCAGCAGCGCGAGGATCTGCTCGCGACCGGGGTCACCGACCCCTATAATCTGGTGATGGAAAAGGTGATCTCGCCCACCGTCGCGATCTGCAACGGGCGCGAGACGATCCTGCTCGGCACTTACAACTACATGGGCATGACCTTCGACGAGGATGTCATCGCCGCGGGCAAGGATGCGCTCGACAAATTCGGCAGCGGCACCACCGGCAGCCGCGTCCTCAACGGCACCTATCAGGGCCACAAGGAATGCGAAGAGGCGCTGAAAGAATTTTACGCCATGGACCATGCCATGGTGTTTTCAACGGGTTACCAGGCGAACCTCGGCATCATTTCGACGATCGCGGGCAAGGGCGATTATGTCATCCTCGACATCGACAGCCATGCGTCGATCTATGACGGCTGCGCGATGGGCAACGCCGAAATCGTCGCATTCCGCCATAACGACGTCGAGGCGCTCGAAAAAAGGCTGAAACGCCTGCCCCCCGAGGCGGGCAAGCTGGTGGTCCTCGAGGGTGTTTATTCGATGCTGGGCGACATCGCGCCGCTAAAGGAAATGATCCGCGTCTCCAAGGAAGCCGGCGCGATGATACTGGTCGATGAGGCGCATTCGATGGGTTTCATCGGCGAAAATGGCCGCGGCGTTGCCGAAGCGCAGGGCGTGCTCGACGATGTCGATTTCATCATCGGCACCTTCAGCAAGAGCGTCGGCACGGTCGGCGGCTTCTGCGTGTCGAACCATCCGAAGTTCGAGATCTTGCGGCTGGTGTGCCGCCCCTATGTGTTCACCGCGTCCTTGCCCCCCAGCGTCGTCGCGACCGCCGCGACGAGCATCCGCAAGCTGATGCACGGGTCGAACAAGCGCGCGCATCTGTGGGAAAACTCGAAAATATTGCACAAGGGACTGCGCGACCTTGGCTTCACGCTCGGCACCGACGAGCCGCAGTCGGCGATCATCGCGGTGATCATGCCCGACCTGGAGCGCGGGGCGATGATGTGGGAAGCGCTGCTGGAGGAAGGGCTGTACGTCAACCTCGCCCGCCCGCCCGCGACCCCGGCGAACATGACGCTGCTGCGCTGTTCATTGTGCGCCGAGCATACGATCGAACAGGTCGGCGAGATCCTGGGCCGCTTTGAACGTGCGGGCAAACGCATCGGTATTATTGGCTGAGCCGGGCGGGTCCGCCGACCAGCGGATTCCTTTTTGCGCCGAACCGAAGCGAGGCAGGACCGGCGCGGGTTTCGGCGCTTTGCGGCACCGCGCTTGTCCGGTAAGACGGGCGCGTGTTCGAGCGGGATGGCGATACGGAAACCGACAGTCGGCGGGAGCGGATACGCTTTTGGTTGACGATCGGCATGGCGGCGATGCTGACTGGCATTGTTGCCGCGCTGGTGCTGTTGCTCGCACGCGCCAACGACAATTATGATCGCTCCCTCGGCTGGCAGACACAGAGTCTGGAAGTCATTTCACATACCCGCTCGCTCGACGCCGCGCTGGCCCGCGCCGAAGCCGCGCTCGCGCGCTTTGCGGTCGGCCTGCAGAAAGAGGACGGCCGCGTCTTTGAACAGCAATGGGGGCTCGCGCGGCAATATCTGACCCGGCTCGACCGCACCGTCCGCGATAATGCCGTGCAATCGAAGCTGGTCGACGATCTGACGCAAGAGATGGACCGCCGCGGCACCCAGCTTGGCGACGCCGCGCTGAGCGCCAACTACCGCCAGACCGTCGCCGCGATTTCCAAATATCATGCCGCCGGCCATGACGCCGCGCTGGGCCGCATCGACCGGCTGCTGACCCAGATCATCGGCAATGAGCGCGCGTTGCTGCGCGAGCGCAACCGCGTCGCCGCCGCCGACCGCGCCAGCCTGAATCAGGCCATCCTGCTGTTCTCATTGCTCGGCGCCGCCGCGGCGGCGGTGGCCATCGGCACCACCTTTTCGCTCGTCCGCGCCGAGGCCGAACGTCGCGTCGCGCGGCGCGAGCAAGCCGCCGAAAGCGACCGTGCAATGCAGCTGGAAGAAGCGGTCGAGGCGCGTACCGCCGAACTCGAGCAGGCGAATATTGCGCTGCGCGGCGAGATGACCGAGCGCGAGACGGCCGAGGCGCAGCTGCGCCAGGCGCAGAAAATGGAGGCGGTCGGCCAATTGACCGGCGGCATCGCGCATGATTTCAACAATATGCTGGCGGTTGTTGTCGGCGGACTCGAACTCGCGCAGCGCTGGCTTCCGGATACCCCCGAAAAGGCGCAGCGCCATCTTGCCAATGCGCTCGACGGCGCCAACCGCGCCGCCGACCTGACCCGGCGGCTGCTGACCTTCGCCCGCTCCGAACCCGCCCGCCCCGAAATGGCGATCATCGACACCTGTATTGCGAGCTTTGCCGAGCTGATCGAACGGACGATCGGCGACCGCATCGCGCTGACGCTCGATCTTCATGCCGACGGCCTCGCTTGCTGGCTCGATCGGCAGCAGTTTGAAAACGCCCTCCTCAACCTCGCGGTCAACGCGCGCGACGCGATGAACGGCCATGGCTCGCTGACCATCCGCACCCTGGGCGACGGCAACGGCAAGGCGCTGGCGGTGCAGGTGATCGACACCGGATGCGGGATGGCGCCCGGCGTGCTCGAGCGCGTGTTCGACCCCTTTTACACCACCAAGCCCGCCGGTCAGGGAACCGGGCTGGGCATGAGCCAGGTCTTTGCCTTTTGCCGCCAGTCGGGCGGCGAGGTGCAGATTTCATCGACCGAAGGCGAAGGCACCAGCGTCGCCATGCTGCTGCCGGTGGCAAAGCCGCAGCAGGTTGTAACCACCGAAAGTGACAGTGATGGCCACGCCGCCGACGCCGCGCCGACCGAAGCGCTGAACATATTGGTGGTCGAGGACGACCAGCGCGTGCTCGCCGCAACGGTCGACGCGGTCGAGGAACTGGGCCACAGCGCGGTCGGGTGCGGCAATCCGCTGGAGGCCGAGCGGCTCGTCGAAGGACGGCTGGCCGATGGCGGCGGGTTCGACCTGATCCTGTCGGACGTGCTGATGCCCGACCTCACCGGCCCCGAACTGGTCGCGCGGCTCAAGCAGCGCTGGCCCGAATTGTCGGTGCTGTTCGTGACCGGCTATTCGGGCGACGCGAGCGAGACCGCGAGTTTCGGCGACCATGACGTGCTCCGCAAACCCTTCACCCTCAACGCGCTCGATCAGGCGATCCGCCGTTGCGGCGAGGCCCGGTCAGGCGAGGGACAGCGGCTGGCGGCGAGGCAATCAGTCGGATAGCGCTGTGCGCAAAATCTGAAATGATCCGCCGCTCTACCGGATCGCGCCGCTTTTCATCAGGCGCGGCACCAGCGTCAGCGCGGCGACCAGCGGCCAGCGGCGCTGCCACGGTTTGATCTCGATCTTGGTCCCCGCGTGACGATTGATTTTCCACGCCAGATAATCGATCCCGCCGGCATAGGTCAGGCTGGCCTTGGCGAGCCGCGCGATGCTGAGCGCCTTGCCCTCGATCCGCCGCCGCGACCAAGCGCCGCCGCGCGTGCCGACGGGGATCGCCGCCATCGCAGGGACGCTGAACCGTTGGTAGCGGTCGGCGGCGGCATCGACCACCGACTGCGCCCGCCCGGTCCGCTCGGCGCGCAGTTCGACCGAGTAGGTCAGCGCAAAGGCGCGCCGCCACCAGTCGAGCGGCGGCTCACCGTCGATCGACCCGGCCGCCGCGAGCAAGGTGGGCGCGGCACGCGCGACCGCCGCCACCGCGCGCTGCCGCGCCGTATCATCGACCGCCCACACCAGTCGCGAGGGCTGGGCGAAGCGTGCCCACACCGACACATTGCGCGTCTCGGCGCCGTTCAGGCGGTGAAAGTCGGCCTCGCTGAGCACCGCATATTTGGCGATCAGTCCATCGTGCTGGAACGGAAACACATTGGGCGGAATCAGCCGGTTGGCGACCGCCATCCACCGTTTCGGATAGGCATCGCTATAGTCCGATACGATCAGGTAGAAATCGAGCATCAGCCCGTCCAGTTGGGTCTCGCGCAGGCAGCTGCCGTAAAACAGCACGGCGCGCGCGCTGCCTGGATATTGCGCCGCGATCGCTTGCGCCATCGCCGCAACGCGCGGCTCGACCGGGGTCGCCAGTTCGGTGCGGACCAGATCGATCAGGGCGGACACGCGCGCGCGTTCAGGCGGCGAGGCGCAGGAACGGAACCGGCTGCGTCGATGTCAGGATGATCGGCATGCCATGCTTCGCCTGGAAAATTTCGCCATCCAGAATCACGTTCGACCGTTCGCCCTCGATGCGGATTTCGTCGCCCTGCCGGAAATGCACCCCGTCGAGCTGATTCTGCCCCAGCGTGCCGCGCCAGGTCGCGCCGAGCATACGGGCCAGCGCGCCGAACCCGCGTTCGACCGCGAGCAATTTCATCTGCCCGCTTTCCCCTGCGCTGTCGTTGGTGCGGATGCTGAGCAGCAATTTTTCCAGCGTCGTGACGATCAGCAGCGAGAATTTGCCCTTATACTCCCCTTGCCGGATCAACGACACAGTCATCGCCTCGGGCTTGGGCGGCAGGCGCCCGCCGCCGAGGCCGAAGAACATCGCGAACAGCCCGAGGATCGCCGCCAGAAAATGCGACACGCCATTGGGCAGCCCGAGCGGATAGATGCGATTGCGGCAATAGAGCATCACATCGGCAAGATAGGCGCCGCCAAGGAACATGCCGAGCACCGGGCGCGCTTCGCCGCCGCTGTCGAGCGAGATCAGCTGGCGCTGGATCACATGATCTTCCAGCTGGCCCGAGTTGACGAGCTCGATCACCCGCCGCAGCGCCTTGATCGGATCGCCCTCGGCGCCCAGGTCGAGCGCGATCAAATTGGTCTTGCCGTTCGGCAGCACCGCGACCGGCGGCGGCGAACCGCCGAAATGACCACCCGAATATAATTCGGTCAGCGCGGCCTGCACCGTGCCGTCGCCGCCGTTGATGACGACGACGCGCGGGCTGACCATCGCGATGGTGCGGATCGCCTCGCCGATCTGATCGACGTCCTCGACCTCATAATGAAAAATGTCGGGATGCGCCGCGCAATATTCGCGAACCCGCGGCAACAGGGCACGGTTGCCGGTCGAACGCGGATTGGAAAGAAGCGCGACGCTCGCCATCGAGCCCTAGCCGACGGGCTTGAAGGACAAGCCGCTGACATAGTTCAGCGTGACCGGCACGCGCTTCGTCGCGTCGCCGACCGCAAAGCTGACCTCGGCCAGCTTGGGCTTCCGCTTCGTAATGAAATCGAACAGCTTCATATCGGGATTGCCCGAAAGTCCGCCGCCATCGCTACGGTCCGACTTGCCGTTGCCGTTCAGATCGTGACGGACCGAAACGACATAGCTGCCTGGTCCTTTCACTGGCACGCAAACCTGCATGGGGCCCGATTTCAGCACCGGAAGATCGACGCGTTCGATCCACTTGCGCTTGTCGAGATAACCGCTGTTCGCGCTGTATATCTGTACGCGCAGCGTTCCCGAGCGCGCCTTGAAGCCGCGGACATCGACCAGCACCGCGGTCGCGTTGCTGTTGCACAGCGCCGCCGCCGGACCGAGTGCCGCACCCTGCGCCGCGACGGGCGCGATCAGCGCGCCGGCAGCGCCAGCGGCGAGTATGCCGGCGAGTATAATTTTCGACATGACCTCAATACCTCCAGAGGTTATAGCCACGCCAGCAAACGCATAATGCACCTGCCAACACGGGTTCCTGTCGCCCTTGCATCGGCATATCGGAACCATTTGCGGCCAAATCATGGTGATGGGGCGACGAAAGATTGAATAAGCTGCCTGCCATCGACCGCTACATCGCGCGTCTCATCTTTTTTCCCATGCTGGGGACGCTGGTCCTGTCGGCGATGCTGCTTGTGCTGGAAAAGATGCTGCGCCTGTTCGACTTTGTCGCCACCGAAGGCGGGCCGGTCAGCGTCGTGTGGCGGATGCTCGCCAATCTGATCCCCGAATATTTGTCGCTCGGCATCCCGATCGGGCTGATGCTCGGCATTTTGCTGGCCTTTCGGCGGCTCGCGACGTCGAGCGAGCTCGACGTTCTGAAGGGCGTGGGCATGAGTTTCGGGCGCCTGATGCGGGTGCCTTTTGCGTATGCGATCGCGCTGGCGGCGCTCAACCTGGCGATCGTCGGCTTTATCCAGCCGATCGCCCGCTACGCCTATGAAGGGTTGCAGTTCGAGCTGCGTTCGGGCGCCTTGGGCGCGTCGATCAAGGTCGGTGAGTTCACCAAATTGGGCGATCGCATGACATTGCGGATCGAGCAAAGCTATGAAGACGGACGCAGCCTGCGCGGCATTTTCGTGCGCGGCGACAATCGGGACGGCCAGCGCGTGTCGGCGACCGCGGCGCGCGGCCAGTTCCTGGCCACCGACGATCCCGACACGATCATCCTGCGGCTGTCGCAGGGGGTGCTGATCCACGAATCGCCCAAATTCTCGGTGCCGCGGGTGCTGACCTTTGACAATCACGACCTGCCGATCCCGCTGCCCAAGATCGAGGCGTTTCGCACCCGCGGCGGCGCCGACCGCGAAATGACGATCCCCGAGTTGTTCGTCGCCGGCAAGGATGCCAGCCAGTCGGAGCAGACGCGGCTGGAATTGCGCGCCAATTTCCACTTTCGCATCGTCGAAGTGTTGTCGATGTTCCTGATCCCACTGATCGCCATCGCGCTGGCGATCCCGCCCAAACGGTCGACCTCGTCGCTCGGGGTGTTCCTGTCGATCGTGCTGCTGGTGACCCAGCACAAGATCAATCAATATGCCGAGGATATGGGCGCGCGCGGCGTCATCGATCCGGTCATCGCTTTGTGGGTGCCCTTCCTGCTGTTCGCGGCGCTGGCGATCTGGATGTATTATGTCGTCGCGCATGTCCCGGGCGGCCAGCCGATCGGCGCGCTCGAGCGCGTCGCGGCGAAAGCGGCGCAAAAGATTCGCGGGCTGATGACTTTGTTCCAGCGCAAGCCGCGGGTCGTGGAAAGCCTGACCTGATATGCACCAGCTTCATTTTTTCCCGTCGCGCACGATGGCGCTCTATGTCGGCCGCCTGTTCCTGATCCGCTCTTTCTCGATCCTGTTCGCGCTGGTGCTGATCCTGCAGACGCTCGACCTGCTGGGTGAAAGCGGCAAGATCCTCGCGGTCGCGGGCAACAGCGATTCGGACGTCTGGCGCTATGTCGGGATGCGCCTGCCGCAGATTATCGAGACCTTCCTGCCCTTTTCGGTGCTGCTCGGCACGATCCTGACCTTGATCACGCTCAACCAGAACAGCGAAGTCGTCTCGATGAAGGCGGCGGGCATGTCGGCGCATCAGGTGCTGGCGCCTCTGTTCCTCGCCGCGCTGCTGGTCGCCGGGATCAGCTTTGCCTTTAACGAACGCATCGTCACCCGCTCGACCGCGGCGCTCGGCGCCTGGCAAAAGGTCGAGTATAAACGGGTGCCCCCCGACAATGGCGTGCGCAGCAACATCTGGGTCCGCGACGGCGACGACCTGATCAACGCGGCCACGGTCGAAACCGGCGGTCCCGCGATCATCCTGCGCGGCGTCACCATTTACGAACGCACCGGCGGCGTGCTGTCGTCGATGCTGAAAGCCGATAGCGCGCGCGCGGTCGCGGGCGGCTGGGAATTGACCGGCGCGACGCGCTTTCTGCGCCGGTCAGGCACCGTCGAGCCGCTCGGCACGATCGTCGCGGCCAAGAATGTGCGCCCCGACCAGTTCACGCTGGCGCAGGTTGACGGCGACGAGCTGCCCTTCCTCCAGCTGCGATCGGCGATCGCCGATCTCGAGGCGGCGGGGCGGCCGGTCGATGCGTTGAAAGGCGTGCTGTGGCACAAGATTTCGGGGCCGTTGTCGGCGATATTGATGCCGCTGCTCGGCGCCGTCGCGGCGTTCGGGCTGGCGCGCTCGGGCAAGCTGTTCATCCGCGCCATCCTGGGGATGGGACTCGGCTTCGCCTATTTCGTCGCCGACAATTTCGCCCTCGCGATGGGTGATCTGGGCGCTTACTCGCCGTTTCTGGCGGCGTGGGGACCGTTCATATTGTTCGCGCTGATCGGCGAGATGATTTTGATTAGGACCGAGGAATAGGGCCACCGTCATTGCGAGCGAAGCGAAGCAATCCAGGGCGTGACAAGCCGCTCTGGATTGCTTCGCTTCGCTCGCAATGACGAACTGTTAAGCCGCGGCACCCCGCGCCGAACCGGCAACCAGATTGCGCACCAGCTGCGGCAGGCTGTCGTAATTCGCGCCATGATATTGCGAATCGGTCGGCAGCGCGTCTTTCAACCGGCGATGCGCTTCGGCGAGCGCGTGATAGGGGACGCCCGGCAGCAGATGGTGCAGCGCGTGATAGCGCAGGCCCACAGGCGCCCACAATTCGGGCAGCAGGCCCGGCGGCGGGACATTGACGCTGTCGAGGAACTGTCCGGTCACGGTCAAAACGTCACCGTCATTTTCCCAAAGATGCGCCACCAAGGTGCGGATCTGGTTGAGCACCAGCGTCGCCGCGGCGATCGCGCCGAAAATCAGCAGCGCGCGCAGTGGCACCCAGCCGAACACGCCCGCGGCGATCAGCAGGCTCGACCATGCCCAGGCGCCGCCTTCCTGCCACGCCCACTGGCGGCGAAATTCGCCCTCGGGCGCTTTGCGGCGGAACAGCGGGTTGATGATCAGTCCCGAATAACGCTCCATCACCACGCGGCGCAGCGGCGGGATCAGGAACGACAGCGGCGTCAGCACCGCATAGCGGACCAGCAAAGCGAGCGGCGCCAGCGCCGCGGTGACCACGAACAACGGCACTGTCCACGGCTTCATCAGCGCGAGCGGCAGATATTCGGGATCCTCGACCGTGCCATATTTGGTGCGGTTGTGGTGCAGGCTGTGAATGCCCTCATACATGAACGACGGGATCAGCAGCGGCACCCCGACGAGCATGTTCCAGGCGAAACGAAAGCCCGGCAGCGCGTTTTTGCGAATATGCGTCAGCTCGTGAATGAAACTGCCGGCGCGATAGAGCGCGAGGATCGCGACCAGCGCCGCGGCGAGCGCCCACGCCGTCGTCGGCGCCAAAATCGCGGCCGCGACCCCGGTATAGCCGATGAACGCCGACGCCAGAAAATCGGTCCAATAGATGCGCGGGCTGGGCGTCGTCAGGTCGCGCGTCAGCTCTGACGCCGCGCGGATCATCGCCATATCGTCGGCGATCGCCGATTTGGGCGTCTTGACTGCCGACTTCGCGAACGGCGTCGCGATCCGATCGGCGGGGGGATTGATCGTCGTCATAACCTGCACTCTTCATCATGATTTCATGGCAGCAAAATGGCCAAATGCGGGTCGCCAGCGCCGCGGCGATGCCCTAATGCGTCGCCAGACATATAGGGTTGGCATTTCAGGAAACCAGTATGAGCGGACATTCGGACGGCCCGATCACCATCCACAAGGTCAAGGACAAGGGCGACACGCGCGAGTTTGTCGAGCTCGCCTTTCGCCTCAACCGCGGCGACCCGGCGTGGGTGCCGCCGCTGAAGGGAGAGGTCTATAACCTGCTCACCCCGGGCAAGAATCCCTGGTTCGAACATGGCCGGGCGCAGCTGTTCCTGGCGCGCCGCAAGGGCCGCACCGTCGGGCGCATTTCGGCGCATATCGACGACCTCGCGCTGGCGCAGCCCGCGGCGCAGGGGATGGGGCCGGGCACCGGCAACTGGGGGCTGCTCGACGCCGAAGACGAAGAAACCACCCGCGCGCTGCTCGCCGCCGCCGAGGATTGGCTGCGCGGTCAGGGTATGCACCGTTCGCTCGGCCCGCTGTCGATTTCGGTCTGGGACGAACCCGGGCTGCTGATCGAAGGGTTCGACAACCGCCCGACGGTGATGATGGGGCACGACAGCCCGCTCTATCGCGGCTGGGTCGAGGGCAGCGGCTATCGCCCGATCAAGCGGCTGATCAACTATGATGTCTATGTCAAAGAGGGGTTTTCGCCGCTGGTGAACCGCATCGTCGCGGCGGGCGAAAAGAACGCGCGGATCCGTGTCCGCAAGGTCGATAAGCGCAATTTCGACGCCGAGGCGGCGCTGATCATGGGGCTGCTCAACGACGCCTGGTCGGACAATTGGGGTTTCGTCCCGCTGACCGACAGCGAAATCGCCTTTGTCGGCAAAAAGCTGAAAACGATCGTATTCGAGGATCTGGTCCGCGTCGCCGAACTCGACGGCGAGGCGGTCGCGTTCACCATCGTGCTGCCCAACATCAACGAATTGCTGATCGACATGGACGGATCGCTGCTCCCGTTCAACTGGGCGCGGTTGCTGTGGTGGCTGCGCAAGCCGAAAAGCCGCACCCTGCGCGTGCCGCTGATGGGGGTCGCCAAAAAGCTGCAGAACAGCCGCATGGCGAGCACGCTGGCGTTCATGATGATCGAACTCATCCGCCGCGATGCGGTGCGCGATTATGGCACCGAACGCGGTGACATCGGCTGGGTGCTCGACGATAATCAGGGGATGAACGCGGTCGCCGAGGCGATCGATGCCAAGGTCAACCGGGTGTATCAGATTTACGACAAACCGCTCTGACGGCTGGGACAGCTTTGCGACAAAATGGGGCCATCGTGCGTTTGGGGCATGAAAGGCTTTGTTATGGCAGTCCAATATCTTGCTGCAAACCGCTTCGGCCTGGGTCGCCGTTATGACGATCCCGCGATCGGCGACGCGAAAGCCTGGCTGACCCGCCAGCTTGGCGACTATGACCCCGCGCCCGCCGCATTGACCGGGCTCGCGGGCCGCGCGGCGATCGCCACCGCCTATGTCGAATATCGCGAGGATCGGCAGGCGATGCGCCGCGCGGCTGCCGAAACGCCGATGAGTGAGGCCGAAAAGGGCATGGACCCCGAATTGCGGCGGCTGTCGCGCTTGGCGATCCGGCGCCATTATGTCGATGCCTCCGCGGCGCGGCTGACCGCGGCGATTGCGACGCCAACCCCCTTCCCCGAACGGCTCGTCCATTTCTGGGCCAATCATTTTGCGGTGTCGGCGGACAAGCAGACGGTGATCGGCTTTGTCGGCAATTATGAAAACGAGGCGATCCGCCCGCATATCATGGGCAAGTTTGCCGACCTGTTGATCGCCGCGGTGCGCCATCCCGCGATGCTGCTGTACCTCGACCAGGCGCAGAGTTTCGGCCCCGACAGCGCGTTCGCGACCCGCGTCCGCAATCGCGGCAACCGCCAGGCGCCGGGGCTGAACGAAAATCTGGCGCGCGAGATATTGGAACTGCACACGCTGGGCGTCCGGACAGGCTATACCCAGGCCGACGTCACCGCCTTTGCCAAGGCGCTCACCGGGCTGACCGTCGCCGGGCTCGGGCGCGGCGCGGGTCAGCGGCTGATGCCCGCCGATGCCGCACCGGGTGCGACGGTGTTTATCGCGCCGCTGCACGAACCCGGCGCGCAGACCGTGCTGGGTCGGCGCTATGACGCCGTCGGCGCCGGGCAAGCCGAGGCGATCCTGCGCGATCTGGCCGTCCATCCGGCCACCGCGCGCCATGTCGCGACCAAGCTGGCGCGCCATGTCACCGCCGACGATCCGCCCGCGGCGCTGGTCGATCGGCTCGCCGCCGATTTCGTCAACACCGGTGGCGATCTGTCGTCGCTCTATCGCACGCTCGTCGCATCACCCGAACCCTGGGCCGCAACGCCGACGCTGTTCAAATCGCCATGGGACTGGACGGTGTCGATGCTGCGCGCGCTGAAAATCCCGGCGCTGGGCGAAAGACAGAATGTCGCGGCGATGTTCACCCAGCTGGGTCAGCCGATCTGGCGCCCCGGGTCGCCCGCGGGCTATGACGACAAGGTCGCGACCTGGGCGGGATCGGCGGGGTTGATGCAGCGCGTCGAGCTGGCGAGCCGGATCGCGGGGCGGATCGGCGACCGCGCCGATGCGCGCCAACTGGCCCCGCTCGTCCTCGCCGATGCGCTGACCCCCGCGACCGGGCAAGCGATCGCCCGCGCCGACAGCCCGGGACAGGGCATCGCGATGCTGTTCGCCAGCCCCGAATTTTTGCGGAGATAGATGATGATCCTTTCGCGCCGTTCGATCATCCTGTCGGGGATCACCGTTGCCGCTGCGGGCGCATTGCCCGGCTTTGCCTATGCCGCGGCGGCGACGCCCAGGCGGCTGGTCTTCATCATCCAGCGCGGCGCCGCCGACGGGCTGGCGACGGTGGCGCCGACCGGTGACCCGGCGTTCGCCGCGGCCCGCCGCGCGATGGCTGATGAAACCGCTGGCGGCGTCAAGCTCGACGCGATGTTCACGCTGCATCCGGCGCTGGCGACGACCGCGGGGCTCTACGCGGGCAGCCAAGCGCATTTTGCCCACGCCGTCGCCACCGCCTATCGCGACCGGTCGCATTTCGACGGCCAGAACATGCTCGAGGGCGGCGGGGCGCGGCCCTATGGCCGCGCCGATGGCTGGGTCGGGCGGCTGCTGACCCTGCTTCCCGCCGCCGAGCGTGACGCGCTCGCCATCGCGCCCGCGGTGCCGCTGGCGCTGCGCGGCACCGTCCAGGTCGGCACCTACGCGCCGAGCCGCCTGCCGCAGGCCGACGGCGACCTGATCGCGCGGCTGTCGGCGCTCTACGCCGACGACAAGCTGCTCCATCCGCTATGGGACAGCGCGGTCAAGACGCAGGAGCTGGCGAGCGACATCGGCGGCAACAACGGCCGCAACGGCGCCGATCTCGGCAAGCTCGCGGCGTCGCTGATGCTGCCCGCCGACGGCGCGCGGGTGATGATGGTCGAAACCGGCGGCTGGGATACGCACAGCGGCCAGCGCGGGCGGCTGAACGCACAATTGCGCGGGCTCGATCAGCTGGTCGGGGCGTTGCAGACCGGGCTTGGTCCGGCGTGGAACGACACGCTGGTCATTGTCGCCACCGAATTTGGCCGGACGGTCGAGGTCAACGGCACCGGCGGCACCGATCATGGCACCGCATCGACTGCGATGCTGCTCGGCGGCAGGCTGGCGGCGGGGGGCAAGATTTCAGCCGACTGGCCGGGGCTCGCGGCTTCAGCGCGGCTCGACGGCCGCGATCTCAAACCAACGCGGTCGCTGGAAAGTGTGATCGCGGCGGCGGTGGCGCATCATTATGCGCTCGACCCGAAACGGGTGATGTCGACGCTGTATCCGGACGCTTAGCTCAGCACCGCCCAGGTCGGCGCATGGTCGCTCGCCTTCTCGCGGCCGCGGTGATCCTTGTCGACCCCGGCGTCGACCAAGCGGTCGGCAAGCGCCGGGCTGAGCAGCAGATGATCGATGCGAAAGCCATGGTCCCGCTGCCAGCCGCCAGCCTGATAGTCCCAGAAGGTCCAGATGCCGCCCGCCGGATGCCGGCTGCGGATCGCGTCGGTCCAGCCATCGCCGAGCAGGCGAAACCACGCGTCACGCGATTCGGGCTGCATCAGCGCGTCGGTCGCCATCATCCGCGGATCCCACACATCGTCGTCGTGCGGGATGACGTTGTAATCGCCGGTCAGGATCGTCGGGATTTCAGCGGCGAGGAGGAATTTCGCCCGCTCGCGCAGCCGCGCCATCCAGCGCAGCTTATAATCGAACTTCGGCCCCGGCTGCGGGTTGCCGTTGGGCAGATAGATTGACGCGACGCGCACCCCGTGGACGTCAGCCTCCAGATAGCGCGACTGCTCGTCCTCATCCTCGCCCGCGAGGCCGCGCTGGGTTTCGACCGGCTGGGCGCCACGCGCGAGGATCGCGACGCCGTTGAAGCCCTTTTGGCCGTGATAGAGAAAGCCGTACCCCGCTGCCTCGATCTCCTTGGTCGGCATCGTCTCGTCGCTCGATTTCAGTTCCTGCAGGCAAGCGACGTCGGGCTGCGTTTCTTCGAGCCACTCGATCAGGCGCGGCAGGCGGGCCTTGATCCCGTTGATATTGAAGGTCGCGATTTTCAGGGTCACAGGCGGACATCTCTTTCCGTTCGCCCTGAGCTTGTCGAAGGGCCGCTCTTTTCTTGCCTAAAAGAAGGACAGTGCTTCGACAAGCTCAGCACGAACGGAAAGAGGGAATAGCCTAGGTCACATACCCATAAACAGGATTCCCATGGAGGGTAATTTCTGATTCA